>NZ_JBFUJU010000001.1:0-840690 GCF_056401215.1 Tardiphaga sp. P4_G1
TCGGTATCCAGACGTTTTTCTGCGATCCCTACGCCCTCGGTATCCAGACGTTTTTCTGCGATCCCTACGCCCCTTGGCAGAAAGGTGGCGTCGAGAATGCCATCGGTCGCATGCGCCGCCGGATTCCGCGCAAGACAGATCTAGCTACGCTCACCTCCCAGGATCTTGCCGATGCCGTGCTGGCTTACAACAGCACACCCCGAAAGTGCCTTGACTGGCATACCCCCGCCGAGCTCTTTGCTCGACAGCTGTTGCACTTCGAGTGTGAATCCACCTCCCCGCTTTCGCGGGGATGACACCCGATAAGACTGCGATCAGCTCGCCTCGGCCAGCAGCGAGAGCTGCCGCGGGGCATCGATTTCGCTCATGTCGGTGAGCGGGGTCGGATAGTCGCCGGTGAAGCAGTGGTCGGCGAATTTCGGATGGGCGGGATCTCGGCCGGGTTCGCCCATGGCGCGGTAGATGCCGTCGACGGAAACGAAGGCCAGCGAGTCCGCGCCGATCAGGTCGCGCATTTCTTCCAGCGTGTGCGTGGCGGCGAGGAGACCGGCGCGGTCCGGCGTGTCGATGCCATAATAGTCGGGATGGGTGATCGGCGGCGAGGCGATGCGGAAATGGACTTCCCTGGCGCCGGCGTCGCGCATCATCTTGACGATCTTCTTCGACGTGGTGCCGCGCACCAGACTGTCGTCGATCAGCACAATGCGCTTGCCTTCGATGGCGGCGCGGTTGGCCGAATGTTTCATGCGCACGCCGAGTTCGCGCACGCTCTGGGTCGGCTGGATGAAGGTGCGGCCGACATAGTGATTACGGATGATGCCGAGTTCGAACGGCACGCCCGAAGCGCGGGAGTAGCCGATCGCGGCAGGCACGCCGGAGTCCGGCACCGGCACGATCACGTCGGCTTCCACATGGGTCTCGCGGGCGAGCTGTTCGCCCATCGCCTTGCGGGTGTCGTAGACCGAACGTCCGCCGACGATCGAGTCCGGACGTGCGAAATAGATATATTCGAAGATGCAGGGGCGCGGCGCTTGCGGCGCGAACGGCTTGTGGCTCTGCGCGCCGTTCTCGTCGAACACGATGACTTCGCCAGGCTCGATGTCGCGGATGTACTTGGCGCCGATGATATCGAGCGCGCAGGTCTCGGATGCGAGGATCGGCGAGCCGTCAAGTTCACCCAGCACCAGCGGGCGGATGCCGAGCGGATCACGGGCGCCGACCAGCTTCTTGTTGGTCAACGACACCAGCGCATAGGCGCCTTCGATGGCGCGGAGTGCTTCAATATAGCGGTCGATGAAACGGTTGCGCTTGGAATGCGCGACGAGGTGCAGAATGACCTCGGTGTCGGTGGTCGACTGCATCATCGCGCCGTTCTTCACGAGCTCGCGGCGCAGGGTCAGACCGTTGGTGAGGTTGCCGTTATGGGCCACTGCAAAACCGCCGGCATTGAGTTCGGCGAACAGCGGCTGGACGTTGCGGAGAATGGTTTCGCCCGTGGTGGAGTAGCGGGTGTGGCCGACGGCGGCGGTGCCGGGCAGGCGCTCGATCACTTCGCGGCGGGAGAAGGTGTCGCCGACGAGGCCGAGGCGACGTTCGGAATGGAAGCGCTTGCCGTCGAAGGCGACGATGCCGGCCGCTTCCTGTCCCCGATGCTGGAGGGCGTGGAGACCGAGCGCGGTGATCGCCGCCGCATCGGGATGGCCGTAGATACCAAATACACCGCATTTTTCGCGGAGCATGTCGCCGTCTAGATCGGGATTTCGCATGGTGGTGCTCGCGTCGTCGGAAGGGCTCTGCATCGGATCCATCGCGCCTTTCAGGTGTCGCGAGAAACTAAGAACGCCTAGCGTCCCGCCGGTTTGCCATCGATCAGCTTTTTCAGGCTGTCGCGGGCAGGTTTGGAATAGCCATCCGCGGCGCCGGGCGCTGCGGGCTCGGCGTCGGTCGTATCCTCATCGGGTTTGTTTTTCTTGAACCTCTTCAAGATGGTGTTTTCAGGGTCATCCGGCAAGAGCGCCATCAGCCAATCGCCGGTTCCCTGCAGAACGACGCGCGATTTGGCACCCGTGACCCAGTCCGGACGCTGCTTGTCCGGGACCAGCCATGAGAAGAACAGGAAGGCGACGACCACGATCAGGAGGCCGCGGGCGAGGCCGAACAGGAAGCCGAGCGTGCGGTCCAGCGCGCCGATGCGCGAATCCAGGATCATGTCGGAGATGCGGACGGTGATGATCGAGACCACGATCAGCGTGCCGATGAACACGCCGGCCACCACCACGATGCTGGCGACGGTATCGTTGTTGAAATAAGTTTTAGCGGTCGGGAGCAGCTTCTGGAAAGCAAACAGGGTGACCAGCGCCGCCGCGCCCCAGGCCGCGATCGACAGGATCTCGCGCATGAAGCCGCGGACCATGGCCAGCAGGCCGGAGATCAGCATGACGCCGAGCAGGACAAGGTCGAGAATCGTGATCGGCATCGGCTGGTCAGGTCCGCTCGTGAATCAGAAACCGCGAATCGGCACAGGCGGCCGCTTCAGGTGACGGTGATATGGCACGTCTCGCAAGGCCGGAAAACCGCTATCGGCCGCAAGAGCATACCAGATCACACCATTGTTCCGCTTTCGGCAGAGTGCCTTAACGGAGCGTGTTGCACATCTGCGCAGTCTGTCGCGCGCGCATTCTATAGCGGCCGCGGCAGCGCAGGTCACGTCGCTGTCAGCCGTCCTGGCGCTTGAATCGCGCCGGTACGGTATTTTTCTCGGCATCTGTGCTTTTGCTGTTGTCGCGCGTGGGTTTGACGCCGCGCGCAGCGATATCGGCGACCAGCGAGGTCAGGCCGCCGATGGTATTCAGCGACAGTCCGGCATCGCCGCCGGGATCGCCGCGCGCCGATTCCGGCAGCACTGCGCGGCCGAAGCCGAGTTTTGCCGCCTCTTTCAGCCGCGCCGAGGTCTGCGCCACCGGGCGCACCGCGCCGGACAGCGAGATTTCGCCGAAATAGACCGCGTCGGTGGGCAGCGGCGCATTGCAGAGCGACGACACCAGCGCTGCGGCCGCGGCCATGTCGGCGGCGGGCTCGTTGATGCGCAATCCGCCGGCGACATTGAAATAGACGTCGTAGCCCGACAGCTTGACCCCGCAATGGGCCTCCAGCACTGCCAGCACCATGGACAGCCGGGAGGAATCCCAACCCACCACGGCGCGGCGCGGCGTGCCCAAAGTCGTCGGCGCAACCAGAGCCTGCAGTTCCACCAGCACCGGGCGGGTGCCCTCCATGCCGGCGAAGACGGCGGTGCCCGGCGAGCCGAGATCGCGATCGGACAGGAACAGCTCGGACGGGTTGGAGACCTCGCGCAGGCCAAGCCCGGTCATCTCGAATACGCCGATCTCGTCGGTCGGGCCGAAGCGGTTCTTCACCGCGCGCAGGATGCGGAACTGCTGCGAGCCTTCGCCCTCGAAGGACATCACGGCATCGACCATATGCTCGACCACACGGGGCCCGGCGATCTGGCCGTCCTTGGTGACATGGCCGACCAGGATGATAGTGGCCCCGGATTTCTTGGCGAAGCGAATGAGCGCCTGCGCCGAGGCGCGGACCTGAGTCACTGTGCCCGGCGCGGATTCCACGGTGTCGGTCCACATGGTCTGGATCGAGTCGATCACGATCAGCCGCGGCACCGTGCCTTCGGACAGCGTGGCGATGATATCTTCGACCGAGGTCTCGGACGCGAGCTGCACCGAGGCGTCTGCAAGGCCCAACCGCGACGCGCGCAGCCGCACCTGTGCCACGGCTTCTTCGCCGGAGATGTAAACCACGCGATGGCCGGCCCGCGCCATCAGGCTGGTGGCCTGCGTCAGCAAGGTCGATTTACCGATACCGGGATCGCCGCCGATCAAGAGCACCGAGCCGCGCACGAAACCGCCGCCCGTGACGCGGTCGAGCTCGCCCATCCCCGAGGCAATGCGCGGCGCATCGTTGCTCTGGCCGGTCAGGCTTTCGAGATTGAAGGTGCGCCCCTTGCGCTTGGAGCGCGCGCTGACCGGAATCGTGGTGACGCCGGTGGTGTCCTCCTCGGCCAGCGAATTCCACTCGCCGCAGGCGTCGCACTTGCCCTGCCACTTGTTATAGGCGGCACCGCAATTCTGGCAGACGAAGGAGAGGAGGTTCTTGGCCATTGGCGGAAGGAATCGCGTCTGTAGGTGTTTTTGGTTTGTTCTCTTGGTCTACGCGGTTGAACGGGGCATTTGCAAGTTTCTTCTCGAAGGGTTTGCCAGCCTCGCCGGGTGGGACGCATCGACCGGCACATGGGCAAGGTCTATTCGGTTGCCAAAATTCCGACGCGCGAGAACTGGTCGGCAATGTCGGCCTGGATCGCCTTTGCCGCGGCGATGCTGGAGGTGCAGCCTCTGCAGTGGTCCTTCTTCAGCTTGGCGATTGCTTACGCTCGGTAGATGCGCCGCGAGCAGAATCCAGATGCAAGCAGTGGTGAGCGATCGAGGCTGCTCGACCAACCAGCTGAGCCGCAGTCCAGCGCTTCGCGAGTCCAATTTGTTCCGCGCAGGAGCTCGCGTGGAACTGCCATGCGACGAATCCTTCATTAACCTCCGCCCGATAGCCTCACCGCAGTGACGTCAGCGTGAGGTGTGCCGTGCGTATTTTGATAATCGTGCTGGGTGCAGCGACGCTGGCGACGCCGGTACTTGCCTCTGACTACCGTGATGCGCGCTATCGCGCCGGCACCGCGCGCTATCCCATCACGATGGATACCGGCATTCGCGCGCCGCCGCCGCTTTACTATGTGGAAGCGCCGCCGCGTTATGTGCGGGATCTGAGAACGGGCGAACCGGGCCAATGGGTGGTTCGCCAACCGAGTGTGTTCGAGCAACTCTTCGGGCTGCCCCGCGACGGTTATTAGGTTGGCTGCTGAGGCCGATTGATCTCACGTCGGGCTCTGCGGTGAATCCAGGCGCAGTGCAGCTGTGTCTGCCTTGGCATCCTCATATGTTGCCGTCATCAAATCTTAAGCACGTTCATCAAGGTAAATATCAGGACCGCGTTGACCGGTGGTGGTGCTTGGCTGAGTGTCGCCCATCAGAGCGATACGAACTCATTTCAAACAAGCTCGCCACGGGGTCTCATCATGAAGAAATTGATTGCTGCTGCGATGTTCGCCACTGTCGCCGGAATGGCGATGCCCGGTGTTGCCTCGGCAGGTTGCTATAACTGCTACACACCGCCGCCGTGCCAGACCTGCTATCAGCAGCAGGTGGTGCCGCCGCAGTATCGCACGGTCGAAGAGACGGTGATGGTCGCTCCCGGTCGCACCGTCGCGCGCCGCACGCCAGCGCAGTACGAGACGGTGATGGTGCCGAAGACCGTGATGGTCGCGCCTGCGCGCGTCGATTACGAGCGCATTCCGGCGCAATACGCCACGCAGCAGCGTGTCCAGATGGTCGCTCCGGCGCAGGTCTATTACGCACCGGTGCAGCAGGGCTGCTCGACCTGCAATCGCGGCTTCAGCTTCGGCTCAAGCTACGGTTACTAAGCCGCGGATAGCTCAGATTTTCAGGACTGCGATCGGCCGCCTCAGGGTGGCCGATTTGCGTTTGGGGGAGGCCACCGGTGGCGGCGGCGGTCATCTCCCTGCGGTGATGACCTCTCCGCACAACTCGCCGTCAGCAGCACCATTTCCAAATGAAACTGCGGCATCGAGGTCGAATTCGGAGAGCGGGACGGGCCGACCGAACAGAAAGCCCTGGACGAGGTCCACGCCTGCAGCCTGCAGATATTCAAATTGCTCTTCGGTCTCGACACCCTCGGCCGTCGTAGCGATGCCAAGACCACGGGCCAGCGCAAGCACCGAGGACACTACCGCTGCGCAATCGCGGCGATTGGGAGCGCCTTGTGCGAAGGATTTGTCGATCTTGATCCTGTCGAACGGGAAATTGGTCAAATAACTCGCCGTTGAATAACCAGTGCCAAAATCATCGAGCGCTATGGAGATGCCGAGATTCTTCAGCTGCCGTATCGTCCCCAGATGCGCCGTCGCGTTCTCAAGAAGAGCCGTCTCCGTAATTTCCAACTCCAGCCGTTCAGGCGAAAGACCAGTCTCCATCAGAGTATCCAGCATGACGTCGAGCAGCTTTCCCTTACTGACTTGAACCGCAGAGATATTGACCATGATCTTGAGGTGAGCCGGCCACGACGCTGCATCCGTGCAAGCCTGGTGCAGGATCCACTCGCCAAGAGGAAGGATCAGCCCCGTCGCTTCCGCGAGTGGAATAAATTGATCGGGAGCGACGAGCCCTTTCGACGGATGCCGCCAGCGGACCAGCGCCTCGGCGCCGCGGATCTGCCGTGTCTTGGCGTCAACCACCGGCTGATAGTGCACTTCGAATTCATTTCGCGCGATCGCGTCCCGCAGTTCGTTTGCCAATATCTTCTGCGAGTGGGCAGCCTCAATCATTTCGGACTGGAACAGGCGGAAATCGTTTCGCCCGCCCGTCTTGGCGTCGTAGAGCGCGAGATCTGCTTTTCTCAACAGGTCCTCGGGATCGACGCCCTGTTCCGGAGCGAGGGCAATTCCAATGCTGATCCCGATGCTGGCCTGGTGGCCGTTGAGATCAAATGGCTGAGCAATGGCATCGATGATCCTGAGGGCAAGCACGATTGCACCCTCCTGCGGATTGGGGCCGCCGTCCTGGATGATCGCAAACTCGTCACCGCCAAGGCGGGCCACCACATCGGTTTCGCGAGTCGACGATTTCAGTCGTTGTGCGAACTCAACAAGCAAACGATCCCCAGCGGGATGTCCCAGCGTGTCGTTAACGGTCTTGAATCTATCGAGGTCGAGCATGACCACGGCAAAGCCATCGTCATGGCGGCTAAGACGCTGGCTCGCCTCCTCAAGTTTCTCGGTAAACAGTGTTCGGTTGGCAAGTCCCGTGAGCGCATCGTGACGCGCCAGGTGAACGATCTCGGCCTCTGCGCGCCGCCGTTCGGTGATGTCTTCGTGCGTTGCAACCCAACCGCCGTCCTTCATCGGCTGTCGGGTGACGAGCATCAATCGCCCATCCGCAAATTCATCGACCCTGGCCGAGCTTGAATCGGTCGAGTGCTGGCCCAATTCAGCTATCTTTTTCCTGATGGCTGGTTCGCTCGTCCCGCCCTTGAGAATGCCACGGGAGACGCGATCGGCGATGATAGCCTCATGAGGCGTCCCGACTTTCAACAAAGCCGCAGGCAACTGGTATAGTTCCGCATAACGATCATTCCAGACAACGAGCCGTTTCGCTCCGTCGAACATGCAGAGACCCTGCGACATGTTGCTCAGCGCAATGTCGAAGCGTTCGTTGGTCTGCTCCAGCTCCACGGCTTTCGTGGCCAGCAACTGCTCCCTGTGTTTTTGCGCCGTGACATCTTCATGAGTCGCCAGCCACCCTTCGGTCGGCATCAGATGGCGCGTCATCGAAATGAGGCGCCCGTCGACAAGCTCCTGGACCTCTTTCTCCAGTTTCAGTTTGGCGTCGACAAGGACATCCGCAGCCATTTCGCAATTTGTTCTCTTCGCCCGGCGATATTCAATGATTTGCCGCAGCGTAGTCCCTGGCTTCACCTGTTCCTCGCTGAGGTGATAGATTTCCGCATAGCGCGCATTTGAAAGAATGATCCTCTGCTCACCATCAAACAGCGAAAGACCCTGCGACATGTTGTTCATCGCGGCGTCGAAGCGCATGTTGATCCGCTCGAGTTCAGCAGCTTTATCAGTCAACAAGCGCTGTGCGCGTTTCTGCTCGGTGATGTCTTCATGGGTTGCGACCCATCCGCCATCCGCAATCGACCTGCGTTGAATTAAAATCACGCGACCGTCGGCAGTCATAAAAATCTGTCTTTGCTTCGTCGGAATCTCCTGAACATCCCCCTCGATGGACAAATCGTGCTTTCCGCGATCTTTGAGGGCCTGCAGCATGAGAGACAAAGGTGTTCCGGGCCTGACGAGTTCTTCCGGGAAACCGTACATCTCGCGGAAGCGGCCATTCGAAACCACCAGATTCTTGTTCGCGTCAAACAGGCAGAGCCCTAGCGACATGTTGCTCAAGGCAGCATCGAACTGCATGTTCGTTCGTTCCAGAATCCTAGTTTTCACGGCAAGACTATTCGTCTGGCGCAAAATCCTAAACGTGCCGAATAAGATGACGGCAACGATCATGGCGACGAGCGGGCCCACCATGTAAAGGTGCTGGCGCCATGGTCCCAGCACCTCACTGCGGGCGTATGTGATGACCAAGACCAGCGGCAGTCCGGGCACAGCCTTGTACCCCGCGAGGCGCGCGATGCCGTCGATAACGCCTATGGTCTCGTAGGTGCCCGCTTCCGATTTTGGCAGATATTCGGAGACGAGCGGGCTATCCGCGAAAGATTTTCCGATGGCTCCTTTTCTCGCGGGCTCTCGCGCAAGAACCCGCCCCGTGCCCGCGCGATGCAGCAACAGCACGGATCCGCCCTTGCCGACATCGATCGCGCGATAGACCTGCGTGAAATGTGTCGGGTCGAGCGGCGCAGTTACGACCCCTGCGAAGCTGCCGTCGGCGTTGCTTAACCGGCGCGACGCCGCCGTCAACCATTTGTCGGTGACAGCCGAGGGATAGGGGGGCGCAATAAACAGCCGGCCATCGGCCTGATCGCGTTGAGCGGTGAAGTGCAACATGTCGGAGATATTGCTTCGCGGCGGCGTGCGATCGTAGGAATGCGCCAGAAGGTTACCGCCTGCATCTGTCCAGCCGACGGCAACGACGATCGATGAGGCCTTCTTGAGAAGACGCAAGGCGGTATTTGCGGCTTCGGGCGTTGCATACTTCCCCGAAAGACTATCTTCGCGAATTCTCTCGGCTTCGAGCAGTGTTCGATCGATCCCCTCAAAGGTCAGCGCCGTGTGTTCGGCGAGAATCTCGGCGATGTTCAGTGCTGCCTTTCTTGCCTCAGAAAGCGCCGCATGATGGCGCGCCTGCAGATCCACCAAAAACACAACGATGATCGACGTCGCAAAGAAGACGCCGAGCACCACCAATGAAAATCCTGGCAGCCGGGCCAGTCTTCCATAGAACGCGCGCATGAAGCGTCCAGTAGTCGTTACAAATGAAATTCCGGATTTCAGCGTGGATGACGAACCTTAATAATAGGTTGGAAATATTGGCTTTACTGTACGCGGCGAGGCAAAGGATTATGTTGCACTGCGCACGTTGGAAATGCGGATTCGCGAGATACTAATACCTGTTGCTGGTTGATCGCCATCTATGAACATCAGTCGTACGTACTTGTAAGTGATAGATACAACTTTAAACAGCGCCAGTTTCCAGCGGCCTGCTGTCCGGTTGAGTCTGCAATTAGCGGGGTAGCGGACATACTTACCGCGATTTGTGAGTCCACTCCCTAGATCAGCGCCATGCCTGACAGCACCATGCTTGCGCCAGCCAGAAACATGATCCCGTCCATGACCAGGCGGAACGTCTCGACGCTCAGTTTCAGTACGTAGCGCTTGGCGATGAACGCGCCGGCCATCAGCGAGGCGCCGGCGATCAGGCCTTTCACGAGCACGTCGAGATCGAGCGCGCCAAACCGCTGGAAGGTGACAGACTTGCTGAGATACAGGCCGAGCGAACTCGCGGCTTCGGTGGCGAGGAAGGCGCCCTTGGCGAGGCCGTAGAACAGAAACAGCGGCACGCTGAGTGGGCCGCTGGAAACGACGATGCCGGTGAGATAGCCGATGATCGCGCCGCCAAGCGCGAGTTGCCACAGGCTGATAGTGAAGGAGCGCCGCGCCAACCAGTGGCGCAGCGGCACCATCGCAATGAAGAACAGTCCGATGGTGAGATCGACCACATGCGACGGCAGCACCAGTAGCGTGCCTGCGCCCAGGGCTGCAGCTGGAATTCCGGTGAGCGAATAGGCGGCGGTGGCGCGCCAGTCGACCTCGCGCCACCAGGCGAGGATGCGCGACAGGTTGGCCATCACGGCGGCTACCGCCATGATCGGAACGGCTTCCTTCGGCCCGAATTGCCAGACCAGCACCGGCATCAGCATGATCGACGAGCCGGTGCCGACGATCCCGGAAATGGTGCCGGCGATAAGGCCGACCGCGCAGACGAAGATGAAGTTCAAGGCGCGACTCTCCAAGCGCGGGACGTTACAAGAGCGCTCCAGTCATGTAGGTGCAACCGATCCGATGGGAGAGGGCGATGCCAGTCACAAGAATAGTCACCGGAGAATGGGCGCGGGGCCGCGAGATCGAGGTCATCGAGGCCGTGCAGTCGGCGATGCTGGTGGCGCTCAAAATTCCCGACTGGGACCGCGACGTGACGGTGGATACCTATAGCGAGACGCAGCGCATCGTGCCGATCGGGCGCTCGCAGCGTTTCACGCGGGTCGAGATCACGATGTTTGCCGGCCGCTCCATCGAGGCCAAGCGCAGCCTTTACAAGACGATCGTGCAGAACCTTGCGGCGCTCGGCGTGCCGGAACTCGAGATCAAGATCGTGCTGAACGAGCAGCCTTTGGAGAACTGGGGCGTACGCGGCGGCTTGCCGGCCTCCGAGATCGAACTCAGTTTCAAGGTCGACGTCTAGGACGCAGCAGCGGGCTCCGCGGCGGCGGTGCCGTCGCCGCCCTTGTAGACCCGCATGTAGCGTCGGCCGAGGCTGGTCAGCACCTCATAGGCGATGGTGCCGTAGTGATGCGCGAGTTCGTCGACGGTGATGCCGTCGCCGATCAGCGTCGCCAGATGGCCGCGGCGGGCGGCGTTGTGGGGCAGGTCGGTGATGTCCACCGCGAGCAGATCCATGGAGATGCGGCCGGCGATTGGGCAGCGCTGGCCGGCGATGATGACCTCGGCGCCGCGGGTGCCGTCGCTGCTGCCGGCCGCGCGGAAATAGCCATCGGCGTAGCCGGCCGCGATGATCGCAAGTCTGGTCGGACGCCGCGCCACCCAGGTGGCACCGTAGCCGACGCTGTCGCCGCGCTCGACACTGCGGGTCTGCAGGATGCGCACCTTGAGATCGACCACAGGTGCCATCGGGTTGTCGGCTTCCGGCGTCGGATTAACGCCGTAGAGCGCAGCACCCGGACGCATCAGATCGAACTGATAGGCCGCGCCGAGATAGATGCCCGACGAATTCGCGAGGGATGCAGGCACGCCGGAAAACAGCGATGACGCCTCGCGGAAACTGGAATATTGCCGGGCGTTCATCGGATTGTGCAGTTGTTCAGCACAGGCGAGGTGGCTCATCACCAGCGTGAAGCCGTGATCGCCCGAGCCGAGGCGCGGGATAAGGCCCTGGACGTCAACCAGGCCGAGGCCGAGCCGGTTCATGCCGGTGTCGATATGCACCGCCGCGCCGCCCTTCCAGCCTGTGCGGCGGCAGAACATGTCCCATTCGGCTAGTTCGTTGAGATCGCCGATCACCGGCTGCACATTGATGGCGGCCAGAGCATCGCCGGAATTCGGCGGAAAACCGTTCAGGAGATAGATCGCGGCTTCGGGTGCGGCCGCGCGGGCGGCGCGAGCTTCGTCGAAGGTCGCGACAAAAAAGGTTTTGCAGCCCGCCTTCGCCAGCGCGCGCACCACGGGGGTGATGCCGCAGCCATAGGCGTCTGCTTTCACCGCTGCGCCGCATTCGGCGGGCACGCCATGCTTTTCGAGCCTGCGCCAATTGGCGACGATGGCGTCGAGATCGATGGTCAGGATGCCGCTGGCGTCTGCGGGCAACTCCGTTTCAGTGGGAGTTGTCGGTTTCGGGTCGGAGACGCTGGTCATCGAAATATCCTGGCGCAGGGATCGCGCGATGGGAGCACGCGGTCGATCTTCTGCGCCGCACAATATGCGCGCGTCAGAGCCGGTTCAACCGCACCCGCGTCACTCCTGCGGGGCGCGGAACTGGGCGCCACCGGCGAGATCGCTGAAGCGGGTGAACTGGCCTTCGAACTGCAGGTCGACGGTGCCTGTGGGCCCGTGACGCTGCTTGGCGATGATGACTTCGGCCTTGCCGTGCGCAAGATCCATCTCGAGCTGCCATTTCTCGTGTTCGGGAGTGCCGAGTCGCGGCTCCTTGGCCTGCAGATAGTATTCCTCGCGATACACGAAGACCACCACGTCGGCGTCCTGCTCGATCGATCCGGATTCACGCAAGTCGGACAGCTGCGGATGCTTGTCTTCACGATTTTCGACCTGACGCGAGAGCTGCGACAGCGCGACTACCGGGCAGTTCAGTTCCTTCGCCAGCGCCTTGAGGCTGGTGGTGATCTCGGTGACTTCCTGCACGCGGTTGTCGGAGCGCTTGCCGGAGCCCTGCAGCAGCTGGATATAGTCCACCATGATGACGTCGAGGCCCTTTTGCCGCTTCAGGCGGCGGGCGCGGGCGGTGAGCTGCGAGATCGACAGGCCGCCGGTTTCGTCGACGTAAAGCGGCAGGTTCTGCAGCTTGATGGTGTAGTCGCGGATCTTGTCGAATTCGGCTTGGGTGATGCCGCCGCGGCGGATCGCGCTGGAGGAAATCTCGGTCTGCTCTGCGAGAATACGCGTGGCGAGCTGTTCGGCGGACATTTCGCAGGAGAAGAAGCCGACGACGCCGCCATTGATGGTCTTCATGCTGCCGTCGGGCTGCACTTCGGACTGATAGGCGGCAGCGATGTTGTAGGCGATGTTGGTGGCGAGCGAGGTCTTGCCCATGCCGGGACGTCCGGCGAGCACGATCAAGTCGGAGCGCTGCAACCCGCCCATACGGGCGTCGAGGTCGCGCAAACCGCTTGAGATGCCCGAAAGCTTGCCGTCGCGCTGATAGGCGTTGGCGGCCATGTCCAGCGCGGTGGTCATCGCCTGGGAGAAGCGCTGGAAGCCGCCGTCATAGCGGCCGGCTTCGGCCAGCTCATACAGCCGGCGCTCGGCATCCTCGATCTGGGCGCGGGGAGCGAAGTCCACCGGCGCGTCATAGGCGACGTTGACCATGTCCTCGCCGACATTGATCAGCTGGCGGCGGATTGCCAGTTCGTAGATCGTGCGGCCGTAATCCTGCGCATTGATGATGGTGGTGGCTTCGGCGGCGAGGCGGGCGAGATATTGGCCCACGGTCATGCCGCCGAGATCCGTGTCGGTCGGCAGGAAGGTCTTCAGCGTCACGGGTGTGGCGATCTTGCCGGCGCGCACGATGGCAGCGGCCGTTTCGAAGATCGTCTGGTGGATCGGCTCGAAGAAATGCTCGGCCTTGAGGAAGTCCGAGACCCGGTAGAAGGCGTCGTTATTGACCAGGATCGCGCCCAGCACGCCCTGTTCCGCCTCGATATTGTGCGGCGCCGACCGATAGGCCGGGGTGCCCGCCTCGGGGGTGAGCTTGAGAACGTTCGAATCGAATGCGGCCATGGTCTCTATTGGGTCTTCCGAATTGGGCGGATGAACGGCGTGGTCACGCGGGCGTCGGCGACTAAGCGCCTGACGGTCTCCGAGTGGAAGGACGAAGCGGCCTTATGCACGATTCACACATCAAGGCGGGGGAATTCCGGCCGGTCGCGCGCATTGCGCTTGACGCTTCCACCGCAGCAAGGGGAGGGGTCTGAATCATTGCTTAAGGAACCCGGAAAAATTGCGCCCCGCGCCTGAACCGAATGGCGATCTCTCGCACTTATAAGAGAGCCAGCCGCTGGCAGGCACGGCAGTGCCGGAACCCCGCGGGGAGCCGGGCGTTGGCTTAAAAACGAATAAGAGGCGAAGGATAGATCCATGGGCCAGCGTCACCAGTATCCCGATGCCGGAACTCAGGCTACCGGAACCGATGGTTCTGCGTGGTTGTCCACGCTGATCGACACGTTCGAGCGCACCGCGCAGCTTGAAAATGTCCCATGCGATACGAAAGCGCTCTCCGCCGCCAAAGCGCGCCTCCAGCGCCCCGCCATTTTGCGGCCACGGCCTGTCTTGCGCCGCCGGCAGGCGACGCTCCTATTCCAGCACTAAACCAGCCTATTCGCCGGCAATTTGCAGACGCGGTTGCTGGGTCCGTTCCCTGGCTCGAAGCCGATCTTCCTCCCGCCCGATATAATCCCGCGTGAGCGGCACCACGTCCTGACGTTTGGTGAGCTGGATCTGGAAGTTCATCACGTTCTGCATGCGAAACGACATTTCGGACGCCGCCAGATAGAACTCCCACATCCGCGCAAAGCGCTCGTCATAGAGCCGCACGGCTTCCTCGCGTCGTGCCATGAAGCGCTCGCGCCATGCCTTGAGCGTCTCGGCATAATGCAGCCGCAGGATTTCGATGTCCGAGACCAGTAACCCGGCCCGTTCGATCGCCGGGAGAACTTCCGACAAAGCGGGGATGTAGCCGCCGGGGAAAATGTACTTGGCGACCCATGGATTGGTGATACCGGGTCCCTCAGGGCGGCCGATGGAGTGCAGCACCATGACGCCGTCCTCTGTCAGGAGTTCAGCGCATCGCTTGAAGTAGGTGTCGTAATGGTCGACGCCGACATGTTCGAACATGCCGACGGAGACGATGCGGTGGAATGGACCGGGGATGTCGCGATAGTCCTCGAGCAGGAATTTTGCGCGGTATTTGAGGTTTTTCTCGCCGGCCCGGGCATTGGCGACCTGCAGCTGTTCGGTGGACAGCGTAACGCCGGTGACATTGGCACCGGTCATCTCTGCCAGATAGAGCCCAAGCCCTCCCCAGCCGGAGCCGATGTCGAGTACGCGTTGGCCTTTTTCGATGAGCATCTTGGCCGCGAGGTGGCGCTTCTTGGCGAGCTGGGCGTCGTCCAGGGTCGCGTCCGGTCCTTCGAAATAGGCGCAGCTATATTGCTTGTCGGCATCCAGAAATAATGAGTAGAGCCGGGCGTCCAGATCGTAGTGATGGGCAACGTTGTTGCGGGAGCGCTTGCGGGGATTGAACTGCTGGGCGTGGCGCAGGACGTAGCGGAGCCACCATTGCAGCTTGGCCCAGCGGGGCGCCATGTCGGGCTGGTTCAGGGCGATGGCGAGCAGGTCGGCAATGGTGCCACGCTCCATAACGAGGAGCCCGTCCATGAATATCTCGCCGAGTGCCAGTTCGGGATCGAGAAGTAGTCGGCGTTGGGCGGCTTTGGTGACGAAGCGGGCAGAGACGGGAGGCCCGGAGCCATCACCGAAGGTAAACTGTTGGCCGGAGGCCGTGGTGAAGGTTATTGCCCCTCGGCGAATGTACTGACTCAGGAAGAATCGCAACAGACGGTCCATCGAAATCACCCCAATGATCCGATCACGCGCAAACTGAAGCAACAGCGTAACTTCCCGCCGTGCACGAGATCAACTGTCTCCCTAGCTCTTGTGTAGAAGATAGTAGCGGTGCACCGCCTGTGCCAATGCGCACGCTGCAATGCCGCTATCCCGATTGTTCCGATCACATCGTTGCGATATGTCGATGCTTCCATTCACGTCACAATCGGATACAAGGTGATCCGCGTGATTAAGCTAGCCACATCAGGAGATTGAAATGTTGAGCCGAGCGCTCAGTTTAGCGACGGTGATGCTCCTGATTAGCTTCGCGGCAGTCCCGGCACAGGCCCAAAACCTCGAAGCCGGAAAGTCACCCTCCCAGATTTTCGCGGGCGGCTGTGCCGTCTGCCATAAAAGTCCGCGCGGGCTGCTGAAGACGGTGGCACCCGGTCAGTTGCCGGCCTTCCTGCGCCAGCACTACACCACAAGTACAGATATGGCGGCGTCCATGGCCGCTTATGTCGTGTCCAACGGGGCGGCCGATCGCCGTCCTGCCGGGGATAACCTGACGCGTCAGGGCCGTGAACTCACGACCGAGCAGAAGCCGGCCCCGGCCGATGCCAAGCCCGGTGCTGCGCCGCCGTCCGAGGCTCCGCCGCCGGGACGCCGGCTACGTCCGCAGGAGGCCGCCAAGCCCGATGCCGATGTTGCACCAGCTCAGGCCGAGCCCGGCACGCGCCAGGGCCGCAATGCCCGGCGACAGGCGCGCCCGGCGACAGACAATCCCGAAGCGAAGCCCGATACGGCCAAGCCCGTAGACGCACAGTCGCCGGCTGCCGCCGAAGCAGAGCGTCCCGCGCAGAAGCAAAAGCTCGACAAGAAGGGGCGCCGTCATCAGGAAGAGCCGCCGAAGGCCGAACCTGTGAAGGACGAGCCCAAGATCGAACCCAAGACTGAGCCGAAGGCTGAACCCAAGTCTGAGCCACGGCCGGAGCCGGCCAAGACCGAGCCTGCGAAGCCCGCTGAAGAGAGCAAGCCTGAGGCGAAGCCCGAAGCCAAGCCTGAGACGCCGGCACTTCGTCCAGATCCCGTTCCGTCGGTCACGCCGGCTCCGAAGGCGCCTGAAGGGGAAAACCGTCCGGCGCCTGCCGAGCCGGCGCCTCCTGCGCCGGCAGCCCCTGCGTCTCCGCCTGCAGCAACGCCGGCCCCGGCACCTGTGGCTCCAACGCCTCCGCCAGCCGCAGCTCCGCCGCCAGCGGTCGCGCCAGCCGCAGCTCCGCCAGCGCCCGCGCCGACTCCTGTGGCCCCAGCCGCGCCTTCGCCGGCACCGGCCGCGCCGCCACCACCGCCTCCGGCGTCGGCTGCACCACCGGCGCCTCCGGCCTCGTCAGGCTCCCCGGTGCCGCCGATCTCGCAGTAGTAGATCAGCCGTCGTTTGAGTGAGGATACAAAAAAGCCCGGCCAATCTGGCCGGGCTTTTCTCGTTTGAGCAGAAGCTCCGAGGTGCGTGGCTTAGCCGTTGCCTTCTTCGGCATTGCCCTGTGCGTCCGGATCGAAGAACTCGCCGGCGGCGGCGAGTGCTTCGGCGGCTGCGTCCTGATCTTCCTGACGGCTCGAAATGTCTTCGCCGCGGTTGATGCGCTCGGCTTCGTCGGCCGAACGGGCAACGGTGACGCTGACGCTGACTTCGACTTCCGGATGCACGGCGATCGAGATCTTGTGCTGGCCGATGGTCTTGATCGGCGCGTCGAGCAGCACCTGGCTGCGGGCGAAGGTGACGCCATCAGCCTCGAAGGTGGCGATGATGTCGCGCACCGACACCGAACCGAACAGCTGACCGGTTTCCGACGCCTGACGGATGATGACGACGTTGCGGCCGTCGATCTTCTCGGCAACTGTGGTGGCTTCCGCCTTGGCCTTGATGTTGTTGGCTTCGAGGTCAGCCTTCATGCCGTCGTACTTGGCGCGGTTGTCGGCGGTGGCGCGCAGCGCCTTGCCACGCTTCAGCAGAAAGTTGCGGCCGTAGCCGTCCTTGACGCGGACGACTTCGCCCATCTGGCCGAGTTTGGCGACGCGTTCGAGCAAAATGACTTCCATGATCGTTCTCCTTTAAGTGTTGAGCAGGTGTTGAGTTGAGTTGGTCAGGCCACCGTCGAAGAAGGTGGCTTGCGTGCGAGAAAACGTTGGCGAAATCCGAAGAAGGCATCGGCGAGGCCGAGGCCAACCATGGTGAGGATGGGCCAGCCGAGGACGAGCACCATGGCGTAGGTCAGACCGAGCACCATCACGCGGCTTTTCATGCCCATGGTCAGCGTATGCAGCGCGGCGAAGCCGGTGAGGGCATAGGCCATCATCAGCGCCGACGTGACGATCTGTGAAAAGATGCCGACGATTCCGCCCATGAAGGACAGCGCGACGGCCAGACACAGCGCGACCATCGTCATCGGCGGCAGTGCTGCGGATTTCAGCTCGGGCCACGGCCGGTTCAGCCGGCCCGATGTCACGATGATGCGGCCGGCGAGCCAGAGATTGAGCGTCAGCGTCATGATCGCGACGATGGCGGCGGCAGCCGGCGCGATCGCCACCAGGGCATTGATGACCTGTTCGGAGTCGCCAGCGCCGCCGCGCGATCCCAGGATGCGGGTCAGAGCGCGGCGCAGCGCCGAGACGATAGTGTCGCTATCGGTGCCGAGCGTCAGCAGCGCGCCCATGGTCGTGAATGCGGCGAAACCCGCTGTCCACAGCAGCATACGGCCCACCGGATACCATTCGACCACGGGGGGTGTCGCGGCCGCGCCATTCACGCCCGGCACTTCTGCAGTCACTGGACGGCCGAGCAATGCGAGATGGCCAAGCCACCAGGCGGGCAGTGCCACGGTGAAGACGAAGGCGGCAAGATAGGGCATGCCGAACAGCAGGCCGAGCGAGGTGCCGGCTGCGATGCCGCCGATGGCAGCAGTCACCGGACCCCAGCCGAGAGCGGCCACCATCAAGGGCAGCGGCGCGAGATAGAACAGCAAAAGGGAAATCAACGCGCCCGAAATGATCGAGGCGAACATCAGCGCTGAGGCAGCGCCGGCGGCAAACGCGATGAGAAGACTTGCGATCATCAGCTGTCCCGCCCCCTTTGAGCGGTTAGAGGCACTTGCCCCAACCATCGGCGACCGGACGACCCGGAAGCCTTATGAGAAATAGAAGCGACCGGCGGCGCGAGGCCGCCGGCCGAAAACCGCCTTAGCGGATAACGTAGGGCAGCAGGCCGAGGAAACGCGAGCGCTTGATGGCGCGGGCGAGTTCACGCTGCTTCTTGGCGGAGACGGCCGTGATGCGGCTCGGCACGATCTTGCCGCGCTCGGAAACGTAACGCATCAGCAGCTTGGAATCCTTGTAGTCGATCTTCGGCGCGTTCGGACCCGTGAACGGGCAGGTCTTGCGACGGCGGAAAAACGGACGACGTGCACCAGCTTCAGCCATTATTCTTACTCCTCAACCGATGCTGCTTCGTCGTCGCGCGGACGACGCGGACCACGATCACCACGGAAGCCACCGCCTTCACGGTCGCCACGGAAACCGCCGCCTTCGCGGTCGCCACGGAAGCCACCGCCACGGTCGTCGCGTTCACGATCACGATCAGCCTTACGCATCATGGCGCTCGGGCCTTCCTCGTGCTCTTCGACGCGGACGGTGAGATAACGGATGACGTCTTCGCTGATACGCTCCTGGCGCTCAATCTCGGTGACCGCCGCGGACGGGGCATCGAGGTTCATCAGCACGAAGTGCGCCTTGCGATTCTTGTTCATGCGATAGGTCAGGGAGCGCACGCCCCAGTTTTCCATCTTCACGACCTTGCCGCCGAGACCTTCGACGATGCCGGTCATCTGGGTGGTGAGGTCTTCGACCTGCTGTGCGCTCGCATCCTGACGTGCGAGAAATACATGCTCATAAAGAGGCATGGCTGTCCTTTCCAAGGTTAGCGCGTTTCCCGGCGGCAAGCCCTTCGAACCCTTATGGAAAGGACTCGATATTGCTCAGAAGGCGGGAGCACGGGACGACGGACCAACTGGCCCTATCGCAACAAACCTGTGTGTGATTTTGCTGTGACCGTCCGTTCAGCTCCCGGCCGGGATCTGCGGATCGGGGCCTTATACGGATTTTCCCAGTAATGGCAAGCGAAACGGGGGCCAAATGAGCGGATTCCGGGAGCGGGCGGGAACCCGGATCGTGGTGCATCCTGGGCGCTGCGGCTTGACATTCCCCGTCGTGCCAGTGTCTTACGGCGCACGTTTGAACGAGTTTAAGCCAAAAAACATGACGGGGCGTCAATGACCGCAGCATTTACCTTTCCGGGGCAGGGTTCCCAGGCGGTCGGCATGGGCAAGGCGCTCGCGGATGCATTTCCGGCCGCCAAGACCGTATTCGACGAGATCGATTCGGCCCTCAACGAGAAGCTCACGGGAATCATCTGGGATGGCCCAGCCGAAACCCTGCAATTGACCGAAAACGCCCAGCCGGCGCTGATGGCGGTGTCGCTGGCGACCATGCGGGTGCTCGAGGCCGAGGCCGGCATCTCGCTGGCCAAGGACGCCGCTTTCGTGGCCGGCCACTCGCTCGGCGAATATTCGGCGCTGGCAGCGGCCGGAAGCCTCTCAGTCACGGATGCGGCCCGCCTGCTGCGGACCCGTGGTCTGGCCATGCAGAAGGCCGTGCCGGTGGGTGTCGGCGCCATGGCGGCGTTGCTCGGCCTCGATTACGAGACCGCCGCGGCCGTGGCTGAAGAAGCTGCACAGGGCGAAGTGTGCCACGCCGCCAACGACAATGGCGGCGGTCAGGTGGTGGTGTCCGGCAACAAGGCTGCGGTCGAACGCGCGCTGGAGATCGCCAAGACGAAGGGCGCCAAGCGTGCGATGTTGCTGCCGGTGTCGGCGCCGTTCCATTGCAGCCTGATGCAGCCCGCCGCCGACGTGATGGCGGAGGCGCTGGCCAAGGTCACGATCAACAAGCCGGTGGTGCCGCTGGTATCCAACGTGCTGGCCGCGCCGATCTCGGATCCCGATGAAATCCGCCGCCGCCTGGTCGAGCAGGTCACCGGCACCGTGCGCTGGCGTGAATGCGTGTCCTATATGGCAGGCCAGGGCGTCACGCGTTTCCTTGAGGTCGGCTCCGGCAAGGTGCTGAGCGGACTTGTCAAACGCATTGCCGAAGGCGCCGTCGGCGTCGCCGTCGGCGGACCCAATGACATTGCCGCCGCCAAGGATGCGCTCGCAGCAGCGCGTTCGGCGTAAGCGGCCAGAGGAGAGACAAGATGTTCGATTTGACAGGCAAGACCGCGCTGGTGACCGGCGCGACCGGCGGCATCGGCGAAGCCATCGCCACAGCTCTGCATGCGCAGGGCGCGACGGTGGCGCTGTCCGGAACGCGCAAGGCGGTTCTCGAAACGCTGGCTGCGAAGCTCGGCGATCGCACGCATGTGCTGCCGTGCAATCTTTCCAACGCCGCTGAGGTCGAAGAGTTGGTGCCGTCAGCCGAGAAAGCCATGGGCCAGCTCGACATCCTCGTCAGCAATGCCGGTATCACCCGCGATAATCTGTTCGTCCAGTTGAAGGACGAAGACTGGGATGACGTGATCAACGTCAATCTGACCGCGACCTTCCGCCTCGCACGCGCCGCGACCAAGTTGATGATGCGCAAGCGCTTCGGCCGCATCATTGCCATCACCTCGGTGGTCGGCGTCACCGGAAATCCCGGGCAGGGGAATTACACCGCAGCGAAAGCCGGCCTGATCGGCATGATGAAAACGCTGGGGGCGGAATACGCCAAGCGCAACGTGACGGCCAATTGCATTGCACCCGGTTTCATCGCAACGCCGATGACCGATGTGCTCAATGACAAGCAGCGCGAAACGATTCTGACCAAGGTGCCGGCAGGGCGTCTCGGCTCGCCGGAAGATATTGCGGCGGCAGCGGTCTATCTGAGCTCAAATGAGGCGGCCTACGTCACCGGACAGACGATTCATGTCAATGGCGGCATGGCGATGATCTAAGCGTCGGGGGAACCCCAACGTCGTGATTTAATTGAGGTTTGGACAGTCACCGGGCTATGTGGCCAAGCCAAATGAAGTATGGTAACCGAACCTCCAACGGTGGGGCAAAGAAGGCCATTGCAGGAATTTGAAACCCTGTATATTGGCGGGGACGAGCCTGCCGTTTTCGCGAGGCTCCGTCCGGGACGACGGGGTCAATCCAGAGACGCGCAACTGCGCAAGGTTTAACGAGTTAAACGCTCCACGATGGCTCGTATCGTCTGCGGACGGGCCCAATGTAACAAGCACGAGGTTGATATGAGCGAGATTGGCGAGCGAGTGAAGAAGATCGTGGTTGAACACCTTGGTGTTGAACCCGAGAAGGTGGTCGATGCCGCGAGCTTCATCGATGATCTCGGCGCTGACAGCCTCGACACGGTCGAGCTCGTGATGGCGTTCGAAGAAGAGTTCGGCTGCGAAATTCCGGACGATGCCGCCGAGACGATTCTGACCGTCGGCGACGCAACCAAGTTTCTCGAGAAGAACGCAAAGAGCTGACACCTTCGCGCGACACATTTTGAAGCCGGCCGGATCGCGTTTGTGCGATCCACCGGCTTCTTGCTGTGACGCGTAGGCATTGCTCAAAGGCATTGGCTCAAGGATGGGCCATGGAGGTACGACAATGAGGCGGGTGGTCGTCACAGGCCTTGGCATGGTGTCGCCACTTGGCTGCGGCGTCGAGCCGACCTGGAAGCGCATCCTCAACGGTGAGAGCGGCGCAAAGCGGATCGATACATTCGATGTATCCGATCTCACCAGCCAGATCGCCTGTGTGATTCCGCGCGGCGACGGCACGGGCGGTACCTTCAATCCCGACCAGTGGATGGAGCCGAAAGACCAGCGCAAGGTCGACGACTTCATCATCTATGCGATGTGCGCCGCCAAGCAGGCGCTCGACGATGCCAACTGGCACCCCGACAATGAAGACGATCGCTGCGCCACCGGCGTGATGATCGGCTCCGGCATCGGCGGTCTGTCCGGCATTGCCGATACCGCATTGCTTCTGAAAGAGCGCGGCCCGCGCAAAGTGTCGCCGTTCTTCATTCCCGGCCGATTGATCAATCTCGCTTCGGGCTATGTCTCGATCGAGCACGGCCTCAAGGGTCCCAATCATTCCGTCGTCACCGCATGTTCGACCGGCGCGCATGCGATCGGCGATGCCGGCCGTCTGATCGCGCTCGGCGACGCCGATGTCATGGTCGCCGGCGGTACCGAGTCGCCAATCAGCCGTTTGGCGATGGCCGGCTTCGCGGCAGCACGCGCGCTGTCGACCAATTTCAACGAAGCGCCGGAGAAAGCGTCGCGGCCCTACGATAGGGATCGCGATGGTTTCGTCATGGGCGAGGGTGCCGGCGTCGTGGTGCTCGAAGAGTACGAGCACGCCAAGGCGCGCGGCGCACGCATCTATGCCGAGATCATCGGCTACGGTATGTCGGGCGATGCCTATCACATCACCTCACCGACGCCCGATGGCGATGGTGCGTTCCGCAGCATGAACGCTGCGATGAAGCGCGCCGGCATTGCCGCGGCCGACATCGACTACATCAATGCGCACGGCACCTCGACGCCACTCGGCGACGAGATCGAACTCGGCGCGGTTCAGCGCCTGCTCGGCAATGCCGCGTCAAAAGTGTCGATGTCGTCGACGAAGTCGTCGATCGGCCACCTGCTCGGTGCGGCTGGTGCGGTCGAGGCCATCTTCTGTGTGCTTGCGATTCGGGATAACATCGCGCCGCCGACGATCAATCTCGACAATCCGTCGGTGGAAACTGCGATCGATCTCGTCGCATTGACCCCGCGCAAGCGCGAGATCAACATTGCCTTGTCGAATTCATTTGGTTTCGGCGGTACTAATGCGTCCGTGATCCTACAGCGCGTGGCTGGTTAGAGAACCTCCACCGTTTCGCCGTATTCCGCGCTAATTCCTACACTGGGCGTATGTTATTGACGGGGATCGTGTTTGTCCCCGTCACGATTGAACCGACAGGATCAGGTACTATCGATGAGTGAGAGGCCGCCCATTTCGCCGAGGAGTCCGCGTGCCGCGCTGGAGCCGGAGCAGGTTCCGCCGCCGCCGAAGCGTTCCGATCATGCGCGTAATCCGCTCGTGGTTGCCGGTAATGCCATCATCACCATCATTATCGTCGCGATGCTCGGTGCAGGTGGTGCGTATGTCTATGGTCGCCAGGCGCTGGAAGCGCCGGGACCGCTGCAGGAAGAGAAGGTCGTCAATATCCCCGCGCGTGCGGGCAAAGGCGACATCGCCGAAGCGTTGCTGCGCGAAGGCGTGATCTCCGCCAATCGCTGGGTTTTCATCGGCGCCGTGTTTGCGCTGAAGGCCAGCTCCGAACTGAAGCCCGGCGAATATCTGTTCCAGAAGAACGCCAATCTGCGCGATGTCATCGGCACCATCGTCGAAGGCAAGGTCGTGCAACACTCCATCACGATTCCCGAGGGCCTGACCTCCGAGCAGATCGTCGCGCGTTTGACCGATAACGACATCTTCACCGGCTCGATCCGCGAAATGCCGCGTGAAGGCACGTTGTTGCCCGAGACCTACAAATTTCCCCGTGGCACGCCGCGCGACCAGGTGATCCAGCGCATGCAGCAATTGCAGAAGCGCGTGCTGGCCGAAGTCTGGGAACGCCGTAACGCCGACATTCCGGCGAAGACGCCGGAACAACTGGTGACGCTCGCCTCGATCGTCGAGAAGGAAACCGGCCGCGCCGATGAGCGCAGCCGGGTGGCCGCCGTGTTCGCCAATCGCCTGCGCCAGAAGATGAAGCTGCAGTCCGATCCGACGATCATCTATGGCATCGTCGGCGGCAAGGGCACATTGGGCCGTCCGATCAAGCGCAGCGAGATCCAGCAGCCGTCGCCCTACAATACCTATGTGGTGGAAGGCCTGCCGCCGGGCCCGATCGCCAATCCTGGCCGTGCGTCGCTTGAGGCGACTGCCAATCCGGCACGCACCCGCGACCTGTTCTTCGTTGCCGATGGCACCGGCGGTCACGCCTTTACCGAAACCTACGACGCGCACCAGAAGAACGTCAGCAAGCTGCGCGCGCTCGAGAAGGCCGTCCAGAACGACGCTGTCGAGCCGCCGGAAGAGGCTACTGCTGCGCCTACCGGAGCGGCGACGGATCCTGCCGCCGCGACGGGTACAAGTCCGGTCAGGCCTGCCGCACCGGCCAAGCAGCGTGCCCGTACGGCTCCTGCGCCAGCCGCGCCGGCCCGTCAGGGCGCTGCGCAGTCGACGGGTACACCGCCGGTTGTCCAGCAGTAGGCCGTACCACCAAGCCCTGCGCTGGCTTCTGCTTCGAATTCCCCTTGGCCTGAAAAGGCCCTAACCTGAGCCGGTTCGCGCCTTGCGAATCTTACTCGTATTCTTTGGAGACGTTCCGCGATGGCGTTGTCGAGCATGACCGGCTTTGCGCGAAGCCACGGCACCAGCGGGCCTTACAGCTTCGAGTGGGAGTTGAAATCCGTCAACGCCAAGGGCTTCGACCTGCGCTTCCGGACGCCCCCGGGTTTCGACGAAGTCGAGGCGGTCGCCCGCAAGCGCGCCACTGAAGTGCTGTCACGCGGCACGGTTTACGCGAACCTCACCGTTAAGCGCAGCAACGCGGCTTCGACCGTGCGGATCAACGAAGAGGTGCTGAATTCGGTGCTGCGTATTGCCGCCGAATTGGCCAGCAAGATCGACGCCGTCGCGCCGAGCGTCGATGGTCTAATGAATATCAAGGGCGTCATCGAAGTGGTCGAGCCCGAGGCGGATGAAGCCGAGGACAAGGCGGCGAAGGCTGCCGTGGCCGCAGCATTCGAAGAGGCCCTCACCGCGCTGGTCGCGATGCGCAAGCGTGAGGGGACGACGCTCGGGGACATCCTGTCGCAGCGCCTCGACGAGATCGAGACGTTGTCGAAGAAGGCTGAGGCCGCACCGGGCCGCAAGCCCGAAGCCATTCGTGCACGGCTCGCCGAACAGATCGCCACGCTGCTGGAAGCCTCGGATCGTTTCGATTCTGATCGGCTGAATCAGGAAGCGCTGATGATGGCGACCAAGGCCGACATTCGCGAAGAACTCGACCGCATCGCGTCGCACATTTCGCAGTCGCGCGAAATGATCAAGAAGGGCGGTCCGGTGGGGCGGCGGCTGGATTTCCTGTCGCAGGAGTTCAATCGCGAGGTCAACACCTGCTGCTCGAAATCCAACGATCTGGAATTGACCAGCACCGGCCTCGAGATGAAGAACGTGGTCGAGCAATTCCGTGAACAGGTACAAAATCTGGAGTGACCATGTCCGGGGGCAGCCGAAATTCTCAAGAAGCTGGCTTTGACGGAGTCGAACGGCGCGGGCTGATGTTCGTGCTGTCATCGCCATCCGGTGCCGGCAAGACGACGCTGACGCGGCTGCTGATCGACCGGATGCCGGGGCTGCAACTGTCGGTCTCGGCCACGACGCGCCCGATGCGGCCTGGCGAGGTTGACGGCAAGGACTACATCTTCGTCGACAAGCCGCGCTTCGAAAAAATGGCCAAGGGCAATGAACTGCTCGAATGGGCCACGGTGTTCGACAACCGCTACGGCACGCCACGTGCACCGGTGGAAGCCGCGCTCTCAGCCGGCAATGACGTGCTGTTCGATATTGACTGGCAGGGTACGCAGCAACTGCGTGAGAAGGCGCGGGCTGACGTCGTCAGCGTCTTCATCCTGCCGCCCTCGGCGGCCGATCTCGAAAAGCGACTTCATACCCGCGCGCAGGATTCGGACGAAGTGATCCGCGGGCGCATGAGCCGCGCCAGCCACGAGATGAGCCACTGGGCCGAATACGACTACATTGTCATCAACCACAATGTGGAAGAGGCCTATAGCGAGGTGCAGTCGATTCTCAAGGCCGAGCGCCTGAAGCGCGAACGCCGCACCGGCCTGACATCTTTCGTCCGCGGGCTCCAGCAAGAACTCGAAGGCTAATACCATGCAGGCATTGTTCTGGAATGAGCGCACGCAGCAGCTCAGCGATGGCGCACGGGTGTTCGATCCGCTGGCGCTGACGTGGCGTGACGATGCGCCGGAGCATGATGGTAAAGCTGTAACGGCTTCCGAGGCGTTGTTGCGGCTCGCAGCAACGCGAAAGCTGCGCCGTGTGCCCATCGGCATCATCGGGCCGCGAGACGCGACACAAGCGCAATACGATCTCGCCGAACAGATGGGCGCGGCATTGGCGCGCCATGGCCTGCAACTGTTGTGCGGCGGCAAGAACGGCGTGATGGAAGCGGCGTGCAAGGGCCATGCACAGGAAGGCGGCATGCCTGTTGGTCTGCTGCCCGATGAGGAATGGCACGCAGCCAATCCCTATGTGGCTATTCCTATCGCGACGGGCATAGGCCCCGCACGGAATGCCATTATCGCGCGCGCATGTCTCGTGCTGGTCGCGATTGGCGGAGGTGTCGGGACACTCTCGGAGATGGCGCTGGGACTACAGTTCAATCGTCTGGTGCTGGCGATGGCCGATGCGCCGGAGGTGAATACGGTCGAGCGCGTCGCTGATGTCGACGGCGTCATCGCTCGCATCGCAGCACGCCTTCTCGCAAATGCATAACTTTGCCGCTCTGTCATAAAACTGATATGCCGCCGTTATACTGAGGCGCAGACTTCAGCATTACATTTGACAGGGGACATGGCTCGTGCCGTTCGTCGCGATCGTCTATCTGATTTTTCTCGCGGCGCCAGTCCTGTTGTTGTTCGTCGGCTCTTTTGGAGAAGTCTGGAGCGGCACGCTTCTGCCGTCGGGTTTCACCTGGCGCTGGTATCAGGAAGTCGCGGGCGACCCGAGCTTTCGCCGCGCTTTCATCACCAGCCTGAAGATCGTCGCGACCACCTGCATTCTCAACATCCTGATCGGCCTGCCGCTCGCTTACGCCATTCATGCCGGCGCCCGCGGCGGCGTGCGGCTCGCGGCGCGGATCGTCACGCTGATGCCGATTGCCGTGCCCGAACTGGTTCTCGCTTTCGGCTTCATCCTCGTCTTCTCGTCGGATGCATTGCCGTGGCTCGGCAGTTTTTGGCTGCTGGCGGCGGGGCACCTCGTATTGACGCTTCCCTATACGGTGACGGCTCTTGTCGCCGATATGGATCAGCTCGGGCTCGCCGAATATGAGCATGCGGCGGCAACGCTCGGCGCATCTTTTCCGGCCCGCATGTGGGACGTGACACTGCCGCAGCTGCATACGAGCCTGCTGTCCTGCATGCTGACCGTGGCGGCGTTGTCGATCGGTGAATTTCAATTATCCAATCTGGTCTCGGGCTTTCTGTCGCGCACCTATCCTGTGGTGCTGCTGCAGGCATTCTACGGCGCGACGGGCTTTGCCTGCGCGGCCACCGTCGTGTTGCTTGGGCTTGCGATGATCGCATCACTGACCAGCGGGTTGACGGCGCGGGTCACTGGCCGACGTAAAGTGGGGGCAGGCGCGTGACGCTGCGATACGATCAAGTGAGCTACAGCTATCCCGGCACGAGCACTGGTGTGTTCGACATTGCCCTGGAGATCGGCCGCGGCGAATTGCTGGCGATCATCGGCGCGTCGGGGTCGGGCAAGTCGACGATTTTGAAATTGCTGGCGGGCTTCCTCAAGCCTGACACCGGGCGCATCCTGATCGATGGCAAGGATGTCGGCGCGTCACTGCCCGAGGCGCGTCGTCTGGGTGTCGTGTTTCAGAACTATGCGTTGTTCCCGCATATGCGGCTTTGGGAAAACATCGCCTATCCGCTGAAGGTGCGTGGTATCGCTAAACAGGCTCGGCGCGCGCGTGCCATCGAGATGCTGGGACGTGTCGGCATGGGTAAGCGGGCAGAAGACTATCCAGCAGAATTGTCGGGCGGCCAGCAGCAGCGCGTTGCGCTGGCCCGTGCGCTGGTGTTCGAGCCGCAGGGACTGCTGCTCGACGAGCCGCTGTCGGCGCTCGATGCGGGGTTGCGACTGGAAATGCGCGACGAAATTCTGCGCGTGCAGCGTCAGGCCGGCATTGCGACGCTACTGGTGACGCATGATCAGGAAGAGGCGCTGTCGATTGCCGACAAGGTCGTGATGATGCGCGATGGTCGCATCGTGCAGATCGGCACGCCGCGCGAACTGTACGAGACGCCGGCCGATGCAAGTGTCGCGGCCTTTGTCGGTCAATCCAATCTGTGGTCCGGCAGCGTCTCCGGCGATGGCATGGTGACGACGCCGATTGGCGCGCTGGCCTGCGATACGCATGGCAAGAGCCTCGGCACAAAGGTCACCGTCTTCGTACGCCCCGAGCGGGTCGAGCCCATCACGGGTCCGGTCGACGCGAGCAATCCCTGCTGCTTCGCGGGCAGCATGTCGGCCGACCGCTATCTTGGTCCCGTCAGGCGGATCGATATGGCCGTCGCCGGCGGGGCCATCCGTCTCGAAACTCATCTGCGCGGGCCGATCACCGGCGTGACGATCCCGCACGATGCCATCCGCCTTCTTCCCCCGACCTCATAAAGGAGATCGACATGAACCGACGCAAGTTTCTGAGCGGCGTTGCCGCAGCTTCCCTCGCCATTGCCATCAGCCCAACCGCATGGGCCTTCGAAGGTGCCGAACTCTACGCCGGCGAGAAGACGCTGTACGAAGCCGCGCGCAAGGAGGGCCTCGTCGTGTCGTTCGATACCGGACCGACCTGGGCCAACTGGGCCAACCAGTTCAAGGCTTTCCAGAAACGCTATCCCGGCGTCGAGATGGTCTACAATGACCTTGGCTCGGCGGCGACCGTCGTTGCCCTCGACAAGGCGCGCAATCGCCCGCAGGCCGACACGGCTTATTACTTCGCGGCCTCGGCGCTCGACGCTGCCAAGGCCGGCGTCGTCGATGGCTTCAAGCCGGTAAATTTCGACAAGCTTGCCGAGCCGCTGCGCGAGACCGATGGCCGCTGGTTCACCATTCACACGCTGAGCGTAGCCTTCCTAGTCAACACCAAGCTGGTCAAGACCGTGCCGGAGAGCTGGGCTGATCTTCTGAAGCCGGAATACAAGAACGCCATTGTGTATCAGGACCCGCGCTCGACGGGGCAGGGCCAGGTGGTGGCTTTCGCCGCGGCTTTCGGCAATGGCGGCAGCATGGACAATGTCGCGCCGGGTATCGACTATCTGGGCAAGCTGACCAAGGCCGGCAACGTACTGCGCACGGTCGGCACCACGCCTTACGCGCAGTTCCTGAAGGGCGAGATCCCGATCTGGATCGGCTACGAGAACGATGGTTTGAAGGCCAAGTTCACCGACGGTCTCGGCGATGGCGTGTCTGTCGTCATTCCGAAGGAAGCTTCAGCCGCCGCGCCATACGCGATCTCGCTGGTGAAGAACGGCCCGAACCCGAACGCCGGCAAGCTCTGGCTCAACTTCATCATGAGCGATGAAGGTCAGAAGATCTTCGCTGAAGGTTATGTGCGTCCGGCCGTGCCCGGTGTCGCCCTGCCGCCGAGCGTTGCCGACAAGATGCCGGCCGCGCCGCAGGTGCAGGCCATGGATATCGCCAAGGCCACCGCAAAGAAGGCGGAGATCGACGCCGGCTGGGCCAAGGCCGTTCTCGGCCAGTAAGCCGAACTCACCAAAGCGATCTCCGCGATAGCGCGGGGATCGCGTTTTCGTCATTACGGAATAAAGATCACGATGAGCGCGCGCGTTCCGACATCCATGCTCGCTGCCTTTGCCGTTCCCGGCAGCGTGGTGCTGGGACTGTTCTTCCTGATCCCCGTCTGTGCGGTGCTCGTCGGCGCCTTCGCGGATGGCGGCAGTGCGTTCGGTCGTCTCGCGGGCGATCCCGTGTTCTGGAACGGCCTGCGCGGCACGATGGTGCTGGGCACCGTCGCACCGCTGTTCTCGCTCGTTGTCGGCTTCTGCGTTGCACTTGCGCTGGCGCGTTTCGCGCCAGGCCTCCGTACGGCAGCCTTGATCGCGATCTCGCTACCGCTGACATTTTCCGGGCTGATCGTCGCTTACGGTTTCATTCTTCTGCTCGGCCGCGCCGGCTTCGTGACACTGCTGCTCGCCAAACTGGGCTTCGATCCCGCCGTCATCGGTGGCTTCATCTTTTCACCGGTGGGGCTCGGGCTGGCCTATTCCTATTATCTCGTGCCGCGCGTCGTGTTGATCGTGCTGCCGGCGATCAGCAATTTCGATCGTAATCAGATGCTCGCCTCGCGCTCGCTCGGTGCAGGGAGCTTCCGCACGCTCGTCGAGGTGATGCTGCCGCAAATACTACCGAGCCTGATTGCAGCCTATTGCCTGACGGCCGCAGTTGCCGTCGGCGCCTATGGTACGGCGCTGGCGCTCGCCGGCACGCAGGTGAATATCCTGCCGCTGGTGCTCTACAGCAAGATCTCGGAGACGGGGACCGATCTGCCGGCCGCATCCGCAGCATCGATCGTTCTGGTCGCGATCTGCGCCGTCGTGGTGTCCATCGGCGAAGCGATGCGTCCGCAGCGCAAGTCGTAGGCGCTACCGCCGATCATTGCTTGCTGGCTGTCCAGCGGCCAGTGCAGCCATTCGACATTTGCATCGAGCCGCCACCACTGCGGCCGGACAGGCGGCCGGTCATGACCGCGCTTACACTGCCGCTGCTGCCGACCCCTTGCAATACGCCGCTCGGACTGATGCTGCCGCCTCCACCGACGCTCCCACCGGAGATCGTCAATGTGCTGCTGGCGGTTTTGCCCGCGCACACCGCCGACTGACCGGTGAAAGTGATCTGCCACATGCCGTCGAATCTGGCGGCGCTGCCGCTGCCGTCACCAGAGCCGCGGCGGCCCGGAGCTGCACGCTGCTCGGATCGCGGCGGGCGTGCTGGCTTGGCGGCAGGCGGCTCGGATGACGAGCCGGACAGCGTCTTGTTGTCATTGCCGAGGCTGCCGCCGGTTGCGCCCTGACTCCGTACGTCGCTGCCGCCGAGTGCGATGATGAGCAGACAGGGGAGGATGACGGATTTCATGATGATCTGCGGGATTGTCACGGGCGGTTACTGCTTGCTTGCGACCCAGCGGCCCGAGCATCCATCGGATCGCTGGAAAACTCCCGAACCGGTACGGCCGGAGAGGCGACCCTGGCTGGTGACGCGGATACCGCTGTAGTTTCCGCTTCCGCGCACTGTCCCGTTGGCACTGACCGGGGCGCTGCCGTCTTTGCCGATCATCCTTCCGTTGGCCACGACGAAGTTTTCCGTGAATGTGTCGGAACAGCCGGAGGTGCCTACGCTCGATATCGACCAGGCGCCGTCGAAATTTCCGCCACCTCCCGCGCCCTCGCCACGGTTACGCGGCGCGGTTTGACGGCGCGGCGCGCGGCGTTCGGAGCTTTCGCGTTGGGCAGGCGCCGCCGATCGGGATTCGGGGGAGGAGCCCGACAGCGTCTTGCTGTCGTTGCCAAGGCTGCCACCGGTTGCGCCCTGTGCCAGAGCTGCGTCTCCCGGAAATATCAGAATGGCCAAACCAATCAGAAGTCCAGATCGAAAAATCATGTTCAATAACTTTCAAAAAAAGATCGAACTTACAATTTCGCGTCAGGCCCCATCGTGGCGTTGGCGCAGATGGCGCCGACAATCGGACATGATTTTCCTGTTTTGGTGCATTGATCGATGGCCGCATCGCGCGCCTGTGCAAGCGTGGGCCGCGCGACAAGCGACCAGTTGCCGCCGAGAGCTGCGAATGCACCGCAATTCGCTCCGTAAAACGACAGTTCGAGCGGGCAGGGAGCCGTGCCGCATTGGGCGCGTGCCTTGGTCACGGCTGACTTGCGGGACGGTTGATCCCACGACATGCCCCATTTCTTGTTCTTGATGTCGTAGACGATCGAGCCCCATTGTTTCTGGTCGCTCGCGCTGCGCAAACGCTGCAGCAGGCCCTCGGTCGCTTCTCCCGTTGGTGGCATGCCGCCCTTGACCTGGAAATCGCGGATCGCAACCGCGATTCCATTCTTGCTGTTCAGCGGTTCGGGATCGAAATTCAGCTCATAAAGCCGATCGCTGATTTCCGTAAGCTTGATTGGATCGGTGATCGGCAATTTGTCGAAGTCGATCCGTGGCGCATCGGGCAGGCGTGCTTCCTGCACGGCCTTCTGCGGCACGACGAGCGGCACGGTGGCGGTTGGTGCCACGAAGTAGAATGTGCCATCGATCGGCGATGACGACACCCAAGGCTGTTGCGAGCCGCCGGTGGCGCGCTTCACGGCAAGGCCGACCTGATTGAAGGTCTGGAAAATATCAAGCCCAGCCTGACGCACGGTACTCGCCAATGCCTTGGTATAGGGGCTGTTACCATCGCTGCCGTCCTGCGCCACGCTGCCGGGCTGGGTCGCATAGGAGATCAGGGTGCCTTCCGGTGCGCGCATCTGGGCAAGGCCGCCTTCCGAGGCGCGCAGGCCACGCGACCCGAACGGATTGTTCCGGCATGCGTCCAGGATAACCATGTTGAGCCGCGTGCCGGAGCCCTGCATCTGGCGCAGCACCAGATTGATATCGACCATCTGGAAATCGACATCCGCCTCGCGGGTCGGATTGGCGTTCACCGGCACGAGGTAATTGGAGCCGCTGACCTGTACGCCATGACCTGCGTAATAGAATAGAGCAACGTCGGCGCCTTGAACCTGCCGGCCGAAATTCTGCACGGCGAGATCAAGTGCGCTTTTGTCCAGGTCCAATTGCGCAGTGCCGCCGATCAGCGTGAAGCCGAGACCGCTCAGCGTCTCCGCCATCAGCTTCGCGTCGTTCTTCGGGTTATCGAGGCGGGTGATGTTCTGGTAGCCGGAGTTGCCGACCACAAGCGCAATGCGCTTCTCGGCCAATGCAGCGCTGACCGAGAGCAGCAAAGTCAGGGCTATCAGCGCGGCAATTCGCGCAAGCGACCTGACCGGTTGGACGAAATGGTCCATGAATCCCATCCTGCAATGGGACATATCCTAGCCCGGATCGCATGAAGCGCAATCCGGGCCAGAGCCTGAGTGCAGTCTAATTCAGTTGGTCAGCATGATCCGGCCGACGACCTTGCCGGCGCGCAATTCATCTATCCATTTCTGCGCATCGCCCATCGGCTCCGCCTTCATCGGCGTCGGCTTGAGCTTGCCGGCGCGGGCCAGAGCCATCAGCTCTTTGGCTTCCTCAAGCGTGCCGACCATGAAGCCCTCGATGGTCATGCGCTTATAGATCCATTGCACCGTGGGCAGGCTGAACTCGCCGCCCATCAGGCCGGACACCACGATCTTGCCACCCCGCGCCACCGTGGCCACCGCAAAGTTCATGGACTTGTCATTACCAGCAAAGTCGACCACGCCATCGAAGCCGCCATCGTTCTCCTTGACCATGCGCCTGGCGACATCGGGCTCGGAAGGGTCATAGGCGAAGGCGGCGCCGTTCTTGAGCGCGGCTTCGCGTGCGGCGGGGTTGAGGTCGGCGACCGAAATCGGCTGCTTGAACATCGCCTGTGCCAGCGCGAGACCGGCCATGCCGACGCCGCCGAGACCCACCAGCAGCAGGTTGCGTTGCCGCGGACGATCGACGAGACGTTTGAGTGCGCCGTAAGCGGTGATGCCCGAGCACATCAGAGTCGCCGCCATGTTGATCGGTAGCGGATCGTAATCGAGCAGATACTTCTCGTCCGGCACGAGGACATGCGTTGCGAAACCGCCGTCGAGCGACACGCCGAGGAAGCGGTTCTTGGCGCAGAGGTTCTCATCGCCTGCCAGGCAGTCGCGGCATTTGCCGCAGCCGATCCACGGGAAGACGGCCTTCTTTTTGCCAATCAGCGATTGATCGCCATCGGGGCCGACTTCATCGACGATGCCGGCGATCTCGTGGCCGAGGGTGAAGGGAAGCGTCATGCCGCGCGTGGTGTCGAGCTTCTTGCCGCCGCCGAGATCCGCATAGCCGTCCTGGATGTGCAGGTCGGAATGACAGAGTCCGCAGCACTCGATGCGGACCAGCACTTCCTTGCCCTGCGGCTTCGGTGTGTCGACGATGGTTTCGCAGAGCGGAGCGTCGAATTTCACCAGAGACTGGCGTTTCATAAGAGCCATTTTTGTCTTCCCTAGACTTCGTTGCACCCTAGCAATCACAGGATGGGAGCGAGTTCAAGGGTGCCCAAGAGCACGGGGTTCGCACTTGCGCCACACGTGCGGAAGGTCATGCCGTGCGCGTGCGGGCCCGTGCTGCTCGGCGGATACTGAGCCGTCTGAGGCGCGACCAGTCCGGGGAGGTCTGTTCCGGCGTGGGTTCGACCAACACCTGGAGCAGCTGCGCATAGTCGAGGACCAATCCGGGTGTCCAGGCCATCGCTTCGGCGCGCTGCCGCAACACGCCCGCGACCCATAATTCGGGCGTGACCGCGGCCCGGAAAAATGCGCGCCACGGTCGCTCGGTGCGTCCGAGTACGCCTTCGAGCGCCGCATCGAGCGCGTGTGCCACGGCGGTCGAGCAGTTGCGGCTGGTGAGGTTGTAGGTCGTATCAACGCGGTAGGTGCGCCAGAAGTGGCGGACACGGACGCGGTCGATGCGCGTGAAGCGGATATGTTCGGTTGCCTCGCACCATCCGGCTGCTTCCTCAGCATAGCTCGGCTGAAAACGGCCGGGCAGGTCGTTCTCGACGCCAGCACGCAGCACCCGACCGAACTCGTCCGGCGCGCGATCGATTTCGACGGCGGGGTAGTGGCTGACATAGACATTGGGCGCGAGTTCAAGTGCTGCATGTCCGGTGGAGACGATGCCGTTGGCATCGACAGCTGCAATGTAGCGGTCCACCAACGGTCGGCGCCGCGCGCTGCGGCCGGGCCCTGTGGGTGTCCAGATATGCACGACGAGATCGTCCTTGCCGGCATCATCCGGCGTGGCGGGCACCCACAATGCGGTCGGAAACGCGCCGCCCACCAGCATCGAGATCGGTGCATCCGGTGGCAATCGCCGCAAGCGATTAGCCAGCAACGTCGTGCTTATTCCCGATACGATCAGGAGCGCGCCGATGTTAAAGCCGATCGTGCCCTCGTACCAGGTTGGCCATGGCTCCAGCGTTGTGGCGGCCAGCACCAGTTCAATCACGCCGGCGCCGATTGCCATCCGCCAATTTTCGAAACGCACCAGCCAGGCGCTGACGATGCGCGCGCTACCGTCGAGCAGCAGCACGCCGCCCAGCAGCATCGCGATCAACAGGTTGGAATGACGCGGCTGCGCGATGATGATAACGGCCGGTACGATCAGGATAACGGCCTTAGCGAACTGATAGGGCCGACGTGTGACGGCAAGCAGAGCAGCCAGCAGGCTGACAATGCCTTCCAGCAGCAGCAGGTAGCCGAAATAGTGAGGTCGCACGATCGTGCTGCCATCGAACGCGTCGATCACGATAGCGAGCCCCAAGGCGGCCCACAGCACGCCGATCGCAAACAGCAACCGCCAGCGCCGTTGCACCACTTCCGCGCCCAGCAGGAGGAGCAGCAGTCGTATCATCGGTTGCCCATGATCCCAGTTTCCAGGGCCAGATATAGCCAGCGGATGATTAATGTTTTTATGCGAGGAGCCCGGCTCTGGTCGGCATCTATGCTACGATGGGACTGATGTGGGGCGCAGGCGCGCTGATCGGCCCGGTCTTCGCCGGCGTTGCGATGCAGGGACTGACGCACGGACTACCAATGTTCGTGGCGTTCGTTTGCGCCTGCTTCAGGTGCGCGGCAATCTGCAGTCCTGCGCGCGACATCAGGGCGCCGGCGTGATGCTCTTTGTCTTTCTGATCTCTGATAATTCGCGTGCCATTGCGACAAAACCTGACACCGGAACCGTCTCGGCACGCCGGGTAACATCGACATCGGCAGCTGCGGCGAGCCGCTCCGGATCGACGCCGAGGGACTTCAGGCTCTGCCGCAGCATCTTGCGGCGTTGGTTGAAGGCTGCGGCCGCCACCTGTTCCAGCAGGCGTCGTTCGCAGGCCTCTGGCTCTGCGCGGGGAACGAGGCGCACGACCGATGACGTCACCTTCGGGGGCGGCGTGAAGGCGGCCGGCGAGATGTCGAACAGGATTTTGGTGTCGGCGCGCCAGTTCGACAGCACACCGAGCCGGCCATAGGCTTCATCATCTTCGATAGCGACGATGCGTTCGGCGACCTCGCGCTGGAACATCAGCACCATCATGTCGTACCAGGGCGGCCACGGCTCGGTGCACAGCCAGTCGATCAGGAGCTGCGTGCCGATATTATAGGGCAGGTTGGCGACGATCTTGGCGCGCTCGCCTGATAGCATCGGGCGCGGATCGAAGGTCTGGGCGTCGCCGATGACGATCTCGAGCCGACCAGGATAGTGCGCGGCGATTTCCTTGAGCGGGCCGAGCGCGCGCTCGTCACGCTCGACGGCGATGACGCGCCTGGCGCCCGTCGCCAGCAATGCACGGGTGAGGCCGCCGGGACCGGGGCCAACCTCGATGACCGTGCAATCTTCCAGCGGGCCGGCGGCGCGTGCGATGCGTGCGGTGAGATTGAGATCGAGCAGAAAATTCTGGCCGAGCGATTTGCGTGCCTGCAGATCGAAACGTTTGATGACGTCACGCAGTGGCGGCAGATCGTCGATCCCGCTCATGCGGATTGCGTCGCGGCCATGCGAGCTGCGAGTTTGAGCGCGGCGATCAGGCTCGACGGATTGGCGCGTCCGGTGCCGGCAATATCGAAGGCCGTGCCGTGGTCCGGCGAGGTTCGGATGAAGGGAAGGCCGAGCGTGACGTTGACGCCATCATCGAAAGCGATGGTCTTGATCGGGATCAGGGCTTGGTCGTGATACATGCAGATCGCGCAGTCATAGGTCGCGCGGGCTGCCGGATGGAACATGGTGTCGGAGGGCAAAGGCCCGCGTGCGTCGATGCCTTCGTTCTGCAATACGGTGACCGCGTGCATGATGAACGCCTGCTCCTCATCTCCCATCGAACCGTCTTCTCCGGCATGCGGATTGAGGCCAGCAATTGCCAGTCGTGGCCGCTTGATGCCGAAACGGGTCTTCATGTCGTTGACCACGATGCGTGCGGTGGCAGTGATCAGCGGGCCGCTCAGTTGGGCAATAGCATCGCGCAGCGAGACATGGATCGTGACCGGCACCACGGCCAGTTCGGGCGACCACAACAGCATCACCGGCAGCGGGACCTTTCCGTCGCGGGCGGCAAGCTCGGCGAGAAATTCGGTGTGACCTGGATGGGTGAAACCGGCGCGATAGAGCACACTCTTGGCGATCGGATTGGTCACGACGGCGCCGGCATGGCCGGCTTCCACGTCCGCGACCGCCTGACGGATCGAGGCAATGGCTGCGGGTGCGCTGGACGCGTCAGGACGACGGGGAGGCGCGGTGACCGTCTGCCCGATCGACACCACCGGTAACGCGTCAGCAAACGTCTCAGCGGCACCGGCGGGCGTTACATCGGCCAGCCTGACGTCGAGGCCGAGCGTCCTGGCACGTTCCGCCATGAAGTCTCGGTCACCAAGCAGATAGAACGGGGGCAGGTCGAGTTCGTGCCGACGCAGCCAGGCAGCGATGGCAATGTCCGGGCCGATGCCGGCCGGTTCGCCCAATGTCAGCGCAAGAGGTTTGGTCATGGTGCCGCCCTAAGCCAGTCGCGGCCTAAGCCGGATCGGAAACTACCGATATTCGATCATCGCCGCTTTGCGCACTTCCTGCAGGTAGGATTTCGACTTCGCTTCGAATTTGTCGGCAAACATCTTGTCGCGGACTTCCCGCTTCTTCGGTGTATCGACCTTGGTTGGCTTGCGCGCGCACAAGGCGACCATTTCGACACCCTGGCGGGTCACTTCCGGAGGCGTGAGACGTCCGATCGGGGTCTTGTCGAGCAGTTCCCGCAGCGACGGCGGCAGATCGGCAGAGGTCTTGACGACCGTATCGCGGATGGTCGCATTCTGCATCGACTTGAAGGTACGGTTGGCGTCTTCGCAGCTCTGGATACGCTCGCGCAGCCCTTCGGCTTCCTTGTGCCGCGCTTCCATCATGCCGGACGCCGCGCCGCGGGGCACGACCAGCACAACCGGTCGCATCTGATATTCGAACGCTTCGGTCATGGCATCGCCACCGGCGCTCTGGACAGCTGCATCGACTTCCTTTTCGCCGACCTGCAGGCTCTGCTTGAAGCGCCCGCGGACAATCGCGTTCCAGACCATGTCGGCCTTCAAACGGCTTTTCAGCGTGTCCGGGCGGATGCCTTTGGACGCCAGTGACTGCACCAGCTGATCCGGCGTGAGGCGCATGCGCGAGCTCATGTTCTGAAATGCACCATCGACTTCCGAAGCACCGGGATCGACGCTGTATTTCTTGCCTTCCTTGATCTTCACCTTTTCGCTGATCAACTCCTCGATCACGTCCTGGCGGCTGTTCGTCTTCGCGCCGGACAGTGCATTCAACTTGGTGCGCTGCTCGATATCGAAATTGGTGATGGGCTCGCCATTGACCATGACGGCGACGGACTGCGCCCGAGCCGGCGATCCCGCGCAAATGAGAAGGGTAACTGCCGTCGCCAAAGTGGCTCGCAGAACGCGTCCGGAAATCATCGTACCCATCATTGTCAAAACCGCGGTGTCAAAGCTCTCTTGAAAGCAGAATTCGCATACATCGCGACGGAAAACGGAGATTTCACGGCACAAAGGACCGATACTAGTAAGTGCCGCCGGTTCCGCTCGCAGACGTGGTATTGCCAATTGTCCGCAGGCCAATCTGGAACATGACAGAATGGCTCAGAACGGGCGGCGTGCTCAGGTTACTCACGTAGTTGTAGGACGTGACATAATTGACGCCGAGCACGAAACAATCGTCCACATAGCCAGCGCCGACCGTGTACTGGTTAATCTTGTTGGCCTCAAGGTCCCAGCGCGCACCACCGGTGACCACCCAATTCGATGCCAGTTTGATCGAACCGGTACCGAGAAGGCCTTCGCGGCGAGTGAGGTAACCGAGATCAACCTGCGGCGCATAGTTGCCGTAGAGCATGCTGATCGACCAGCGGTCGAAGCTGGCGCGACCCTCCGCCTCAAAGCGCGAGATGTTGCCGGTTGCCTCGTCGATGCGAGCGCGGGTGCTGAAGGTGTAGGTGCGGTTCGGTGAATAGGCGACGCTGGCGACATAGTCGGACCGTGCCTTGGCCAGTCCCGAGTCAACGCCGGTATTGATGACGTCGGCCACGGCGAACGAGTTCAGACCGAACAGCTGATACGACTGCCCGAACAGGACTTTGACGGAGCCGCCGCGGTCGAACTGTGTGGTAGCCTGCACGCCCACATTGGCGCGGCCACCGCCTTCGACCCGGTCGTAGCCGGAGAACTTGTTGACGCTGAACAGGTTGCTGGCGTCGAAATTCAAGCTCTGCGCGTCTTCATTCGGCAACTTACGGGCATAGGTTTCGTTCGGACGAATGATAACCTGCGCGATCGGCTCGAGGGTGGTTGTACCCCATGGCTGAACGTTGATGAACGGATAGCGATATTCGAGTCCGACGGTGGGCATTACCCGCAACGCGGTCGTGTCGCCGGTCGGCAGGAAGTTGGACACGCCGGGCTGGTTCGAGATCGACGCGTCGATCGCATCGACGCGCAGGATCGCGAACGGAGTGAAGATCTGGCCGAACGAGTCCGTGTAGGACCGACGCCACTGTGCTTCACCGGTCACACGGGTATAAGTGCCAGGAACGCCGTTCATCAGGCAATTGGTTGGCGTCCGTGAGGCCGTATCCGCTGAGAGAATATTGCAAGGGCTCAAGCCGGTCAGTGGATCAATCTTACTGTTGATTGCAGTGAACGAAGCCTGATCACGGCTCAAGCTGGTCATGTTGAACTTGTAGCTGAACTCGCCGCCGAGAATGTTCTGGTTCAGGACGTTATTGTAATCGATCACCGGGTGGATCACCGGGACCTGGCTCTGGCTGCCGGAGAAGCTCAGGTAATAGATCGTGCGTGCATCGAAGAAGCTGCGCTTGCCGACGCCAGTCAGATAGAGTTGCGAAACGGCTTCCGTTTGCAGATTCAGGAACGAGGCATAGGGATCCCGGTACATTGATAGCCGGTAGTCCTGCAGGAAGTTGTAATCGCTCAGTGCGACCGCATCCCAACCCCAGACCCATTTATCGTTCAGCGCGAACTGGCCCTTGGACTCCACACCGCCGCGCCAGTCCTTGTCGCCGACCGTGTTGGCGTATGCATTCCGATCCTGCTGGTTGATGCCATAGGCGCGGATCTGATAAGCGCCGTCCATTAGCCGCTGACGGAATTCGCCCTGCACCAACAAGCCCTGCTTGCTGGTGTAGCGCGGCGAGAACGTCGCGTCGTAGTCGGGGGCGATCGCCCAATAGAATGGGGTTTCGACACCGAAACCGTAATTGGTGTTCTGCGACGGCATCGGCATCAGGAAGCCGGTCTTGCGCTTCACCGTCGGATCGGGCGTCGAAAAATACGGGATATAGGCGAGGGGCACGCCGAAGAACTCGATCCGGGCGTCCTCGAAATACATCATCTTTTCGGTCTGGTCGTGGATGACACGGGCACCCTTGACCTGCCACAGCGGCGGCTTCTTCGGATCTTCCTTACAGGCGGCGCAGGCCGTGTAGACACCGTTCTGGAACACGGTGTAGTTGCCGGCGGTGCGCTCGGCGCGCGTCGCGGCCATGCGGGTCGCATCCGCGGTATCGACACGCAGCGAATCCACGAAACCGTCGCGGTAGTCGTCGCTGAGATCGAGCAGGTTGGCATAGGTGATCTTGCCGTCGGCGTCCGTCATGCGGACATTGCCTTCGGCGTGCAGGCGCTTGGTCTTCTGGTCGTAGATGACCTTGTCGGCTTCGACGGACGTACCGTTGTAATACATCTGCACGCTGCCGACTGCGGCGACGCGCGAGTTGTTATAGTCGTAATTGACCTCGGTGGCCTGCACCAGCATCTGCCCGGTCTGGGCGGCAGGCGGCGGCTTAGGCCGGGTGGCGGGGCGATTGTAGGTGAAACTCTGGGCAGCCGCCGGCGTTGTCGTCGCGACGCCAAAGCCAGTCGAGAGACCCAAAACGGTTGCGAGCACCGGGGCCAGTACGCCAGACGTGCAAAACCGGTCACCGCGCGTGGTCATGCGCAGCTTCCAATCAAATGCCTGCTCACGGAGGGCGGCAAACACAGCCACTATCCGTCCTCCTGGTACAACAAGGCCAAAAAGCCGGTGAGGCCGCCCACACACACAGGCAGCCACGCCGCAGCAATCGGATGCATCAACTCAGCCTTGCTCAAATCTTCCGTAACTTTCGACAGGACGTAGAGCAGAAAGCCTGCGCCCACGCCACTCAAAACCATCTTCTGGACACCGCCCATCCGAAAGAACCTCAGGCTCACGGAAGCAGCCAGCATCACCATCGCAACCAGCAAAAACGGCTGTGCGATAAGCTTATGATACTGCAAGCGATACCCCGCCGTCGCGAAACCCGAACTCTCTGAGGATTTGATATACGAAGGAAGTTGCCAAAATGACACTGTTTCGGGGGTCGAAAAACTGTTTCTGACCTGCAGCGGGGTCAGGGTCGTGGCCAGGTACATGCTGTCCTGCTCGACCACGGGCGAATCGAGGGTGTAGCGTCGCACCCCTTTGAACAACCAGCGGCCGGGCTCCAGCGATGCCTCGCGAGCTTCGATCCGTTCCTTGAATTGGGATTCGGTGTCGAACCGGAACACGGTCAGGCCGGTCAGGCGGACGCCTTGCTGCTCGCTGCGGGCGGCATTGATGATGGATTGGCCCTCGCGGTTGACCTGGTTGATCCAGAAGCCGGAGGCGTCCTGGACGCCGCCGCCCGGCGCATCGCCGAACATCTGGGCCTCCATCCGCTTCGATTCCTCGCGCAGGTTGGCCGACAGGGGATTGTAGCCCACAGTCGCCAGCACGCCCAGGACGAGGGCGCTGGCCAGTGCAGGGGAAATAAACTGCCAGGCCGAAACGCCGGCGGCGCGGGCGACCACCAGTTCGAGCCGCCGCGATAGCGCGAGATAACAAGTCATGGCGCCGATCAGGATGCAAAACGGCATCATCTTCTCGAGCAACTGGGGTACCCGGTACAGCGATGTCTGCGCCACCATCAGAGCGGAGGCCGAGGCCAACCCGGAGGTGCGCCTGACCATCTCGATGTAGTCGACCAGCACCAACAGCATGAAGATACTGGTGAACACGCCCAAGGCCGCCACCAGGAAGCGACCGGCGAAATACCTGCCAATGGTGTTGGTGATCATGCTCATGCGGCGGCCGGCCGTCGGAAGAGGCGCAACAACCGCTCGTTGGATCTGTTGATTGCTTCCACCAGCTTCGCCGGCGGCTCCACGACAATCCCGGCTGAGATGATCCAGAAGCTGACGCCGATCGCTGTCGCCAGCAGGGCATATTGAAGCGGTGCGGCGAAGTCCGATTTCGCTGCCACGACGGAACAGGCAAAGCCCGCCATGCGCAGGCCGAACACCGCGGCAATTGCGCTGCCCATCGAGAAGTTGCGGCTCTGCCGCGTCGTCCGTGGTGAGCCAAGGAATGCAAAGGTCAAGGCGGCAAAGGCAAGCGGATAGATCGGCGCCATCAGGCGGTCGTGCATCTCGGCGCTGAACTGCCGCGGCACCTGCTTGTAAAGCGGGTCATCCACGGGCGGCACCATCAATTCCCAGAGATATCGTTCACGAATTCCGTAGGTGACGTCCTGGCTGCGATTGGAGAACTTCGACATATCGAAAGCGTAGCGGCCGAACGCTACCATGGCGGGGTCGGTCTTGCCTGTCTCGAAACGCTGCAGATTGCCGTCTTCCAGGATCAGGAACGAGCCATCCTTGTTCTTCAGCACCGTGCCATGGTCCGCGATAATGGTGACGCGCTCCTTCGGGTCGCGGCGATCATCCACGAAGATGCCAACCAGTAATCCGCCGGGCTGACGCTCCCGGACGCGGATAGTCAGGTTCTGGTCGAGCTGTGCGAAGCGGCCTGGCTGCAGGATATTCGCCAGAACATCGGCCGTGATCTCGGCGTCCCAGCGCTTCAGCCGGCGCATACCATCCGGTGCCAGATATGAGCCAATGAAAGCCACGAGCAACGATACGACCATTGTCGCGAACAGGAAGGGACGAAACAGCCGTCGCGGCGACAGGCCGGCGGCATTCATCACGATGATTTCGGAGTCGGTCGCGAGCTTGGTCAGGGTGTGGGACACCGCGATCATCAGGGCGATTGGAGCAATGATCAGAACGAGAACGGGAATCGCCAGGCTGGTGACGCCGAGGAAGGTCAGAATGGTCTGACCCTGGCTCGTCATCAGGTCGATTCCGCGCAACGCTTGCGTGATCCAGATCACACCCGTCAGGCTGACCAGAACCACCGCAAACGACGCCAGCGTCGTGCGGAAAATATACCTGTCGATAGACCCCATCGGTCCGATCAATCCCCATTCCGGCCATTAAAGCCGCCCGCATGCCCAATCCCGCAAGGGGACCCCCAAAAGGACATGCCGCGATCCTCACAAGCCCATCATCTCACTTAGCATCCCTTTGATTGGTCAACAAAATGGCCGGGGGATGGCTCGCTCAAGATATGGTTAATTATGTGCCTGATGTGTCCCTTGGGCCACTGAAATGCTTCGCAACCCGCGTGGCGACGAGGAGGCGTATCCGTCGGTGGGGCCTATTCGTTGGCAAGACCGTCGCCTAAGGCCAGAGTCGACACATTCGGACACAGGCAATGCCCGAATCGTGGGTTACGGGCGGTTTGGTTTCCCTCGGGGGAAACACAAGAAACTATCGATCCTTGGCGGTTTCGGTCAGAACCTGTCTTGACGGTTCACGCCGCGACGACAACAAAACACTTGAACCCCGCCGCACTGACCGGATTCCGCGCCGACCCCTGCGACAGCCCTGATCTTCTGGAGGAATTTGCCATGTCCGACGCCGTCAAGGTCGGCTTCGTCCCGTTTGCCACTGCTGCGCGCGGTGCTCTTGTGGTGTTCTGCGACGAAGCGCTGAAATTCGGTCCTGCTGCGACCAAGGCTCTCGGGGACGCCGCAGCAACTGTGAAGCGCGCGGCTACAACCAGCAAGTTCAAGGGCAAGAGCGCGTCGACGCTCGACATCCTGGCCCCAGACGGCATCAAGGCGTCCCGTCTCATCGTGATCGGCACCGGCAAGCCGGCCGATCTGAAGGAGACCGATCTGCTGAAATTTGGCGGCGTGCTCGCCGGCAAGGTCGGCGGCAACAATGAGGCGGTGACCGTCATCGCGGAGCTGGCTTCGGGTGCAATGACGCCGGAGCAGGCGGCATCGGTCGCCTCCGGCGTATTGCTGCGCGCCTACAAATTCGATCGTTACAAAACCAAGAAGAAGGATGCCGACGAGACGCCCGGCAGCGTCGCGGTTTCGTTGTCCGTCGGTGACGTCGCTGCAGCCAAGAGGGCCTTTGTGCCGGGCAATCATATCGTCAACGGCGTCGTGCTGGCCCGCGAACTCGTGAATGAGCCGCCGAATGTGCTGTTTCCCGCCGAATTCGCGCGCCGCGCAGGTGAGTTAAAGAAGCTCGGCGTCACGGTCGAAGTGCTCGACGTCAAGGCGATGACCAAGCTTGGCATGGGCGCGCTGCTCGGTGTGTCCCAGGGATCTGTGCGTCCCGGCCGCATGGTGGTGATGCGCTGGAACGGTGGCAAGAAGGGCGAGCAGCCCGTCGCCTTCGTCGGCAAGGGCGTCACCTTTGATACCGGTGGCATCTCCATCAAGCCGGCCGGCAGCATGGAAGACATGAAGGGCGATATGGGCGGCGCAGCCTGCGTCGTTGGCCTGATGCATGCACTCGCGGGCCGCAAGGCCAAGGTCAATGTGGTCGGCGCCATCGGCATCGTCGAAAACATGCCGGATGGCAACGCGCAGCGTCCGGGCGACATCGTGACGTCGATGTCCGGTCAGACCATCGAAATCATCAACACCGACGCTGAAGGTCGCCTCGTACTGGCCGATGTGCTCTGGTATGTGGCGAAGAAGTTCAAGCCAAAATTCATGGTCGATCTGGCGACGCTTACCGGTGCGATCATGGTCGCGCTCGGTACCGAATATGCGGGCATGTTCTCCAACAACGATGAACTCGCAGAGCGTCTGTCCACCGTGGGACAGACCACCGGCGAACGTGTCTGGCGGATGCCGCTCGGTCCGGAATACGACAAGCAGATCGACTCGCAATTCGCCGACATGAAGAACACCGGCACGCGCAATGGCGGCTCGATCACTGCGGCGCAGTTCCTGCAGCGTTTCGTCGACGATACGCCGTGGGCGCATCTCGATATCGCCGGTACCGCCATGGGCGCGCCGAAGACCGAGATCAATCAGAGCTGGGGCTCGGGTTACGGCGTGCGGCTGCTGGATCGGCTTGTGGCCGACTATTACGAGGCGAAGAAGTAGTCTGACACGATGACCGAGGTCCTGTTCTATCACCTGCAGAACATGACGCTGGAGAGCGTGCTGCCGCCGCTGCTCGAGAAGTCGCTTGAGCGCGGCTGGCGTGTCGTCGTGCAATCCACATCAGAAGAACGCGCCGATGCGCTCGATGCGCATTTGTGGACCTATCGTGATGATTCATTTCTGCCGCACGCGACCTGGCGTGTGGCAGACGCTGCGGATCAGCCGATCATTCTCGCGATCGAAGAGGGTAATCCCAATCGTGCCCAGGTCCGGTTCCTTGTGGACAGCGCAGCAGTGCCGGCGGATGCCGACGGCTATGAGCGCATGGTGCTGGTATTCAACGGCGATGATGCCGATGCGCTCGCTGCAGCGCGCGCAGCCTGGACTGATTGTAAGGCGAGGGGCTTTACCGCCACTTACTGGCAGACCGATGAACGTGGCCGATGGCAGCGCAAGAATTAGCTGGCGATTGGCGATCTGCTGCAATTAATGATAATTGTAGATTTCCTCACCGGTATCTACCGCTGTGTCATGGTGGTGCCGCAAATGAATGATGTTACAGGCGCTTATCGCCTGTCTTGGGGTTGCGTAATCGTGCGACAAGAAAAGCTTCATCGAAACGGTCTGCTCGTGCTGCTGCTTGCTGCGCCATTGCTTGCTGGCTGCGCCGGCGTGGGCGGTGACGCATTCTCTACGGATCTGCTGTCCAAGGATGCCGACTGGTTCTCCAAACCGGGTCGCGTATTCATCAAGAATGTTTCGATCGAGACGCCGCCGCTATCGCCTGAGCAGGCCGTCAGTCCGCAGGATCTCATCAGCGCTGACGGTGCGTGCCCGGGCATGGCGCCGCGTGATGCCAACGCGCTTGCCGATGGTACCGCAGGTGCGCCGGTTCAAACTGGCGTCGTGGCGCTCGGCCATACCGAATGCGACGTGGCGCGTGGTGCAGGCGCACCCGACAATGTCAGTCTATCGACCAGCCCGCGCGGCGATCGCGTTGCCGTGCTGACCTATCTGCGCGGTCCGCGCGCTGGCATCTATACGTTTACCGCCGGTCGTTTGACCGTGGTCGAACGCGGTCCGGAAGTTGAGCAGCCGAAGACCGCGCGTCCGAAGGCGAAGAAGCGCGCCGCGACCTGATCTTTTCGTGAATATTTAGAAGTAAGCGACGGCTGCGTGATCAGCCGTTCGCTTCTTCATGCAGAGAACTCGCGCTAAGCCATTGCTCTTCAGCGCGTTGCAATGCGTCCGCCGCAGCGGCGCGCGCTTTGGTGAGTTGCGTGGCCTGCTTCGGATCTTTCTTGAACAGGTCAGGCAATGCGAGCGCAGTATCGATCTTGGCGATGATGGCGGTGATCCGCTCCATCTCGGATTCTGCTTCGGCGACCTGCTGCTTGAGCGGGACCTTCTTTTCTTTAGGCTTCGCCAGTTTTTCGCGGTCCGTGTTTGCGCGGTCGCGTGTCGGCGTGCGCATGCCGCGGGCTTGCATGACGACTTTGCGATAGTCGTCGAGATCGCCGTCGAAATTGGTGACGGTGCGGTCAGCCACGACCCAGAGCTGGTCTGCGCAGGCCTCGATCAGATAGCGATCATGGGAGACCATGATCACGGCGCCGGGGAATTCGTTGATCGCCTCGGCCAGCGCTGCGCGGCTGTCGATATCGAGATGGTTGGTCGGTTCGTCCAGAATGATCATGTTCGGACCGTAGAAAGTCGCGAGCCCCAGCAGTAGCCGCGCCTTTTCGCCGCCGGACAGGCTTTTTACGATCGTATCCGCGGCCTTGCCGGAAAAGCCGATATTGCCGGCACGCGCGCGGATTTTCGATTCCGGCATGTCGGGCATCAGCTTGCGCACGTGATCATAGACGGAGTTGTCCATCACCAGCTCGTCGAGCTGATGCTGGGCGAAGTAAGCAATCGACAGTTTGTCGGCGCGCGTGATCGATCCTGAAAATGGCTTCAGCTTGTTTGCCAGCAGCTTGACCAGCGTCGACTTACCGTTGCCGTTGGAGCCGAGCAGGGCAATGCGATCCTCGGTATCGATGCGGAGTGTCACCTGATTGAGTACCGGCTTGCCGGGCTCATAGCCGACCGACACATTGTCGACCGCGAGAATCGGCGGTGACAGGATTTTCTCGGGGGCAGGAAAAACGATCTCGCGCACGTCTTGCGTTACCAGCGCCGAGATTGGCTTCATGCGCTCAAGCATCTTTACGCGCGATTGTGCCTGACGTGCCTTGGAGGCCTTGGCCTTGAAGCGATCGACGAAGTCCTGCAGCCGCTTGCGCTCGGCTTCCTGACGCTTGACGTTCTTGGCGTCGAGCGCCTCCTTGTTGGCGCGGAACTCTTCGTAGTTCGAATAGGTCCCGCGATAATGCACGAGCTTGCCACGGTCGAGATGCAGGATCTCATTCACCGACGTATCGAGCAGGTCGCGGTCATGGCTGATGACGATGACCGTGCGCGGATAATTAGCGAGATGGTCCTCGAGCCACAGCGTGCCTTCGAGATCGAGATAGTTGGTCGGTTCGTCCAGCAACAACAGATCCGGCGCCGAGAACAGCGTCGCTGCAAGTGCCACGCGCATGCGCCAGCCACCGGAGAATTCAGAACAGGAGCGCAACTGGGCTTCCGCCGAAAAGCCAAGGCCGCTCAGGATCGCTGCGGCGCGAGCGGGCGCGGAATGCGCATCGATATCCACAAGGCGGGTCTGGATATCGGAAATGCGCTCCGGATCGGAGGCGGTCTCGGCTTCCTTCAGCAGTGCGTCGCGCTCAAGATCGGCTTTCAAGACGACGGAGATCAGGCTTTCGGGGCCGTCCGGCGCCTCCTGGGCGAGGCTGCCGATACGCCAGCGGGGCGGAATCGAAATACTTCCGGTTTCGGTGGCCAGATCGCCGCGAATGGCGTGAAAAAGTGTCGATTTACCGACGCCGTTGCGGCCCACGAAACCCACGCGGGCTCCCGGCGCAATCTGTACCGTGCTCTCGTCAATGAGCAGGCGTCCGGCGATCCGGATCGAAATGTCTGTGATGGAAAGCATGCGGGGTTGTCACCGCTGCGACGCACAAAGGCAACCCCGATTTGCTCGCTGCTGGTGCGCGGAAGGTCAATTATGCCGTCAGCGGCTACCGGTGTTCTCATCCTGCTGCCGCATCTGGTCGATCAGCATCTGCAGATGGGAGGGCAGGGCGTTGTCCGGGCCGACATCCCGGCGCAGCCGTTCGCCGATGGCATTGCAGATCGCCGCGCTGGTGGTGCGGTCAATGTGTTCTTCGCCATCATTGATGAACTGGTTCTGCATTGTCTTCCCGGCGCTCGTGGCAGTTGAATGACACTAAGGCAAGTCGTGCGGGCCGAAATTGTTTCAAGATTTATGGATTTGAGGCTGTTTGAGTCAAAATTCGATGAATCGTCGATGGATCTGCCAAGAAAAAGCCCGGCCGAGGGAACGGCCGGGCGGTATTTCTCTGCTCGTGGAGCGTCAGTAGCAGCGATTGACCAGTCGCCAACGCGGTCCCCACGGGGTCGGAACGACCCGGCGGACGAGACATCCGCCGCCGCCATAGCCGTAAACCGGCCCGCCGACGAAGCGTGGTCCGCCCCAGCCGCGATGCCAGCCGCCGCCATGCCAGCCACCGCCGTGCCATCCGCCGTGGCCGCCCCAGGCAGAAGCCGAGGTCGGAGCCAGCGCCGCGGCGCCCAATGAGGCCGCTGCAACCAAAGTCAGTGCGATCTTGCGGAACATTCTCATCTCCTCTGGTACGGCGCGTGTTGCGCCTGCCGTGAACATGGCACCGGGGGCAAATGCCGTTGGCCGGGGTCATTGCAGGCAGTGTAGGAGGAGGAAGCTGAACCGGATCGCGCCAATCCTGTCAGGAATGGTTCATGTGGATGACATCTAGGTAATTTCGAGCGCCGGATCTGCCAAAATGGGGCCTGCGACATTTGGACGGATCGCTTGCCGTTCCCGGATAGCGTCGATATAAGCCGCCATCTTCCAGCGACTGTTATTCAAGGATAAATCATGGCTATCGAGCGTACCTTTTCGATTCTGAAGCCCGACGCGACCGAGCGCAATCTGACCGGTGCGATCAACGCGCTGATCGAAAAGGCCGGCCTGCGGATCGTCGCGCAGAAGCGCATCCGCATGACCCGCGAACAGGCCGGCACTTTCTACGCCGTTCACAAGGAACGCCCCTTCTTCGGCGAACTGGTGGACTTCATGACCTCGGGTCCGGTTGTCGTGCAGGTGCTGGAAGGTGAGAACGCCGTCCTCAAGCATCGCGATGTGATGGGCGCAACCGATCCGTCGAAGGCTGCTGATGGCACCATCCGCAAGCTTCACGCCAAGTCGATCGGCGAGAACTCGGTTCATGGTTCGGACGCTCCGGAAACTGCGGCGATCGAGATCGCACAGTTCTTCTCGGGCAACGAGATCGTCGGCTAAACTTCCAGCCGAATTGACGACCGGTCGGCGCGCGGGGGCGCGCCGACCTTTCCAATCAAAACGAACAAACAAAGGGGCGCGCTGTGGACTGGTTGCTGCATATTCTCGATCCGGCGACGATCAAGTCGGTTTTCGTTCAGTTTCAGGTCGAAATGCAGCAGCCCGCATTCTGGGTAGCCGTCGGCAAGATCATCTGGATCAACGTTCTGCTGTCCGGCGACAACGCCCTCGTGATCGCGCTGGCCTGCCGCGGCCTCGAGCCGAAGCAGCGCATGTGGGGCATGATCCTTGGTGCCGCTGCGGCCGTCATCCTGCGTATCATTTTCACCGGCATCGTCGCCACATTGATGGAACTGCCCTACCTCAAGCTGGTGGGCGGTCTCGCGCTGATCGTGATCGCGGCCAAACTGCTGGTTCCCGAGCAGGAAGAAGAGGACGGCGTCAAGGCTGCCTCGCATCTGTGGGCCGCCGTGCAGATCGTCGTCGTCGCCGATATCGTGATGAGCCTCGACAACGTCATTGCAGTTGCTGCCGCTGCCAATGGCAGCGTGCCGTTGCTGATCCTCGGCCTTGCCATCAGCGTCCCGCTGATCGTCGCCGGCGCGGCGCTGATCATGGCGCTGCTGACCCGTCTGCCCGTTCTGGTCTGGCTCGGTGCGGCCCTGCTGGGCTGGGTCGCCGGCGAAGTGATCGCGACGGATCCTGCGGTTCTGCCGCTGATGCACAGCTTCTTCAGCGGTTCGGTCGGCACTGGCCTCGACAGCCTGATGTCATCGCTGGGCCTTGGCGTTCGTTTCACCAATGGGGGACATGGTGGCGAGATCGTCTGCGGTCTGATTGGTGTCGCTGTGGTGCTCGCTGTCGGAACGTTGTGGCGTCGTCGCAGCATGGCAGGGCACGCCGAGCAGGCGGCCTAACTCAATAAAAACGCAAAGCGGGCGAGGGGCATTTGCCTTTCGCCCGCTTTTTTTGTTTCTGGAATCTGACGGTTTCTAGAACTTGAATTCGACGCCCAGCGTTCCCTGGTGGGACTGCGAATAGGCGCGGAACTTGCCGTCATAATTGAGATAGAGACGTGCGGTGTTGCTGAGGCTCAGCGACGCCGATGCGCCAGCATCCGCGCCGTACTGGCTTTCGCCAATCCCCTGAACGGTGATGCTCTCGGAACCCAGGCTAACCGTGACGTTGCTAAAGCGCTGATGCACGTTGTCGACGAATTTGGCATAGCCCGACAGATCCAGAATCTTCTGATCGAATATCCAGTAACGGCCGACTTCTGCGCCAATCAGGATACGCGCACGCTCGGCTGAGGCGCCGCTCGCGTTGACAGGATTGAGGCCGCCAAGCTCCTGCATCGCGCCGGTTGTCGCGCGGGTGTATTCGAAGGCAGCCTTGGGCACGATCCGTGCCTGTTCGTAACTCCAGTAATAGCTCAGCTCAGTGAGCGCGCCGTCGATCCGCGCATTGTAGCCGGCGCTCGCGAGCCCCAGACCCGTGTCGCGGCGCGAGTTGATGTCGCCGAAGCCGTGCACCAATGCGATTGCCCAGGTCCAGGCGCCTTGGTCGACCGAAGCGTTGACTCCGATCTGCGTGAGGTCGAGCGTTGCAGACTGCAGGGCGAGCGGAACATCGATCGTGGTGTGACTCTGGTCCACCGACAGCCCGACATTGACACCCGGCATCAGCCGCGCGCCGATCCCGGCGACGCCGCCGATGGTCCGGCGCTTGTCGCCGACGAAATCCCCGATGGTGCTGGTATGCGCGCCAACGCCGTAGAATTCGGCCCAGCTTCGGAAGCGCGGCGTCTCGGTGGTCTCCGACGCACCCCCGCCGCCGGGATTGGCGCGCGACGCGCGGTTGAAGCCGTAGCTCGCCTGATCGCCGAGGCGCCGCAGGAACTGGCTACCGAGATCGCCAATGGCAATACCTGCGGATTGCCCGGCATTGAAGTCGGTCGATGACGGCACCGGTGGCGGTGGCGTCGTCGGTGGCGGTGTGGTTGGGGGCGGCGTGGTAGGCGGTGGTGCGACCTGGGCAGATGCGAGCGAAGGCACAACGACAAGCGCGACGGCAACGCCGAGTACAATGGTCCGACGTTGCCGGCTGGTAGCCGGGCGCCTGTCCGTTCGGGCGTATCGCGATGGATCGCGCATTGTTACTCGTTTCGAAATTGTCGCTGCAGTGCCGTTCGGCTGCGGCAGAGCATACGCGATCCCTTGAGCATTGCCGCTGCGCATTGAGCGCCTCCGGTGGCGATTGACGCGTATTGTTGTGCGATTGCCACAGCGGATTCGTGCCGCTTTTCATCACGTTATGGCCATTCACGCAGAGCGGGCTGACGATGTTTCAATCCGGCGCGTCTGCTCATGGGGCCGGTCAGCGGCTTTCGATAGGTACGCTTGAACGCCGTCGGTGATATCAAAACCTCTGCCGTAAAAAGCCAAAGACTTGCGTAGCCAAAATTTTCATGTTGGAATTCTTGCGCAATCGGATTGAGGCCGTTCGACTGTGCGTTTTGCGAGCAGGACATTCAGCAGACACCGGGAAGCCCGCTTGTGGCGTGGTACGCATGATGCGTGGCCGCGTCTTTTTTGTATCTAGATTGGGAGACAGACGATGCAGAAGGGCACCGTCAAATGGTTCAACCCCACCAAGGGTTATGGCTTCATCAAGCCGACTGTCGGCGACAAGGATGTCTTCGTGCACATCTCCGCCGTGGAGCGCGCGGGCCTTAGCACCCTCAATGAAAATCAGACCATTGAATACGACCTGGTGGAAAATCGCGGCAAGGCGTCTGCCGAGAACCTCAAGGTCTCATAACCGAGTTTTGCCCTGCCGGCCCTGACATGTGGGCCGGCCGACTTATGTAACTCCGGCGCAAGCCGGGCCTTTTGTAGCTCCGGTGCGGATCGTGCCGAGCGGGCGAGGTTATGCCCGCATTATCGCTTCTTTGGCTTCTTCGCCTTTTTGGCCGTTTTCTTGGCGGGTACAGCCTTCTTGGCGGCCTTGTCCTTTTCGGCGTTCTGAGCCTTCATCGCTTGCGCTGCTTCTGCGATCTGAAGTGCTTCAACGGCCTTACGCATCGATCGCGCATAGCTATCGGCGGCATTATCGGCGGACATCTGAAGGCGCTTGGCGGCGGCCATGCCTTGCTCCGTCGCGTCCTTCGCTAGTTGCTTGAAACGGCCCTTGGCGGTCTTGTCTTTGGCCTTGGCGGCCAGGCCCGCATAGCGATCGCGTTGTGCCTTGACGGCTGCCATCAGTGTCTTGTTTTGCTGCTTAGCAGTCTGCCGGATGATCACACCCAGATCGGCGCCCGTCATTCTTCATTTCCTTAAGTGACAGCCAGAATAGTCAATTGTTTCAATTATGCAGTTGCCATGGAGGCATTGCAATCGTCGCAGCTCGTGGCGCTGGCCAGCGTGCTGCGCGAGGTGAGTTCATTGTCCGATGTCGTAAGCACAGATCGGGTTTCTTTACCGTAAAGATAATCGGCAATTGCGCTTGCGTGACGGAATCATGATACCGCGAGACTTCCCGTCCGGCGCAGCCAGGTCTGGCCTGTCGATATGCGGTGCCAGATTGGCTGGCGTGTGGAGCATCCTGCGATGACGGTGCCGGCGAGATCGCGTTTCCGGATTGGCTTCAGGACGTCGATCATTGCGCTGTTCGTCGGCGTCGTCCTGACGGTCGGTCTTGCGCTGGTCTATCTCAGCTTCAGCCGGGTCAACACGATCATCCGGACGGCGGCTTCGTCGTATCTCAGCGTGGTCGCGCAGGCTGCGACCGATCGCATCGATGCGCAGCTCAAAAGCGTCCATGACAATCTGGATATCCTGCGCGGTATCACATCGGTCCAGTCCGCGGAGCTCAAGAATAACCCGCGGCTGAACATCCTGCTGGCGTCGATGCTGCGCAACAACAAGCAGCTCTTCAGCCTGTACATGGGATATGAGGACGGCTCGTTCCTGGAAATGGACCTGATCGACCGAACGGGAGCTGGGGTGAAAGCGCGCTTCGGGGCGCCGGACGGGGCCAGATTTCGCCTGTTCACGATCGTGAAAGCAGGCGATTTTGGACCGCTTCAGACCACGACCTCCTATCTCGACGATGCGCTGCAGCCTTTGGCAAGTCTGCCCGGGCCTGTCGATTTCGATCCTCGCGTTCGGCCCTGGTATCGTGGCGCCTTCGAGCCCAATGCCAGTCTGCTGACCGAGCCCTATATTTTCTATCAGACCGGTGACATCGGCTACACGCTGCGAATGCCCATTGTGGAGGGGCAGCGGGGTGTTGTGGCCGGCGATATCCTGCTCAGTGAAGCCGAGGCCATGCTGCGCAAGCAGCAGCTCGGGCATTCGGGCGTGGCCTACCTGTTTGATGATGCCGACCGGGTGCTGGCGCATCCCGAGATGTCCCGCTGGCTTGAAGCCACGAGTGTGCCGAACAAACTGTCGGAGCTGCCGCGACTGAGCGATGTCGATACGATCGGCGCTACTGCGGCTATCAAGGCGTGGCGCCAGACCGGCGTTGAACAACAGTTCTTCGATGACGGAACCGGGCGTGCCTATGCGGCGGCATTCAGGCCCGTAGAGATGGCTGGATCGGCCAATCTTCGCGTTGGCTTCTTCGCTCCGCTCGATGAGTTCTATGCCGAGATCGAGCAAGAAAAGCGCACGCTCTTCATTCTCGCATTTTGTTTCGTGCTCGCGGCCGTACCGATTGCGTTCTGGATCGGCAACAAGCTGTCGCTCTCCCTGCGAATTTTGGCGCGCGAGGTCGATCGCATCCAGAACTTCCGGTTCTCGTCGATGCCGCAACTGCGTTCGCCGATCCGCGAAATCGACGATCTCGGTCGATCGGTCTTCACCATGCGCACACTGGTGCAGACATTCTCGAATTTCGTCCCCAAGCGTCTGGTTCAGCAACTGGTCGAAACCGGCACAGCCATGCAATTGGGCGGCGAGCGCCGCGAAGCGACCATCCTATTCACGGATGTCGAGAATTTTACGGGAATGACGGAGAACGAAGATCCGACCCGGGTGATGCTCTACACGTCGCGCTATTTCGCTGCGATTTCGGACGTCATTGCTACGCATCAGGGCACGGTCGATAAATATATCGGCGATGCGGTTATGGGGCTGTGGAACGCACCCATCGAGCACACCGACCATGTCGCGCAGGCTTGCGCCGCTGTGCTCGATTGCGTCGAAGCCAATCGGAAGCTCAATGAGGAATTCGAGCGTGAGGGCTGGCCCGTCTACAAGACCCGGTTTGGCCTGCATGTGGGCGATGTCATGATCGGCAATATCGGGTCACCCGACCGCATGAACTACACGGCGCTCGGCGCGACCGTAAATCTCGCGTCACGGCTCGAGACGCTGAACAAGGACTACGGAACCAGCGTCCTGGTCAGCGAAGCCGTCAAGGAGCGGGTGGACTCCCTGTTCCTTTTCCGCAGCGTCGCCCGGATCAAGCCGAAAGGCTTTGCCGCGGAAGTGCAGATCTATGAGTTGCTCGGCGCGCGAGACCAACATTCCGTCGCCGCGTCTGATCGCCACGCCAATTTCCCTGTTTGATCTAAGGGGGCCGCGCTATAGTGAACGCATGGCAGCCAACAGAGAAATATTGCGACGATGACCGACGTGACCCCGGTGCGGCGAGGTCGTCCTCGATCGGTCGAGACCGAGGATGCGATCCTGGACAGCGCCTATCGCATGATGGCGGCTGAGGGGCTTGCTGCGACGACCATCGATGCGATTGCGCGCGATTCCGGCGTCTCCAAGATGACGATATATAAATGGTGGCCGTCGCGCGAAGCGGTACTGATCGACGCATTTCTGCGGCAGGCGTCGACCATGCTACCGCTTTCCGAGAGCGGCGATCCGTTCACGCGCATCACGAAACATGCCGCCGCCTATGCCGTGGCGCTGAACAGCGATTTTGGCAAGGTACAGCTCGCTGTCATTGCCGAATGCATCTCGCGGACCGGTTCAGCGAAAATCTTCTCCGAACGCTATCTCGGTATCCGCCGGGACATATCGCTGGCGATTATCAAGGACGGCCAGAAGGACGGCAGCATCGTTGCTTCGGAGCCAGCCGGCGATCTCTATGATCGGATCTATGGCACGCTGTTTTATGAGTATGTCTTTGGATTTCGGCCGCTGACGGCCGACTATGCCCGCAAGCTCGTCAGATCCGTGTTGTCGGTGCAATAGTCAGATGCCGCCTTGCCGCGCGCGGCGAAACCAGCGCCAGGTTTCGCGCGTGACGGCCCGGTAACCCCAACCGCGATGCGTGATACGTTCGTCGATGATGGCGTTGAGCTTCGGCAATGCGTGGAAGGGCACCGACGGATAGGCGTGATGCTCGACATGGAATGGCATGTTCCAGGTGAACCACTTCGTCAGCCTATCGGTATAGGTCGTGCGGGTGTTCTCATAGGCGCTGCGGGTACGCTCGCAGCCGGTGTGTTCGGCATAGAGATAGGGCCGCAGGAAGAGCTGGCCGACATAGAGCGGGACGAGCCAGCACCACAGCAGCATCATGCTGGAGAGCGCGATAGAAGCGATCAGCAGCGCGAGATAGATGAGGGCATAGATGCGGGTTTCGCGCACCACCATGCCCTGCTTGGATTCCGGGATCCACGGCGCCACGGCTTGTCCGGTCAGAGCACGGCGGACCAGCAGACGGATCCGATTGGTCAGTTGCACGATGCCGGTATAGGCGATGGCGAGTCTGGTGTCGGACGAGGGGATCGTTGCGGTGACGAGTTCAGGATCGCGGTCGGGATCCTGCGTGAAGCGGTGATGGTCCCAGTGAAATAGCGCATAGTGTTCATAGGGTAGAACGATCATCAGCGACGAGACATGGCCGAGGGCCTCGTTCAGCCGCCGGCTGGTGAACACAGTCTTGTGCGCGGCCTCGTGCACCGCCATGAACAGGAAGGCGATGAGATAGCCCTGGATGATGATCAGCGGAATCGCCCACATCGCGCCGTAGCGGGTGGCGACCTGCCAGATCAGTGTTCCAACCAAAGCGATCAAGGCATAATGGCTGATCGAGCGAATGAGCCCCGGAAGATTGGCGCGAACCGACAGGTCCTTCAGCTGTGCAGGCGTTAGGGCGCGGGTTTCGATCTTGCCATGGCCAACTGCATCCATCGTCATCGGTTCGTTCCGTTCTCGGTTCAGGCGTCGGCGGCGAGCAGCGTGGAGACCTTCGTGTTGATGAAGGCTGCGTCGGTTGGAATCTTGACGGGATTGCCGGCGCGGTGTCCGTGCAGCGAGGGGATCGGACACAGTTCGGCTGCGCGCGCGTTGATCAGCAACGGGAGTTCGTCTTCGTTGTCGCCGACCTGAAAATAATTGTCCGTCTGCCCGGGCATCAGCAGAACGCGCGCGGTGATCGCAGCCATGGCCTTGCGGAAGTCGCCGCCGAAGGCGTCGCAGCGGCTGATATCGCCATTTTGCCAGGTCCAGAGTTGAGCGAGCAGATTGTTGGCGTCACGATGCGCGAAAGCGACGTCCCATGATCGCACCAGATAGTCTTCCAGCGAGGTGAAGCCGGCTTCGCGCCAGATTTCGTCGCGGTAGAAGCCGTGCGACATCGCCCAGCCGGCATAAACCCGCCCCATGGCGCGAAGTCCGGCAGATGGTTTCGAAACGAAGCGGCCATCGACAAAGGCAGGATCGGTGGTCAAAGCGGCCCGCACACTTTCGAGGAATACGGCGTTGAACGGCGAACAACGGGCGCTGCCGCAGACCACTGCCGCGCGTGCCACCATGTCCGGATAGCGGGCGGCCCAGTGATAGGCCTGCATGCCGCCCATCGACCAGCCATAAACCAGTGCCAGACGGGCGATGCCGAATTGCTCGGTCAGCAGGCGATGCTGGATAGAAATGGCGTCATGATAGCTGATGTTCGGATAGGGGGCGCCAGCCAGAGCTTCCAGCGAATTCGATGGCGATGACGACAGCCCGTTTCCGAACAGATTGGGGATGACGATGAAGTAGCGGTCCGGATCGAGTGCGGCGCCCGGCGCGATCAGCCACTCAGTGTCATAGTGTTGTGCGCCGAACGACGTCGGATAGAGGATGACGTTATCTTTGGCAGCATTGAGTGCGCCATAGGTCTTGTAGGCAAGCTGCAGGCGCGGGTGCCGCTGGCCGGATTGCAGCAGCACGTCACCCGCCTCGAAAATCTGGTAGTCGCTCGGCGTATTCATGTTGCAGCTCCGGAAGGTCCGTTGACGCTTGCCGAGGGTGCGACAAGCGATCCGCTCGACAAAATTTAATAATTGTACTATTAGTATATTAATTGACGAAGAGCGCAATGCCGAAACTTCGGCATTGCCGCCTGAATAGAATGCAGCTGGTCGTCGCCCGTTGGCGGCTCGGCGACATCTTGTTTTTGTATTCGAAACGTACAAGAGACTTGCGGCCCGTTAGTCTATTCACTGGCCTGTCATCGGCGCAGAGGCGGAAAGCGGCCAGGTTATCCGCATAAGCCGCTGCGAATTCGAAGTCGCGCTTGCCCGCAACCCACTCAAAGGAGTCTGGATCATGGGAACCATCACCACCAAAGACGGCACCGAGATTTTCTACAAGGATTGGGGCACCGGGCAGCCGATCGTGTTTCATCACGGCTGGCCCCTAAGTGCGGACGACTGGGACAACCAGATGATGTTCTTCCTCAATCAGGGCTATCGCGTCATCGCGCACGACCGCCGCGGCCATGGTCGCTCCAGCCAGACCGCGACCGGTAATGAGATGGACACCTATGCGGCCGACGTCGCCGAACTCACCGACAAACTGGATCTGAAGGACGCCGTGCATATCGGTCACTCCACCGGCGGCGGCGAAGTTGCGCGTTACGTCGCGCGTGCCAAGAAGGGACGCGTCGCCAAGGCGGTGCTGGTCAGCGCCGTGCCGCCGATCATGCTCAAGACCGAGAACAATCCCGGCGGCCTGCCGCTCGAAGTGTTCGACGGCTTCCGTGCTGCGCTTGTTGCCAACCGCGCGCAGTTCTACGTCGATGTCCCGGCCGGGCCATTCTACGGCTTCAACCGGCCGGGCGCGAAAGTCTATCAGGGCGTGATCGACAACTGGTGGCGGCAGGGCATGATCGGCGGCGCCAAGGCGCACTATGATTGCATCAAGGCATTTTCGGAAACCGACTTCACCGAAGACCTGAAGGCGATCGATGTGCCGGTGCTCGTTTTGCACGGCGATGATGACCAGATCGTGCCTTATGCCGACGCTGCACCACTGACGGTGAAGCTGCTCAAGAACGGCACGCTCAAGACCTATCCGGGCTTCCCGCACGGCATGCTGACCACCCATGCCGACGTGATCAATCCGGATATTCTGGCATTTGTTCGCAGCTAAACGAAATGGTCCGAACGACGCAGCACGTGTTGCGTCGTTCGCATTGTCTTTGATGGTCCTGCGACCGGTGCTCGCGAACTGAACAATCCCCATTGACGACGGACACACGACAGTCCGGGGCGTCTCCCGAACAATAAAGTGCGTTGTCCTCGTTGCGAAAAGTTACGATCGCGCGAATCCGCGGACGTCTCGCCTAGATCACCGTCGGCGAGATCAGCGTGTCGTCGCGGCTGGCGCTGGCGCCGGTACTGGTGGTGCAGGTGTCGCCGGTGATGCCGACGCTGTTGGTGGCCAACAGCCGTAACGCCTGCGGATAGATCTTGTGCTCGATGTCGAGCACGCGCGCGGCGAGGGTGTCGGGGGTGTCGTTATCGGCCACGGCCACGGCTCCCTGCATCACGATCGGGCCGGCATCGGTCTCCGGAATGACGAAATGCACCGTGGCGCCGGAAATCTTGACGCCGGCGCGCAATGCCTGGCCGTGCGGATCGAGGCCGGGGAAGGAGGGCAGCAGCGACGGGTGGATGTTCAGCATCCGGCCGTACCAGTGTCGCACGAATTCCGCCGTGAACAGGCGCATGAAGCCGCCGAGGCAGATCAGCTCGATCTTGTGCTCGTCGAGGGCCGACTGCAGCAGCTTCTCGAAGCCTGCGCGATCCTTGCCGAACGGCTTGCTCTCGATCACCAGCGTGTTGACGCCATTGGCCTGCGCAGTGGCGAGGCCGGGAGCGTCAACCCTGTTGGAAATCACCAGCGCAATCTCGGCCGGGAAGCCATCTGCTGCGGCGGCCTCGATCAATGCGGTCATGTTCGACCCGCGGCCGGAAATCAGGATGGCGACGCGACGCATCACGGCCTCACAGGTTGAGTTCGAGATGTCCGTCATAGACGACGCGCTCGTCGCCCTCAGCTTCGATGACGTCGCCGAGCAGCGACACGGTCTCGCCGCCCTCGCGCAGGATGTCCATCACCTGTTGCACGGCTTCGCGCTTGACGATGGCGATCATGCCGACGCCGCAGTTGAAGGTGCGCAGCAGCTCGAGTTCGGCGATATCGCCTTCCTTTGCCAGCCACTTGAACACCGGCAGGACGGTGAGGGAGGGCAGGTCGATGCGAACGCCGAGGTTCTTTGGCAGCACGCGCGGGATGTTGTCGGTGAAGCCGCCGCCAGTGATATGCGCGAGGCCCTTCACGGCGCCGGTCTCGCGGATCGCGCGCAAGCAGGATTTCACATAGAGCCGGGTCGGGGTCAGCAGTGCACCGCCAAGCGTCATCACCGGCGAGAACGGCGCCTTGTCGGCGTAAGAGAGGCCCGTGCGCTCGACAATCTTGCGGACCAGCGAGAAGCCGTTGGAGTGGACGCCAGACGAGGCCATGCCAATGACGGCATCGCCCACGCCGATGTCCTTGGTCGGCAGCAGCGTGCCGCGCTCCGCAGCGCCCACCGAGAATCCGGCGAGGTCGTAGTCGCCGTCTTTGTACAGGCCGGGCATCTCGGCGGTCTCGCCGCCGATGAGGGCGCAGCCAGACTCGCGGCAGCCCTCTGCGATGCCAGCGACGATTGAGGCGGTGGCTTCCGGGTCGAGCTTGCCGCAGGCGAAGTAGTCGAGAAAGAACAGCGGCTCGGCGCCCTGGACCACGAGGTCGTTGACTGACATGGCGACGAGATCGATGCCGATGCCGTTATGGATGCCGGCTTCGATGGCGATCTTGACCTTGGTGCCAACGCCGTCGGTGGCGGCGACGAGAACCGGATCCTTGAAGCCGGCGGCCTTGAGGTCGAACAGTCCGCCGAAGCCGCCGATCTCGGCGTCAGCGCCGGCACGGGCGGTTGCGCGAACCATCGGCTTGATGAGGTCCACCAGACGGTTGCCGGCATCGATATCGACGCCCGCGTCCGCGTAAGTGAGGCCTTTTTTCTGGTCGGTCATGCCGGGTATCCTGCCGGAGCTGCGAAACTGTGTATTTTCGGCTGGTTACGTCGGAATCCCCGCCTGCGCAATGGCTCGTAAACGCTATCCCGATTACTATGTAGGCGGTAAGCCGGTCGGAGCCCCCAAGCTCGGATTGCGAAACAGGCCGGAGCCGGGAAGCGCCGCGTGAGTATCCCCAATTTAATCACCCTCGGGCGTATCCTGCTGGTGCCCGTGATTGTCTGGGCGATTGCCTCGAACCAGATGGAAATCGCCTTTGCAATCTTCGTGATTGCAGGGGTCAGCGATGCCGTGGACGGCTTTCTCGCCAAGCGTTTCAACATGGCCAGCGAACTCGGTGCGCTGCTCGACCCCTTGGCCGATAAGGCGCTGCTGGTCTCGATCTATGTCTCCCTGGGGATATGGGGGGCAGTTCCGCGCTGGATCGTGATTCTCGTGGTGTCGCGGGATATCATGATCGTGGGCGCCGTCATTGTGTCGTGGTTGTTCGGCAAACCGATCCCGATGAAGCCGCTGATGGTATCGAAGCTCAATACGGTGGCGCAGGTGGCCTTCGCAGCCTTGGTTCTTGCTGCCCTCGGATTTGGTTTCAAATCCTCGCCTTACGATTTGATTTTAATGGGCTTTGTGACCGTCTTGACGCTGCTCTCTGTGTCCTTCTATCTCGTCGAGTGGATGCGACACATGAGCACCATCGAACCCGGTCAAGAGCCCCGGTAAACCGGTATTCGTGACGTTCGCCGGCGGAGCCGGCAGGAGTATTTGCGTGGTCGCCCGCGTCCAACCTCGTCAATTGGCGTTCGCGCTGCCCCATGCGGAGAGTCTGTCCCGCGACAACTTCCTTGAGGGCCCGGCCAATGCCGAGGCGCTGGGACTGATCGACTGCTGGCCGGACTGGCCGAACCGGGTAATGCTCCTTGTCGGCCCGGAAGGGTCCGGCAAGAGCCATCTGGCGGCGATCTGGGCCGAGGAGGCCGGCGCGCGCTCCACCATGGCGCACAGCCTGACGGCTGCGACGGTTCCGGCTGAGTTGGTGACCAACGCACTGGTGGTGGAGGATCTCAATGCCGGTGCCTTCGACGAGCGGGCGCTGTTCCACCTTCTTAATCTGGCACGTCAGGACAACGCCTATGTGCTGATTACGGCGCGGGTCGCCCCGGCCGCCATGGAGGTCGAGTTGCGCGATCTGCGGTCGCGGCTCCGTGCGATCCCGGTAGTCAATCTGCTGCCACCGGATGACGGGTTGTTTCGGGCGCTGATCGTGAAGTTTTGCGCCGACCGCCAGCTCAGCATCGACGAGAGCGTGGTCAGCTATGTGGCCAGCCGCATCGAGCGGTCATTCGCCGCCGCCCGCCATACGGTGGAATTGCTGGATAGCGAGGCGCTCCGGCTTGGGCGGCCGGTGACCCGTGCATTGGCTGCGGAACTGCTGCGCGACGCCTGACTTAGCCTTGGACGTCAAACGCGGCGCGTCGAACGGTGCCTTGACGGCGCGGCAGGCTGGTTCCTCAATGTCATCGAAGCGTCATGCAACTGACGCAATGTCCGCTGTGATTTGCCGGCACTATAGCGCTGCTTGAACTGGATGGATTGCTGTCTCATGGACTCCGCAGAAGAGATTGTTATTGAAGAGAAAAAGGGCGAAGCGAAGCCAGCAGAGGTGGTCGCATCGGGTCCCGAGCGCTTCATCAATCGCGAGCTGTCCTGGCTGCATTTCAATCGCCGCGTCCTTGAGGAGTCCGTAAATCCGGGCCATCCGGCGCTGGAGCGCGTCCGCTTCCTGTCGATTTCCGCAAACAACCTTGATGAATTCTTCATGGTCCGCGTCGCCGGTATCAAAGCGCAGGTCCGTGAGGGAATCAGCGAGCGCAGTCCGGACGGCTTGACCCCGGCCGAGCAACTGGTGCTGATCAACAGCGCGGTCTCCAAGCTCGGCAGCGACCAGCAGGCGATCTGGCGTGACCAGCGCGGCATGCTGGCCGATGTCGGAATCGTGCTGCTCGACGGCAAGGAGGTCAGCAAGGCCGACCGGTCCTGGATCGAGGACCACTTCCTCCACAATATTTTCCCGCTGCTGACGCCGCTGGCGATCGACCCGGCGCATCCGTTCCCGTTCATTCCGAGTCTGGGCTTCACCATCGCGCTGCATCTGTCGCGGGTGTCCGACGGCAAGACGATGAACGCGCTGATCCGCATGCCCGGCAAGATCGATCGCTTCATCCGCCTGCCGACCCCCGGCAAGGACGGCGCGGTCCGCCTTATCACGCTGGAACAGGCCACTGGCCTGTTCATCGCGCGTCTATTCCCGGGCTACACTGTTCAGGGGCAGGGTGCCTTCCGCATCATCCGCGACAGTGAACTCGAAGTCGAAGAAGAGGCCGAGGATCTGGTCCGGCTGTTCGAGACTGCGCTGAAGCGTCGCCGCAGAGGGTCGGTGATCCGCCTCGAAATCGAAGCCGGCATGCCGGCAGAACTCCGTGCCTTCGTGCAGCGCGCGCTGGCGACCTCGGATGACGAAATCCTGCTGGTCGACGGCATTCTCGCCATGAACGAGGTCTCGCAGCTCACGCGGCTCGATCGGCCCGATCTCGAATTCGTGCCCTATGTGCCGCGTCATCCGGAACGTGTCCGCGATCATGGCGGCGACATCTTTGCCGCGATCCGTCAGAAGGACCTGATTGTCCATCATCCCTATGAGTCCTTCGACGTCGTCGTGCAGTTCCTGCAGCAGGCCGCGCGCGATCCGGATGTGGTGGCGATCAAGCAGACTCTGTATCGCACCTCCAACAATTCGCCGATTGTCCGCACGCTGGTGGAGGCCGCTGAGGCCGGTAAGTCGGTAACGGCGCTCGTCGAACTGCGTGCGCGGTTTGATGAAGAGGCCAATATCCGCTGGGCGCGCGATCTCGAACGCGCCGGTGTCCAAGTGGTCTATGGCTTCCTGGAATTGAAGACCCACGCGAAGCTGTCGCTGGTGGTGCGCCGCGAGGGCGGCTCGCTCACGACCTATGTGCACACCGGCACCGGCAACTATCATCCGGTCACCGCGCGCATTTACACCGATCTGTCATATTTCACATCCGACCCGATCATCGGTCGCGATGCCGCACGCGTGTTCAACTATATCACCGGTTATGCCGAGCCGAGCGACATCGAGAAGATGGCCGTGTCGCCGCTGACCTTGCGTGGACGCATGCTCGAACACATCCGCGGTGAAGCGGCATTCGCCCGCAGCGGCAAGCCGGGTGCGATCTGGCTCAAGATGAATTCGCTGGTCGATCCGGAAATCATCGATGCGCTCTATGAGGCGTCGAATGCCGGTGTATCCGTTGAACTGATCGTGCGTGGCATCTGCTGCCTGCGGCCGGGCGTGCCCGGCCTGTCCGAAAACATTCGCGTCAAGTCGATCATCGGCCGCTTCCTTGAACATGGTCGAATCTATTGCTTCGGTATGGGCAATGGCCTGCCGAGCCCGAAGGCGGCGATATACATATCGTCGGCTGACATGATGCCGCGCAATCTGGATCGCCGCGTCGAGGTTCTGTGTCCGCTGCAGAACCCCACCGTGCATACCCAGGTGCTCGAGCAGATCATGGTGGCCAATCTCAAGGATACGGAACAGAGCTGGCAATTGTTGCCGGACGGGTCGTCAACGCGTATGAAGGCAGCGAAGGGCGAGGAACCCTTCAATGTGCACAATTACTTCATGACGAATCCGAGTCTGTCTGGCCGTGGAAAGTCGCTTGAGAAATCATCCCCGCGCCGGCTCACCCGCCGTTCGGAGCGTCACCAATCCTCGTAAGGAACCAGCAACGTGGTAGCGCGTGCCAATCAACGCGCGACCAGCGTCGCCGTCATCGATATTGGCTCCAACTCGGTGCGTCTCGTTGTCTACGAGTCGCTGACGCGAAGTCTTGTCACGCTCTTCAATGAGAAGGCGCTGTGCGGTCTCGGCCGCGAAGTGCAGAGCACCGGGTTGCTGGCCAAGGACGCTGTCGACAAGGCGCTGACGGCGCTGCGGCGCTTCCGTGCGCTGTGCAGGGTCATGAAGGTCGGTCGCGTCTACGCCATCGCGACCGCTGCGGCGCGCGATGCGAGCAATGGACCTGCCTTCATCACGGCAGCGGAGAAAATCTGCGGCTGCGAGATCCAGATCATATCGGGGCCGCGCGAAGCGAAGCTCTCAGCGCTGGGCGTGATTTCGGGCGTGCACAAGCCGGATGGCCTGGTTGGCGATCTCGGGGGCGGTTCGCTCGAATTGATCGATGTCAAAGGCAATGCGGTCCGGCAGGGCGTGACGCTGCCGCTCGGCAGTCTCGCATTGCAGGATGCCTCACAGAAATCACCGAAGAAGGCGGAGCGCATCGTCAGGCTGGCGCTGGCTGACGTCGCGCAGCTCAAGGCGGGCGTAGGTCGCAATTTCTATGCGGTCGGCGGCACCTGGCGTGCATTGGCGCGGCTGCACATCATCCAGAGCGGCTATCCGCTACGTGTGATGCATGGCTATTCGATCCCGGCCACCGAAGCGCTCGATTTTGTGCGCCGCTTGCGCCGACTCGCAACAGCCAACATTCTCGCCAACATCGAAGCCATAGCCGAACAGCGCCAGCCTCTGCTGGTCTACGCGGCGCTCGTGCTTGAATATGTCATTCGCACTGCCAAGCCGAAGACTATCGTGTTCTCGACCTATGGCGTCCGTGAAGGCTTGCTGTACGAAATGCTGCCGCAAGCGCAGCGCATGCAAGATGGTCTGGTCGGTGCCGCGCAGACGATGAACGAGTTACTGTCGCGTTCGGCCCGCCACGCACAGGAGCTGAGCGACTGGAGTGATCGGTTCGCCCGTGTCGCCAAGCTCAAAGAGACCGACGAGGATCGTCGGCTACGCCGGGTGGCGTGTCTGTTGTCCGATATCGGCTGGCGCGTCCATCCGGATCATCGCGGCGAGCAGACGCTCAGTCTGATCACGAACGGCAATTTCGGCTCGGTCGATCATCACGGTCGCGCATTCCTCGCGCTCTGTGTGTACTACCGCTACGCAGGATTCGGCGCCGAGAACGAGCCCCCCGAGCTGGTCCGCGCGCTTGTCTCGCCGGCACAGGTCGAACGCGCCCGTTTGCTCGGCGCGCTATTCAGGGTCGCGCATCTCATTTCGGCGGCGCGGCCGGGCGTGCTGCCCGCCACGCATTTCGCCACCAAGGATCGCAAGATGATGCTCGTCTTCGAGCATCGCATGGTCGATCTCGTCGCCGACCGCGTCGGTAGCCGCTTCAAGCAACTGGCGCGACTGGTCGGGAAGTCCGGTTCGATCGTCAGGCGATAGCCACCGCCGCTCATTCCGAGTGATACTACTGATTGCACCGCGGCGTGACTCTCGGTTTCCGTGCGTATACTCTTTTCTGGTGCGGCCGTTTTGGTCCACGCGGCAAGTACATACGATTTCCGGACCGGGAGAGTCGAAATGTCAGCCCTTCTGATCAACCTTATCGTTCAACTGATTGGCGGCGCGATTGGCGGAAATGTTGCCGGCGGTGCATCGAAGTCTGTCGATCTTGGTACAATCGGCAACACGATCGCAGGTGCAATAGGTGGCGGCGTTGGCGGTCAAATTCTCGGAATGCTGATTCCTATGCTTTCAAACGCATCGGCGACCACCGATATCGGTTCGCTGATCGGTCAGGTGGCCGGAGGCGGTGTCGCGGGTGCGGTGCTGACGGCAATCGTCGGAGCCATCAAGAACAGATCGGCGGCGTAAAGCGATCGTCATTGCGTCTCGCAGGGCGAGGTCTGGTACGCCCCGTCCTGCTGTTTGCGGCAGGCAATTAGAACGCTACCTTGGACGACGCAGCCTACGCGCGATCCACCCGGATCACCCGGCCTTTTTCCATCGCCAATGCAAGGCGGCCATGCTTGAGCGCCAGGGCGGCCTCGCCGAACAACTCACGCCGCCAGCCGTGCAGGGCGCCGACGTCGGCATTGTCGTCGGTGGCGATCTGCTCGAGATCGTCGACGGTGGCGATGACCTTGCTGGCGACGGCGTGACGTTCCGACGTCATGCGTAGCAGCACTTTCAGCAGTTCGACGGTGGCCGCGCCATTGGAATTGCCGCGCGGCTTCTCGATCTTCGGCAACGTGGCGGGATCGCGGGCGACGCCACGCTGGACGGCGGCAACAATGTCGCTGCCCCACTTGGAGCGATCAAAGCCCTTCGGCAGCGAACGCAGATTGGCAAGCTTCTCCAGTGACGTCGGCGCATGGGTCGCGATATCGCCGACGGCATCGTCCTTCAGCACGCGCGAGCGCGGCACATCGCGGCTCTGTGCTTCCTGTTCGCGCCAGGCAGCGACTTCCATCAGCACTGCGAGCTCTTTCGGCTTGCGGACGCGGGTCTTCAGCCGTTCCCAGGCGCGCTCGGGATGGAAATCATAGGTCTTTGGCGAGGTGAGAATTTCCATTTCCTCGCTGACCCAGTCGCTGCGGTCGCGCTTCTTCAGATCGGCATCGAGCTTGGCGAAGACATCACGCAGATGGGTGACGTCGGAGACGGCGTAGTGCAACTGCTCTTCGGTCAGCGGACGGCGCGACCAATCGGTAAAGCGGTGGGTCTTGTCGGGGCGGTGGCCGGTGACGCGTTCGACGAGTTGGTCATAGGCAATGCTGTCGCCGTAGCCGAGCACCATGGCTGCGACCTGGGTGTCGAAGATCGGATGCGGCACCACGCCGGCGCGGTGCACGATGATTTCGATGTCCTGCCGCGCGGCATGGAAGACCTTCAGCACGGCCTCGTTGGCCATCAGGTCGAAGAACGACGTGAGGTCGATGCCTTCGGCAAGCGTGTCGATCACCACCGCGTCTTCCGCGCTGGCCATCTGGACCACGCAGAGCAGCGGGTAATAAGTGGTCTCGCGGAGGAATTCCGTATCGACCGTAATGACGGGGTGCTTGGCAAGTCGCTCGCACGCGGCGGTCAGCTGGGCAGTGGTCGTGATCAGTTCCATGGACGGTCCATAACGCTTTTGCCAAGGCGTTCGGCCGAAAAACCTGTTGAGTCAAGGTGTTTCGGGCAGATTGGAGGTCTGCTCCGATAGAATGAGGGTGTTTAGGTGCCGCAGAAGGTCTTCAGTACGCGCTGATCCGGCTCCGGCGGCTCGGCGTAATCCGCCATCTCCGGTTGATCTTCATAGGGTTTCGCCAGCACGGCCAGCAATTTCTCGAACGGCGCGTAGTCGTCGGCCAGCGCCGCCTGGATCACCGCCTCGACGCGATGATTGCGGGGGATGAAGGCTGGATTGATCGTCTGCATGGCCTGATGGCGGGTACCGGCGTCCTGCGACTCCCGGCCGAGTCGTGCCCGCCAGTTCACGGCCCAGGCGTCAAACGCCGTCGGATCGATGAACAGCCCGCGGACGGCTTCGTCGCTGTCTGCGTCAACCGCGGCGGCGCCGAGGCGGCGGAAGGTCAGGGTGAAATCGGCCTGATTGGCGGTCATGGCGGTCAGCAGATCCTGCGCCAATGCGGCATCGTCCGGCTGGCTGGTGAACAGCCCGAGCTTTCGGCGGAGACCGGCCTGATAGGCCGTGTCGAAAATATCGGAGAATTCGCCCAATGCGGCCTGCGCAATCTCGATGGCGGTCTTCTCGTCGCTGTCGATCAGCGGCAGCAGCGTCTCGGCGAAGCGCGTGAGATTCCACAGCGCGATGCGCGGCTGGTTCGCATAAGCGTAGCGGCCCATCTCGTCGATCGAGCTGTATACCGTCGCGGGATCGTAGGCGTCCATGAAGGCGCAGGGGCCGTAATCGATGGTCTCGCCGGATACCGAGCAGTTGTCGGTGTTCATCACACCATGGATGAAGCCGACATGTAGCCAGCGTGCGACAAGTTCGGCCTGACGGCGGATCACCGCATCGAGCAGCGCGCGAACCGGATGTTCGGCTTCGGCTGCGTCGGGATAGTGCCGGGCGATCACATGATCGGCGAGTTGTTTCACTCCGGCGATATCCTCGCGCGCGGCAAAAAACTGGAAGGTGCCGACGCGGATGTGGCTTGAGGCGACGCGCGTCAGCACCGCACCCGGCAGCATCGTCTCACGCTGAACCCGTTCGCCTGTGAGGACGGCAGCAAGGGAGCGCGTTGTGGGAATGCCCAGGGCCGCCATGGCTTCGCTGACGATATATTCCCGGATCACCGGACCAAGCGCAGCACGGCCATCGCCGCGGCGCGAGAAAGGCGTCGGACCGGAACCCTTGAGCTGGATGTCGCGGCGCACACCGTCGCGGTCAATGACCTCGCCGAGCAGGATCGCGCGACCATCGCCGAGCTGCGCCACGAAATGTCCGAACTGATGTCCGGCATAGGCCATCGCGAGGGGATCGGCGCCATCCGGCACGCGCTTGCCGGCGAGGACTTCGACGCCCTCGGGACTGGCTAGCCAGTCAGGATCGATGCGGAGTTGGTCGGCCAGTGCGCGGTTCAGCTTGATCAGCCGCGGCGTCGCTACCGGCGTTGGTGCAACGCGGGCGAAGAAATTCGCGGGCAGGGCGGCATAGCTGTTGTCGAACGGGAAGTGGACTGTCATGGCCCCAAGATGGGGGGCCACGACGTGTTAGGCAACCGCTGAAAGTGGTCTCAGGCGGCGCGAACCGTGTCGAGGAACCGGTCGACTTCGTCCTTCAGGCGATTGCTTTCCAGCGACAGCGACTGCGCTGCAGCCAGCACCTGGGTCGATGCGGAGCCAGTCTCGCTGGCGCCGCGATTGACCTCGGTGACCTCGCTGGCGACCTGGGTGCTGAGCTGGGCCGACTGCTGGACATTGCGCGCGATCTCCTGCGTCGCTGCGCCCTGTTCCTCGACCGCCGCTGCGATGGCGGACGAGACTTCGGAGATCAGCGTGATGGTCGAGCCGATCTCCTTGATGGTCTCGATCGTCTCGGCACTGGCCGCCTGCATGCCGGCGATCTGCATGCTGATTTCGTCAGTGGCCTTGGCGGTCTGCGACGCCAGCGCCTTCACCTCGGCGGCGACAACGGCGAAACCGCGGCCGGCGTCACCGGCGCGCGCGGCCTCGATGGTGGCGTTGAGCGCCAGCAGGTTGGTCTGTTCGGCAACGGCGGTGATGAGCTTCACGACGTCATCGATGCGTGCAGTGGCCTGCGTGAGTTTGACAATGCTTTCATTGGTCTTCTCGGCCTGCAGCACGGCGGTCGAAGCGATACGGTTCGATTCATGAACCTGGCGGCCGATTTCATTCACCGACGAGGTGATTTCTTCCGTTGCCGCGGCCACCGACTGAACGTTGCTCGACACCGTATGCGATGCAGACGCTGCCGAGCCCGACAGCGTCATGGTGATATCCGACGTGCGGGTCAGCGTGGTGGCAGAGGCTTCGAGTTCGGTCGAGGCCGATGACAAGGAGCCCACCAGTTCGCTGATCATCGACTCGAAGTTGCTGGTCGCCTTCGTGATGGTTTCTGCACGGGCGGCCTTGATGGCGGCCTCGGCACCGGCAGCCTGATCCGCAGCACGCTTGGCGATGAGGGCGTCCTTGAAGATCTGCAACGCGCTGGCGATACGGCCGATCTCGGTGCTTTCGCCCTGATGCGGAATGACGGCCTCCAACTGACCATCGGTCAGCTGGCCCATTGGCTTCAGGATCGAGGCGATGCCGCCGGAGATGTCGCGCACCAGATACATGGCAGCGCCGAGGCCGAGCACGACCGAGGCGCCGAGGATGATGACCATCATCCAGATGGCGTTGGCATAGGTTGCGTTGGCATTGCTGCCGGCCACTTCGGCGCCCTTGTCGTTCAACTCGACGAGCTTGGCCAATGTGCCGTCCATGGCGCGGCCGGTCGGAACGACCTTCTTGGCGTTGATCTCTTTGGCTGCCGCCACGTCGCCCTTGTTGGCGAGGGCCTGGACGTCGTTGCCGGCGGCGATGAAGGCCTTCCATTCCGCGTCAAGCTTATCGGCCAGTTCGCGTTCGGCTGGCGACGATACCAGCGGGGCGTAGGCCTTCGCGGCCTTGTCGAAGTCAGACTTGCGGGCGGCGAGGTTCTTGTCGACATCCGGACGGTCGGCGTCGGCCACGATCAGATGGTCGCGCAGCACTGCGCGATACCGCGCCGACTGAACGCGCATTTCGCCGATCCAGCGGACGCTGGGGAGCCACTGCGTCTGGATATCCTGGGTTGCTGCGTTGATGGCTCGCATCTGCATGAAGGCGAGGGTGCCGATGCCCGCGATCACGACGAAGAGAAAAGCAACAATGACAAACAGCTTGGTACTGATCGAATATCTGGCGAGCACGAACATATTCCTCGGCGGTTCTAAGGCTGCGACGCCGGTCAGCCGAAATGGCGGCTGCCTTGGGTTGCGGCAGGGCAAGAAGCAGCAAGTTCCAGTTGAAGAGCCTGCCTTCAAAACGGGCAGGATTCACAACACGACAGTGAACGGCGGTCGTCAACGTTCAGTAAATTTTGACGCAAATACCACTTTAAGTGATTGAGTTTGGTGCTGAAATACCGATGCCGCGCACTTGGTTACTTGGCGTGCGCGATCTAAGGTAGTTGATTATTTCTTGTACAATCATGTAGTTCCCGCATTGCGGGAGATTTTCTTATCGCCTGATTGCGATTTGAAATGAGGATCTCAAATTTCCCGTCTGGACCCCTCGCATGACGCAGTCGCGGCCCGCAAATTCGGGCGATCTGATCGCCGAGCTTTGGTTGCCGCGTCGGATGCGGTCGGGTAAACCCTGCGCTTCGCGCCTGATCGCGAACCCGATTCCGCCCTCTGACGTATTTCCAGGATACCCATGCATCGCTACCGGTCTCACACCTGCGGCGCGCTCCGCGACAGCCATATCGACCAGACCGTTCGCCTGTCGGGGTGGTGCCATCGTATCCGCGACCATGGCGGCGTGCTCTTCATCGATCTGCGCGACCATTACGGCCTGACGCAATGCGTCGCCGACCCGGACTCGCCGGCATTCAAGGTCGCCGAGACGCTGCGTTCGGAATGGGTCGTGAAGATCGACGGCAAGGTGCGTCGTCGTCCCGGTGGCACCGAGAATGCGGAACTGCCGACTGGCGATGTCGAAATCTATATCGATGCCATCGAGGTACTTGGCCCTGCGGCCGAATTGCCGCTGCCGGTGTTCGGCGATCAGGACTATCCGGAAGACATCCGGCTGAAATATCGCTTCCTCGATCTGCGCCGCGAGAAGCTGCATCAGAACATCATGACCCGCGGCGCCATCGTCGACTCGATGCGCAAGCGGATGAAGGAGCAGGGCTTCTTCGAATTCCAGACGCCCATCCTCACCGCGTCGTCGCCGGAAGGCGCGCGCGACTTCCTGGTGCCGTCGCGCATTCATCCCGGCAAGTTCTACGCGCTGCCGCAGGCACCGCAGCAGTACAAGCAGTTGCTGATGATGTCGGGCTTCGACCGCTACTTCCAGATCGCGCCATGTTTCCGCGACGAGGATCCGCGCGCCGATCGTCTGCCGGGCGAGTTCTACCAGCTCGATCTCGAAATGAGCTTCGTCGAGCAGGAAGACGTGTTCGCGGCCGTGCAGCCGGTCATCGCTGGCGTGTTCGAGGAATTCGCCAAGGGCAAGCCGGTCAACAAGGACTGGCCGAAGATCCCTTACGCAGAGTCGCTCCGCAAATACGGCACCGACAAGCCGGACCTGCGCAACCCGATCGAGATGCAGAACACGGCGGAGCACTTCCGCGGCTCCGGCTTCAAGGTGTTCGCGCGCATGCTCGAAGACGACAAGAATCAGGTCTGGGCGATCCCCGGTCCCGGTGGCGGCAGCCGTGCATTCTGCGACCGCATGAATTCCTGGGCGCAGGGCGAAGGCCAGCCGGGCCTCGGTTACATCATGTGGCGTGAAGGCGGTGAGGGCGCTGGTCCCTTGGCCAACAACATCGGACCGGAGCGCACTGAAGCGATCCGTCAGCAGCTCGGCCTGAAGGCCGGCGATGCCGCGTTTTTCGTCGCGGGCGATCCCGAGAAATTCTACAAGTTCGCCGGTCTCGCACGCACCAAGGTCGGCGAGGAGCTCAACCTGATCGACAAGGAACGCTTTGCGCTGGCCTGGATCGTCGATTTCCCGATGTACGAGTACAACGAGGACGACAAGAAGGTCGACTTCTCGCACAACCCGTTCTCGATGCCGCAGGGTGGCATGGATGCGCTGACAGGTCAGGATCCGCTGACCATCAAGGCCTTCCAGTACGACATCACCTGCAACGGCTACGAGATCGCGTCGGGCGGCATCCGTAATCACAAGCCGGAAGCAATGGTGAAGGCGTTCGAGATCGCCGGTTATGGCGAGGAGACGGTGGTCGAGCGCTTCGGCGGCATGTATCGCGCCTTCCAGTACGGCGCACCGCCCCATGGCGGCATGGCGGCAGGCGTCGATCGTATCGTGATGCTGCTCTGCGGTACGAACAACCTGCGCGAGATCTCGCTCTTCCCGATGAACCAGCGTGCTGAAGATTTGTTGATGGGCGCGCCGTCAGAGGCTTCGCCGAAGCAGTTGCGTGAAGCGCATATCCGTCTCAATCTGCAGGACAAGTAGTCCGGCAAACCAACAAGAAGAAACGCCCTTCTACCTAACTTTTGTTTTATGACGCGCGGGAGCACGCATGTCTTCTTCATCTTCTGACGATCTCTCGCGCGCGGCGCTTGCCTATCATCGCCTTCCCAGGCCGGGTAAGCTGGAAATCCAGGCCACCAAGCCGCTTGCCAACCAGCGTGATCTGGCGCTGGCCTATTCGCCGGGCGTGGCCGCGCCGTGTCTCGCGATCGCAGCCGACCCCAATGAAGCGGCGTCGCTGACCTCGCGCGCCAATCTCGTGGCTGTCGTCTCCAACGGCACGGCCGTGCTTGGTCTCGGGAATATCGGCCCGCTGGCCTCGAAGCCGGTGATGGAAGGCAAGGCGGTCCTCTTCAAGAAATTCGCCGGCATCGACGTGTTCGACATCGAGATCGCCGCCGACACCATCGAGCGCGTGGTCGAGGTCGTCTCGGCACTGGAGCCGACCTTCGGTGGCATCAACCTTGAGGACATCAAGGGTCCGGAATGTTTCGAGATCGAGGCGCAGCTTAAAGAGCGGATGAAGATCCCGGTGTTTCACGACGATCAGCATGGCACCGCCATCATCGTCGGCGCCGCGATCAAGAATGCGCTGCTGCTCAACGGCAAGAACATCAAGAACGTCAAGATCGTCTGCTCGGGTGCTGGCGCTGCGGCGATCGCCTGTCTCAATCTTCTGGTGTCGCTGGGCGCGCAGAAGAAGAACATCTGGGTCTGCGATATCGACGGTGTCGTGCATGAGGGCCGCAACACCCTGATGGATCGCTGGAAGGCGGTCTATGCGCAGAAGACCGATGCGCGCGTGCTGGGCGATGTCATCGCCGGCGCCGATATTTTCTTGGGCGTCTCCGCTCCGGGCGTGCTGAAGCCCGAGATGGTCAAGGCGATGGCCGACAAGCCGCTGGTGATGGCGCTGGCCAATCCGACGCCGGAGATCATGCCGGACGAAGCGCGCAAGGCACGCCCGGACGCGATGATCTGCACCGGCCGGTCGGATTTTCCGAACCAGGTCAATAACGTCCTTTGTTTCCCGTTCATCTTCCGCGGTGCACTCGATTGTGGTGCGACGGCGATCAATGAGGCGATGAAGATCGCTGCCGTCGATGCCATCGCGCAGCTTGCGCAAGACCCGCCGTCGGATGCTGTGACCGCCGGCTTCGACAACGAGACGCAGGGCTTCGGTCCGGGGTCGCTGATCCCGAGCCCGTTCGATCCACGCCTGATCCTGCGCATCGCACCGGCCGTCGCCAAGGCGGCGATGGAATCCGGCGTGGCCTCGCGCCCGATCGCCAATTTCGAGGAATACACCGCAGGTCTCGAGCGTTTCGCATTCCGCTCCGGTCTGGTGATGAAGCCGGTCTTCGCGAAGGCAAAGACCCAGCCGGTGCGCGTGATTTATGCCGAAGGCGAAGACGAGCGCGTGCTGCGCGCCGTGCAGGTGGTGCTGGAAGAGAAGCTGGCGCGTCCGATCCTCGTTGGCCGTCCGTCGGTCGTCGAAGCCCGCATCAAGCGGTTCGGTCTGGCGATCCAGGCCGGCCAGGATTTCGACCTGATCAATCCCGAGGACGATCCGCGTTATCGCTCTTACGTGCAGTCCTATATCGACGTGGCCGGCCGTCGCGGCGTGACGCCGGATGCGGCGCGCACGGTCGTCCGCACCAATGCGACGGTGATCGCCGCGCTCGCCGTGATCCGCGGCGAGGCGGATGCAATGATCTGCGGCGTCGAAGGCCGCTACATGAGCCATCTGCGCCATGTGCGCGAGATCATCGGCTTCCTGCCGGGCGTCAGCGATTTTGCAGCGCTGTCGCTGATGATCACCAGCAAGGGTGCGCACTTCATCGCCGATACGCAGGTGCGTCCCAATCCGAGCGCGGAAGAACTCGCGGAAATCGCGGCGCTCGCTGCCAACCACGTGCAGCGCTTCGCCATGAAGCCGAAGATCGCTTTCGTGTCGCATTCTGACTTTGGCAGCTACGATACGGACTCTTCGCGCAAGATGCGCCGCGCCGCAGCATTGCTGCGTGAGAAGCATCCGGAAATCGAGTCCGATGGCGAAATGCAGGGCGACACTGCGCTATCGGAAGCAGCCCGCAAGATCGTGCTGCCGCATTCGAAACTCGAGGGCTCGGCGAATGTCCTCATCATGCCGACGCTCGATGCCGCCAATGTCGCTTATCAGATGATCAAGACGCTGGCGGATGCGCTCCCGGTCGGCCCGATCCTGATCGGCCCGGCGCGTCCGGCGCATATCCTGACGCCGGGGGTGACAGCGCGTGGTATCCTCAACATGACGGCGGTGGCGGCTGTCGAGGCGCAGGAGCGGGCTGGGCGTCCGCAGGCGAGCCTGTTCGGCTAGCGCGTTCAGTCAGCCTCGCGCTGTGGCTGGATGCTTCCCGGCCATTGCGCTTTTGGATAGTTCGCCGATCTGAAAGACATCGCGACAAATGGATGACGGCAACGAGGTCATCCATTTGTTCGTTTGAAAAATGTGGTGGAATGATCATACTCGTCATGTATTTCGACAAGTATTCATTGCAGTCCAGCGAGGCCGACCAATGCCAGCGTTTATTACTTTCGGGCGCATTCTCTTTGCAGTGATCTTCATTGCGTCCGGCGCATCCAAGTTTCTCGACCTCAGCGCAACAGCAGATGCGATCGCGAATAAGGTTATCCCGACGATCCCAGCGGTCGTGACGCCCTATGCGACGCAGCTCGAAGGGCTGGTGAGCATGGAATTGAAGCAGATTCTTGCAATCGCCGTTGCGACACTGGAACTGGTCGGCGGTATCCTCGTCGCGCTGAATCTGGGCGCGCGCTTCTTCGCCCTGGTGCTGGTGCTGTTCGTGATGGCCGCAACGTTCTACTTCCACGACTTCTGGAACCTGACAGGCCCTGAGGCCAAGAACCAGATGATCCACGCGCTGAAGAACCTGTCGCTGATCGGCGGCCTCTTCATGATCGCCGGTATCGGCCGCAGCGCGCGGCTGCCGGGCGGCTACAACGAAGTATAGTCCTCGCTCAGGACACCCGCCGCCAGGCCGTTACTGTGACTTCATGCGCGGAGTCGAGGATCTGGACCTCGCTCGCTTGCAGGCCGTGACTGGAGAGAATGTCCTGCGGTGATCGTTCGGGGACGCCGGGAAAGCATCCCTCGCCGCCGGGCAGGCGGACATGCGGCGCCTGCGACAGCCAAAACACGTCGATGCGATCAAAGAACATCTCGAATACGCTGGGGCCGCCGATGACGGCGACGGTGCCGGCATGAACGCCAGCATGCGCGCAAGCGTCTTCGAAAGATGCGCCGGCCGGATTCCACAGCGTGGCTTTGTTGTTTTCGGGATCGGGGCCTATGGCAGCGATGCTGCGGCTGACGATGATGCGCTTGCGCTTCGGTGAGTTCGGCTGATCCTCGAACGAATGCCTGCCGTGCACGATCAGGTCGGCACGGTCGAGACCTGCGGTGAAAAAGGCGAGGTCGCCGGGAAATTTGAGGGTATCGGGCATCACGCCACTGGCGTCGGCGAGCATGCCGTCCGCCGAGACGATGACGTAGCCGTTAAAACGAAATGCGGGCATCAGGGGCGTCGACGCGTCCTCATTATTCCGAGATCGTCTGGACGACGCTGTTCACAGGACGGCTGCTGACCGTCGGCAGTTTGGCGTCCTTGACGATCGCTTCATCATAGGACGCGATGGTCTGCACGGGCGCCTTGGCACGCATATGCACGACCTTGTAGCCACCGGCCTTGAGCTTGCGCAGCAAGGTCGGCAACGCTTCGGCGGTGTGCTTCTGGAAGTCGTGCATCAGGATGATACCCTTGCCCAGCTTGTCGAGCTTGGTCATCACATTGGTGATGACCTGTTCGGACTTGCGCGTCTTGAAGTCGAACGAGTCGATGTCACAGGAGAAGATCGCCATGTTGCGCGTGCCCAGATAGGTGACGATTTCCGGCGGGTGCTGCAGCGCCGGAGCGCGGAAGAACGGTGCTGGGGCTGAGCCGAGTGCCCACTTCACGGCGCTGAAGCCTTTCTCGATTTCATCGATGCGCTGCTGCTGGGTCAGTTTCTTGTTGGTCAGCGCGATATGAGCCCAGGTGTGTCCGCCGATGGTATGGCCGGCCGCAGCGACCTGTTTGAGCACCTCCGGATAATAGGTAGCGTGCTTGCCGATCGGAAAGAACACTGCCTTGACGCATTCGTCGGCCAGCGTCTTCAACACGGTCGGCGTCGTAGTCTGCCACGGGCCATCGTCGAAGGTCAGCACCACTTCCTTGTCGCGCAGGAAGTCGAGCTGCTTGAAATGTTCGAAGCCAAAGCCCGGACCGCCCGTCGTGTCGATCTCGACCACACGGCTGACGCCGAGCGCATCGGGATTGGCGCAGGTCGATTTGGCGGGAGCAGGTGCAGCCGCGGGCGCCGGTGGCGGCGCGGGCGTTGCCGCGGGGGCGGGCGCTGGGGCTCCGGCTTTGGGCGCCTGCGCCTGTGCGCCTGCTGCCCACAATGAAATAGCGCTCGCAAAAATCAGACCTGCCGCACTGCGCATCACGTCCCCCTTGACCTGCGACCAGCGTCGTCAGCGAGGTGGCCGGGCTGATCCAGATGGTCGTGACCGCAATTCTAGCGCGATTTCAGGCGGTCCCGCTATGGCAACGGACCTTATCCCCAGTCAGCGCCTGGATCGATATTGAACCGCTCAAGCCGCGGTCAGGGCGCGTCCGACGGCGGTCTTGATGCGTGTGTCGGTCGGTTCGAATTCCGAGGCGAAGGAGTCGGTGAGATAGCCATCGCGGCCGACCAGATATTTGTGGAAGTTCCACCGCGGCAGGTCGCGCGGCCGTGCCTCTGCCGCCCATTTGTAGAACGGGTGCGCGTTCGGTCCCTTCACGATTGTCTTGGCCGCCATCGGGAAGCCGATGCCGAAATGCCCCTCGGCAATGTCGGCGATCTCCTTGGCGCTGCCCGGCTCCTGTCCGCCGAAGTCATTGGAGGGCACGCCGACGATCATCAAGCCGCGCTCGCGGAACTCGGTCCACAATGTCTGAAGCCCGGCATATTGCGGGGTGAAGCCGCATTGCGAGGCGGTGTTGACTACCATGATCGGGCGGCCGGCATAGTCGGCAAGTTTGATGTCGCCACCCTTGAGGCCGGGAAACGCGAAGCCATAGGCGGTCATGCGGCTCACGGCGCCTTGCGCCGAGGCGTGACGCGCGACCGCCACGGCACTTGCCGCGCCCAATACCGTTGTCAGTATCTGCCTGCGATTGATCATCGCCATTCGTCGTAGCCCAGCCTGTTTCGCGAGCAGAGTAGCGTCATCTCCGAGATGACGCACTCAACAAGCTGTTACAAGGCCGGAGTGAACGAGGCTAGCGCAGCGGCACCACGAATTCAGTGCCCTGGCCGGTCTCGCCGCCGGCGGCAATGCCCTGATCGGACACCACGATGGAGCCGCCACTCGCGAGCGCTTCGGTGATCTGGGCCATCGCGTCCGCGGGGATCGTCAGGCGGTCAAGCGCCTCTGCGGCGCTGTTTGGCAGCGGACGGGTTTTCACCTCAACCGCACCAGTGGATTTGCGGCGACGCGAAACATTGTCGTCTTCGTCCGCGCGACGCGGGACGGCAGGCAGCGAGACTGCGGTCCAGTGAAATGCCTTGGCATCATCCTTGTCGGTGCGGGCGGTAAAGACGTGAGTGCCGAGCGGGCGATCGCTGGGCTTGATGGCGATCGGCGTCTCGAACAGCGGCGCGAAATTCTGCCGCACATAGAGCTTGCCGTCCTTGCCGCTGACCAGCACGGCAATCTGGCCGGACCGCTTTGGCGTCGCATCGGCGGCAGGCATCTCGGCCTTGGCTGAATCGGCGGGGCGCGTTTCGTCCTTCTTGACGTCGGGTACGCTGGCGGCGACCGGCGTGACGTTATCTTTCGCGATTTCCGCCTTCGGTGCTTCCGTCTTGGCAGGTTCAAGCTTGGCTGGCGCTTCCGCGACGGTCTCTTCAGATTTGACCTCGGGGGTCGGCAGTTCGACGACTTTGGCAATGGCGGCGTCAAGATCGCGGCGCGTCATGATCTCGGGTTCGGCGGCTTTGACGGCGGTTTCGACCTTTGCAGATGTGGCGTCCGACATCACAGTTGCTGGCGCCGGTTTTGTCATCGCATTGCTGGCATCGGCGGTCTGGGTCTTGTCCTGAGTCTTGGTGCGGTCGGCGGCGGATGGCCTCAGACCGAGGTCTTGGGGCTTCGCATCTGCCGATGCCTTATCAGCCTTGGGCGACGCCTGGACGTCTTGAGGCGCCGCTGCCGCGACCGGAACCAGCTCAGGCTTCTGAGCGGCGAGCAGGGGATGCGAAATTTCCGCAGGCGAGATTTCGCCGGGCGCGATGATCACGCGGGCACCCATGCGGGTCCAGCCCCAGATTTTGGTCGCAAAGGCCATCGGCATGCGGATGCAGCCGTGGGACGCCGGATAGCCTGGCAGCGCGCCGGCATGCAAAGCAATGCCCGACCAGGTGATACGCTGCATGTAAGGCATCGGCGCGCCGCTATAGATGTTGGAGCGGTGCCATTTGTTCTTCTGGATGATGCTGAACACGCCCATGGGCGTCGAATGGCCGCGCATGCCGGTCGAGATCGGCGTTTCCGCGAACAGGCCGTTGGCGTCGAACACCCGCAAGGACTGTCGCTCGATCGAGATGGCGATCACCAGTGGGCCGACCGGCTTGGTGTGTTCCTTGACCTGTTTCTCAAGTCTGGCGCCAAGGCGCTTCAGCTTCTTCTGGCGCTGCTGCGGTTGCGGCGCCGGCGGTTCGATCTCCCGCATGATCATCGGGTTTTCGTCGGTCCAGAACACCGCGGCGTCCGCAGGCGCCGCCACGGTCATGCCGGCCACGGCGACCAGCGCGATCCGCAGGAAGCTGCCGGAAAAAATCGTGCCGCTCAGAAAACGGCAGTTGTCTCCCGGTTCACGCGACAATTGAAATGCACCCACGTCCAATATCCTCGAATCCATCTGAAAACATTAGTCTCGCAGGCGCGAGATGGGTTCACCAGCATGAGTGATCTGGCTACCGCTGAGTCGGGATCAGCCTAGCAAAAAAGCCTCACATTGAATTAACAGAGGGGCATCCTGGCTTCCGAATCCGGTTGGAATGCCTACATATTCTGGATCGGTCACGGAGAGTTGCATGACGTTTAATGGATCTGGCGGGCTCACCAAGATGTTGCGGCGCGGCGTCCTGGCGCTTTCGGCATTCGCGGCGTTGGCAATTGTCCCGGCGCAGGCTGCGGATGAACCGGATCTGATCTTCCGGCGCTCGACCGTGTTCAAATGGCTCAGCCCGAACGACAAGCTGGCGACCTATGGCGTCGACGACCCCGAAGTCGACGGCGTCGCCTGCCACTTCACGGTGCCTGAAAAGGGCGGCTTCAAGGGCTGGCTCGGTCTGGCCGAAGAAGTTTCGGACATCTCGCTCGCGTGCCGGCAGATCGGTCCCATCACGTTCAAGGCCAAGAGCGATCAGGGCGAGGACATGTTCCGGCAGCGCCGCAGTCTTTTTTTCAAGAAAATGCAAATCGTCCGGGGCTGCGACGCCAAGCGAAACGTGCTGGTTTACATGGTCTATTCGGACCGGATCATTGAGGGTTCGCCGAAGAACTCGACGTCATCAGTTCCGATCATGCCCTGGGGGCAGTCAGACGTTGCCGTCCAGAAATGCGGCGACTTCATCAAATAAGCGATCTATCGGCCGCTAGAACTTAGCCGTGCTTCGCTATTCAGCGGAGTGGGTGACGACGCGTTTCGTGCGCAAGCGGTCCCATGACTGCTGCGGCTGCGGGTCACGATAGCCCACGAGCTGGACTAGCTGCTGCGGATAGCACTCGTTGCCGTGCGAGCCGTAGCCCTGCTGCGACATGGCGCCTTGGCATTTGGCGCGCGCGTGTACCGTGGAGATCAGTGGCCGTCCGGGGGCGCTGATCGGGGTATCCTTGCCAACGTCGTTGTTGCCAGTTCCCACGACTGCATTCCTTCTCTTCCAAGTGAACAGAAACGCGCAGTCGCCTGAAAAGGTTGCATACGCTCTCCTGAAGTCGCTTTAGCTGCGTTTAGGTTCAGTTTTGTTAAGGGCGTGCGACAGCCAGACGAACTTTCGAGACATCCTTTCCAAGGCGTTCTTTTCGAGCCGTTCGCATAGTAACCGCCCGGATTGTGTCGTCGGATGGGCGCGACGAAACAATTGAGCAGGCAGACGAAACCATTTTCCTCTTGGGTCGCAGACGTGCCGAAACCGCCATTGGTTATCCATTTGCCAACGACGCGGCGGGAAGCGCTGCCGAACTGGAGACGTCAGATGCGCACCATCAGCTTCATCCTCGCTTTCGCCTTCATCCTGGCCGGCCCGTCGATGGCCGGTTCCACCGATGGTAACCTACCCGGTATCGGTACGTTCGCCTTTACCGGTTCGCCCGCGATCAGTGCTGCTGCGCCGATGGTTGTGGCCTACGTACGCTGATTTCGATCGCGGGTAGACAACCGAGAAACAACAAGAAAAGTTTTGAAATGACCCGACCACGTGTTCTGACCGCCATTGTTGTCGCTGCCACCCTTGCAAGTTCCATCACGGGAAGTGCAGCGCAGGCGCAGATCTGGTCGTGGCGGAAATTGCCGGACCAGCGCGGCGAATTCGTCCGCCTGTGCTCGCCGCATATGGTCGGGCGATGGGCGCATCCAGAAGAAGTGTGCGGCTGCCTGCATGACCATGCTGTAGCAACGGTGGAAGACGTCGATTTGCGCGAGGCACTGCTGCGGGGCATTAGCGAGCGCGGCGTGCCTACCATCGAGAAGGACTGGATCCCGGCATCCAAGCAGTCGATGATCAGCGCGACCTTCACGCAGATCGCGAAGCCGACCCTGCAATGCATGTATGATCCGGCGCCGCTGGATTGAACCACTCAGTTAGTTCGCGTGATCTTTTTGCGCTGCGTCGTCGCGCCAAAATGATAGCGGATTTCTGTCTTTCCCTCTCGTCATCCCGTTACTGCCGATGATAGCGTTTTGCTACACCACCGTTAGGTGGGTGGATTCGCTACTAATTGAATTGGTGGGAACCGAGGGATTTTTTATGCGATTTGTTTCGATCGGCTTGACGTGTGTCTCGATATTTCTGACCGGCGCGGCGTTAGCTGCAGATGCCAGCACCCAGGAAGCCAACAAGAAAGCCGTCGTTGAATTCTATGAGAAGGGCCTCAACCAAAAGGACTTCGAGGCGGCATCCAAATATTTCGGTCCGCGTTATGTTCAGCACAATCCCAACGCGGCTGATGGTGTCGAGGGCTTCAAAGGCTTTATCGGTTTCCTGCGGGAGAAATTCCCGGACTCGCATAGCGAGATCAAGCAGGCCTTCGCCGACGGCGACTATGTGATCCTGCATGTGCATGCCGTGCGCGAAAAGGGCACGCGCGGTAACGCGATCATCGACATCTTCAAGCTTGAGAACGGCAAGATCGTCGAACATTGGGATGCCGTTCAGCCGATCCCGGAAAAATCCGCTAACACCAACGGCATGTTCTGATGGATATGGCGCAGCCCCAGCGTGACGATCGATTGAAAGGCAAGGTCGCCATTATCACCGGTGCGGGTTCCCGCGGCGATGGCATTGGCAACGGACGTGCCGCAGCGGTGTTGTTGGCGCGGCATGGCGCGCGCGTCGCGTTGGTCGACACCGACGTAGACGCTGCCGAAGAAACCGCGCGATTGATCGCTGTGGAGGGCGGCATCACGCAGATCTATGACGGCGATGTCAGTGATCGCGCGTCATGCGAGGCGATCGTCGAACGCACCGTCGAAGGCTTTGGCCGTCTTGATATCCTCGTCAACAATGTTGGCCTCACCGGGCCGCGCGGCGACGCCATCGAGGTCGACGACCGCGCCTGGGACGGCGCCATGCGTATCAACGTTGCCTCAATGATGCTGATGGCGAAGTATGCGATTCCGGAAATGATGAAATCCGGCGGCGGCTCGATCATCAACCTGACGTCGATCGCCGGCCTGCGTGGTGGCCATCCGAGCTTGTTGTATCCAACGTCGAAATCGGCGGTGATCGGCCTCACCAGAGCGATGGCGGCACATCACGGCCGCGACGGCATTCGCGTCAACTGCATCGCTCCCGGCACGGTCTATACGCCGATGGTGGCGTCGCGTGGCATGAGTGATGAGATGCGCAAGGCGCGCGCAGCGGGCACACTGCTGGGCACCGAAGGGACCGGCTGGGATATCGGCTATGGTGTTCTGTTTCTTGCCAGCGACGAGGCCCGCTGGATCACAGGGATTACGCTAGCGATCGATGGCGGTGCGAGTGTGGGCCAGACCGGTTCACCGGTGCCGCCAAGCGAGCCGCTGCGACATTGATGAGCATGTCTTGGACTAGCGCGTCTTGGTGCCCGCGCGGGGAACGCATTTGCGAACACGCGTCACACCGGACGTGGTCAGCGTCGTGCCGGACACTTCCTTGATCTGGCCGGTGGGGCAAGAGCCGTCATCGACCAGAATGCGCTGGCCGAGGCGGACATCAACAATGTCCTGTTCGCGGTTGACCTGATCGATCGCAAGCGCCGGCGTCGCTAACGCAAGCGAAGCCAGAATTCCTGATAGCCAAATTGCCGAGCGCATTGTGCGACCTTTATTACTTGTTCTGGATCTTGAGGCCGTCGGGGCCGACATTGATCTGCAGCCCGCTGGGTTCTTTCTTGGTCTGGTAGAGATTGTAGCCGAGCACGCCGATGCCGACGATCAGCGCGCCGATGATCAGGTAGAGCACGTTGCGATTGCCGGACATGAGGTCTCCGTTGGGGGCAGATCTGCCTGCTGGGCATTTTGTCTGCCTGGATTGTAGGGATGCGCATCCGATTCTAGAAGCGCAGCGGTTGCCGGCATTGAGTGCCAGCCAGCCTCAAGTTTTAGCCCCCCACGCGGGTTCCACGCGTCTTTGCTGCAGGCTTGCGGTGGGCGCGCAAACTCGCCGCTGAGGCTTTCGCCAGTTTTTCCGCCGATGCGACAAGTTGACGAATGGGATGGCCGGCGAAGCCGAGCACGAAGCCCGGCGCAGGGCGAGCGCGCAGATAGGTGTCAGCCAGCAACCAGCCCTCGACGCCGGCTGCAGCCTTGGCCTTTGCGGCGATCTCAAGCGACGTCGCGGGCGCGAACTTCGCCACCAGATGCAGGCCCTGTGACGGCACCGGCACGGTCAGTTGCCCGTCCGACGCATCCGTCAACGTCGTCGCCAGAGCGTCGCGCGCCTCGCGATAGATGTTCCGCATCTTGCGCAGGTTGGCCGCGAAGGCGCCGGAGTTCAACATGTCGGCGACGGCGCCTTCCATCAATGTGCCGGGAAAGCGGTCCATCGCCGCGCGCGCCGTCGTGACCGGGCCAATCAGGCGTTCGGGCAGGGCGCAGTAGCCGATGCGCAGACCGGGAAACAGAGTCTTGGCAAACGTGCCCATATAGATCACGCGTTGCAGGTGATCGATGCCGGCGAGCGACAGCAACGGCGCGCCGTCATAGCGAAACTCGCTGTCGTAATCGTCTTCGAATATCCATGCGCCGGCGTCCTTCGCCCAGTCGAGCAATTCAAGACGCCGCGGCATCGCCATTTGCACGCCGAGTGGAAATTGATGCGAGGGCGTGACATAGGCCGCGCGCGCAGATGGCGCCGTGGCACGGCCCCTGGCGACGATCAGGCCGAAGTCATCGACCGGCACCGACACCGGCCGGGCGCCGCAATGTTCGATCGATTTTCGTGCGGCGGGGTAACCGGGGTCCTCGCACCAGATCTGTTCGCCTGGCTTGAGAATGGCTGACAGCACGATGCGCAGCCCGTGCTGTGTGCCCGATGTCAGCATGATCTGATCGGGATCGCAGCGTAGCCCACGCGCCGACAGAAGATGATTGGCGATGGCGGTGCGTAGTTCATGACTGCCGCGGGGATCGCCGTAGTGCAGATGCTCGGCGCCGAAAGCGCGCAGGCGGCGGCCGGCGAAAGCGCGAAAACGGCGCAGCGCCTGTTCGTCGATATGCGTGCAGCCGAGCGCGAGCGTGCCCCGCTGCGGTGCGTCGATGGCGATGGTCTTTGTCGGCTTGCTGCTGCTCCGCGTCGGGATACGCGCGGCGACGAAAGTGCCGGAGCCGACGCGTGCAATGGCAAAGCCATCGGCGATCAGCCGCTCATAGGCATTGGTGACGGCGTTGCGCTGAATGCCGGTTTGCTTGGCGAGAATACGGGACGGCGGCAAAGCTTCGCCGGGCTTGGCGACGCCGCCGGTGATGGCATGGCACAGCGCCTGATAGAGCCGATCCTGCGAGGACGATCCTTCGGTGATATGTGCGCCCGTGAGATCGAGCGGCAGCTCGGGTTTCGGAATTGGCTTCGCCAAATTGGTCGGAATTTTTCGCATGGAATTGGCACTATCGCAGACCAAATGTGGCGGTACAACACATTCGAACACTTCCAATTGACGGGGAATTGCCGTGACCACAGCCGAACTGAAGACCGATGAACCGACGAACGCAGACATCGCGTCATATCCGCTCACGGCGCGCAATCGCGTGAAGCGACGCCATGACCGCGGCTTCTATGACCACGAGACCGTGCATAAAATTCTGGACGCATCGATGATGTGCCATGTGTCCTACGTGATCGACGGGCAGCCCTATTGCACGCCGACCTTCTTCTGGCGCGAAGGCACGAAACTGTACTGGCACGGCAGCAGCGCCAGCCGCATGCTGAAGAACCAGACCGCGCAGCAACGCGTCTGCCTCACGGTGGCCTTTCTCGACAGCCTCGTGCTGGCACGTTGCGGCTTCAATCATTCAGCGGACTACCGTGCGGTGATGGCATTCGGAAACGCTTATCTCGTCACCGATCCCCACGAGAAGGAGCAGGCTGGCATCGCGATGGTCGACCGTTTCTTTCCGGATCGCACCGCCAGTCTGCGCGAGACCACGGCACAGGAGATGAAGGCGACGTCCTTTATCGCCATGGAGATCGAGGAGGCATCAGCCAAGATCCGCGCCAAGGGCGTGGCTGACGATGACGAGGATTACGAACTGCCGATCTATGCCGAGCGCATTCCGGTAAGGACGGTGATCGGTGCGCCGGAGCCGTGTCCGCGGTTGTTGCCCGGCGTCGAGCGGCCTGCATCCTTGCAAGCATATTCGGAAGGCCGGCTGCTCGAAGATGCACTGACCGATGCCTATTTTCTACAATACCCAAAGGGGTAAGGGGCGAGCATCTCAGGATGACGGCGTCGGTGCTCGTGCCGGTTACGGCCACAGCGCCGCGACGATCGCGTCGAGTCCGTCCGTCAACGCTGCTGGTCCTGGCTGCAGGATCAGCGGCGATTTGATCTCATAGATGCGATTGTCGCGCACGGCAGGAATCGTGTTCCAGTCCGGTCGCTGCCGGATTTTATCGGGCACGACTTTCTTGCCGCACCACGAAGCGAGGATCACATCGGGGGCCGCGGCAATCACGTCGGCAGGCATGACGATGCGATCCTTCGCTGCCTTCTGATGTCGAAGCTGCGGAAAAGCGTCTTCGCCGCCGGCGATCTCGATCAGCTCGGACACCCAGCCGATCCCGGTGATCAGCGGATCGTCCCACTCCTCGAAATAGACGCGTGGCTTCGTCTGCCGCAAGTCTGCCGCAGCTTTGACGCTGGAAAGTCGCAGCTCAAATTGCGTTGCGAGTTGATTTGCGCGTTCGCTCGCGTCCACCATCGCGCCGAGCGTGCGGATCATCGCCAGAATGCCGGCGATGTCGCGCTGGTTGAATACATGAACGGCGACGCCGGCGCGCGTCAGGTCTGCGGCGATTTCAGCCTGCAGATCGGAGAAGCACAGCACCAAGTCAGGATCGAGTGTGAGGATCTTCGGCACATCGGCTGAGATGAACGCGGACACCCGCGGCTTCTCGCGCCGCACCTGCGGCGGCCGCACCGCATAGCCGGAAACGCCGACGATGCGATCCTGCTCGCCGAGCAGATACAGCGTCTCCACGGTCTCTTCCGTAAGGCAGACGATCCGGCGTGGCGGGAAGTGGCGCATGACGTCGATATGCCTGTTAACAAAGAGCTTGTCACGGCAGGGTGTTGTGTCGTGAAATTTCATCAAGCCCGCACGACGATGGGCGAGACAGACTGCAGGGAGTTGAGGCCAGCATGACGCCACTTGACAAGATCCACAGCCTCACGATGCCGTTTTCGGTCTCGATGGGCGTGACCTTTACCGACGCCGACTTGGAACGCGTCGTTGCCACGATGCTGGTGCGCGAGGACCTGTGCACACTCGGCCATACGATCCATGGCGGCGCGGTAATGGCGCTCGCCGACGCGGTTGGTGCGGCGGCGACGGTCATCAATCTGCCGGAGGACGCCAAGGGAACGACGACCATCGAGAGTAAGACCAATTTCACAGGCGGGGCGAAAGCAGGAAGCACCGTGCGCGCCATCGCAACGCCGGTTCATCGGGGGCGCAGAACGCAGGTATGGCAGACCCGAATCGAGACCGAAGAGGGCAAGCTGGTGGGTGTCGTGACGCAGACCCAACTGGTGCTGTAAGGCGGTGGTGTGTCGCGCTTAAGGTTTTGTTAATGCTGGATAATTGCATGGCTCACTTGCAGTGGGCGCTGGCAGGTGCGGCATCTACGCCCTTGAATTTCATGGTGCGTCGCACAATATAGGGTGTCTAGGGAATCGACGCTTTCCTCGAGGGCAACTTGAGGATTTTGACCATGTTAGACGCAGCCACCACCATTGCCATTTCGACTCGGGCTCCGGCCCGCGGACATGTGCGTGTCCTTGCAGCCCGCGAGCTGCCGCTGTTCCGCGAACATCTCTTGAGACTGGATCGCGAGAGCCGCCGCGATCGTTTCAACGGTTCGCTCGACGACGACTGGGTTGCACGTTACGCCGAGAAGTCCGTCAATACCGGCACCGTCATTCTCGTTTACTTCGAGGATGGCATCGTGCGCGGCGCCGCGGAATTGCATCAAGCCGACCTGTCGCCGGACTCGCTGCCCGAGATTGCCTTCAGCGTTGAAGCCATCGTGCGCCGCAAGGGCGTTGGCAGCATCCTGTTCACGAAGCTGATCGCCAAGGCGCGGTCGATGGGCTACGCGAGGCTGCGTATCACCACCGGCGCGCAGAACGATGCGATGCGTGCACTGGCCAACAAGTTTGGTGCGCACCTGTCGTTCCGGCACGGCGAATCCACGGGCGTTATAGACCTGCGCGATCCCATGGGCGCTGGTGTCGCGCCGCAGCCCAAGACCTCGGCGCTCGATGTGGCGCGCGCGGTGGCCGACTATAACCGGGCTTATTGGGGTCTGTGGTTGAAGCTCGCCGGCTGGGGCAAATCGTCCTGAGCCAAGAAACTATAGCGACAAAGAAAAAGGCCTCGTGGTGAACGAGGCCTTTTTTGCGACTGCGGGGAGGGCTGTGAGCGCCCTCAAAATCAGATGCGCTTGTCGTGACCGAATTTGCGCGTCACGCGACGTTCCACGACCACCGAACGCTGAGCACCTTGCTCGCCTGCGATAACGCGGGTCACGCGCAGTGTGCCGGTCGAACGATTGGCCTTCTTCACTTCAGCCTGCACGGCGTCGAACGGCATGCCCATCAGCGAGGCGGCGATCTCCGCCTGCTGATCGAGATCCTCGGTGATACCCATCGCGGCGAAGATGGCTTCTTCCAGGGTCGGGGGATCGCGCCGTACGCGCCGCGTTCCATATTTCGTGTTCCAGTCTTCGCTCATCGCTCGCCTCAGTGTTGATTTGCGATACCTAAGCGAGCAGTTGTTGCATTGCAATATGGAATTACCGCGACAAAGCAGCCATGCAAACTTGTTCCCGGAAAACGAGAAAGAGTTTGGTCAGTAGCTTTACGACAAAGCGGATGGCGGGGCGGTATCCCGTTGGGGTTGCGGCCAGCGTTTCAGCGCCGCGTGGCCGGCATCGGTGAGCGCGTAGGTACCGCGCGCGGGACTTTCGAACCAGCCATAGACGTTGCGATGCAGGATCTTCTGCGCGTCCGGATAATCAGGCGTGAGCTCGCGCACCTTGCGCGGACCGACGACAAGCATCGCAGCGCAGGCCAGCGCCTGCTGGCGATAGGCCGTCATGATCGGTGCGCGGGTGCTCCCACCCAGCGCAGGATCGCCTTGGCGCTTCTTGTGCTCCGTGATGAGGCGTGAACGCTTCTTCGGATTGCGTCGGGGCGCGACAGTGGCAGGCGCGACCAGAACCTCGACGCCGCCGGCATCGGTGATTCCCAACATCCCGAAGCCAAGTCGGCGGCAGAGGTTGCGGTAGCGCGCATCGCTTTCACGGCCCTTGCCCTTGATCGAAAGCTTGGCCGCCACCCAGACTTCATCGCTAGCGCTAGCGCGATCGACGGCCTGCAGGATCAATTCGAGATTGAAACTGAGCTTGAGCTCGCCAATCACTACGATCGGCGGATCATCACCATTCAGCGCCACGAGATCGCAGCCTGATATCTCGCCTTTGACTGTAAAGCCAAGGCCTTCAAGGAAGTGTTTCACCGGAAGGTAGAGCGAAGTTTCCAAATCGAACGTCCAAGCCGAGGTCCATGAGACGATGCGCCGCTGCAACCGCGACTCACCGGCCGAGTTTATCCGGGTTGGCCCGCGGCGACACCCGAGGCGCCTTATCCCTGTGCGATCGGAGACCCGCGGTGAAGACCCTTCTGGAAATGTCGGACAGCTTTCGTCTGTTGCCGCATCTGATCGCCATGTCGATCGCCTATGTTCTGGCGCTGCCCATCGGCTGGAATCGCGAGCGCGCCGAGCGCAGCGCCGGGCTGCGGACCTTTCCGCTGGTGGCGCTTGCCACTTGCGGCATCGTTCAGGCGACCGAGGGGTTTCTGAACGGTCATCCCGAAGGCACGGCGCGTATCATCGAAGGCCTGATGACCGGTATGGGATTTATCGGCGGCGGCGCCATTTTGAAAGACAACGGCTCGGTGCGTGGTACCGCCACTGCAGCCAGTCTGTGGGCAACCGGCGCAACTGGCGCTGCCGTGGGCCTCGGCGCCTATGACGTGGCGGTCGTCATCTCGCTGTTCACCTTCCTGACTCTTTGGCTCCTGGTACCTTTCAAGCAGGAGGGGCCAAAGACGGAAGAGGACGTTAAAAAGCCTCCCAGCGAAATTTGAGCGACAAAATACCGGTGCTGGCGCAATTCTGTGAGGGTTAACCTCAATTCGCCCGATTTCGCCGGCACATGGCAGCAATGATTGGCCTTTTGCTGCGAAGCAGCGTAAAGCTCCGTCGATCCCGATACGCACCGGACTCCTGGACCCGACGTGACCGCCAACTGAAGGGCGGCAGATTCGTTTCCGTTTGGTCCCAAGTATTGATCCCGTGGATCTCAATGAGTCCGACCGCGACGCGGTCCGCTGCAACCAAGGTTTACATCTGTGTCATTTCTCTCGACTGGTCCGTCGCTCGCCCGCGCGTTGGCTGAGCGCAACTACAATGAATCCACCCCCGTCCAGGCCGCTGTCCTCGCTGACGATGCTGTCGGTCGTGATCTTCTCGTGTCTGCGCAGACTGGCTCCGGCAAGACCGTCGCTTATGGTCTGGCGATCGCCGAAAATCTGCTCGAAGGCGCGGAGAAGCTGCCGAAGGCTGGATCGCCGCTGGCGCTGATCGTCGCACCGACGCGCGAACTCGCGCTGCAGGTGCATGGCGAGCTGACCTGGCTCTATCAATATGCCGGCGCACGCGTCGTTTCCTGCGTGGGCGGTATGGATCCGCGCAAGGAGCAGCGCGAGTTGGCCGCAGGCGCGCACATCGTTGTCGGTACGCCCGGGCGTCTCTGCGACCATCTGCGTCGCAACCGCCTCGACGTCTCCGAGCTGAAGGCCGTGGTGCTCGATGAAGCCGACGAAATGCTCGACATGGGCTTTCGCGAGGACATGGAGTTCATCCTCAAGACCACGCCGGCATCCCGCCGTACGCTGCTGTTCTCGGCGACGCTGCCGCGCGGCATCGCCAATCTCGCCAAGCAGTATCAGCAGCAGGCCTTCCGCGTCGAAGTCGCAGGCACCGAAGGCGGTCACTCCGACATCGAATATCGCGCGATCCGGATTTCGCCGAACGACGTCGAACATGCGGTCGTCAACGTGCTCCGCTATTTTGAATCGCCGAGCAGCATTGTGTTCTGCAACACCCGCAACGCGGTGAACCATCTGCAGACCGTCCTGCTGGAGCGCGGCTTCTCGGTCGTCGCTCTCTCGGGCGAACTGTCCCAGAACGAGCGCACTCACGCGCTGCAGGCGCTGCGCGATGGTCGCGCACGCGTTTGCGTCGCTACCGACGTGGCTGCGCGCGGTATCGATCTTCCGAATCTCGGCCTCGTCATTCACTCCGATCTGCCGAACGATCCCGAAGTGATGCAGCATCGTTCGGGTCGTACTGGGCGTGCCGGCCGCAAGGGCGTCAGTGTTCTCTTGGTGCCTCCATCGCGCCGTCGCCGCGCCGAGATGCTGCTCAATCTCGCTGGCACGGATGCCGTCTGGGGATCAGCGCCGACCGTCGAGGAAATCCGTGTGCTCGATCAGCAGCGCATGCTGCAGGACACGCTGTTCACTGAAGAGTCCACCGAGGACGATCTGACGCTGGCGCGCGCGATGCTCGCCGAGCGTTCGGCCGAGGAGATCGCAGCGGCGCTGGCGCGGCTGTATCGCTCGCGTCTGCCGTCGCCTGAAGATGTGCAGGATCCCGGCACGTTCCGCGGTCGCGAGGATCGCCCAGGCAGCCGTCGCCGGGACGAGGAAGGCGCGCCGGTCCGCAAGACTCCGAAGAAGAGCGAACCGATGGGCGAGGGCGCCAAGTGGTTCCGCGTCGCCATCGGCCGGCAGAAGAATGCCGAAGCGCGCTGGCTGCTGCCGATGATCTGCCGTCGCGGCGGCATCGAGAAGGCGGATATCGGCGCGATCAAGATCTATGACGGCAATTCGGAATTCGAGATTTCGGCAGCCGCGGCCGAGAAGTTCGCGACGATGATCAAGCGTCCGGACAAGGAAGACAATATCCACATCGAGCCGCTGGCCAACGGTCCGGAAGGCGCGGTCGCATCGAACCGCACGGCGCCGGAAGATCGCGACTATTCCAACAAGCGCCCGCGCAAGCCCAGCTTCAGATCCGATGGCGACCGTCCGGACTTCAAGGACAAGGGTGCCTATAAGGAAAAGTCCTGGAAGGACAAGCCGAAGAGCGACAAACCTTATCAGGGCGACAAGCCGCGCTACGAGGGCAAACCGCGTTTCGACGATAAGCCGAAGTATGAAGGCAAGCCCAAGTTCGACGGCAAGCCGAAATACGATCCGGTGCGCGCCGACAAGCCGGCTTATGCAAAGCCCCGCAGCGAAGACACGCGTTACGAAGGCAAGCCGAAGTTCGAAAAGAAACCACGCGCGGACAAGCCGCCCTACGTCGCCAAGGCCAAGCGCGATGGCGGTGCGAATTTCGCCAAGCCTGCGTTCGGCAAGAAGAAAAAGACCCAGGCGTAAGTCAGACGCGCCCGCTCACCGGCAGTAATGCGCCGGTGACGGCGCTGGCGGCGTCGCTGGCCAAAAACAGAATCACGCTGGCGAGTTCGTCCGGCGTGACCCATTTCGAAAAATCTGCAGTGGCCATGTCGCGCCGGTTTGCCGGCGTATCGATGGTCGAAGGCAATACGGCATTGACCGTGACCTTGCCCTTCAGCTCGGCGGCGAGCGTTTCCGTCAGCCGATGCACGCCAGCCTTCGAGGCGGCGTAAGGCCCCATGCCGGCGCCGGCCTGTAGCGCACCCATCGCACCGGTATTGATGATCCGTCCGGCCTTCGACAACGTCAGATGCGGGATTGCCGCGCGCGAGGCATTGAGAGCCGTGAGCAAGTTGAGCCGATGCATCGTCTCCCAGCTCTTGTTGTTACCGTCGGCAATATTCTCGAAGGTGAATGCGCCGGCGATATTGATCAGCACGTCGATCTTGCCGAATTGTTTGACCACTGCAGCGATGGCGGCGTCGGCTTGCGCGGCATCGGAGAGGTCGACGCCGCCGATCTGTAAACGATCTGGCGTTGAGGCTGGCGTCTTGGCGGAATGGTCGATGGCGGCAATGGTTGCACCGCTCTTAACGGCGCGTTCGAGCACGACCTGACCCAGCGCACCGGACGCTCCGGTGATGACGACGATCTTTCCGTTCATGGGGAACTCCTGTTACGCGCGATGATCCTGCCCGGAATTGGCCTTGGGTAATAGCCACAGATAGATCGCGCCGGCGGCGAGCGCCATGCCGGCCATCAGGCCGGTCATCACCAGCGCCGGGTGTCCGAACGGTTCGAACACCGCGATCATGGCGCTGGCGAAGGCGCCCATGACCATCTGCATACAGCGCATCACGCCAGCTGCCGCGCCTGCCACATGCGGCAGGTTCTGCAAGGCTTCATGGTTGGTGCTCGGTGCGAGCAAGCCGAAGGAAAAGATCGTGAGCGCCATCAGCGGCATCAACGACAGCGTCGTGATGGCGCCGGCAGGCACCAAAGCGACGGCTGCAACGGCGCTCGCGATCATCAGCAACAGACCGGCCATGATGATCTTGCTTGAGGCCACATGGCGGCGGCTTAGGCTCCCGCTGATCAGCGAGGCAACCAGCACGCCGCAGGAGGTCAACCCGAACAGCAGCGCAAACATCGTGGTGGAGAGCCCGAGGCTGCCGATCAGCACGGATGGCGCGCCCGAGATGAAGGCGAACATGCAGGCAAAGGCGAAGGCGTAGAGCAGGGAGAAGCCGACGAAGATGCGATCGGACAGCACCATGCGATAGCTTTCGATCAATTGCGCGGGATTGAGCGAACGGCGTTTCTCGACCGGCTGAGATTCCTCAAGACTGATCGCGCCGACGATCAGCAGGATCAGGCCGACGGCGGCCTGCACCGCATAGATCGTTCGCCAGTCGCTGACGGTCATCACCCAGCCGCCCAGCACCGGCGCGATCATCGGCGCGATGCCGAGTACGGCGGCGATCTGCGACAGCTTGTGGCGCGCCCTGCCGTGTTCGAACAGGTCGCGCACGATGGCGAAGGGCAGGATGGCGCAAGCGCCTGCAGCGAGGCCCTGCAGCAATCGAAACGCGAGCAGCACGGTGAAGGACGGCGCGAGCGCGCAGGCGCCTGCCGCGATCGAGAACAGCAGCAGTCCATCCAGCAAGGTAGCGCGTCGGCCGAAGCGGTCTGCGAGGGGGCCGCAGATCAGCGGCGAAATAGCAAAGCCCGCCAGGAACAGGCTGAGCGTCAGCGGGCCGCGTCCTGCGGCGTCGGCGAAACTCGCCTCGATCGCCGGAAGACCCGGCAATCCCATGTCGATCGACAGCGGTGGCAATGCGGTCAATGTGCCCAGAAAGGCGGTGAAGGCGAAACTGTCGCGCCTGAGGGCCAAAATCGATTCCTTGAAAATGCGAAAAAGTGTTTATGCGGTCGCGGCGCTATTCTGCCGGACTGATTTGCGCCGGCAAGATCCGGCGGTCAATGAGACTGCTCAGCGTGAGCCCAAGCCCGACCATGGCAACGAGCGCTGCGAGCAGCGGAAGCTGCGCGTAGTGCATGCCGGCATTCAGCGCGACGCCGCCGATCCATGCGCCGGTGGCGTTGCCGAGATTGAACGCGCCCTGGTTCAGGGTCGAGGCGAGGTTCGGCGCGTCCGTGGCCGCATCGACCACCCAAATCTGCAGCGGCGAGACCAGCGCGAAGGCGATACCGCCCCACAGGATCAGCAGCACCAGGGTCGGAAGCGTCATGTGCACCACAAGCGCAAGTGCGCCGAGCACGATGACGAGACAGATGAATGCACCGATGATGGTCGAGAGCAGGTTGCGGTCGGCGAGGCGGCCGCCGATCAGATTGCCGATGGTGAGACCGACGCCGATCGCCAGCAGTGCGCCGGTCACGCCATGCGGCGTGAGGCCGGTGACCTCTTCGAGCAGCGGCGTGATGTAGGTGAACAGGCTGAACATGCTGACTGAAGCCATGGTAGAGATCAGCATCGGCAGCAGCACCGGCCAGCGGCCCAAGGCGCGAAACTCTTTCGCCAGTCCGCCGCGTGTGCCCGGCATGCCCGATGGAACGAAACGCGTGATCGCGAGGAACGCAACGATACCGATCACCATGACCGCCCAGAATGCCGCACGCCATCCGGCGGCCTGTCCCAGAGCTGTGCCGAATGGCACACCGAGCACATTGGCCAGCGTAAGGCCGGCGAACATCAACGACACCGCTTGCGTGCGCTGCTCACGTGGCACCAGATTGCTGGCAACGACAGCGCCAATTCCGAAGAACGCGCCATGGGCAAAGGCAGTGACCACGCGCGCGGTCATCAGCAACCAGTAATCCGGCGCGAGGGCGCAGCCGAGATTACCGATCGTGAACAGCGCCATCAGAGCCAGGAGAGCAGTCTTGCGCGGGATGCCTGCGGTCACCATTGCCACGATGGGTGCGCCGATCACGACGCCCAATGCATAACCCGACACGAGATAGCCGGCTTGCGGGATGGTCACCGACAGGCTGCGCGCGACGTCGGGCAGCAGGCCCATGATGACGAACTCGGTCGTGCCGATGCCGAAAGATGCCGCAGCCAATGCGAGAATAGGAAGGGATAGTCGGATGGGTATTCTCCTGAGCGGAAATATTGCGATGCAATATCAGGAGATGTGCCACGACCTCAGCGATTTGGCGACCGCCTCGCGGGGGAGGCAGCATTGCGCGCCTCGGTCATCAAACTGTCGGGAGGCGTTTCGATGGAGCGGCTGTCAGCGGACAATAGGCCGGCAGTGCGATCTCAGCATAAAATGCAGGCGGACGGCTCAGACCGGAGGCCAGCTGCGCATGGCCATGTCGGCGAGTTTTCGCAATTGCTCGCGCGGTGCGCCGCCTGCGGCTTGCACGGCCATGCCCTGCAAGATGGCAGACACGTAGCGAGCGAGATCGCCGGCATCCGCGTCGGCTGGCAGATCGCCTTCGGCGAGGGCGCGTGTGAAGCGAAGGCGCAGATCGTCCTCGCTCTTCGAGCGACGCGCCATCAGTTCCTGCTTGATCGTCTCCGCGGCATCACCGCAGCAGAGGGCGCCCTGGACCGCGAGACAACCGGGATTCCTGGGATCAGTCACCGCCTCAACGGATTCGTAGAGGATATGTTCGACCGCTTCGCGGGCCGTGGCCTTCTCCAGGCCGGTGCGGAAATAGCCGCCGGGGCCATCGACGTAGCGATCCAGCGCCTTGCGGAACAGATCTTCCTTGTTGCCAAACGCTGCATAGAGACTGGGCTTGGTGATGCCCATGGCTTCGGTGAGGTCGGCCATCGACGCGCCTTCGTAACCCTTGCGCCAGAACACATGCAGCGCGAGGTCGAGGGCCGTGTCGGTATCGAATTCACGAGGACGTCCCAGTGCCACGACGGGCCCTCCAAAGTTTTCTACCGTTCAGTAGATAAGTCTCTTGACAGTGGATGTCGATAGCCCATCTATACCGGACGTTACGAATGTGTGCGTTGCAGCGAGATGCCCGGCGGGACCGGCCAGACGCGGAATGTACAGCTTAGCTACTGAAATGACAGGGCTTTACAAGGCCTACGCAGATTAAATGGGGTTCACAATGGCACATAATCTCCCTCGCAAGATCGCTTTTGGCGCCGGAATCGCGTTGGTAGCGGTCGCCGTTGGCGGCGGTGCGGCGCTGATGAATCTGTCCAGCGTTGCAGCTCAAGCCGAGTCCGGTGCGGTTGTTCCCGCTGCTGTTCAGGCTTCGGTTGCCCTGGTGGAAGCCAAGGCCACGGCGCCTTCGGACGAGTTCTCGGGCCGCCTTGAGGCCATCGAGCGCGTGGAGATTCGCTCCCGCGTCGCAGGCGCCGTCCAGGAGATCCACTTTCGCGAAGGCGCGCTGGTCAAGAAAGATGACCTGCTCGTGCTGATCGATCCGGCGCTCTACGCCGCAGATGTCGATCGCGCCCAAGGGCAGGTGTCCGCGTCGCGGGCGCGCCTGATCCTGACTAAGGCCGATTTCGACCGCGGTCAGCAACTGACCAGCTCCAGCATCACCCAGCGCGACCTCGACAATCGTATCAATGCGTATCGTGAGGCCGAAGCCAACCTCAAGGCTGCAGAAGCCGCGCTCAAGACCGCCGAGCTCAATCTCAGCTACACTGAGGTGCGCGCGCCGGTCGCGGGCCGGGTCGGCAAGGTGGAGATCACCGTCGGCAACCTGATTTCGGCCGGCCCGTCCGCGCCGCTGCTGACGACGCTGGTCTCGGTCAATCCGATCTATGCAAGCTTCAATGCCGACGAACAGGTGGTGTCGCGCGCGCTGAAGACGCTGGCAGACGAGAAGACGCCGGGCGATATCGACCGCATCCCGGTTCACATGACCACCGTCACTGATAGCGCACCGGTGAAGGGCCGCATGCAGTTCATCGATAATCAGGTCGATCCGCGCAGCGGCACGGTGCGGGTGCGTGCGATGTTCGACAATGCCGATGGTCGCTTGATGCCCGGCCAGTTCGCGCGGCTCACAATGGGCCAGCCGAAGGCAGAACAGACGCTGCTGATTAGCGAGCGGGCAGTTGGCACCGACCAGAACAAGAAGTTCGTCATGGTGGTCGATGCCAAGGACAAGGCGCAATATCGCGAAGTGATCCTGGGGCCCTCGGTTGATGGCATGCGCGTGATCCTCAACGGCCTCAAAGCCGGTGAACGGATCGTCGTCAACGGACTTCAGCGCGTGCGGCCGGGTGTGACCATCAAGCCGGAGATGGTGGCGATGAACGCCGCGTCTCTCGTCTCGATCAAGGCCGTCGCGCAGAACTGATAACGACCGCCCTGTCCGCAGGCGGGCAGGGCGCTCTTCCTAATACACAGCACGTCATCGAGGTCGAGCGATCGGCCGCGCGGGGCCCTTGTATCCCGCAGGTCTGGATCATCACGGAATAGCGCCATGAACTTTTCAAAATTCTTTATTGATCGTCCGATCTTTGCCGGCGTGTTGTCGACGGTGATTTTTCTCGCCGGCCTGTTGTCGATGCCGGTGCTACCGATCTCCGAATATCCGGAAGTCGCGCCGCCGACCGTGGTGGTGACAGCGAATTATCCCGGTGCCAATCCAAAGGTGATTGCGGAAACGGTCTCGACGCCGATCGAAGAGCAGATCAATGGCGTCGAGAACATGCTTTATATGAGCAGCCAGGCGACCACCGACGGCAGGATGACGCTCAACGTCACCTTCCGCCTTGGCACCGATCCCGACAAGGCGCAGCAGCTGGTGCAGAACCGCGTCTCGCAGGCCGAGCCGCGCTTGCCGGCGGAAGTGCGCGCGCTGGGCGTGACGACGATCAAGAGCGCGCCAGACCTCACCATGGTCGTACATCTGCTGTCGCCGAATGACCGCTATGACATGACCTATCTGCGTAACTACGCCGTGCTCAACGTCAAGGATCGCCTCGCGCGCATCGAAGGCGTCGGTCAGGTTCAGCTGTTCGGCTCGGGCGACTACTCCATGCGCGTCTGGCTCGATCCGCAGAAGGTCGCCGAGCGCGGTCTGTCGCCCGGCGACGTGGTGCGTGAGATCCGTGCGCAGAACGTGCAGGCGGCAGCGGGGCAGGTGGGCGGTTCGCCCAATGAGCCAGGCCTCGATCTACAGCTCTCCATCAATGCACAGGGACGCCTGCAGACCGAAGAAGAGTTCGGCGAGATCATCGTCAAGAACGGTGACAATGGCGAGGTGACGCGGCTGCGCGACATCGCCCGTATCGAACTCGGCGCCGCCGACTATGCACTGCGCTCGCTGCTGAACAACAAGTCCGCAGTGGCGGTTCCGATCTTCCAGTCGCCCGGCTCGAACGCGATTCAGATTTCCGACAACGTGCGCAAGACGATGAAGGAGCTGAAGGAAAACATGCCGGACGGTGTCACCTACGACATCGTCTACGACCCCACGCAATTCGTTCGCGCCTCGATCGAGGCGGTGATCCATACGCTGCTCGAGGCCATCGCACTGGTGGTGCTCGTCGTCATCCTGTTCCTGCAGACGTGGCGAGCCTCGATCATCCCGCTGATCGCCGTGCCGGTATCGGTGGTCGGCACCTTCGCCGTGATGCATGTGTTCGGCTTTTCGGTGAATGCGCTGACACTGTTCGGCCTCGTGCTGGCCATCGGCATCGTCGTCGACGACGCCATCGTCGTGGTCGAGAATGTTGAGCGCAATATCGAGCGCGGGCTCGATCCGAAGAGCGCAGCCTATCAGGCCATGCGCGAAGTGACCGGCCCGATCATCGCGATCGCACTGGTGCTGGTCGCGGTGTTCGTGCCGCTGGCCTTCATCACCGGCCTGACCGGGCAGTTCTACAAGCAGTTCGCGCTGACGGTGGCGATCTCGACTGTGATCTCCGCCTTCAATTCGCTGACACTGTCGCCAGCACTCGCCGCGCTGCTTCTGAAAGGCCATGACGCGCCGAAGGATGCGTTGACGCGCTTCATGGACAAGACGCTCGGCTGGTTTTTCGTCCGCTTCAACCGCTTCTTTGCCAGAAGCTCCGACGCTTATAGCGGCGGCGTGAAGCGCGTCGTCTCGCGCCGCGCGGCGGTGATGGGAATCTACGTTCTGCTGATTGGTGTTACCGGGTATCTGTTCCACGCAGTCCCGGGCGGTTTCGTGCCCGGTCAGGACAAGCAGTATCTGGTCGGGTTTGCGCAGCTCCCCGACGGCGCTACGCTGGATCGTACCGAAGAGGTGATCCGTCGCATGGGCGAGATTGCGCAGAAGGAGCCCGGCGTCGAGAATTCGATCCAGTTTCCGGGCCTGTCGATCAACGGCTTCACCAACTCGTCCAACTCCGGCATCGTCTTCATCGGTCTGGATGCGTTTGACAAACGCAAGGATCCGAGCCTGAGCGGAAATGCCATTGCGTTGTCGCTGAACAAGAAGTTTGCCGGCATTCAGGACGCCTTTATTGCCATGTTCCCGCCGCCGCCTGTGTCGGGTCTTGGCACGATCGGTGGCTTCAAGCTGCAGATCGAGGATCGCGCCGGTCTCGGCTATGAGGCGCTGAACGACGCCACCAAGGCTTTTATCGGCAAGGCAATGCAGCAGAAGGAGCTGGCCGGTCTGTTCTCAAGCTATCAGATCAATGTGCCGCAGCTCTATGCGGATGTCGATCGCACCAAGGCGCGGCAGCTCAACGTGCCGGTTACCTCGGTGTTCGACACGATGCAGATCTATCTCGGCTCGCTCTATGTGAACGACTTCAACAAATTCGGTCGCACCTATTCGGTGCGCGTCCAGGCTGACGCCAAATTCCGGGCGCGGGCCGACGATATTGGCCAGTTGAAAGTTCGCTCCGACAGCAACGAGATGATCCCGCTCTCGACGCTGCTGCGCGTTAAGGAAAGTGCAGGGCCGGAGCGCGCCATGCGCTACAACGGTTTCCTGTCGGCCGACATCAATGGCGGCGCTGCGCCCGGCTATTCCACTGGCCAGGCGCAGGACGCCGTGGCGCGTGTCGCCAAGGAGACGCTGCCCAAGGGCATCGACTTCGAATGGACTGAACTGACCTATCAGGAAATAATCGCCGGCAATTCGTCGCTGATCGTGTTCCCGGTGGCGATGCTGCTGGTGTTCCTGGTGCTCGCCGCGCAATACGAAAGCCTGACACTGCCATTGTCGATCATCATGATTGTGCCGATGGGCTTGCTGGCGGCGATGTTCGGCGTCTGGTTGACCAAGGGCGACAACAACGTCTTCACCCAGATTGGTTTGATCGTGTTGGTGGGTCTGTCGGCGAAGAACGCCATCCTGATCGTGGAGTTTGCCCGCGAGCTGGAATTTGCCGGGCGGACACCGATCCAGGCCGCGATCGAGGCCAGCCGTCTGCGGTTGCGGCCGATCCTGATGACGTCGCTGGCCTTCATCATGGGCGTCGTGCCGCTGGTGACGTCCACTGGCGCAGGCTCGGAGATGCGTCATGCCATGGGTGTCGCGGTGTTCGCCGGCATGATCGGCGTCACGGCCTTCGGCATCTTCTTCACGCCGATGTTCTATGTGTTGCTGCGTGCCATGGCAGGCAACCGTCCGCTGACCCAGCATGGCGAAGCGACGGTCGATCAGGCGGCGCCGCTGGCACCGGGATCGCACGAAGCAGAATCGCGCCCGCATGCCACATCGCATTCGTGACGCGCGGGAGGCGTAAGGTAACGCCTGACGAGGGCTGCTGGTCCACGGATGCGCCGTTTCGACCCATTCTAAGGCGAGGAATTGCGTAGCCTGCGTCCAAGACTGTTGGAATCGCCCCCAATTGGCCGGGTGCGCTTTCCTCCACTGCACATCTTCCGCTACAATGCGAAAGGCACTGCAGGGGAATGACAGGTTGCGGACGGGCTTCTACAAATGCGAATACCGGGTTGATGAGGCGGTCGGTCGCAGTGTGATGTTTGTCGAGCATGGCAGCATGCTCGGCGGCAATTCCGCTTTTGCCCATATCGGCAGCTATGAGCTCCGGGGTGACGAGGTGGTGGCGGAGATCGAGAGCCGCCGCCACATGAACGATCCCAACTATCCCTCGCTGCTCGGCCAGGATGTGGCGACCATCAGCGTCACCGGCCGGCCCTATGGCGACACCTATCGTTTTCAGGGTTCGTCGCCGCAAATGCCGGGTGCGAAATTCGAGTCGGTCATGACGACGATCGATGACGGCGAGATGCCTCCGGCCGGACCGATCGGTGCGGGTGGCATCGCCAACGGGCTGTATTCGATCCATCTGCGCACACTTGACGGCATCGATGGCGGGCTCAACGGCGTGATGCTGCTGCATGACGGCCGCATCCTCGGCGGAGACGCGTTCTTCTATTATCTCGGCGCCTATTCCTCCGCGGACGGACGCTGGAAGGGCGAGATGCTCAATCAGGAGCACACGCCGGCAAAGGGCGAGAACCCGGTCTTCGGCGGCCATGAAATCGGTATCGGCTTTTCCGGCACCTGCGACGAAACCGGCGCCGAACTGGAAGCCACGGCGCTGGCCGGCAAACGGAGCCTGCGGTTGCAGGCAGTGCTGAAGCTGATCCGCAAGGCCGTGTAAGTTCCAGGCTGGCGCACGGCTTGATGGGTTGCGCGCCTGTCCGTAATGTCACCGGCGAATGACACAGATGGCGACGAAAACCATGACCCAGCGTATCGGTGCGACGCCTCTGATCTGTTTGCTCGGTATCGCCGCCGGACTGGCTGTGCTGTCCGCGCCGACGCGTGTGCAGGCCCAGTCCGCCGATCTGGTTCTGTGCGATCGCCTCGCGGCCGATCCTGCCGATCCCGACAAGCCTGCCGATGTGAAGGGCGTGGCCGATATTGCCAAAGCCGATATTGCCACCGCCATCAAATTCTGCCGGACCGCGTCCGGCGGGTCGCGCCGTGCGATGTTCCAGCTCGGGCGTGCTTACGCGGCCAATGCGCAGGCAGCTGAGGCGCTCGCGGCATGGCGCAAGGCGGCTGACAAAGGCAGTACCTCCGCCATGGTCGAACTCGGCGTCGCCTATGGCAACGGAACCGGCGTCGCGCGCGACGAGGCGCAAGCGCGCAAACTGTTCGAACGCGCGGCTGAAGCCGGCAATCCGCGCGGTGTCAGCAATCTTGCGGCACTATCCGGAGGCGCAGGCGCGGGTTCAGACCCGGTGCGTGCACGGCAATTGCTGGCGAAATCCGCGGAGACCAATGCCGAGGCGCAATATCAGCTCGGCATGATGCTGTCGGAAGGCATCGGCGGCGCGAAAGACGATGTTGCGGCACGCAGCCTGTTCGAGAAGGCGGCAGCACAGAACCATGCGGGCGCGTTGGAGCGCATGGGCGCGTTCGCGCAAAGCGGCCGCGGTGGTGCGTCGGATAAGGATGCCGCGAAGGCCTATTATGAGAAGGCCGCAGCGCTCGGCGACGACGATGCGAAGAAGGCGCTAGAACGCATCAAGTGCCCTTATGTGCTCAAGGACAAGCGCGGCAACGTGGTCAGCAATATGTGCTTCTGATCAGCCTAGCCTGACTGCGGTCTGTCGCAGGCGCGCGCCGGCGTACCCACGTCGAATTCGCGCCGGTCATTCACCGACGGATCAACGAAATAGGTGACGGCGTTGAACGGCACCGTGACGCGCGACTTGATCCCCTTGAACCACAGGTTGACGCTGAAGCGATCCGCGGTGACGTTCAGTCGCTCGAACTGGTGCTGCAGCACGAACGTCATGTCTTCAGGATATTTGGCGCGCTGGGCATCGGGCACGATGACGCCGTCGAACGCGGTTTTGAAAGTGATTTCGTAATAATGACGGCCCCGCAGACCGCGTCTAGCGACGTCGGCAAGCGTGAATCTCACCTCGGCATATTGGGCGAGCGGGTCGGTGGTGCAGGGCTGCTGTGCTGCCGCGTGTGATGTGAGCGCGGCCAGCATCATCATGGCAGCGGCGAGTGATGCGGCGAGGGTGCGGATGTCGCGAGGCAAGGACGGGGTCATGATCCTTTGTCGCGGCGGGAGTGAGCGGGTTCATGACGCTCGACCATGGCAGCGATTTTCTGCCGCATGCGTCCGCAACCATTTGTTTGAAATTGGCAGCCTAAACTCCCGGCTCTGAGTCGCCTTTTGCGTTTCCCTGGAGCCGCCTGTGAACGAAAGCCTGATTGCCATCTGTCAGTTGTTTCTGGTGCCGCTGACCATCCTGTTTGCCGCGGTAGGTGTGGCCAATGCGCGCTTCGTCAAACTGCTGGTGTGCTTATTGGGCGTCGGTCTTGCCGGCCTCTGGCTTTATCGCATCTATCTCTGGACCGGCCTGTCGGTGATCGATCGCCGCACGGCTTACGGGCTCGCGGGAGCCTTCGCGCTATGCTGGGTGCTGACGCTGCTGCATCAGATCAAGAGCAGCTTCGGTGGCGGATACGATCGCTAGGCTCAGGCAAATCTGAATCAGGCCAGCCCGAGCGAGAAGGCCAGCGTGCCGATCGCGGCATGCGACAGGATCACCGGCCAGATGTTGCGCATTCGCAGATAGGCGAACCCCCAGACGATGCCGACCAGGAACGTGTTGAGCAGCAGCACGCTATCGCCATAGGCGATGTGGATCAGCGAGAATACCGCCGAGGAGTAGATCACATAGGTCCATGGCCTGACCTGCAATCGGTCGGTCATCAGTTTCGGAATCGATCGGCACACGACTTCCTGGCAGGGGCTCGAGACCAGGACATAGAACGGCGCAAAGCTGAGCCAGACCGGTGGCTTGTGGTCGAAGGTGAGAAACCGGGTCTGCGCCACCATGATCGCCGCAATGCCTGCCGTGATCGCGGCACAGAACAGCCAGTGCCTGATGTCAGAGGGACGGCTGAGGCCGAGTTCCGCGACCGAGAAGCCGGCCAGAAGGCACAGCGCGATGCACAGCACGGACACCAGCAGCAACGCGGGAATGCGATATTCGAACGGCAGAAAGCCCCAGTGAATGGCGAGACCAGGCGCCAGCAGCAGCGCGGCAAATCCCGGCAGTGGAGCGATCAATCGCCATTGAAATCGTTTCTGTCGTAAAACCGTCATGATGTTCTATAGCTGAAATCATGTGGTGGTTTAAGGGCGGAGTGGCGACACAAGGCCGCGAGCGACGAAAGCGTGATCGTCGATATGGTGGAACGCGCCGGCCGAAGCGGCGCACTTTGAACGTCGATTAATGACAATGCCGGCGGCGGATTGCCACGACCCTCTATTCCGGTTTGATGCCGGCGTCCTTCACGACCCTGGCCCATTTCTGGAGCTCGGTCTTGATGTGTTCCGCAAACTGGCCAGGCGTCCCGCCCACGGGTTCGACGCCTTGGTCGATGAAGCGACGCCTGACGTCCTCTTGCTTGAGGATCGCATTCATTTCGGTATTGAGCTTGCGCACGATCTGGTCGGGCATGCCCGCGGGACCGACGACGCCGAACCAGACATTGACCTCGTAGCCGGGCGCGCCGGCATCGGAGACGGTGGGAACGTCGGGCGCGAGTGTCGATCGTATCTTGCTGCTCACTCCAAGGGCACGAAGCTTTCCGCCGTTCACCTGCGGCAGCACATTGGGCGTGTTGTCGAAGGCAACATCGATATGGCCGCCAAGCATGTCGTTCACCATCGGCGCGCTGCCCTTGTAGGGAACGTGCACGATGTCGATGCCTGCGAGGCTCTTGAACAGTTCCATCGACAGATGGTTCGAGGAGCCGATGCCGGTCGAGCCGTAGGTCACCTTGCCGGGATTCTGACGTGCGTAATCGATCAGCTCCTTGATGGAGTTGATTAGCAGGGACGGTTTGACGACCAGCAGATTCGGCGTCTGCCCTGCAAAGACCAGCGGCGTGAAGTCCTTCACGGTGTCATAGGGCAGGTTCTTGTAGATGCTCGGATTGGAGCCGAACGGGAAGGCGATACCGAGTAGCGTGTAGCCATCGGGTGCGGACTTGGCGACCGCTTCGGTGCCGATCAGCGTGCCGCCGCCGGGCCTGTTCTCGACCACGACGGGAACGCCGAAGGCGTCCTGCAGTTTCTGCGCGAAGATCCGCCCGAGCGTGTCGTTGAAGCCGCCGGGCGGATAGGGGACGATATATTTGATGGTTTTGCTGGGATAGGTCTCGCCCGCTGGTGCTGTCGCTTGCGCATGAACGCAGGCGGTGCCGGCCAGCAGGAGAATGAGCGCGCGGCAGGCGAAGTGAACGAGACGCGAGGCGCGCACTACAACTTCAGCCCGTCGCGGATCAGACATAGCAGGGACCCTCGATCAGCGGATGTGCATTGATGAAGGCTTCGTCGATCTCGACGCCGAGGCCTGGGATCTCCGACGGAGCGACGCAGCCATTGGCGTCGAGTTTGCAGGGAATGCCACCAACTTCATCCCGGAACGGATTGTGCTTGGCGACGTCGCCTTCGAAATAGCCGGGGTCTTCGACAGCGGCGAGCACGTTGATGGTCGCCGCCATGTTGATGCCAGTCGCCGAGGTGTGCGGATTGAAGGAGAGCTTCCACGCCTGGGTCATGCCGGCGATGCGCATGGACTCGGTGACTCCGCCGGTCTTCGACAGGTCAGGCTGCACGAAACTCACGGCGCGGTCCTCGATCAGGCGATTGAACTCGTAGCGCGTGAAGTGGTTCTCGCCGGCGGCGAGCGGCGTCGAGCCCATCGCGGCGGCGGCCTGATAGGAGCGATAGTCGAGTGCGGGGAACGGTTCCTCGAGCCAGCCGACCTGCAGATCGTCATAGGCCGGCATCACGCGGCGCACATCGTCGAGCGTGTAGCCGGTATTGGCGTCGACGAGGATCTCGATGCTGTCGCCAACAGCCTTGCGCACGGCCGTGGCGCGGGCGACGTCATCGCGCGGATTATCGCCGACACGCAGCTTCACCGCGCGGTATCCTTTCGCGACGTAACCCTGCGCTTCCTCGGCGAGCGACTCCGGCGCCTGCCAGCCGAGCGAGATGCCGCCGGCATAGGCCTTGATCGGCTTCGACGCGCCGCCGAGCAGTCTGTAGAGCGGCCAGCCGGCTGCCTTGGCGCGGATATCCCACAGCGCGAGATCGAGACCGCTTAGCGCCATGGCCGCGGCATAGCCCATGCCATGGCTCGACAACTGCATCTGATAGACGCGGTGCCACACTCCGACGACATTCATCGCGTCCATCCCGATGACGAGTTCGGCGATAGTCGTGTCGATGAGTTTGGCGATCGCACCCGGGCAGCGGCCGTGATGCGCTTCGCCCCAGCCGGTGATGCCCTCGTCGGTCGTGACCTTCACCAGCACTGCGTCACGCTTGACAGCGCGGCCAATGCCGAGACGGACGTTTTGTCCCTGTGGGACGCGATAGGAAATCGGAACGGCTTTGATCGCACTAATCTTCATGGGAGCCTCACGCTGCCTTGTGATCGGGATTGACGAGATTGAGCGGTTGTTCGCCGCGCAGAATGCGCAGCATTTCTTCGGCAGCACCGACTGCCATGCCGCGGCTGCTGCTCGCGGTGATCGCTGCCGAATGCGGCGTCAGCAGCACGTTCGGACAATCGAACAGAGTGTCATCCGCAGGCAGGGGCTGGATGTCGAACACATCGAGCGCCGCGCCGCCGAGTTTGCTCGCCTTGAGCGCGGCGATCAGCGGGGCGTTCTCGACGACGGCGCCGCGCGAAACGTTGACCAGAACCGCATCGGGCTTCATTTGGCCGATGCGCGCGGCATTGACGAGGCCGCGCGTTTCATCGGTCAGTGAACAACAGATCACGAGGGCATCGCTGCGCGCGAACAATTGATCCAGCGAGACTTCCTCGACATCGGCGGGAAGCGATCCCTTGCGCCGCGATGTGCCGATCACCTTCATGCCAAAACCTTGCCTGGCAATCTGCGCGACGCGGCGGCCGATCGTGCCGACGCCAAGAATGCCGAGTGTCGAGCCGTTCAGTTCAGTGAAGGTCTCGGCTGTCGCGCGCGACGCGCCCCAGCCTTTATCGCGTATCAGTCCGTTCATGAGATGGATCGGACGCCGCAGATGCAGCAGCGCCGACATCGCATATTCCGCGACTGCGCTCGTGTTGCTGCCGGGCAGGTTGGCGACGGCGACACCGTGCGCCGTGGCCGCATCGACGGGGATGAAATCGAGGCCGACGCCGTGACGGACCATGCCCTTCAGGCGCGGCGCGTGATCGACGATGTCGTCGGGCAGTTTTGCGCGTACGATGATGCCGTTGGCGTCTTTCGCCCATGCGCGCAGCGTGTCCGGCTTGGTATCGGGCGCCGTGATCAGCCGCGCATGCGGCGACAGGATCGCTTCGCCATCGGCATGCATCGGGTTAGTCAGGAGAACGGTGGGCATGTCAGGCATCGAAAGCCGGTCCTTCGGTAATGGGATTGGCGAGCTGGCCAAGTCGCTCGACACTGGCGGTCACGGTCGAGCCGGGTTTCAGCCAGGCTGGTGGCTTGTGCATGGCCGCGACGCCAGCCGGCGTTCCGGTCGCAATGACGTCGCCAGGCTCAAGCGGCCCGCGATGCGACAGCCAGGACACGAGGTCGGCAACGCCGAAGATCATGTCCTTGGTCGATCCCTTCTGCAGTACCTTGCCGTCGATGGTCAGCGACACCTGCAGCGCCTGCGGATCGGCGATCTCGTCAGATGAGGCGAGGAACGGTCCGAACGGGCCGAAACTCGAAATGTTCTTGCCGCGGTCGAAATGGCCGTCGGCCTTGATCATTTCGCTGGCGCTGATGTCATTGAAGCAACCATAGGCCGCGACGCATTCGAGTGCTTGTTCCTTCGAGACATTCACGGCGCGCTTGCCGATCACGGCGGCGAGTTCGGCCTCATAGGTGACGCCGCCGATCCCTGCGGGCAGGATGATCGACCGGCCGGCGGCAATGACCGTGCGCGCAGCTTTCATGAACAGGACCGGTTCGGATGGCGGGACGATGCCACGTTCGGCAACCGCGTCGCGATAGTTGTGAGCGATCCCGAAGATGCGCCGCGGCGCGGGGAGCGGCGCCAGCAACGTCACTCGGTCCGCAGTCAACCGCGCGGCATCGGCCAGCCCGTGAGCCGTGATGATGCTGACGACCTTGCCAAGACCTGCGTCGAGAAACGCCTGAATTTGTGGTGCTATGCCGTTGAGGCCCACCCGCATCGCCGGGTGAGCCAGATCGATGACAATATCAGTCGGACGCGTGGCGTCGCCCACAAGGACGCCGGCGCGCGTCAGGCCGGACTCGACGAAGGTGACAAACTTCATGCGTGCGTCCTCGTCATCACGCTACGCGATACTTGTCGATCACCGCGCGGTCGACCTCGACGCCGAGGCCTGCGCCGGTCGGGACAGCGATGACGCCGTTGACCTGCTGGATCGGTGTTTTCGCGAGATGGTCGCGGAACGGGTTTTCTTCCTGTTCAAATTCGAGCATCGGCGGCATCGGGAACAAGCTGGGCGGCTGGTTCGGGATCGAGGCGAGGAAGTGGATCGTGGCGGCGAGGCCGACCACCGAGCCCCAGGCATGCGGCACGCATTCGACGCCATGGGTGCTGGCGAGCGCTGCGATCTTCTTGCATTCGGTGATGCCGCCGGCGGCGCAGACGTCCGGCTGCACGATGTCCATCGCCTTGCGCACGATGGCGTCGCGAAATCCCCAGCGGGTGAATTCGTTCTCGCCGCCGGCGACCGCCATGTCGAGTGCGCGGGTGACTTCGATATAGCCGTCGATATCCTCCGGCGAGATCGGCTCCTCGAACCATTCGATATCGAGCTCTTCGAGCTTGCGGCCGAGCTTGATCGCTGCGGGCACCGTGAGGCAGTGATTGGCGTCGACCATCAGCTTGATGTCGGAGCCGATGGCTTCGCGCACGGCCTTGACGCGCTCATAGTCGCGCTTGATGGAGCCGAGGCCGATCTTCATCTTGATCGCCTTGAAGCCGGCCTTCTTGTAACCGACGGCTTCCTCGACTGCTTCATCGATAAGACGTTCCATGTCGGTGAAGTATAGGCCCGTCGCATAGCAATCGACTTCGGTGCGGAAGGCGCCGCCGATCAGCTTGTGCACCGGCTTGTTGCAGGCCTTGCCGATGATGTCCCAGAGCGCGATGTCAATGCCGCTGATGGCGGCGATCGACATGCCCTTCGGGCCATAGTCCTTGATGCGGTTGTAGAGATCTTCCCAGATCACCTCGACATCGAAGGGATCGCGGCCGATGACGCGCGGCGCCAGCTGGGTATCGATGAAGGCCTTGGCGACAGCGGAGGGGCCGTAGCATTCGCCCCAGCCGACGATGCCGTCGCTCGTTTCGATTTCAACGAGGCAGGTGCCACGCGTCGTGTAGAGCCAGCCGCGTGACGACGTGAACGGACGCTGCACGGGAGCGGCGACGACATGGCAGGTGATCTTCTTGATATTCAATGTGGTGTCCTCGTCGAGATCAATCAGGTGGATGCGGCCGGCGGGTGCCGGTCGCGTTTATTCTTTCGGGAAAGTTTGCGCGGCGACCTTGCCGATCGCGGCGGCGACGCCGTCGACTTCCTTGGCGAGCGCGTCGCCGGTCACGTCGTCGACCAGGAAGACGTTTTTCTTGGCGAATTCCTTGAAGCGCGGGTCCTGGATGGCGGCGCGGAATGCGGTGGTCAGCTTGGCGCGGACATCGTCAGGCAGGTTCGCCGGGCCGACCACATAGGCCATCTGTACGACGGGCCCATATGGGAAGACGTCGATGCCCTTTTCCTTGAAGGTCGGGACATCCGGAAACATTTCGAGCCGCTCATTGGCGAAGATGCCGATGGGCGTGAGCAGTTTTTCCTGGATCTGGCCGAGCGTTTCCGACGGCTTGAGCACACCGGAGTCGACATGTTGTCCGATCAGATCGGCAACGACTTTCGAGCCGCCGGTATAGGGAACGTTGACATAGTCGACGCCGGCCGCACGTGCCGTCATCGATGCGAAGATGTGGTTGAGATTGTAGTTGCCGGGCGTGCCGATGGTGACCTTGCCGGGCTTCGCCTTCATGTTGGCGATGTAGTCGGGGAGGGCCTTGATCGTGCCGGTGGAAGGCACGAGCAGCATCAGGGGATCGGTCGAGACGCGCGCGATGTGGGTGAAATTGCTGTTGGTGAGTCCGTTCGCTTTGTTCTGGGCGATCAGCGCCAGCGTCGAACTGGTCCCCATGCCGATCGTGTAGCCATCCGGAGCAGAACTCGCGACGCGTTTCATACCGATGACGCCGGTGGCGCCGACGACATTCTCGATCACGATCTTGATGCCGTGCTCGCGCAGGATGGGGTTCAGCGCGCGTGCGGCCACGTCGTTGGAGCCGCCAGCATTCCACGGCACGATGAAGGTGATGTCCTTCTGCGGAAAGTTGGATTGCGCGTGAGCAGGCAGGGACCAGCATCCCAATACCAATCCGAGCACGGCAAAGCTGACGCGTTGAACAAACATTGTTTTCCTCCCATTTTTGGTGTTTGTTATAACAAACATCTTTAGGGGTCAATGGAACAACTCACCGCGGTTGCGGGACATGAATTTGCGGGACTCAATGGGGTGAGGTAGCGAGCACAGAATGACCGCACTGAAACGGATCGAACGCGAACCGCTCTGGGACTTGGCGCATGCGCAGCTCCGGGACGCGCTGCTGGCTGGCCGTTTCGCGCCGGGCACGGTGCTGACCTTGCGCGCGCTCGCGGAGAGCTTCGGCACGTCGATCACGCCTGTACGTGATGCAGTCACCCGGCTCGTCGCACAGGGCGTGTTGCAGCAGGGACCGCGCAATGCGGCGATCGTCCCGCATCTGACGGCGAGTGAACTCGCGGATCTGACCGTGGTGCGCTGTGCGCTGGAGGGACAGGCGGCGCGGGAAGCCGCGACCCGGCGCAATGCGGCAGGACTCGAACGTCTGAAGTCACTGCTGGCGACGATGCAGTCGCTGATCGCCGCAAAAAATCTCGAAAGCTATCTCGACTATCATCGCCAGTTTCACTTCGAGATCTATGCGATGTCGGGCGTCCCGATCCTCGTCGAGACCATCGAGAATATGTGGCTGCGCTGCGGCCCGGCGCTGTCTTTCGTGATTCCCGAATATGTCGTGCTGCTGAAGGGCTGGGATCACCACACGGCAGCGCTCAAGGCCATCGTCGCAGGCGATGCCGATGCCGCGGAGCGCGAGATCGTCGCCGATATCACCGAGGCCGCCGACTATCTCGCAAGCCTTGCCGATGCCAATGGACAGTTGCGCCGGCCCCTGCGTGAGGCGCTGGCGACGTCTTAGTTGCCGCGCTCACACATCCGTCCATGATGTGAACAGCGCTGCCTGACCGCGTCGTTCGCCGTTCTCGTCTTTCAATTCCCAGACGATGCCGCCTTCGATCCAGAAGCGCCGGCCGGATTTTGCGATCCGCAACCCGCGATAATTGTCGATGAAGCCGTTACGCGCGACGGCATCCAGCAGGCGCTGGCGCTCGTCGCGGTTCGCCGCTTCCGCCGACAGCCGCGACGGGATGGTGACGAATTCGTCCCACTTATATTCGAAGCAAGATTGCGCGGTGCGATTGGCATAGGTGAACACCGGATCGGCGTCGGTGTTATGTGCGAGCACCGCAAATGGTGCGTCGCTGTAGAGCCACGCCGCATCTTGCCCAGGCGCCAACAGGGGCTTCCCGACAGTGCGGAGATAGCTCCCGGTGAGGAGTTTGAAGAAGGGTGCATCGAGTGCGAAAGCAGGGGGCGTCGGAGCGGTCACGGGACTCTCTCGGGGATAGGCTATGAGGACATAGCCCGCATAGCTCTATACGACATCGGCAGCGAAAGCGGTGCTGACTGCCCCGGAATGCATGGAGCAGCCGCTATCGGTCGGCAGGAAGGATCAGGTCGTGATCAACCTGTTTTCGAACGCCACGGTGCATATTGATTCACCGAGACGGCTGCGTCCCCTTCGTCGATTGCGCGTCCCGTGTAATCCGATAGCTGCCCGGCTTATTTAGTCGTCGCATCGGCTGGGCTCTTGTTTTAGCCTCTCCCGAAAATGTCGTTCCAGGCGAAAGCCCAATGGACCGGCGCAAAGGGAGAAAACGTGAGCAACAACAAGAAGGGGCGATGGTTTGCCATCGCCGCGGTCCTTGCCGCATCGCTGTTCGCCGTAGCGCCAGGGCAGGCGCAGCAATATCCCGAGCGCAACATCACCATGGTCGTGCCATTTCCGCCCGGCGGAACGACCGACATCGTCGCGCGCATCCTCACCGAACAGCTCAGCACCGAACTCGGCAAGCAGGTGGTGATCGAGAATCGCGGCGGCGCCAGCACATCGATCGGTGCGCAAGTCGTGGCCGGCGCCGACAAGGACGGTTACACGCTTCTATTCGCCAGCGCGACGACCTTCACGACCAACCCGCATCTGCTGGCCTCCATCAAATACAAGCTCGAGGACTTTGCGCCGGTCGCGATGGTGGTGAAGGTGCCGTTTGCCTTCGTCGTGAAGAAGGACTTTCCGGCCGCCGACGTCGCGGCGTTTCGTGCCTATGCGCTGGCCAATCCGAGCAAGGTCAACAATGCCACCAACGGACCGGGTAGCACCGTGCACCTCATGGGTGAGATCGTGGCCCGCGGACTCGGCGTGAAGCTGCAGCATGTACACTATCGCGGTGCTGCGCCGGCGATGAACGACATGCTTGCGGGCATCGTCGACAGCAATGTAGAGGCGCTGACCAATACCGTGCCAAACCACAAGGCGGGCATGTACCGCGCGCTGGCGGTCTTGTCCGAGGAGCGCCTTCCGCAATTGCCTGATGTGCCGACCTTCAAGGAGCTCGGATTCCCCTCGATCGTCGGCGCGACATGGTTCGCAGTCTTCGCGCCCGCGGGTACGCCGCAGCCAGCACTGGACAGGTTGAGCGCTGCCATCACCCGCATCGTCAAGACGCCGGAATTTGCAAAGAAGATGGAGCCGATCGGCAATCAGCCGTGGTCGATGACGCCGGCAGAACTCGAAACCCATGTGAAGAGCGAGCGCGACCGCCTGGGCAAACTCATTCGCGAAGCCAACATCACGGTCGACTGACCGCATGAACAAGATCAAGGGAGAACATCAATGAATGCAGCCGTCAGCTCACCCGCCGTGAAAGTCGTCCGTTCGGTGCAGGATCAGGTCAGTCCCGAGGAGTGGCAGTCGCGCGTCAATCTCGCAGCCTGCTACCGTCTCACGGCGATGTACGGCATGACCGAGATGATCGCCAACCATATCTCCTGCCGCGTGCCGGGAACGGAAGATCAGTTCCTGATCAATCCCTATGGCATGCTCTATGAGGAGATCGATGCGTCGAGCCTCGTCAAGATCGACCTCGACGGCAACACGCTGTTCAACGCGTCCGACTACGCTGTGAATGCTGCGGGCTTTGTGATCCACAGTGCCATTCACATGGCGCGTCACGATGTCGATTGCGTCGCGCATACTCATACCGTGGCCGGCATGGCTGTATCGGCGATGGAATGCGGGTTGTTGCCGGTGGCGCAGACCTGCATGCGCTTCCTTCATGTCGCCTATCATGACTTCGAGGGCATCGCGGACAATCCAGAAGAGCGGGAACGACTGATCGCGCATCTCGGCAATCACGAGGCGATGGTGCTGCGCAATCACGGCCTGCTGGTGGTCGGCAAGACCATCGCCGCGGCTTTCAACGTACTGTTCCGGATGGAGCGGGCCTGTCAGGTTCAGGTTGCAGCGCTGTCGTGCAACACCAAGCTGATCACGCCGCCACAGAAGGTCCTGCAGGATACCTATGACCGCATGAAGCCACGCGACAATGTTCCGGGCCTCAGCGGCGAACTGGCCTGGCCGGCGCTGCTCCGCAAGCTCGACCGGGTCGATCCGTCCTATCGCAACTGAGCTTGCGCTAGAGTCTGATCCATCTTCGATGGATCAGACTCTAGCTATTTTCTCTATGAGAGCATGATCTTGTCCGAAAACCGGTGTCCACTTTTCGGGATCATGCTCTAGCAGGCTCCGCGGCTGCCGGGCCCGCAGGCGTGGCATCCACCTGATGAACGGAAGGGATGCGCGGCATCAAGAATGCGGCGCATCATAGGTTCGGCAGTCAGATGCGCGACTGCAGGTCCGCCTACGGCTTGAAGAAGGACACCGGCGTCATCAGCTGGTTCTCCTGGCTGATGAGATAGGCGGCCTCGGCGCTGATCTTCAGGTAGTCGGCCCAGGCCGGGTCCTTCTGCAGCGCCTGGCGCTTGGCCTCGCGATCGGCTGCGCTGTTATAAACCCAGATGTGCATGTAGCTGTTGACGTTGCCGGTCTCGGTTTGCATGTAGGCCAGCGGCTTGCCCAGATGGCGGCTCTGGATCTCGTAACCGTGCTCGGCATACAGCGCCAAGTGTTTCTTGATCGTGCCGGGGCGGCAGGTGTAGGTGCGAACGTCAAGCAGCATGGGGTTTCCTCGAGCGGTGGCGGATCAATAGGGTCATTCGGCGGTGGCGCCGGACTGCGCGACAAGCACGGCCCAGCGCGCCACCTCGTCGTTCACGTATTTCTGGAATGTCGCCCGATCGTCGCCGACGGGGTCGGCGCCGAGCCCTTTGAGCCGCTCCTGGACAGCGGGGTCAGCCACGCTCTGAACAATGGTCTGCGCAAGCTTCTCGACGATAGCGGGGGGCGTGCCGGCCGGTGCGAACAGGCCGAACCACGAGCGTGCGTTCATGCCGGGGAACGGCGTTTCTGAGAAAGCGGGCACGTCGGGCAAGGCGGCGTGACGCGTGCTGCCCGTCACCGCCAGCGCCTTGAGCTTGCCACTCTGCACCAGAGAGAGAACTTCGGGCAGGTTGGCGAACATGATCTGCACTTGGCCGCCGATCATATCGTTGAGCGCCTGCGCGCCGCCCTTGTAAGCGACGTGCGTGATCTTCGCACCAGCCAGTGTGCTGAACTGCTCGCCGGACAGATGGGACGCGGTGCCCACGCCGCCCGATGCATAGTTGACGCTCGCGGCATTGGCCTTGGCGTAAGCGGCGAGTTCGCTCACCGAATTGACTGGCACCGACGGGTGCACCACCAGCAGCAGGGGCACCGACGCCAGGTTTGACAAGGCCGCGAAATCGCGCGTGAGGCTGTAGCTGAGCTTCTGGTAGAGCGATGCATTGATCGCGTGGCTCGATGTGGCCATCAGCAGCGTATAGCCGTCGGGCTCCGAGCGCGCCGCCGCGGCACCGCCGATATTGCCGTTGGCGCCGGCCTTGTTTTCCACCACGATCGACTGGCCGAGCCGTACCGACATGGCTTGCGCCACGGTGCGCGCGATCACGTCGGTGGCACCACCGGCGGCGAACGGCACGATCACGCGCAGGGGACGTTCTGGATAATCGGCCATCGCGCTGACTGAGGTGAGGGCCAATGCTGCGGCCACGACGAGGCTCCGCAACGGGATGATTGCTTTGTGCATTTTGTTTCCTCTGCCTCTTGTTTTTATGTCCTGCCGACGGCGCGCTCCGCAGATGCGGGGCGGTCGTGGCGGTGGGCGTCATGCCATGCCGACCTGCGCATACAAACGCGCAGGTGGCGATGGCAGCGCCCGGTCAGGCGTCCATGCGGGACACTCTATGCAGCCGCGCGGCGACGGCGCTAGGACGGATCAGACGTTGTGTTGGACTTTTTCGCGTGTCAGTCCAGTGGACGGCAATGCTTCCTCCGGAAGTCGCCCGGCGTGAGGCCGGTCTGCTTCTTGAAGAAGCGCGCGAAGTAGGCCGGATCCTCGATATTGAGGCGGAACGCGATCTCGGCGATGCCCGTTTCGGTGTTGCTGAGCCAGCGCTTGGCTTCGAGGACCACGCGCTCCTGCACCACCTGGCTGGCCGTGCGCGCCACAGTGCGCTTGACCGCATCGTTGAGCTGGCGCTCGCTCACGCCAAGCGCCTCGGCGTACTGGCCGATGGTACCGAAGCGCAGGTAGTGCGTTTCCACCAGCATCGCGAAACGGCGCGCGAGCGCCTGGTGTGGACCAACGCCACCGGCGGGCTCGTTGTCGGGGCACACACGGCGCAGGCGCGTGAGCAGGATCAGCAGGCTGGCCCGCACCACATCGGGAAATCCCGGCTGGCGATCGCGTGCCTCACGCTCCATCTCGCAGAGCAGTGGCAGCATGCCGTCATGCTGGGCCTGCGTGAGATAGAGCGCGCTGTTGCCGCGCGCAGGGTGGAAGAACGGAAGTTTCGCGACATCTTCGGCGCGCGGAAACATCCGCGCGAAGAAGTCGGTGCTGAAGTTCAGCACGTAGCCGTGAGGCTTGACCGATGACGTCCAGGCATGGACCTGGCCCGGCGAAAGAAAGAACACTGAGTGGTCGCGCACGTCGAAATGCGCGAAGTCGAGTGTGTGCGTGCCGCTCGCCCGGGTCATCCAGAGCAGATGGTAGTAGTTGTGCCGGTGCAGGAAACCGCGCGGGATGTCGTCGCGGTCCTCCAGTCGTACGAGGTCGAAGTAGAACGAGCCTTCGCCCGCGAAATCCGAGGTTTCAAAGGTCGGAAACTCGCCGGAGCGGGCGGAGAGGAGAGCTTCGGGCAAGTGAAGGTGTCCTTGCGGTTTCGGGGCACGGTTATCAGCGTCATCCTATCGCAAAAAGCCGGAGAGTACCGGGTGTTGGCGAATGCGACACCGGACGGTCTCTCCGAGGAGTTCGGCAGCTCTATAGGAATTCTGGGTGCCGCTCCATCACACCCGGGAAGTTGCGTCGGGGGATGCTCCTGCAGGCATTTTATGGCGTTCGCTCGGAAGGGGACCTGATGGAACGGACGCAGACGGCGGGTCGTCGCAACTGAGTTTGCGCTGGATCAATTGCAGAACGGATTTCGGGCGATGGCGGTTGCCGAGCTGGCCGCCGTCGCCTACATCAGGGCGCATGACGCAGACCTCCGAAATCGGCTTCACCAGCTTCCAGCCCTCCCTGAATGAAGAAAATATCGCGCTTCTGGTGCAGACCTTTTACGGCCGTGCCCGCGAGGATGATTTGCTGGGGCCGATCTTCAACAGCGCCGTGACCGACTGGGATCATCACATCGCGCAGATCAGCGATTTCTGGTCGTCGATGATGCTGAAGACCGGCCGCTACAATGGCCGGCCTATGCGTCCACATCTCGTGCTGCCGCTGAAGGGTGAACATTTCGATCGCTGGCTTTTGTTGTTCGAGCAGACCGCGCGCGAGATATTTCCGGCTGAGGTCACCGAGGCCTTCATGACCCGCGCGCGCCGTATCGCTGACAGTTTCGAGATGGGCGTTGCCTCGGTGCGCGGCGAGATCGCTGCGCCGCGACATAGCGTTTAAGGCGGTAGGCCCGTGATGCAACGCCGGTCTTGCGAGAGCCGGCCGTTGCGCTAGGCTGCGACTCCAGCAAACCGGGAGTCGGTCCATGAAACGTCTGTCTGTCCTCGTTCTCTTGAGCCTGTTCAGTGCTGCGCCCGCAATGGCGCAATCCTGCAACGCCGTCAGCGGCGACGGCAAGCCGCTCGCGGGCGCTGCCAAGAAGAGCTTCATGAAGAAGTGCTGCGAGGACAACGCCAAGAGCGCCGAGGGCAAGCCACTGGCCGGCGCCGCCAAGACCTCATCGGTCAACAAGTGCATGAAGGGCTGAGGCTGCTGCCTCACGCATCCAGACGTGCAAAAGCCCCGCGCGCGCGGGGCTTTTCGATTCCGGGCTGAAGCGACGTCAACTCGAAGTCTTCGTCTCAGCTCTTCGCTTCGAGCTTGTCCTGAGTCTTCGTGTCGAAGTCGCTGGCGTCATGGCGTTCGCGCAACTGGCCGGCCGGATCGCCCGAGGTGCGATTGACCATGCGACCGCGCTTCACGGCAGGTCGTGCCGCGATGGTCTTGGTCCAGCGCTGCAGGTTCTTGTAGCTCTGCACATCGAGGAACGTGCCGGCATCGCCGTAGATGGCGCTCTCCGCAAGGCCGCCATACCAGGGGAAGATCGCCATGTCGGCGATGCTGTAATCCTTGCCGGCGATGAATTCGTTGTTGGCCAATTGACGATCGAGCACGTCGAGCTGGCGCTTGGTCTCCATGGCGTAGCGGTCGATGGCATATTCGATCTTGCTGGGCGCATAGGCATAGAAGTGCCCGAAGCCGCCGCCGAGGAACGGCGCGCTGCCCATCTGCCAGAACAGCCAGGATAGGGTTTCGGCCCGTTCGGCTCCGTCCTTTGGAAGGAAGGCGCCGAATTTCTCGGCGAGATGCACCAGGATCGCGCCGGACTCGAAGATACGGAACGGCTTGTCGCCGCTGCGATCCATCAGCGCCGGGATCTTGGAGTTCGGATTGACATCGACGAAACCCGAACCGAACTGGTTGCCGTCGATCCGGATCAGCCATGCATCGTACTCCGCGCCTGTATGGCCGGCAACAAGCAGTTCCTCGAACATGATCGTGACCTTCTGGCCGTTCGGCGTCGCCAGCGAATAGAGCTGGAACGGATGTTTGCCGACCGGGAGCTCCTTGTCATGGGTGGGGCCGGCGATGGGCCGGTTGGTCGAGGCAAATTTGCCGCCGTTTTCCTTGTCCCAGGTCCAGACTTTGGGAGGCGTGTAGGGGGCGTCGGTCATGTCAGGCTGGCTCCGGAAAAGGGGCAGGGTTGATGGTTGCCGGGGACAGGTAGGGATGAATGCAATTGCATGCAAGATGGCGAGGCGTCCTATGCCGGAAGCCGCCTTGTGCCGGGCGAAGACATGCGATGTAACGAGTCTGCGCCGTAATTGCCGATGGCGGCGTTTCCCTCCGTCCGAAGATTCCCCTCCCGATGAGCGACACCCCAGCGCAGACCGTCGGCGCATCGCCCACCAAACGATCCTTCGCGGCGCTGCATCACCCGGGATTCCGCGCCCAATTCATCACCTATGTGCTGGCCATGATGGCCGACAATATCGAGCATGTGATCAGCTATTGGGTGGTGTTTCAGAAATTCCAGTCGCCTGCGCTGGGTGGTTTCGCCATCGTCTCGCACTGGCTGCCGTTCCTGCTGTTCTCGGTCACGTCTGGCGCGCTGGCGGAGCGGTTCGACCCGCGGCGCGTGATCCAGTGCGGCATGGCGCTGTTCATTCTGGCCTCGCTGGGCTGGGGTTATTTCTTCGTCACCGACACCCTGCAGATGTGGCAGGCCATGGTGCTGCTGGTGATCCATGGCTGTGCCGGCGTGCTCTGGCAGACGCCGAACCAGATGCTGCTCTACGATGTCGTCGGTTCCGCCGACCTGCCGAGTGCGGTGCGTCTGAACGCGATGGCGCGCTATCTCGGCGTCATGGTCGGGCCTGCGGTCGGCGGCGTGATCCTGCTCGCGTTGGGTCCGGCCTATGGCATCATGCTCAACACCATCTTCTATCTGCCGCTGGTGCTGTGGCTGATCAAGGCGCCCTATGGTCCGCGCTTTCGCACCGGCGCGCCCGCGCCTCAGCGCGCCGTGCGGGGCTTCGCGGACATCGTCCAGACCATGCGCGACGTTCGCCACCGTCCGGTGATCGTCTCCATGATCGCGCTGGCCGGCGCGGCATCGTTCTTCGTCGGCAACGCCTATAGTTCACAGATGCCGGGCTTCGCCAGTGATCTCGGCCATGGCGATCCCGGCATGTCCTACAGCATGCTGCTGGCGGCTGACGCAGCCGGTGGCCTGCTTGCCGGCCTGGCGCTGGAGGGCAGGCAGTTGCTCGCGCCGAAGCCGCGCACGGCGATCTTGCTGGCGCTGCTCTGGTGCGGCGCGCTGGCGATCTTCGCGCTGACCGGTCATTACGCCATCGCGCTGGTGTTCCTGTTTGCGGCGGGTTTCCTCGAACTGTCGTTCAACGCGATGGCGCAGAGCCTCGTGCAGCTCGATGCGCCCCTGGACAAACGCGGCCGCGTCATCGGCCTGTTCAATATGGCGAGCCTGGGGCTGCGTGCCTTCAGCGGGATCTCGGTCGGCGTCGTCGGCAGCATGATCGGCATCCACTGGTCGCTGGCGCTATCAGCGCTGGCGACCATGGTCGTCGCGGCGGGACTGTTGGCGCTGCCCTAGCGAGGAAAGCCTCGGCGTCCTACCAGTCGACGAACCGGTCGTCGCCGCCGAATGCTGCCGGCATGGCCGCGTAATGTGGGAGGCCATCCCGAACCGGAGCGATCGCCTCGCTGCAATTGATATGCAGGCTCGGCTTGAATGCATCTCCGAGCAGATAACCGTTGATGCTGCGCATGCCGATCCCGTCGAGTTCGATAATCAGCGGTGTGGCGCACTTTGCGCAACTGAGGCGCGGAGTCGTCTTCAGCGCGAACGACGTCGTGTCGCCTTGAACGACTTCGACACCGTCAGCCGGATAGACGGCCTCGGCCACATAGGCCGCGCCGTGGACGGTCTGGCAGTCGGCACAGTGGCACCAGAAATGGGCGATGGGGTCGGCTGAAATCCTGAGCTTCACGGCGTTGCAGGGGCAGGCGAGTTCCATGGGCGCACCTCATCTGATGCGCAAAACTACCAGCCGACCGCAATCGCCGACAACTGCCGCGGCTTGCGACAAATCGCTCGCCGCGGCTGGCAGTCGCTATTTGCCGTTCTGCAGCGCCGCAGTCTGCTTCACGAGCTGCTTGTCGAAATCCTGTTCGAGCGTTGCAGCGTAAGCGGCCAGCTCGCCCGGTTTCACGAAGGGGTTTGGCGCGCCGTCCTTCATCGCCGCGCGTTTGGCCTGCATGCCATAGACTTCCGGATGCGGCCCGAGCAGCACATCGATCTTCATCGCCTTGGCCTTGGCATAGGTCGACCGATAATCGTCGACGATGCCGGCATGGGTTGGATTGCCGACCAGCCGGTTCAGCGCCACGGTGCCACTGCAGAAGAACAGGACCTCACGGTTCTCGCTGCCGTCCTTCACGGTCATTTCCCAGCTCGTGCAGCCCGGCGAATGGCCGGGCGTTGCATGCGCCGTCAGCGTGGTGCCGCCGAGTGTGACCTTATCGCCCTCGGTGACGGTGCGATCCACCTTGACCGGCGGGAAACCGATATCGGTGTTCTTTTCATCGCCCGGATAGGTGCCGCTTTCGAGCAATGGCTTGTCCCGTAGGCCTGCGATCAGTTGCGCGCCGGTGTCCTTCTTGATCTCCGCAAAACCGCCGGTGTGATCGAAATGGGCATGGCTGTTGAGGATGATCTTGATATCGGCTTCCTTGAAACCGAGCTTTGCGATGTGCTCCTTGATCATCCCGGTCGATTGCGGGACGCCCGTATCCATCAGGATCAGGCCGTCGGATGTCTTGATGAGATAGACCGCGATGCCGTCGGTGCCGACGTAATAGATGTTGTCGATCAATTGAAACGGCTCGAAGGGGGCGGTCCACTTGACCATCACCTGCGCCAGAAAATCCTTGACGGTCTGCGCTTGCGCGCTACCTGCAAATAGCGCCAGAGCGCAGATGGCTCCTGCGAGCGTCTTCATGATGGCCTCCCGGTTCGATTTTTATTGGTTCTTTTGAACGCCAGGATTGAAGCGCGATTTGGGCGGATGGCTCAAGCGCCATTCCTGCATGCCGGCGTCACGCATGACAGATACGGCCGGGCGGCGAATGTTGCGAGCGCGTTGAACCATCCCGGCCGTTTCGGGTTAGACTTCATCCATGAAACAACTGATCTGCCCCAATTGCCAGACGCGCGTCTTCTTCGAGCAGAGCGATTGCGTGCAATGCGGCGAGGCGCTGATCTTCGACACCGCGCAGTCCAATGTCGTCAGCGCTGCGGCGGCCATGTCCTGTGCCAATCGCGATCTGATCGCCTGCAACTGGGCCACGGATGACAGCGATCCGTTCTGTCCGTCCTGCCGGCTTACGCGAACAATTCCCAATCTGGTATCCGATCGCAATGTCGCGCTCTGGAAGCGGGTTGAACAGGCCAAGCGGCGTCTGACCTACGACCTGATGCGGCTCAGGCTACCCCTTGCCGTGTCGAGCGGCGCGCATATCGCGTTTGACATTCTCTCGGACGAGACCGCCGGACATCCGATCATGACCGGGCATTTGTCGGGGCTGATCACGATGAACCTCTCGGAAGCTGACGATGCCGAGCGCGAGGCGCGCCGCGCCGCGTTTCGCGAACCGTATCGAACACTGCTCGGCCATTTCCGCCACGAGGTCGGGCATTTCTACTGGGAAGCGCTGGTCGATCAGTCGCAGCTCATCGGTCCGTTCCGGATGATCTTCGGCGATGAAACCCGCGACTATGGCGAGGCACTCGCGGCCTATCACAATCGCGCCGATCGCTCGTGGAATAGCGATGCCTTCATCAGCGAATATGCGACCTCGCATCCGTGGGAAGACTGGGCCGAGACCTTCGCGCATTTCCTGCACATCGTCTCGACGCTGGACACCGCATCGTCGCTGCCGCTGTCACTGGACGAACGCTCGCGCCATACGCTGGACGATCCCTATCTCGAGCGTGATTTCGAAGCGCTGCTGTCGCTGTGGGATGCTGTGTCCTACAGCATGAACGAACTCAATCGTTCGATGGGCATGAGCGACGCTTATCCGTTTCACCTGACACAGGCGGTGAGGGGAAAGCTGCATTTCGTGCATCTGGCGATTCTGAAAACGCGCAGCGAAAGCTGAATGGCCTTACGCTGTCATTCCGGGGCGGGCCGAAACGCGAAGCGGTTCGGCGCGAACCTCAGCCACTCCAATTGGAGTGACGGGGAATCTTGATGTGTTCATCACCTCTTGATCCAGCGCGGCGGAGGGAGCGACTCCCATCTTGAGATTCCGGGTCCGCGACCGCCAAGTGGCGCTCGCGTCCCGGAATGACGAGGTTGGCTCTTACTGCTCCATCTTGATCCCGGCGTCCGTGATCACCTTTTTCCAGCGCGCGATTTCGTCGGTGACGAAGGCGCGGAATTCATCCGGGGTGGTGCCCATGGGGACGATACCCTGATCGTCGAGCTTCTTCTTCAGGTCGGGATCGGTGAGCGCCTTCTTTGCCTCCGCGGCTACGCGATCCACGATCTCCTTCGGCGTGCCCGCCGGCGCGATGATGCCGGACCAGGTGCCGGAGACGAAATCCGGCACGCCGGCTTCCGCCATGGTCGGCACGTCGCCGGCCGCCGGTACGCGCTCCTTGGCAGCCACGGCGAGCGCCTTGGCATTGCCGGACTTCACCTGCGACATCAGCGGGCCGATGACGTCGAACATCACATTGATCTGGCCGCCGACCGTATCCTGCAGCGCGCCGGACGTGCCCTTGTAGGGAATGTGCTGCAGATTGATGCCTTCGCGGCTCTTCAGCATTTCCATGGTCAGATGCGCCGCCGAGCCGATGCCGCTGGAGGCAAAATTGAGCGAGCCGGGCTTCGCCTTGGCGAGCGCGATGAATTCCTTCATGTCCTTGGCGGGCAGGGACGGCGTCGCAATCAAAATCAGCGGCGCGACCGAGGTCAGCGACACGTAAGTGAAGTCCTTCATCGCATCATAGGGCAGCTTCGGATTGAGCGTCGGATTCACTGAATGCGCCGCGATCACGGTGCCGAAGGTGTAGCCGTCGGGGGCTGCCTTGGCGACGGCGTCGGTGCCGATGGCGGCATTGGCGCCCGGCTTGTTCTCGATGACAATCGGCTGGCCCAGCGCGATCGACATCTTTTCGGAAACGAGGCGCGCCATCAGGTCGGTATAGCCGCCCGGCGTATAGGGCACGACCATGCGGATCGGCCGGTTCGGCCAGCTCTGCGCAAAGGCAGTCTCGGCGCTGCCGGCGCAGGCGGCCATCACGGCGATCACGCTCGCGGCGCGGACGAAGCTCTTCATCATTTCATTTCCTCGACTGCCGGCGCGCTCCAAGGCGGCGGGAGCGCCGTAGCGCCTGCCTCGGATCGCAGACCGTTCTTCTTGTTGTCTGCCCGTTCTGCGCCGCGACGGATGTCGCGGGATGCAGAGTCCCGCATGCAGGCTACCGCATCGCATGGTAACGGGGAAAGTAGACGAAAGGCCGCTAACGTCTGCTGCCGCAGCGTGGAATTTGTCGATGTGAGACGCGGATGCATGTGACCAGGATGCTTGTGACCAAGGAGCATGTGACCTCCCGTGATGACGTTGTTGATTACTGTGATGCAGGTGAGGGACGAGCGTGCGCCGTCCTTGCCCGCGCCTGTGCGCGTGAATGGCAGTCCCGGTGGCCTCCCTCAAGAATGAGGGAGATGAAGCGCCGAAAGGCGCGACTTGGGTACAGTGCCGCAGCGTAGTGTCCGGATCGCCGGACAGCAGAGGCCGCGGAAACGCCTTTCGACGCTCCATCGTGGCGATTTCTGTCCCCGGGACCGTTCTTCCGGGCAAAGGCGCAGACCTCCGCAGTCCGCTGATCCCGACGGTTTCCCGCCGTTCACCAATGCCACGTCCAGCCAGCATGAGTGGCAGACCCCCGTAGTGGGGCCGGACGGTGACCCAAGGCCTCCCGAGTGCGTGAGGAAACGTCTCCCTCCCGCCCGCAGGCGCCACATCCCGCCCCGCGCTAACAAGCGTCCCTGGCAACGCCCCTCAAAGTGGGACGGGATGCAATGGAATATAATCTCTCCGAAAACAACGTCAAGGATTATTTTCAAGGCCATCGCCGCGGGCGCACACGCCGGCGATGGAGGGGCAGCATGTTAGGCTCAAGAACGCTGGGACATGCCGACGGGCGCGGGCTGTTCGGAATATTCAGTCCAGGCCTGACGGAGTATCTGCACCGAGGAGGAGAGAAATATGAAGGCCATCACGGCGGCAACCGCCAGATCCGGCCACGCGCTCGACGAGCCCCAGACTCCCAGGGCTGCGAACATGACAATGACGTTGCCGATGGCATCGTTGCGGGAACACAGCCAGACAGAGCGCACATTGGCGTCGCCGTCCTTGTAACGCATCAGGAGCAGCACCGAGGCGAGATTGGCTGCCAGCGCCAGGAAGCCGATGGCGCCCATAACCTCGGCACTTGGAACGCCCAGGACAAGCGTCTGGTAGACGGTCGAACCGAACACCCATAGAGCCATGACGCTGAGCGAAAGGCCCTTGAACAAAGCCGCCGTTGCCCGCGTCCTGATGCCGGTGCCGATGACCGCGAGGCTCAGCCCGTAAGTGACGGTATCGCCGAGGAAGTCGAGCGCATCCGCTTTCAGCGCCTGCGATCCCGCGATCTGTCCCGCGATGATCTCGACAAGAAACATGATGCCGTTGATGGCAATGACCGTCCACAGCACGCGCTTGTAGCGGGGATCGACGCCGTCGAAGACCGGAACGCCGCCGGAGCAACCGCATGCCTCGGTCCCGCAAGCCGCCGGGGAGACAGGCTTCGCGTTCGCCTTCGAAAAATCGATGGGCGGCGGCTCGCAACAGGTATCGGTGGTGCAACAGGTCTTGTCGGACATCGCGCTTTCTCTCAACGTGAGACAAGCGTACAACCTCTAGCGACTAGAGGTTCAAGGGAAAAATGGATTACGCAATCGGAGAAGCGTCGCGTCTGACGGGCATCAAGGTGCCGACGATCCGTTACTACGAGGGGATTGGTCTGCTGGCCGCGCCCACAAGGACGGAGGGAAAGCAGCGCCGCTATCGGCCGGAGGATGTCGCCCGCCTGAATTTCATCCGGCACGCCCGCGAGCTCGGCTTCGAGATCGCCGATATCGCCGAATTGCTGACCCTGAGCGAGGGACCCGATCAGTCTTGCGCAGAGGTCGATCGGATCACGCGCCGGCACTTGTCGGACGTCGAGCGCCGGATCGCGCAACTCACCGCGTTACGCGGAGAATTGAAGCGCATGGTGGAAGAGTGCAGTCATGGCAGGGTCAGTGACTGCCGGGTGATCGAGACGCTGTCCGAATAAAGCGAAGCGCGGCGATTGCTCGCCGCGCCGAGGTACTCGTCCTCGTGAAGATGTGATGACCGATATCGGGCGACTCTTCGCGACGTGATCGGTTGCGAGCTTTGTTGTTCGCGGCATCAGACCGGATGGTCACAGTTGATCGCTAAAATGGCGCGCGACGTCGACGCGTCGGCGCACTCCGACTTCGGTGCGTGCGCATCCTCAAGCCAATGAGCCCGCGATGCCGATCCAATTCCGCAAGACCTCAATCAGATCTCGCAAGCGAACACTGGGACTGGCCGCCTTCGGCCTGATCGTGGACGCGATCGTCAGCCATCCCCGCGTCGACGTGCCGGCGATGGTGAATGTCGCGATGATGTCGCGCTTTGCCATAGCGCCTGTCATAGCGTCGCTCGGTGGTCTCTCATGGACGACCAGCACAGGTTCGAGCGACACCGTTGCGCCGACGCCGGTGATGAGCGCGGATCATGTGACACGGATGTGCGCGCGGGCGCATGGCAGCGCAAGCTGATCGACAGCCGGATCTCTTGAACAACGAGGCCCGGATGAAGCAGGCGCTTCCTCCGGGCCATGTGGGATCAGATGGTGTGTGGACTCAGGCGACGCGCTTGATGGCGTCGCTCAGGATCGAGACGATCTCGTCGATCTGGTTCTTCTCGACGATGAGGGGCGGCGACATCGCGAAGGCGTCGCCGCTCTGGCGCAGATAGAGGCCGCGGTTGAAGCAGTCGACCATGACGTCATAGCCGCGCGCAGCCGGTGCATCTTTCCGCGGAGCCAGTTCGACGGCGCCCATCAGGCCGCAATTGCGGATGTCGATGACATTGGGCAGGTCCTTGAGCGCGTGCAGGCTATCGCGCCAGTAGTCGGACAGCGAGGCACCGCGCGTCAGCAGTCCCTCGCTCTTGTAGATGTCCAGCGTCGCGATGCCCGCGGCGCAGGCGACCGGATGCGCCGAATAGGTGTAGCCGTGGAACAGCTCGATCTGGCTTTCCGGCCCGGTCATCAGCCCGTCATAGATCTTGCGGCTGGCGAACACGGCGCCGCAGGGCACGGTGCCGTTGGTGATGCCTTTCGCGGTGGTCATCAGGTCCGGCGTTACGCCGAAATAATTTGCGGCGAACGGCGTGCCGAGACGGCCGAAACCAGTGATGACTTCGTCGAAGATCAACAGGATGCCGTGCTTGGTGCAGAGCTCGCGCAGACGCTGCAGGTAGCCCTTCGGCGGCGGCAGCACGCCGGTCGAACCGGGCACCGGCTCGACGATGACGGCGGCAATGGTGTCGGCGCCATGCAGGGCCACCAGACGCTCAACATCGTCGGCGAGTTCGGCGCCGTGCTCCGGCAGGTCCTTGGAGAATGCGTTGCGTGCGAGATCGTGGGTGTGGCGGATGTGATCGGTGCCGGGCAGTTGGGCGGACGAGAAGGCGCGGCGGTTATTGACCATGCCGCCGACCGAGGTGCCGCCGAAGCCGACGCCGTGATAGCCGCGCTCCCTGCCGATCAGGCGCGTGCGCGAGGCCTGGCCGTTGGCGCGATGATAGGCCAGCGCGATCTTCAGCGCGGTATCGCCCGACTCCGAACCGGAATTGGTGAAGAAGATGCGGTCGAGGCCCGCGGGTGCGATCTCGGCCAGACGATTGGCGAATTCGAAGGCGAGCGGATGGCCCATCTGGAACGCGGGGGCGAAGTCGAGGGTGGTGAGCTGCTTCTCAACGGCACTGGCGATCTCGCGGCGGCCGTGGCCGGCATTGGTGCACCAGAGGCCAGCCGATCCGTCGATCACCTTGCGGCCGTCTTCGGTGGTGTAATACATGCCCTGCGCGGATGCGAACATGCGCGGTGCCGCCTTGAACTGGCGGTTGGCCGTGAACGGCATCCAGAACGACTCGAGTTGTAGCGTGTTCGGAATCTGATGAACGGTCACGGCGCGGCTCCCTTGGCTGATTCAGCATCTGGATCATGTTCGCCCGAATGCAACAAGTCCTTTTCTCGATCTGATTAACCTGTTGATTTTATTGAATGGGCCGGGTCATATTTGTTCGATCCGAAACACTCGCAACAGGGATTTGGCGTGAGTATCGATCTAGGCGAACGGCTGCGCTTCGTGCGCGGGCGTCACAAGCTGTCGCAGCGTGAACTGGCCAAGCGCGCGGGCGTGACCAATTCGACGATCTCGCTGATCGAGTCCAACCAGATGAACCCGTCGGTCGGCGCGCTCAAGCGTATTCTCGATGGCATTCCGATGGGGCTCGCCGACTTCTTCGCCATCGAACCGGACCGGCCGCGCAAGGCGTTCTACCGCTCGGATGAGCTGACCGAAATCGGCAAGACGCCAATCTCCTATCGCCAGGTCGGCGACAATCTGTTCGGCCGCAGCCTGCAGATCCTGAAGGAGCGCTACGAGCCGGGCAGCGACACCGGACGGGTGCCGCTGGTGCATGACGGCGAGGAGGGCGGCATCGTGGTCTCGGGCCGGCTGGAAGTGACCGTCGACGAGGAGCGCCGCATCCTCGATCCCGGCGACGCCTATTATTTCGAAAGCCGCCGTCCGCATCGCTTTCGCTGCGTCGGCGCGAAACCCTGCGAAGTGATCAGTGCGTGCACGCCGCCGACGTTTTGAGGACCTAAGCTCACGCCCGGGCTAACGTGACGTATCGATTCCTCGCATCAGCAGGTCGATACTGGCATCGGTGAAGACCGCGACGTCGATCTGCCTTCGCGTTCCAAACAACAGTGACCACACGGTCAACAGCAGCGCCGGGCTCATCACGATTTCGGTGAATGTGCTTGCCTGCGACGGGCGGAATTCACCAGCCGCGACTCCCGCCTCGATCACCATCCGGAACTGGTCGATAACCGGCCGCATGAACTCGTCATAGTGCCGGTCCACGAGGTCGGGGAAGCGGGAGCCGTCGGCGATCAGGAAGCGGAGTGTTTCGCGGAAAGGTCTGTCCTCGGCAATCTTGCGATACACGAAGACCATGAGTGCGCGCAGGCGCGCGTTGTATGATCCTTCCAGCGTCCCGGCATAGCTTTCCAGTTCGGGAAAGAACGCCTGGGACTTGTATCGGATCATCTCGTCGAACACGCGCTCCTTGGTTTCGAAATAGAAATAGATCGTGCCCTTGGTGACGGAGGCGCGGGCGGCGACATCCTCCAGCCGGGTGGCGGCATAGCCGTTTTTGGCGAATTCCTCGAAGGCCGCGTCGAGGATCTCGATCGGTCGTTCCGCTTTTCGTCGGGCGCGCTTCTTCAGCTCAGCATTCATGGGACCAGGATAATCGATCCCCGGCAGGGCTGCTATTGACTTTTGAGTCAGTCAATAATAGTGAGTGATTGCTCACTTAACACGCGCGGTCAAATGCATAGTGCTTTCAAAATGATGTCTCCGTTGCCAGCCGATGCGGCCGGCACCGCAGATCGGCGACGCAAGCTGATCGAAACCGTGGCCACAGCGAAAGCGACACTGATTGCCCATCAGGCGCCCGACCGGGCGAGGGCTGCATGATGAATGCGGATAGTGACGCATCGCCGCCGCGGCTGTTCCGCGGTGCCCGTGTCCGGATGAGCGTTCTCGGTCGTGAGCGGCATCCCAAATACGGCGATCGCCAGGGGGTCATCGTGGGCCGCGGCTCGCCGAGCAGTTGGCGGGTCAAGTTCGACGAGCGCACGACCGTCCAGGCGATCCACCGGGACTACCTCGAACTCGTCGCTCAACCCGCGGCGGCATCCCTTCAGGTCGCCCAGCGACGCGGTTCTATGGACGGGGCGTCGAACCCGTGAGCGCTCTCCTGACCGAACATGTCATGCGTGGCTACCGTTGGCGGCCGTCGGTTTCGTTGCTTGTCGCTGCGGCGCTGAGCCTTCTGCTCGCCGGATGTTCGTCGCTGCCACGGACGCCGCATAGCGTCACGGATGCATCCAGTGCGCGCGTCCTCGATCTCGCGGACCTGCGCCGTTATGCGGACGAACCGGCCTCGACGTTCCGAAGCGGTCAGAACCAGGTCGTGTTGCGGGGGCCTCGAACCTATCTGGCGCTGTCGGGAGGCGGGGCGGACGGCGCCTATGGCGCCGGCGTGCTGAGTGGCTGGACCGAGGCAGGGACGCGCCCGTCGTTCTCGATGGTCTCCGGTGTGAGCACCGGCGCACTGATCGCGCCCTTCGCGTTTCTCGGTTCCAACTATGACGCGACCTTGCGTGACGTCTACACCAGCGGCGTTGCCGCGAGCCTGCTCGATGCACCCAATCCGTTCAACGCGATCTTTGGTTCTGGCCTGTTCGGCAATACGCGGCTGCGCGAGCTGGTGGCGAAGTATATCGACGAGACCTTCGTCGCGGCTGTCGCAGCCGAACACGCGAAGGGGCGGATGCTGTTCGTCGTCACGACCAACCTGGACTCCCAGCGCACCGCCATCTGGGACATGGGACGGATCGCCTCGCTGCGTACGCCCGAAGCACTGAACCTGTTCCGGGACGTTGTCGCGGCTTCGGCAAGCTTGCCCGTGGTGTTTCCGCCGATGCTGGTGACCGCGGAGGCGAACGGCAAGCGCTTCGAGGAGATGCATGTCGATGGCGGCGTCACCGCGCCTGTCCTGACATTGCCGGAGGCTTTCCTGCTGCGCGACGCCACATTCGCCAGGGCAGAGAAGCTGCAGCTCTACGTCCTGATCAACAACAAGATCGAACGGGAATTTCAGGTCATTCCCAATTCCACCATCGAAATCGCTGCGCGGGCGTCATCGACTGTGATGAAGATTCAGACACGCTCCATCCTTTACAACACCTATGCCTTCGCCCGCCGCAACAAGTTCGGATTCAATCTGACCTATATCGAGGGCGATCGACCGCCATCGCCGATGTCCGGCTTCGACACCGCCTATATGCGCGCGCTGTTCCAGTACGGTTACGAGAGGGCGCGGGGCAATCGTCTGTGGTCGAAATCCCCGCCCTCCGACGATCAGGATTCCGTGGCGGCGTCACACACAGCAATCACGCGGCAAGTCGCAAGCGGCAACTGATGCGCGATGCGACGTTCAAACCCGGCACATGCGTGCTGAAACAGGAGTGACCTCATGAGACTTTCCATGCTTCGCAAGATCGTTTCACCCCGCCGGATTGCGCTGGTGTCGATCCTGCTCGTCGCCGCCTCAGGTTCGGCGGCGGCGCAGTCGCCGCCGTTCACAGGCCTTACCGGATCCTGGGCAGGCGCAGGAGCGATCTCGCTGTCCGACGGATCGAAGGAGCGGCTTCGCTGCAGGGCGACATACCAGGTCAGCAATGGCGAAAGGCGGCTCCTGCAGAGCTTGCGTTGCGCGAGCGACAGCTACCGCTTCGATCTCAACAGCGACGTAGTCAGCCAGGATGGGACCATCGCCGGAACATGGAGCGAAACCAGTCGCGGAATCAGCGGAAGCATCGCGGGCAGGGAGTCCGGCGGCCTCATCTCGGCCGTCATCGACGCGCCCGGCTTCTCGGCCAGCCTGTCGCTCTCGACGCGCGGCAACAAGCAGTCTTTCTCGATATCGTCCGAAGGCGACATCCGGAACGTCACCATCAACATGAGCCGAAACTGATCGGGGGATCGCGTCGCAGCGATCGCAGGTGTTTCACAAGGGCACGTTGCGAGGCGAGGCAGGGTGCAAGTGCCCATGGCTCGCGGGAGGTGGCCGACGACGAAGAGCGTCGCATCCTCACTCCCGGCGATTCCTATTGCTTCTAAAGCCGACGCACGCATCGCTTCCGCTGCGTCGGCGCGAACCCTACGAGGTGATCAGCGTTCGCACGCCGTCGACGTTTTGAGATATGCAGCCTGGATACGCCGTCCCACGGTGGGGGCGATCGCCGGATAGTGGGCGATAAGCCAGTCAGCGATCTGATCGATGTCTGTGAGAGCTTCGTCTGTATAGACAACCTTCATCAGCGGCGGAATTTGGCAAAGGCAGCTTCGACATCAGTCACGGTGGCGAACCGGCCAGCATCGGCAGCCCGCAATCCGCGATCGATGCCGGCAAGTTCTTCGGGCGTTGGCTGATACGCGTCACCCTTCACGCCCGCTTCAAGCTCGCGGGCATAGGCCGCCAGCTCGTCCTGCACATGTGGTGGCAACGTCTCGACGCGTTCCAGGATATCGGCGAGGGGCTTGGTTTTCATGGCGTTAGGGTATCGCGACGGAGACAAAACGTCACGGGGATACCCTGAGGAATCCATCCGACCCACCTGAATTTGAATGGCTGCCCGCGCGCCAAATCTCTATGCTATGGGCATGTCGCGATTCATGTGTCTATCGATTGCTCTCGTCCTGTCGCTTACCTCCGCCGCTGCGCTGGCGGCGCCGGTCAAGAAGAAGCCGCAGCAATGGAAGGGCTACGGCTTCCTGCCGGGCTATCACCAGCCGCTGAACAACAGCGTTCCGCTGTTCATGCAGAAGCGCGCGGACCTGCGCATGGCCAAACGCGATCGGCGCCATTGGTACATCGACCGTACCCCGGTCTATTATCGCTGGTCCGACGGCGAGAAGTATTATTTCGGCCGGCCCGGCTTCTATCGCGGCCAGTACAATGGCGGCAGCATGGGCCCATGCTGGACGCGAACCCCGATCGGACCGATCTGGAATTGCGGCTAGGCGAGGCGGCGCATCTCGCAGCGCCGATTCCCGTGAAAGTTTCCGGTCGACGTTGTAGCGACCCTCATTAAATCATCGCAGCGACTATCTGTTGCTCCTGTTTGATCGCGGCGGAGTTCAAAAGCGCCGTGAAAGCAAAATCAACGAAAACACATTTCGAGTTCCGACCACTATCTTCGCCTGACAGGACTTTGGTTCAGGGGCGGAGATATCAGTGGCTAAGATTTCACGACGTGACGTGTTGGCAGGTGGCGCGGCCATGCTTGGGTCGCTTGGCGCATCTGGGGGGACGTTCGGCCAGCAGCCCACTGAGAATTTCGATCTGGTGATCCGGGGCGGCGAGGTCATCGACCCCAGCCAGAATCTGCGCGGCATTCGCGATATAGGCATCAAGTTCGGGCAGGTCGCCGCCGTCGAGCCGAGCATTCCTGCGGAGCGGGCCAAACAAAGCATCGATGCCAAAGGCAAACTCGTGACGCCCGGCCTCGTCGATCTTCACACCCATGTCTATCCCTATGGGTCGGCGATCGGCATTCCGCCCGACGAGCTTGTGCCGTTCTCGGCGACGACGACCTATGTGAGTGCCGGAGATGCCGGCGCCAACACCTTTGCCGGATTCAAGCGCGATGTCGTCGGGCATTCGCGCAGCCGGCTGTTTGCCTTCGTTCACATCTCGACCATCGGCCTTGCGGGCTTTCCCGTCGGCGAGTTGCTGAATATCGATTACGCCAATGTCGATGCCGCGGCGCGCACGATTGCGGAAAATCCCGATCTCGTGCTCGGCGCCAAGGTGCGCGAGACGCTGGCATTCGTCGGCAATAATGGCATCGAGCCGTTGAAGCGCGCCATTCTGGCCGTCGAACGCTCGGGCACCAAGGGGCGGGTGATGTGCCACATCGGCAATGCACCGGGCGATCTGTCGGTGCTCGTCGATACGTTGCGTCCCGGCGATATCCTCACGCATCCCTACAGCGCGCTCGGCAACAACACGGTGCAGAACGGCAAGGTGCTTCCGGCGCTGCTGGAGGCGAAGAAGCGCGGCGTCATCATCGATGTCGGCCATGGCGCCGGCAGCTTCGACTATGACATTGCCGAGGAAGCCATCCAGCAGGGGCTCGTGTTCGATACGATTTCCAGCGACGTCCATGTGGCCGCGGCGAACACGCCCAGCAGGCCGTATTTGCCCTGGGTGCTCAGCAAGTTTCTCGCGCTTGGCTTCTCGCTCGACCAGGTGATCGCGGCCGCCACGATCAAGCCGGCCAATGTCATCAACCGCGTGCCGAAACTGGGCACGCTGCAGGTCGGCGCGCCCGCCGATGTCGCCATTCTCGAACTCGTCGAGGGGCCGGTCGAACTGCTCGATACCTCGAACAAGCCCCGCACTGGCAAGGCCTATCTGAAGGCGGTCCAGACCGTGCGCGGCGGGGTCCCGTTCGGACGGCCGTATTCTCTGCCGTTCTCGGCAAACTGACGAGAGCGGCGCGGTGCCCGGGTGAGCGAAGCGCCACCCGGGCGTCGGCGGCTTGGTTATGGTGCCGCACGCTGACGTCCTGCTGGAATTTACCGCCGCCGCCGGGGAGGGTGACGGCGATCGCGCTTCGGCACGCTGGTCTGCCCTGCGTCTGCCGCGCGCTCAGGGCACCTGCCACGGCTTCCGAAAAAACCACCATCCGGTCTAGGCTCGCACCAACCGAATCTCGAATTGGACGTGCGACATGACATTGGCGATGAGCTGGGACGAATGGGCGAAACATGACGCCGTGGCGCTGGCCGATCGCGTGCGCAAGGGCGACCTGACGCCGGCCGATCTGGCGGCGCAGGCCGCGGCCGGCATCGCCAGCACCAATCCCGCGCTCGATGCCGTCGTCGAAGTGTTTGACGACGTCGTCGCCGATCCGCTCAAGGACGGCATGAATGCCGAGGGTGCGTTCGCTGGCGTTCCGTACCTCATGAAGGACCTCGGCCCGACCCTGAAGGGACGGCTGCAGGAATTCGGCTCCATGATCATGCAGGGGCATCGTCCCGCGCAGGACAGCTTCCTGACCGGCAAGATCCGGGGCGCCGGGCTCAACATCATTGGCCGTAGCACCACGCCGGAATTCGGCGTCTGCAGTTCTGCCGAGAACAAGCTCTATGTTACCCGCAATCCCTGGGACACCGACTACACCACCTGTGGCTCCTCCGCCGGCTCTGCGGCGATGGTCGCGGCCGGCGTGCTGCCGATCTCCCATGCCACGGATGGCGGTGGTTCGATCCGCATTCCCGCGGGCGTGAACGGCCTGATCGGCCTGAAGGTCTCGCGCGGCGTCTATTCGCTGGCGCCCGCGCTGTCGGACCTGTCGGGGCTTGTCTCGATCCAGGGCTGCGTCAGCCGCAGCGTGCGCGACACCGCAGCCTTCGTCGACAACTGCCGCGGCGGCGCACCCGGCGAATTCATGCCGTTCTGGTCACCGACCGAACCCTATAGCGAGTTGATCAAGCGGGATCCTGGAAGACTGCGCATCGCGCTGTCGCATGAGTGGGGCGACTACAAAGCGCCGCCGCATTTCGTTGCAGAGCTGGAGCGTGTCGGCAAGATGCTCGAAGGGCTCGGCCATCACGTGGAATGGGCGCTGCCGGAGGTGGATTTCCGTAACGCATTTGCGGCGCAGACGACCTGCTACATCAGCAATTTTGCGCAGGTGATCGCCGGTCATCTGGCGCGGCTCGGTTTGGATAAACCGACCACCGATCTGCTTGAGCCGATCAACATCAAGATCTGGGAGAGCGGGCTGAACACGTCCTATACCGAGCGCAACGCGATGCAGGCCGTGTTCAATACGACGTCGCGCGCTTTCGGCGCGTTCTTCGAGCGCTACGACATCATCCTGACGCCGATCACCGCCAAGCCGACGCCAAAGGTCGGCACGTCAGAATATCTCACCACCAGCACCAATCCGTCGGTGCACGACTGGTTCGCCAATCTGTGGAAGAATTTCGCCTATACACCGCTTGCCAATCTGTGCGGCATCCCCGGCATCTCGCTGCCGCTGGCGGCGCAGGAGAACGGACTGCCGCTCGGCATCCAGGCGCAGACGCGTCAGGCGAATGACGGCCTGCTACTGCAACTGGCCGCGCAGATCGAGCGGGTGATCGACGGCAAGTGGAATGGCGGCAAGCTGCCGGGAAAGCATGTGAGCCGGCAATAGGCGTGTCGGCGTATCTTGTCTTCGTCGCGCTAAAGATGCGTGACACAGCGGATATCGAATGGATCGAACATGGTTTCAAGCTTGCCGGCTCCCGTGTCCCAGTCGGTCGCTGCCAGACTAACGCGGGCGGCGATATTCCTGGTCGTGACGATCAATCCCGGACCGGCCCCCGAGAAGGCGGTTCGTGGCTTGTGCGGCGACCTGTCGAGCCTGCTGCGCGGCGTGGGATTCCGCAATCTCAATGGGCAGTTGTCCTGCATCATGGGGTTCGGCTCTGACGCCTGGAGTCGGGTGTTCGGAGCGCCGGGTCCGAAAGACTTGCATCCGTTTCGCGAAATTCGCGGCGTGCATACCGCCGTTTCGACACCCGGCGACATCCTCTTTCACATCCGCGCGGCGAGCATGGATCTCTGTTTCGAGCTGGCGACGCACATCATGTCGCGGCTCGCCGGCGCGGTTTCGGCCGTGGACGAGGTGCACGGTTTCAAATTCTTCGACGACCGCGATCTGATCGGCTTTGTTGACGGAACTGAAAACCCTGTCGGTCAGGCCGCTGACGCGGCCACCCTTGTCGGCGATGAAGACCCCGGCTTTGCCGGAGGCAGCTACGTGATCGTGCAAAAATATCTGCACGACGTCGCGCGGTGGAACAAGGTGCCCGTCGAGGAACAGGAGAACATCATTGGCCGGCACAAGCTGTCCGATATCGAACAGCGCGATTCCGAGAAGAAGCCGTATGCGCACAACGTCCTGACGTCGATTGAAGAGAATGGGGAGCAGCTTCAAATCCTGCGCGACAACATGCCGTTCGGCGAAGTGGGCAAAGGTGAGTTCGGCACCTATTTCATCGGTTACGCCCGTTCCCCGCAGCGCATTGAGAAGATGCTGGAGAACATGTTTATCGGCAACCCGCCGGGCACTTACGACCATCTGCTGGATTTCAGCCGCGCGGTGACGGGGACGCTGTTCTTCGTTCCCACAGCGACGTTCCTGGACGATGTCGATCCCGAGGCGTAACCGGTGTTCGCTTATCTGCCCGCGGCTTACTGAAACAGGAGATTGTGCATGGGTGTCGATCTCCTGAACATCAAGGGGCTCAAAGAGCTGGAGCATCAGGGCCCGATCGTCATGGTCAATCTGATGCGATTCCGCGAGCGCTCGCTCGACGGCGATGGGTCGGGCTGGGACGCCTATCTGCGTTACAGCGCGCTGACCGTGCCGATGATCAAGGCCCGCGGCGGCACCTTGCTGTGGACCGGTGACGCCAAGGCCGTCGCGCTCGGCGAACCGGATCACCAGCAGTGGGACTATCTGGCGCTGGTGTATTATCCCTCCGTTGCAGCCTTCATCGAGATGATGACGTCACCGGACTATGAAAATCTCTGCGACCCGCACCGGACCAACGGCTGTGCCGAGCATGTGATCATTTGCACGAGCGAGGCTTACAGCAAGTTCAAGATCGGCTGAGGGGATCGACACCGGATTCCGGCTTATTCGAGCCACCAAACCTCATATGAGCCGGGTGGCGATGAGGACGGAGATCACGAGCAGAACCGCGACGATGACCACGACGAAGGGGAACATCGCGCGATAGGCGTCCCGCTCGTGGCCGGGCGTGCCGGCGAGATTGCAGACGATCGACATCCGCACCGGCGAGACCATGTTGAGCGACAGTGCCGCGGCGTGCTGAAGCGCGACGACGGCGGCGACGTCGAGGCCGGCCTCGGTCGCAAGGCTAAGCTGCGACGGCATGAACAACCCGTTGGCCGCATTGCCGCTATTGGCCAGCGCGCCGAACACGGCCGAGATCATCGGCGTGACCGTCACCGACCAGACCCCGAACGTGTCGTACATGCCGCGGGCGAGGCCGCCGGCGATGCCCGAGCGCGACAGCAGTTCGGCCATCATCGAGAACACGATCACCGTAAGGACGGCGAGCCGGCCGGTCTTCCAGGCGGCTGCGATCTCCGAAGGGAAGGCTCGCTGATGGCCATGCAGCAGGGCGGTCAGCACGGCCGCTGCGACGAGCCAGGTGCCGGCGTGAAACAACGGTGCCCAGACTGGCGCGCCGGCGAAGGGCTGCATGCTCCATGCGGTCTGAAGCAGTTGATTGAGCGGCGGCACGAGGCGCGTCAGCGCGAGCCAGCCGATCAGCAGCGTGAATGGCAGCATGCGCCGTGCCGCAGCGCCGATCGCCGCGCGGTCCGGCTTTTCGTCAATGAGATAGCGCAGCACGATGGCCGGCCCGAACGCCGCCAGCATCGCCGGCTCGGGCCCGAGGAACGCTGTCGCAATGATGGCGAGGCCAAGACTGCCGAGCAACCAGAGCGCTTCGCTGGCGCGCTCGCGCCAGTCGGCGCCGATGCCGGCGCGCTCCGCCATGCGCCAGTAGATGGGCAGCCACAGGATGTTGAACACGAGATAGATGAGGCTGGTGCGCAGCGCGAGCGCGGTGGGATCGGTTCGCGCAAAGGCGGCGCCGACCACCGCGCCGCTGCCCATGGCGCCCCACACGATCATGGTCTGGCTGATCAGCGAGAAGGCGAGGAGCTCGATCGGCTTCAGGCCAAGGCGGCGGATCAGCACCATCGTCCCCATGATGCCGATGCCGAAGCCGGTGGCGGATTCCGCGAAGGGCCCGATCAGATAGCAGGCGGTGAACAGCAGGCGGCGCCGCGCATGCGCATCCGGCAGCGACGTCTCGACCGGCATGGCCGCGTCGCCAGGGCGGATCGCCATTTGCCAGAACAGCAAGCCGCCGAGAATGTAGGGCACGACGATCCAGCCGATCCATGCGCCGCGCAGCAGCGCCGTTCCAGCGTCAGCGATCCCGAACAGTTGCGGGGCGGTGGCCAGCGCGACTGCAAGCGCCGTGGCGAGGCCGATGAGCGAGGCGGGGAGCGTGCCGGCGAGTCCGCTGGCGATGGCGCCGATCACCGCCAACGCGGGCAGCGCCCAGATCAGGTAAAGCACGTTCCGCCCCCAGGTTTCTCGTTGAGGGCTGGATGCGCGGGAAAGGCAGGGACGTCAACCGCGCTGCGCGCATGGGGCGCGTGCAACGTCGATCCGCCCAGCGCTTGCTGAACCGCAATGCGTTTTGCCCGACCAACCCAGGGTGAGAGCTGATACCGAGACGCGGCCTCGCTCAATCAGCCCCGGGAGAATGGACGTGACGTCTAAAGCATTGGTGATCGCGCTGGCATTCCTGGCGTCTCCGGCAGTCGCCGCCTGCAACGAGCCCGGGACCGGTACCAAAGACACGCCGATCTTTTCGCCGCCGCTCGGCGCCGTCGTCACCGGTACGGGGCGCCTGCAATTTCATTCGGCGCCAAGCGCGCATTGCGCGATGGCCGGTGTGTTTGTCATCCCCAGGGATCATCTGGTCGCTTATGCTGAAACGCGCGACGGGTGGACCTCGGTGATGTATGCGCGTGCGACGGGCGGCGGCGTCACAGGCTGGGTCAGATCATCCCGCCTGAGACACACCGGCACAGTCGGACCGCAATAGGCGACGCGTTAATTGTCGAAGCCGACGAACACCGTGGCTTCCTCGACCGACTTGCGTTCGGACACCACCGCATTGGCGGGAAAGCTGTCATCCGGCCATCCGAGCGCAATGCTTTTCATGATGACCTGATCGTCGGCAATCCCCGCATGTTCGCGCACCACCGGTGACTGCATGATGCCCTGGCTGTTGATCACCGCGCCAAGGCCGCGCGACCAGGCGGCATTGACGAGGGCGGTCGCCACGGCGCCGCAATCGAACGGCGTATCGTCGCTGCCGTCCAGCACGCGGTCATAGGTTACGATCACGCAGACCGGCGCGTCGAACTGGCGGAAGCCGCGCAGCACCCAGTCCTGCCGCATCTCCTTGTCGTCCCTGGCGATCCCCATCGCCGAGAACAACTGCTTGGCGACGCCGACCTGTCTGTCGCGGTGGTGACCCCCGAAAGCCTGACCGGTGCGAAATTCGCGTGACTGCGGGATACCTGCGATCATCCGTTCGGTATTGCCGGCGCGGATCCTGTCGAGCGGCTCGCCGGTCACGACATAGAAATTCCATGGCTGGGTGTTCATCGACGACGGCGCGCGCATCGCAAGGTTGATGATTTCCTCGATCAGCTTTTTGGGGACCGGATCGGGTTTGTAGCCGCGGATGCTGCGGCGGCCGAGAATGACGTCATCGAACTTCATAGGCCTGGAATCTCCCGGGGGCGTTTCTGAATTGGGCGGGATATTCCCGGTTTCCTCGGCCGTGTGCATGATTGACGTGAGGGGCAGGAGGTGGTCGCCGTTCAGTTGCAGGGCGGAACAGCGAAGCGTATTCCGCTGCGCAAACATCTCGACGGCGGCGGATTACGCTTCGCCAATCCGCCCTGCGATTGCTAGTGTTGTTGTTCAATCCCATCATGCCGGGCCGAGGGCGATGAACACACGCAGCGATCATCTTGAGAAGCCAATGACGTTCGATGGCGTGACGCTCACGCCGCAGAAGGAAGTGGTCCGCGCCTTCTACAAGGATATGTGGGACCATGCGGACGTGACTTTGATCCCGCAAATCTTCCATGAGGATTTCACGTTCAGGGGATCGCTCGGACCGGTGCTGGTCGGACATGACCAGTTCGCCGACTATGTCCGCTGGGTCACCGGCGTGCTGCAGAATTATACGACGGACATTCTCATGATGATCGAGGAGGGCAATCGCGTTGCCGGCAAGGTCTACTTCCATGGCGTTCAACGCGAAGCGATGTTCGGCAATCCGCCGACAGGAAAGCTCGTCGGGTGGCTTGGAGCGCCGATCTTTTCGTTCGACGGGCCGAAGGTGCGCGACCTCTGGGTGCTCGGTGACATCTACGGCCTGCTCGGACAGATCAGGACAGACGGCATGCAGGGCAACGAATTTTCCACGTCTCGGTGAGACTGGCCGAAGCGCACTCAACCCGTCCGATTGAGTTCCTCTCCTGCGGCTACGTCTCGCGATCATGACCATGTGGCCAGACGTCGCGCTTGCCACATTTGCGATCTGGTTACTCGTTAACATGGTAACACGCAGGCAATACGTACCCTGCGCATAACCATAGTTGTTACATTGTTGCGCATCGACATGAATCGCCGATCCGTGCTACCTCGCTCGCAGAGTTTGAAAGAGACGCTCAAAGTGACGATTTTCGCCCGCATCTTCCGCCATGGCCTGCTGCGCATCTCGCGCAGGGCGTTGGTGATGGTTGTGCTGGCGACGTACGTCTTTGCCGGCGCCATGCACGGTCTCTGCGAATTCGATGTGACCAATCCGTCCGGAGCGACGACCGTCTCGCTCGCGGAGAAGGCGACCGGCCATTCCGACAAGGGAGTCGTCGCGGACAATCACTGCCACGGCTGCTTCTCTGTGACCGCACAGCCGCTTGTCTTCGCGGCAATGCCCGTCTCCATCGAGACCCGCACTGCGGTTTTCCACGATGTCGAACGTCGCAGCCTGCCGCGCGGGATCGATCCTCCCCCACCCAAATTCCTGACCTGACCGTCATCGCCGGGCGCACCGCGCCCAGACTCCGTCATTCGTCAGGTTTCCATCATGTTCTCGAAGATCGCCACGCGTTTCGCGTGCGCGGCTGTGCTCTTCGTCAGTTCGTCGCTGACGGGGGTAGCTCATTCGCAAACCCTCACCATGGGTGCTGCGCTTCAACGCGCGCTTGCCGCCAGTCCGCGTCTGACAGCCGCCGAGCGTGACGTCGGGATCGCGCGTGGCCAGCGCATCCAGTCAGGCGCGCTGATCAATCCGGAGATTTCGTACGAACAGGACAATTCGTTCGGGTCAGGCGCATATCGCGGAACCCGCTCGGCGGAGACCACGCTGCAGGTCAGCCAGATGTTCGAGCTGTGGGGCAAGCGCGATGCGCGCGTCGCCGCGGGTCAGGCAGGTCTCGATGCGGCGGGCATCGGACGCCAGGCCGTCCGGCTTGAAGTGCTGTCCGAGACCGCGATCGCCTTCGTGAGCGTGCTCGGCCTGCAGCGGCGGATCCAGATCCTCGACGAACAGATCGAGGCGATCGACAAGATCTCGCCGCTGCTGCAGCGGCGCGTCGAGGCCGGCGCATCGTCCATCGCAGAGACCGGACGCGCCGAGGTCGCATCGGCACTGGTCAAGGCCGACCGTGAGCGCACCAGGTCGTCGCTCGCGAGCGCGCGCCGCGAACTGGCGATCCTGATGGGCGATAGCGCGCCGAAATTCGCGGCCGTCTCCGGACGGCTGGAAGCGTCCGGCAAGCCGCCGACATTTCAGTCGGTGGTCGCGGCGATCGATGCCAACCCGCAGCTCGTTCGCTGGAAGGCGATCTATGCGCAGCGCAACGCCGAACTGCTCCTCGCCCGGTTGAAGCCCTATCCGGACGTCACGGTATCCGCCGGATGGCGCCGCTTCAGTGAGACCGGCGACAACGCCGTTCGGCTTTCGCTGTCGGTGCCGATCCCGGTGTTCGACCAGAACCAGGGCAACATCCTCTCCGCGCAGGAAAGCCTCGCCAAGACCGCCGCCGAACGCCAGGGCAACCGCAACATGCTGATCGTGGTGGCGGGCCGCGCCTACGACTCGCTGCAGGGCTCGCTGCGCGAACTCGCCATCCTGCGCGAGACCGCGATCCCCAAGTCCAGGGACGCGGCGGATGCGATTTCCGAAGGCTACGGGCAGGGACGCTATTCGCTGCTCGAAGTGCTCGACGCCCAGGCCAGCGTCGCGCAGGCGCGCCTGCGCGAGCAGGAAGCCCAGCAGAATTTCCACGTTGCCGTCGCCACCATCGAGGGGCTGGTCGGCAATCCGTTTGCACTGGCGCGGGGGAGCGCACGATGAACAAGCCAATCATGGTCCTGGTGAGCGCCGCCGCGATCTTCGCGCTCGGCGCCGGGGTCTACGCCACCGCACCGAGCAAGTCCGACACGCAGACCGCGGCTACTTCCAAGGCTGCCAAGCAGGGCGACAAGACCAAAGGTGAAAAGGCGAAGGGTGAGAAGGGCCACGACGAGAAAGGCCACGGTGAAGAGGGCGTCGTGGAAATGAGCGATGCCCGCGTCGCCTCGTCGAACATCGAGATACTCTCCGCCAAAAGCGAGACGCTGCACGACTCTCTGGTGCTGAACGGCATCCTGCAGCCCAATCAGGAGACGCTGGTGCAGGTGACGCCGCGTTTTCCGGGCGTCGTGCGCGAGATCAAGAAGCGCATCGGCGACACCGTCGAGAAGGGCGAACTCCTCGCGAAGATCGAGAGCAACCAGAGCCTGAGCGTCTATGAGATGCGGGCGCCGATCTCGGGCACGGTGATCGACCGCCAGATCTCGCTCGGCGAATATGCCTCCGAGCAGAAGCCGGCCTTCATCGTCGCCGACATCTCGACGGTCTGGGTGGATCTGTCCGTTTACCGTCGCAACCTGCCGCGCGTCCGGATCGGCGACAGGATTCTGATCGATGTCGGCGATGGCGGAAAGCCGATCGAGGCCAGCCTGTCCTATATCTCGCCGGTCGGTAGCAGCGACACGCAGAGCGCGCTCGCGCGCGCCGTCGTGCCGAATATCGACATGCGCCTGCGCACGGGCCTGTTCGTTTCGGCACGCCTGATCCTGTCGGCCAAGCCGGTCGCGATTGCCGTTCGGGCGTCGGCGATCCAGACAGTCGAGAACCGCAGCGTCGTATTCGTCCGCAGCGGCGACAAGTTCGAGGCGCGCGACGTCGAACTCGGCGCGCGCGACTCCGACAATGTCGAGATCCTGTTCGGACTGCTCGACGGCGACAGATACGCGGCGAAGAACAGCTTCATCGTGAAAGCGGAGCTCGGAAAGGGATCGGCCTCCCATGAACACTGAGCTCGCTCCGGGAATTAGGTCATGATCGACAGGCTTCTCGCATTCTCCGTGCACCAGCGCTGGCTGGTCATGATCGCCGTGTTGATGATGGGCGCCTTCGGCGTCTGGAACTTCACGCGCCTGCCGATCGACGCAGTCCCTGACATCACCAATGTTCAGGTTCAGATCAACACCAACGCGCCGGGCTATTCGCCACTGGAGGTCGAGCAGCGCATCACGTTCCCGATCGAGACGGGAATGGCCGGTCTGCCGAACCTTGTGAACACGCGATCGCTGTCGCGCTACGGCCTCAGCCAGGTCACCGTCGTGTTCAAGGACGGCACCGACATTTATTTCGCGCGCCAGCTCGTCAATGAACGCGTCCAGCGGGTGAAGGACTCGCTGCCGACCGGCATCGAGACGGCAATGGGACCGGTCTCCACCGGGCTCGGCGAGATCTATATGTACACGGTCGAGGCGAAGGAGGGGGCGAAGAAAGCCGAAGGCAAGCCCTATACGCCGAGCGACCTGCGGACCGTGCAGGACTGGATCATCAAGCCCCAGCTCCGCAACGTGCAGGGGGTCAACGAGGTCAACACCATCGGCGGTTTCGAGAAGCAGTTCCACGTGCTTCCGGATCCGGCCAGGCTGATGGCCTATCGTCTGAGCTTCCGCGACGTCATGACGTCGCTCGCCAACAACAATGCCAATGTCGGCGCCGGCTATATCGAGAAGAACGGCGAGCAGTATCTGGTGCGCACGCCCGGACAGGTCGCCGACGTCGAGGAGATCCGGCAGATCGTCATCGGCTCCCGGAACGGCGTCCCGGTCCGCATCCTCGACATCGCCGAGGTCAAGGAAGGCACCGACCTGCGCACCGGCGCGGCGACCGTCGACGGCAAGGAAGTCGTGCTCGGCACGGCGATGTTGCTGATCGGCGAGAACGGCCGGACCGTGGCGCAGCGTGTCGGGCAGAAGCTGGAGCAGATCCAGAAGTCGCTGCCGGAGGGAATCTCTCTCCGCGCGATCTACGACCGCACCCATCTGATCGACGCGACCATCGCAACCGTCGAGAAGAACCTGGTCGAGGGCGCGCTGCTCGTCATCGCGATCCTCTTCCTCATCCTCGGGAATTTCAAGGCGGCCTTCGCCACCGCGCTCGTCATTCCGCTGTCCATGCTGTTCACCATCACGGGCATGTTCGAGAACAAGGTCAGCGCCAACCTGATGAGTCTCGGCGCCATCGATTTCGGCATCATCATCGATGGCGCTGTCATCATCGTGGAGAACTGCCTGCGTCTGCTCGCCCATGAGCAGGCGAAGCGAGGGCGCCTGTTGACCCGCGAGGAACGCTTCGAGACGATCATCGAAGCGTCGCGCGAGGTCATCAAGCCCAGCCTGTTCGGCACGCTGATCATCGCTGTGGTCTATCTGCCGGTGCTCACGCTGACCGGCGTCGAAGGCAAGATGTTCACGCCGATGGCGCTGACCGTGCTGATGGCGTTGCTGGGCGCCAGCATCCTGTCGATGACCTTCGTTCCGGCCGCTGTCGCGCTGTTCGTGACCGGCAAGGTCTCCGAGAAAGAAAACTGGTTCATGCGCGCCGCGCGCCGGACCTATATGCCGTTGCTCGAACTCGCGATCCGTCTGCGTGCCGTTGTGGCGGCCGCGGCCGTGGCGCTCGTTGTCATCAGCGGATACGCCGCGACGCGGATGGGCGGCGAGTTCATCCCGAGCCTCGACGAGGGTGACGTCGCGATCCAGGCGATGCGCATCCCCGGAACCAGCCTCACGCAATCGCTCGAGATGCAGATGGCGCTCGAGAGGCGACTATTGAAGATTCCGGAAGTGAAGGAATCCTTCGCCCGCACCGGCACCGCGGAGGTGGCGACGGATCCGATGCCGCCGTCGATTTCGGACGGCTATGTCATGCTCAAGCCGCGCGACCAGTGGCCGGATCCGAAGAAGTCGAAGCTCGATCTGATGAAGGAGATCGAGGCCGCATCCGAAGAGGTCGCAGGCAGTCTTTACGAACTCTCGCAGCCGATCCAGCTTCGCTTCAACGAATTGATCTCGGGCGTGCGCAGTGATGTTGGCGTCAAGATCTTCGGCGACGACCTCGGCGTGCTGGCAGGGATCGCGGGGCAGGTGCAGTCGGCGCTACAGAGCATCCAGGGCGCCGCGGACGTCAAGACCGAGCAGGTCGCCGGGCTTCCGGTGCTGACGGTCAAGCTGGACCGCAAGGCGCTGGCGCGCTTCGGCATCAGCGTCTCGGACGTGCAGAACCTGGTCGAGATCGCGGTGGGCGGCAAGACCGCGGGCCTGGTGTTCGAGGGCGACCGCCGCTTCGACCTCGTCGTGCGCCTCCCGGACGAACTCCGGACGGATATCGAGGCGATCAAGGCGCTGCCGATCCCGCTACCGCCGCTGGAGGGGCAACCGAGCCAGAACAAGGCGATGCCGGCGGCGTTCGGCACCTCGCCGCTGGCCCAGATGCGTTACGCGCCGCTGTCGGAACTGGCGGAGATCTCGGTCGCGCCGGGTCCGAACCAGATCAGCCGCGAGGACGGCAAGCGCCGTATTGTCGTCTCTGCCAATGTGCGCGGACGCGATCTCGGCTCCTTCGTCGGCGAGGCGCAGCAGCAGATCGCGCAGAAGGTCAAACTGCCCGCGGGCTACTGGATCGGTTGGGGCGGCCAGTTCGAGCAGCTCGTCTCGGCGACGCAGCGCCTGACCATCGTGGTTCCGATCGCGCTGTTGCTGATCTTCCTGCTGCTGTTCATCAGCCTCGGCTCCGTGGCCGATGCGCTGCTGGTCTTCAGCGGCGTGCCGCTGGCGCTCACGGGCGGCATCTTCGCGCTGCTGTTGCGTGACATTCCGCTGTCGATCAGCGCGGGCATCGGCTTCGTCGCGCTTTCGGGTGTCGCAGTGCTCAACGGTCTTGTCATCATCACCTTCATCGCGCGGCTTCGCCGCGATGGAAAGAAGGTCGTGGAGGCCGTGCGCGAAGGCGCGCTGACGCGCCTGCGGCCTGTGCTGATGACGGCGCTGGTGGCCTCGCTCGGCTTCGTGCCGATGGCGATCGCGACCGGTGCCGGAGCCGAGGTGCAGCGCCCGCTCGCGACCGTCGTCATCGGCGGCATCGTCTCGTCCACCATCCTCACGCTGCTCGTTCTTCCGGCGCTCTACATCCTGTTCCGCCGGGAATCGTCGCCTGCTTATGTGGAGGCGATGTCTGTCCACGCCACTCAGGGAGATCATTGATGAAGACAATCCTGCTCGTTATATCCGCACTGTTGCTGGCGGCTCCGGCGATGGCGCAGCACGCCCATCAGAAGGGGCCGAATGGCGGACCCATGGAGGATGTCGCCGGCGTGCATGTCGAGATGATTGCTGCGGGGAAGGTGCTGACCTTCAACATTCTCGACGAGGCCAACAGACCGCTCCCGGCCGGCGGCTTTTCCGGCGCCGTGCTGCTGACCTCCGGAGGCGACCGTGAGACGCTGCCGCTCGTCACCGCCGGGACGGCATTGAAGGCCGAAGCGAAGGGCGACATCGCCAAGGGCGCGTCGGTGAGCGTCACGCTGAAGACCGCCGACGGCAAGTCCGGGCAGGCGAGGTTCAAGAACTGAGGGGATCAATCCCGGATGACGCAAGAGCTTCATCCCAGCGGCGCTTGCTCGACCCAAACTACGCGCTATTTATCGCTATCGGATGCCATCAGCAGGAACTTGCGCTTCAGCGCGTTGACCCTGGAGACATAACCCGCAACGGAATGGTCGCCGCATCGCTCACTGGCCGTCATCTGGAAGCGACGGCGTGCATAAGCGGTGGCGGGTCCTCCACCGCACAGATGGATGAAGGCGGCGAGATCCTGCACCTGTTGCGGGGTCGGCGCCACGCCGCCGGCGCGCGCGAGGACGGCGGCGACATTGCGGTCCAGATAGATCGATGCGAGCTCGGTGGCATGGCTCGGGATGGCACGAATATAGGGGCCGAAGCCGCAGCCCGTATCCTGAACCGCGTTCGCCCGGATGCAGAAGCGCGAAACTTCGGCATAGGCCGGATCGGTCATTTGAAAGAGACCGACGGCGCTGGATGCGGGCCGATAGATCGCGAACGGATTGAAGCTGAGCCGCCAGCGCCAATAGGTACGGTCCAGGGGATTGCCGGAACTCTCGACCTGCGCCAGCGCAGCGAGCAATTCGGGCGTGATCGACCGCGTCGAAAAGGCGCGAAACAGCGGCCCGTAATGCCGCCACGTCTCGGCCGGCTCCTTGTCCAGCCTGTGGCCGACAAAGAAGAACAACTCGGTCGGCTTGTGGATCACGTGATAGATGAGGTTGGACAGCACGAGGGTGACAAGCACGATTGCGACGGCGCCAGTGATTTGAATGGCGCGCGGCAGTTTCGCGAGCGTCCGTTGCGCCGAGCGCAGGCTGCGCCGCCAGCGGCGACGGCGTTTGGCGCTGAAGATGAATGGGCCCTTCGTCATGGCTGATGGCAGCGCGCTAATCCGCTTGCAGCTGGCTGATGCCGAGCTTCTTGACGCGGGTGCGGACTGATAGCGGTGACCGCTTCAACCGGATCGCGATCTCGTTGACGCTGCGACCGACCGACAATTGCCGCCGCAATTCTTCGTCCTGCTGTGAGGTCCAGACAGCGTCGGATTTCTGGCTTAGTTTCATGAGAACTTATAATAGTCTGTAGCCCGGATGAAGCCAACGGGTCGCGCGTAGCGCGCCCGATGATAAACTCCGCGTAATCCGGGCTACGCTTGCTTTCGCGATACGCAGTCGCCCCGCTTCACAGCGCCGGACGGCGAGCGGCCGGGTTTCGTGATGCGCGGGTCACGATGGTTTCACCGGCAGCAAACATCTCGACGTTGGTGCATCCGATTACTGGTTCTGGATGGAGACGCTCATACCGCTCAGGTCGAAATCGAACTGGAGGCCCAGTTGCTCGCCTTCCAGCGTCAGGACGACGCCCTTGGCGTTGCGCATCTGGATGGCGCGCCTGCCTGCGCCGACCGCCACACCTGCACCGAGCGCCGTATAAATGCCTTCGATGTCCGAAGCCTGATGCATATTTTGCGCCGCGCCGACCAGATCGGTCGAGGAGCCCCCAAACGTCAGGCCCGCGCTCACGCCGCCGATGCGAAACGGATACATCTCCCCACGGAAACTGAGGATTCCGCTCCCTGCCTGCGCTCCGATGAACCATCCGGCCTTGAAGAACTTGAAGCGGACTTTGCCGGTGTCCGCGTGAGCGGGCAGCGACAGTGCGGCGGACAGCAGAGTTGCGACGGTGAGACGCGTGAGGCAGCGAGCTATTTGAAAGCGCATATGGATATTCCGGTCATCGGGCTGCCGCGTGGCGGCACTGCGGCAACTAGATAGAGCATCGCAGGACTCGTCAATGACGGAGGTCGACGCGCGGTCGCCTCCCAACGGGCGCAACGTCCGACATCAACGCGTGGGGCGCAAGTGCGACCTGTCCGCCGTAGCTCGCAGAGCGAAGGCGGAAGCGTATTGCGCCGATACGACAATGGCGGATTACGCTGCGCTCATCCGGCCACCGCTTGCCGATGGACATGCGACCAGAATTGTCATTATATCGCCGGAATGTCATCGCCTACCTGATGACACTGACGTGACGACGATACAGACCAATCCGCCTAACCTGCAGCACTCATTCGCATTCGAAAGAACACGATGACAGGTCTCTCGCGCAGGACGACGCTGGCGAAGGCGACAAGTGCAGCCGGGGCGCCGGACGTTACAGAGCGCACCATGATCGCGCGCCGCCAACTCCTGCGTTTTTTCGCCGCCAGTCCTCTTCTCACGGCGACCTCTCTCGGTACGATCACCACCCTGTTGACGGCTAACTCGCATCAAGCCCTCGCGCAGAGCTACGACGTGCTGCGCGGCTCGCGAAGAGCGTTCGGTCCGGACGGCATCATCACCGCTCCAACCGATGCGCTGGACGTGTTTGAGTTCGAGCCGGCGGCGAAGAAGGCCGTGCTCAGCCAGGACGCGCCGGCGCACTGGGGCTACCTCCAGAGCGGCGTCGACGGCGACGTGACGCGCGACGCCAATCACACGGCCTTCGCGAAGTACAATATCCGCGTTCAGCGTCTCATCGATGCCCGGAAAATCGACACCAGCGTGAAGATCTTCGGCGAGACCTGGGCCAGCCCCATCTTCATGTGCCCGGTCAGCAGCCTCGGCGCCTACGATCCCGAGGCGGGGGTCACCGTGGCGCGCGCCGCTGCCAAGCGCAACCATCAGATGATTCTCTCGACGGTCGATAATGCGAGCATCGTCGACGTCAACAAGGCGCACGGACGGCCCGCCTGGTTCATGTTGTATCCGACCGACGACTGGAACGTGACGCGGGCGCTGGTGCAGCGCGCCGAGAGTGCAGGCTCTCCGGCGATCGTTCTCACGGTCGACCGCCAGGGCGGCCGCAACACCGAAACCCTGTTCCGCGAGCGACGCCAGGACCTGCGCGAGTGCTCGGGCTGTCACACGCCGGGCTTCACCAATGAGGTCAGCCGCAAGGCCAACTTCGCGGACATCGATGTTTCCAAGGTCACGAACCTCTACGGCACCGGGATGACGTGGGAATTCGTCGATCGCCTGCGCGGGATCGTCAAGGGCAAGCTCGTGCTGAAGGGAATCATGACGGGCGAGGACGCCAAGGAGGCGTTGCGCCATGGCGTGGACGGCCTGATCGTCTCCAACCACGGCGGGCGCGCGGAAGAGAGCGGGCAGTCGACGATCGGTGTGTTGGCAGAGGTCGTGGATTCGGTGGGCGGCCGCATCCCGGTGCTGATCGACGGGGGTGTACGCCGCGGCACCGATGTCCTGAAGGCGCTCGCTCTGGGTGCCACGGCCGTCGGCATTGGCCGGCCATACGTGTGGGGCCTGGCGTCGTTCGGCGAGGCGGGCGTGGACCGGGTGCTGCAGATCCTGGACGATGAGTTCATTACTATCATGCGGCAGGTGGGTGCGCTCGACATCAACCACATCACGCGGCGCTGCGTCACCAGCGCCTAGCCGTGCCCGACCTCTGATGAATGAACAGCGCCTCGTGCCTCGACCATGGCTGTCGATGGTTTGACCAAGCGCGACAAGACTCCAAGGGGCTAGGGAAAACGCAGCGAGTAGGGCGGAATAGCGAAGCGCATTGCGCCGAAAAACAGTTGCGGCAGATTACGCTGCGCTAACGCGTCCTGCGCTTGCGCAGTTCATCACGCGCAGCGCGGTGCTCGCCACGACGATGTCCGGTTATTCGAGCGTCTTCAGATACGACAGCACATCGTGAATCTGATCGAGGTCGAGTTGGAACTCCGGCATGGTCGGATGGCCCGTGGAAATGCCTTCGGCCAGGGCTTCGCCGAGGGATTCGATTGGGTAGCGCAGATGCAGCGTTCGGAAGGGCGGCGCAATTTTCAGCGGGCTTGGCGTCACCTTGTCGATGGAATGGCACTGCGCACAATTGTTCAGGACAAAGGTCATGCCCCGCTGTTCTGCTGGCGAAGCGGCTACCGCTTGCGTCAGCATGATCAGCGTCAACGCCAGAGGCCTGATTATTCGTCCGATCATTGCAGCCTCGATTTCGGGAGAACACGGATCGTAGATCAATTGCACCATGAAGCCTTGAGTCGCGATCTGGCTTGATCTGGATCAATGGACCGATCCAATAAGGCTTTTTGAGCGGCGATGAATGCTCTATTCGCCGCAGGTTAAGATTGGTCGGAGCGGGGAGGCACCATTTCTCATATCCACGACGTTGGCGGCCGTTCGGTTGTACCGATCATTGCCGCTGCATGCGATCCGCATTACGTACCGATACGGCTCGTTTCAGTGAGTAGGAAGCTGGTGCGACGCGTATTGCACCAATTGTGGAGACGAGAGCGGCGGATGACGCTTCCGCCTTCGCTCTGCGAGCTACGGCGGACAGGTCGCCAATCCGCGCTACGCTTGCTGGTTGGATGTCGCAGTGAAAGCCAACGCATTGACGTTGGTGCATCCGATTACTGGTTCTGGATGGAGACGCTCATTCCGCTCAGGTCGAAATCGAACTGGAGGCCCAGTTGCTCGCCTTCCAGCGTCAGGACGACACCCTTGGCGTTGCGCATCTGGATGGCGCGCCTGCCTGCACCGACCGCCACACCTGCACCGAGCGCCGTATACGAATGGGGCGCAAGTGCGACCTGTCCGCCGTAGCTCGCAGAGCGAAGGCGGAAGCGTATTGCGCCGAGAGACAGTTGAGGCGGGTTGCGCTGCGCCAATCTGTCCTACGGTTGCTGCGAACGCCAGAACTGTGTGCTGTAGTTGTTTAGACCGCCAGAATGTGGATCGACTGTTACTTTGAAGGTTTCCGGAATCTTACTCCCGTCGCCGCCGTCCCTAAAATAGCTCCTGACGGAATAGAGTGCGCTGCGCGTAAGATCCTCCCAAATCTCATGCAGCATGTTTTCTAGTTCTTGCTTCTGTTTAGCTGCGCTCGGCTTTCGTTTGGGACGCGGTGTCATATAGTCCGGGCGCGGTTCAACATTGTGGGCGAACGTTATGTCGCCACTTTTCCATTCGTCGTCGATGGTCTGGCGCCATCGATAAGTTACCCTTGTGGTCAGATTTTTACCAAAATGTAATCCCAAGTTGAGCTCGCTTTCGACGTAGAAAAACTGCTCTTCCTTCTGCTCTATTCCTACCCTTGATTTCATTGCTCTGACAGCGGAGGACAGGTCATATGCCGCACGTCGGAGCGAACTTTCCGTTTCATCTCGCTTTCTCGATGTTTTGGCCTCGCGGTGCCTTGTTAGTGCACGTTCGAAATAACGAAGTTGGGTTGCGATATAGGATCCGCAGTCTGCGAGATGCAAAGTATGCAGATCACCCAATCGCTCCTCGAGGATCGCTTGCTCTATGAGCCTGTTCAAGCTGCTGTCGTCGATTTTTGTGATCGCAATTCTTTGATCGCGAGGGACGTAAATCTCTCCCATGTCAACTATCCTCGTTTTCTCGTGAGATGCGATCAGCGAGTAGGGCGCAATAGCGAAGCGTATTGCACCGACACGAAGTTGGCGGGTTACGCTGCGCTAACTCGCCCTACGCTTGCTAACCCGACCTACGTTTGCTGATTTGCGAATCCATTAAATGGCGACAGATTCTAAATTAACGCCCCTCAATTGCTCTTAGAACCTTGTCGGCCTCCAGAGTCATCTTTAGATCACTGCGTGCGCCCACGAGATTCTGTTTCTCGCGGGTGAGATCATGCGTGGCTCCGGCTGATTCAATTGCGAGTAGGCGCAAGTCGGCAACATCAAGCTCTAGGGTCGCTATGGTTCGATATAGATCTGCTAGCTCGGCTGGAATATCTTTATCCGCCAAAGACGATCGCTTCGAAATGCCCATTGCTGCTACATGTGGAGGAATCGCGTAGTCTGCGATGTGAATTATGCTGTGAATCGCAGCGTTTCGACGCTCCGCAGCCTTCGACGTTTGGGCAACTAGATCAGTTATTGATTTCAGAATAGGGGAATCCGTCGGAAGAGTTGCCTTTGCTACTGCAACAATCAATTTACGTTGCTGATTGCCACCCATAATTTGATTGAAGATCGCATCCGTTGCGGATCTTGGCGTTTGATGTAGCAAGCAGGTAAATATTAAGTACCAAAGGCTTTCCACGGAACTACTGTGGCGATCCTTCCGACTAGGAGATATAGCCGGTCGATTTCTTCTTTCATCATGCCGGTGTTCTCTTTCTTCGATGGGTGAGATTCTAGTCGAGTGACGAACCTCTGAGTAGTCTTGCTCTCAGGTCGGTGGTAAGTAAATTTGGCGATTGATTGACAAAAAAGCCGCTCTTTCGAGCGGCTTTTTTCATGTTAGGTCGGGTCTAGCCCATCCATATTAGCGTGATGATATCAGCTGCACCCCGTCGTGCTGCCGCACGTATCGCACTTCATGCACGTGCCATTCCGCACCAGCGTGAAGTTCGAACACTCACCGCACATGTCGCCTTCATAGCCCTTGGCTTTCGCTTCGGCGCGGCGTTCGGCCTTGCTGGGCGCGGCGGCTGCGGCGGTGCCGGCTTTGCTCCAGGCTTGCGCCTCGAGCTTTTCGGTCGGCGAGAGCGCGTGCTCCGGCTCGGCGGTCTTGAGGGCCACGGCGGCATCTCCGCTGCCGTGGCGGGCGGTGGCGCCCGATGCGTTCAGCGAGGTGACGTTGCCGCTCGCACGGGCGTCGGTGTTCTCGGCCGGGGCCGGCGCGCGCATGACGACGAGATTGTCGGTGCGCGAGCGGGTCAGGCCCTTGGAGACATACTTGTTCTGGTCGGCCGGCGCCTTGCCTTCATCTTCGCCCTTGCCGAGCGCATCGAAGCCCGACTCGGAGACGTCGACATGGCCGAGATCGAAGCGCGACATGTAGGAGACCGCGAGTTCGCGGAACACATAGTCGAGGATCGAGGTCGCGAACTTGATCGAGTCATTGCCCTGCACCGGGCCCGCGGGTTCGAAGCGGGTGAAGGTGAAGGCGTCGACATATTCTTCCAGCGGCACGCCATACTGGAGGCCCAGCGAGACGGCGATGGCGAAGTTGTTGATGAAGGAGCGCAGCGCCGCGCCTTCCTTGTGCATGTCGATGAAGATCTCGCCCAGGCGGCCGTCATCATATTCGCCGGTGCGCAAGTACACTTTGTGACCGCCGACGACGGCCTTCTGGGTGTAGCCCTTGCGGCGATCCGGCATCTTCTCGCGGTCGCGCATCACCACGATGCGCTCGACCAGACGCTCGACCACCTTCTCGGAGATCGCGGCGGTGCGGGCCGCCATCGGCTTCTCCATCAGGTTCTCCAGCGCATCCTCGTCCTCGTCATCATCGCTGATGAGCTGCGAGTTGAGCGGCTGCGAGAGCTTGGAGCCGTCGCGATACAGCGCGTTGGCCTTCAGCGCGAGCTTCCACGACAGCAGGTAAGCGGACTTGCAGTCCTCCACCGTGGCGTCGTTCGGCATGTTGATGGTCTTGGAGATCGCGCCCGAGATGAAGGGCTGCGATGCCGCCATCATGCGGATGTGGCTTTCCACCGAGAGATAGCGCTTGCCGATCTTGCCGCAGGGATTGGCGCAATCGAACACGCTGTAATGCTCGGCCTTCAGGTGCGGGGCACCTTCCACCGTCATCGCGCCGCAGATGTGCACGTTGGCGGCTTCGATCTCGCGCTTGGTGAAGCCGAGCGCGGCGAGCAGGTCGAAGCCCGGAGCGGCAATGGCTTCGGCTTCGATCTTGAGGGTGTCGCGCAGGAAGTCTTCGCCAAAGGTCCACTTGTTGAAGGCGAACTTGATGTCGAAGGCGGTCGGCAACGCGGCCTCGACCTTCTTCAGCGCTTCGTCGGTGAAGCCCTTGGCTTTCAGTGTCGAGGCATTGATGCCCGGCGCGTTGGACAGCGAGCCGTGACCGACGGCATAGGCCTCGATCTCGGCGATCTCGCTCTCGCGGTAGCCGAGCACGCGCAGTGCGGCGGGGACGGCGCGGTTGATGATCTTCCAGTAGCCGCCACCGGCGAGCTTCTTGAATTTCACCAGCGCGAAGTCAGGCTCGATGCCGGTGGTGTCGCAATCCATCACCAGGCCGATGGTGCCGGTCGGCGCCACCACGGTGGTCTGGGCGTTGCGATAGCCATGGAGTTCGCCGAGTTCGAGGGCGAGATCCCAGGCGATCTTGGCGCGGGTGACGATGTCGGCCTGCGGGCAGGAGGCATGATCCAGCGCCACGGGGGCGACGGCGAGGCCTTCATAGCCGCGGGTTTCGCCATGGGCGGCACGGCGATGGTTGCGGATGACGCGCAGCATATGGGCTGCGTTCTTCTTGTAGCCGGGGAACGGGCCGAGCTCCTTGGCCATCTCGGCCGAGGTCGCGTAGCTAACGCCGGTCATGACAGCGGTGAGGGCGCCGCACAGCGCGCGGCCTTCCTTGGAGTCGTAGGACAGACCCATGGTCATCAGCAGGCCGCCGATGTTCGCATAGCCGAGGCCGAGGGTGCGGAACTCGTAGGAGAGTTCGGCGATCGGCTTCGACGGGAACTGCGCCATCATGACAGAGATTTCGAGCACCATGGTCCACAGACGGCAGAGATGCTCGTAAGCGTGGATGTCGAAGGTGGCCGAGGCGGTGTCGTAGAAGGTCAGCAGGTTGGCCGAGGCGAGGTTACACGCCGTGTCGTCCAGGAACATGTATTCCGAGCACGGATTGGACGCGCGGATATCGCCCGACGACTTGCAGGTGTGCCAGTCGTTCATGGTGGTATTGAAGTGCAGGCCGGGATCGGCCGATGCCCAGGCGGCGTAACCAATTTTCTCCCAGAGATCGCGGGCCTTGATGGTCTTCATGACCTTGCCGTCCTTGCGGGCGATCAGGTCCCAGGTGCCGTCGGTCTCGACGGCGCGCAGGAAATCGTCCTTCAGCGAGACGGAGTTGTTGGAGTTCTGGCCGGCAACGGTGAGATAGGCTTCGGAATCCCAGTCGGTGTCGTAGATCGGGAAGTCGATGTCCTTGTAGCCCTGCTTGGCATACTGAATGACGCGCTTGATGACGTTGTCATTGACCAGCGAGCGGCGCGCGAGCTTGATCTCGCGGCGCAAAGCCGGGTTCTTCTCGGGATCGAAGCAGTCGTCGCCAGAGCCTTCGCAATTCACGCAGGCCTTCAGGATGGCCTTGAGGTGCTTCTGGTTCATCTTCGAACCAGTGACCAAGGCCGCGACCTTCTGCTCTTCCTTCACCTTCCAGTCGATATAGGTCTCGATATCCGGATGGTCAGCATCGACCACGACCATCTTGGCCGCACGGCGCGTGGTGCCGCCCGACTTGATGGCGCCCGCAGCACGGTCGCCGATCTTCAGGAATGACATCAGGCCGGATGAGCGTCCGCCGCCCGACAACTTCTCGCCTTCGCCGCGCAGTTTCGAGAAATTCGAGCCGGTGCCCGAGCCATATTTGAACAAACGGGCTTCACGCACCCACAGGTCCATGATGCCGCCTTCATTGACCAGATCGTCTTCGACGCCCTGGATGAAGCAGGCATGCGGCTGCGGATGTTCGTAAGCCGACTTCGACTTGGTCAGCTTGCCGGTCTTCCAGTCGACGTAATAGTGGCCCTGGCCGGGACCATCGACGCCGTAGGCCCAGTGCAGGCCGGTGTTGAACCACTGCGGCGAATTCGGCGCGACCATCTGCTTGGCGAGCATGAAGCGCAGCTCGTCGTGGAAGGCGTGGGCGTCGGCTTCAGAGGTGAAGTAGCCGCCCTTCCAGCCCCAATAGGTCCAGCAGCCGGCGAGGCGGTCGAACACCTGCTTGGACGAAAGTTCGCTGACGAAGCGCTCTTTCTCGGGCAGCGCGGCGAGGGCCTCGGTGTCCGGCACCGAGCGCCACAGCCACGACGGCACGGTCTCTTCCTCGACCTTCTTCAATTTGGCGGCGACGCCGGCCTTGCGGAAATACTTCTGGGCCAGCACGTCGGAGGCGACCTGCGACCACGAGTCGGGCACTTCAACGCCTTCAAGCTTGAACACCACGGAGCCATCCGGATTGCGGATCTCGGACGTGGTGTGGCGGAAGTCGATCCCGGCATAGGGCGACTGTCCTTCGGTGGTGTAGCGGCGTTGAATCTGCATCGTGGTCGTGCCCCGTCTTAAGCCCGACACCCCATCTGGCGGCATCGGCGATTTCTGTTAGCGACGTCCGGGTTGCCCCAAATTCGCCGCAGCTTGGCCGGGTGAACCGGTCCTGTTTTCTCTGTGGAGCATGTGCTGGCCGTCATCTCGGCCACCCGGGACTGCCGGGGTCATGCTTCCTTGGATCGGGCTTCCTCGCTGTTGCGGGTCGACCTGATCCTAACGCCTCACCACGCTGTTTGAGCCGGTTTCCGGCCCGTTTTTTAGTGCTCCAAACGCCGACTTTCCGGCCCGGATTCCAGGACGCAAATCCCCGATCCCGTAGCCTCGACTGGAGGACGGAGCGGTCAATCTGGAACCCGTTTGGGAGCGTCCGACGGGACAAAAAACGACCCGCGCCGAACAGTTCGAAAACTAGGCCAAACCGATCTCACCCGTCAAGGAGTAGTCGGGGTTCCTGAATCAAATACTAAATATGGTGGAAAGGGTGGATAACCAAGGGGGCAGAGCGCGCCTCGATTGAGGTCAAGTATCAGTGAGTCCTCACGGATTCGGAAGTCAAAAATATTTCTAAAACTGTCCGGAATCCGAGCTGCGCCCACTGTTCACAGCCCAACTTTATTTTGTCATCCAGGGATTGCGTTTGGGGGGACTCAGGCGCAGCGGTGGTTGCCGGGCAGGTTCCCTCCACCGGCAGTGGTCAGACCCTCCAACTGCGCGCATGGTCCCGCCGATTCCTCAGCCGGTTCCCTCCATGACAATGCCCAGTCCCCCCGTTTCGCGCGCGCGAATCGCTCCCTTCGGTCTCGTGTTGCTCGCCATCGCGTCGATCGCCTGGGGTCTGAACTGGCCGGTGTCGAAAGCGCTGTTGTCGGAATGGCCACCGCTGTCGGCGCGCGGCAGCACCGGCATCGTCGGGGCATTGCTGCTGGCCGGGATCGCCGTCTGGCGCGGCGAGAGTCTCCGCGTACCGCATCATCAATGGTTGCATCTGGTTGTGCTGGCGGGCCTGAACGTGTTCGGCTGGATGGCTTTCGTCGGCTTGTCGCTACTGTGGCTGCCGGCCGGCGAGGCCGCGGTGATTGCGTTCACCATGCCGGTCTGGGCTGCCGGACTGGCCTGGCTGATCCTCGGCGAGCGCCTGTCGATGCAGCGGATCGTGGCCATGCTGATGGCCTTTGCCGGCATCGCCGCGTTGATGGGGGGCGGTGGTCTGGCCGCGAGCGCGGAGAAGCTCCCGGGAATCGCTCTGGCGCTGCTGGGCGGGTTCGGCTTTGCGCTCGGCACGGTGCTGGCCAAGAAGTTCGGGCTCACGCTGCCACTGGTGACGTCATCCGCCTGGCAGATCGGGATCGGTTGCGTGCCGGTGCTGTTGCTGGGTCTGATCTTCGAAAGCCCGCATTTTGCAGCACTGACGCCGCTGGGCTGGGGGCTGCTCGCCTATGTCGTGCTGGTGGGGTTCTGCATCGCTTACGTCTGCTGGTTCGCGGCGCTCAAGCAGTTGCCGGCCTCGGTGGCCGCAATCGGGACCATGGCGGTGCCCGTGATCGGCGTGGTCAGCTCGGCCATCGCCCTGCGGGAACCGCTCGGCGCCATGCAGATCGCGGCCCTGGTATTTACGCTGGCGGGCGTTGCGCTGGCGACAAGGGGCTAGGCGCGGGCGCGTCGCCGCCGGGCCACATCCGCTGCAGTTCGGGATGGCCGTCCCAGAACTGATGCTTCAGCGCGGCGGCGATGTGCAGGCCGACCAGCGCATAGAGCGCATAGGACAGCCACACGTGAATGCCGCCGAAGATGTCGTGCAGGCGTTCCTTGAAGGCTGGCTCGACACTCATGATCCAGCCGATGCGCGGCCACTGGAACAGGCCGAACAGGTACATTGGAATCTCGCCGGCCGCCTTCCAGGCGGAATCGTGCATCCAGCCGGACAGCGGCAATCCGATCATCAGCACATAGAGCGCGAGATGCGCACCATGCGCGGCGGTCCTCTCGGCGGGCGGATAGGTCTCGGGCAGATCGGGCGGCTTGTTGGCCGCGCGCCACAGCAGGCGCATCAGCACGAGGCCGAGCACGGTGATGCCGAACGACTTGTGCGCATCGATGACGAACCGGATGTTGTCCTCAGGAATGAGGTTCACGCTCCAGATCAGTGCGATGTTGAGTGTGATCAGAACGGCAATCAGCCAGTGCAGGATCATGGCGATGCGGCTGTAACGTTGAATCGGCATTTTCTGTGCGTGCATGGAATAAGTTTAAACAGGATTTGTCTTTTGAGGCATGACGACTTTGTGTGTTCGTCGTGACCGCAATCACGCGCTATTTGATCGCGGCTCCGCAACTCGATCACGATTCACGCGTAGCTCTCGCAGGATCGGTTTGCTCGAACGCGCGATTGAATTGACGGCATGACAATATCCCTTCAGGCGGCCTTCGCCGCCGCATCGCCGCGTATCACACCGCGCCGGATGCCGTTCATCAGCCTGATGATCTATCTCGCCGTGCTCGCGCTATGGGCGCTGCTGTTCGGCCGCGCGTTCTTTTTGAACAACATTTGGGCGTGGTCAGCGGGCATGGTCTATATCGCCTATGACACGGTGCTGATGCTCTATGTGGTGTGGCAGACGCTGCCGCTGGCAGTGTCCGCGCGTGGTCCATCTGGAGCGGTTGCTGCGCAATCGCTTCCATCGGTGGGCATCCTGATAGCCGCGCATAACGAGGCACTTAATCTGCCGGAGGCGCTGGCGGCCATCGCACGCCAGTCCGATGCGCCGGATCTGATCCTGATCGCGGATGACGGCTCGCGCGATGCAACTGATACGCTCCTCCGTGACCGTTACGGTCTCGCCATTCCGGCGGTCGGCCAGAGCAGCATCGGCCAGTTTGGCAGTTCCAGGCTGCAATGGCTGCGCCTGCCGCATCAGGGCAAGGCGCGGGCGCTGAACACGGCGATCCTCAACGCCGATACCGACATCGTCATCACGCTCGATGCCGATACGTTTCTGGCTGACGATGCCATCGCCGAAATGCGCGGGGCCTTTGCTGCAGATCCCGCGCTGGTCGCGGCCGGCGGCATTCTCGTGCCGGTCTGCGACGACAGCGCCAGCGGCCGCGTGATGCAGTGGTTCCAGACCTACGAATATATCCGCAACATCATCTCGCGCTTCGCCTGGATGCGCGGCAACAGCCTGCTGTTGATCTCCGGCGCCTTTGCTGGCTTCCGCAGGGAGGCGCTGGTGGCCGTCGGTGGCTTCGATGCGGAGTGTCTTGTCGAGGACTATGAGCTGACTCACCGCATGCATCGCTATGCCGTCGATCACGGCCTCGACTGGCAGCTTCGCATGATCGGCACGTCGCTGGCGCGCACGGAAGCGCCGTCTCACGTCATGACGTTCCTGCGGCAGCGCCGGCGCTGGTTCGCGGGCTTCCTGCAGACGCAGTACTGGAATCGCGACATGACCGGCAATCGCCGCTATGGCCGGCTCGGCATGCGCATGCTGCCGATCAAGGCGCTGGATACGCTGCAGCCGATCTACGGCCTCACGGCCTTCGTGTTGCTGCTGGCTTTGCTCGTCACCGGCAAGACTGCCATCGCCGTGCCAGTGTTCGGTCTGATCACCGCGAAGATCGTCGCGGATTTCCTGGTCTATCTCTGGACCGTGCATCTCTATCAGCGCCTGACAGGCGGCCGCACGCGCACGAGTTTTGCCGCAGCGGTGTTCGCGGCGATCCTCGAACCGTTCAGTTTTCAGTTGCTGCGTCACGCCGGTGCGGCGTGGGGCTGGATCGCCTTCCTGCGCGGCAACAATGAATGGGGTTTTGCGCCCACTGCGCCATCAGCACGACAGGCGCCCAACGCGGGCGAGTAGTCGCTAGGCCGGTTTCGCCGCCAACGGCACTTTCACGGTGAAATGCGAACCGTGGGTGAGGTCAGACTTCACCTCGATCACATGGCCGAGCGCTTCGGCTGTGCGTCGAACGATCGACAGGCCGAGGCCAAGGCCCTCGCTGGCCGGATTGATCTGGTGGAAGGCATCGAAGATCGCGGTGAGCTGTTCGGCGGGAATGCCGGTGCCAGAGTCCAGCACCTCGATGGTCACCGCGTTGGCGTGCTTGCGACAGCCGACCAGCACGCGACCGCGTTCGGTGTATTTGATGGCATTGCCGACGAGATTGCCAAGGATCGCGCGCAGCATGCCGGGATCGCTGACAACCTGCGCCTTGCTCGGCACAATGACGAGGTCGAGGCCCTTGGCTTCGGCATGCAGGCGCCAGTTGGCGCTGATCGACTCGAACACGTCAGAGATCGGGAACGATCGCAGGTTCGGAATCCCAAAGCCGGCATCCAGCACAGATGTCTCGGCGAGACGGTCGAGCTCTTCCGCCATCCGCATGCCGGCATCGATGGCATAGCCGAGCCGCTCGCGATCCTTCTCGTCGGTCAGCTTGTTGCGGATGCGGTCGATCGCCATGATCATGACCTGCAATGGCTGCTTCAGGTCGTGGCCTGCCACCGCCATCAGGCGACTGATATTGCGCTGAAGCCGATCCGACAGATGCAGCGCCCGGCGGAATTCCATCTGCGCCATGACCTGGCGGGCGAGGGCGGCCAGCACCTCGCGCTGTTCGACCGAGAGCACGCGCGGCTTGTCATCGAGCACGCAGACGGTGCCGAGCGGCAGGCCGTCCGGTGTGCGCAGCAGTGCGCCGGCATAGAAGCGCAAATGGGGCTCGCCGGTCACCAGCGGATTGCAGTCGAATCTTGGATCCTTGGTGACGTCCTCGACTTCGAGAAAACTGTGTTCGAGGATCGCGTGAGCGCAGATCGACTGATCCATCGGCGTCTGCCGCACGCCAAGACCGATCTCCGACTTGAACCACTGCCGGCCGTCATCGACGAGGCTAATGATCGAGATCGGCGTCTGGCAGACATAGCTGGCGATCTTGGTGATGTCATCGAAGGATGGCTCAATGGCGGTGTCGAGAATGCCGTAGGAGCGCAGCGCCTTGAGGCGTTCGGCTTCATTGGGATGGAGCCTGGCGATCTTCGGCTTGTCTGACGCGTCCACTGAACCTGCTCACACCCGACGTCGACCCATCGAACCGGTAGATAGGTCCACATGTCTACCAACACTACGCGCGAGTTCCCTGAATGTCCCCCGTACGCTGCACCCACGTTCTTAGACCTTGAGACAGCAGGCGCAAACCAGAAACGACAAAAGACGATGCCGCGAGGCACCGTCTTTTGCGTAACGCTTAGATCGTCGTGTTACGGGCAGGCGTGACGCAGGCCGTCATAACCGAGATAGGTGCCCGTGCGGACATTGTACGACTTGTAGGTGCTGATGCAGTAGTCAACGTCGCCGCCGCCGGTGTCAGGAGCGACTTCGACCACATCCGGCGCGTCGTCATAATAGCTGCTGCCGTAATACGGGCTGCCGCCGTAATAGCCGTAGGAATTCCCGTAATAGCTGCTGGCGGCCAGACCGCTGCCAATAATGGCGCCGGCTGCGAAGCCCGGGCCGTAACCGCCGCCACGCCAGCCGCCGCCGTGATTCCAGCCGCCGCCGCCAGGGCGCTGGCCGCCATGCCAGCCGCCACCTCCGCCACCAAAGCGCGCACCGCCGCCAGAGAACGTGCCGATCGTGCGCGCACCGCCGGGGCCGACGCCCACGACCTTGGTGTTTTGTGCGTAGCTGGGGGTCACCGCGAAGGCGGGGATGGCCACAGCGACGGCTGCTGCGACACTCAAGATTTTCAAATTCGTCATCGTTTGCTCCTGTCTGGGATGCATCTTCAACCCCCTGAAGGGACTGCCGTTCCCTGCCGCCACGCGGTTATTGCGCAACGACAGAATGATCGTCCGGAACTGTATGTGGCATGAATGGATTGCGCCGTTTCTGCGACCGCCGGTACTTTGGAGATAGGGTTCGGGGGAGGCCGATACGAGGCTTGTCACGATCAGTTGCAGGCGGCGATCGGTCGCGGCGGCAACTGGACATTTGGCGGCCCGGATGGCATCAACAACCCGACGAAAACCTTCGAACGGTTCAAAATATGAAACAGTTTCTGCTGAAATTCTTCACGTGGTGGAGCGGGACGACCTTCGGGACGAACCTGTGGACGTCGCGATTCGGCGAACTGGTTGGCACCGACGAGCAGGGCAACACATATTACCGCACCAAAGGCGGCAAGATCGACCCGACGCTGGGCTTCGAGCGCCGCTGGGTGATTTATAACGGCTATGCCGAAGCCACCAAGATCCCGCCGGACTGGCATGGCTGGATCCACCACACCGTGGACGTGCCGCCGACCGAAGAGAATTATACGCCGCGCGAATGGCAGAAGCCGCATCAGCCGAACCTGACCGGCACGCCCGCAGCCTATCGTCCGTCTGGTTCGACTCTGGCCAGTGGCCGGCGTCCCAAGGCGACCGGCGACTACCAGGCCTGGACGCCGGGCTCGTAACAACTCACCCGTTCTGGACGACCGGTTGTGCGGGCCGCTCTGCGGCGCGCGCGGCCTCGCATTGTTTCCGGCCGCCAGCTCTTGCGGTGAGACCGGCAAGCACGTCCGCCTCGGATGAGCCCGCCTTGCAGGGCGGCGCCGGATTGTACTCGATCGACTGGGCTGGGGCGGATACGATATAGCCGTAATATGTGCGTTCGAGATGTTAGGTTTCGAAAGCTCACTGGGCATGATCGGGGACGGGGACGGCCGACGAGATCAATCGTCTGCTCACAGCGACAACTCAGGAAGATCCGACATGACCAACGACACGCGCAGTGAGCACGACCTGTTGGGCAACCGCGATGTTCCGGCCGACGCCTATTACGGCGTTCATACGCTGAGGGCCGTTGAAAATTTTCCGATCACCGGGATTCCGATTTCCATCTATCCCGAACTCATCAGTGCGCTTGCCGCGATCAAGCAGGCGGCGGCACTGTCGAATATGGAGCTGGGGCTGCTCGACAAGCTACGCGGCGATGCGATCATCGCTGCCTGCGAGGAAATTCGCGCCGGCCGTCTGCATGACCAGTTCGTGGTGGACGTCATCCAGGGCGGCGCCGGCACCTCTACCAACATGAACGCGAATGAGGTGATCGCCAATCGTGCGCTGGAAATTCTCGGCCACGGCAAGGGCGACTATGGGTACCTGCACCCGAACGAACAGGTCAACATGAGCCAGAGCACCAACGACGTGTATCCCACGGCGTTGAAGATCGCGACCTATCACGGCGTGTTTCACCTGATCGATGCGATGGCCGTGTTGCGCCAGGGTTTCGAACGCAAGGCCGAAGAGTTCAAGGATGTCCTGAAAATGGGCCGTACCCAGTTGCAGGATGCGGTGCCCATGACGCTCGGTCAGGAGTTCAGCACTTACGGCGTTATGATCGGCGAAGACGAGGACCGGTTGCGCGAGGCAGCTCTGCTGATTTGCGAGATCAACATGGGTGCGACAGCCATCGGCACCGGGATCACGTCCCATCCGGACTACGCGCGTCTGGTCTGCCATCATCTCGTCGCCATCACGGGAATGCCGCTGGTCACCGCTGTAAACCTGATCGAAGCCACGCAGGATTGCGGTGCGTTCGTGCAGTTGTCCGGCGTGCTCAAGCGGGTGGCCGTCAAGATTTCCAAGATCTGCAATGACCTCCGGCTGCTGTCGAGCGGCCCGCGCGCCGGTTTCAACGAGATCAATCTGCCGGCGGTACAGGCAGGTTCCTCGATCATGCCGGGCAAGGTAAACCCGGTTATTCCCGAGGTCGTGAATCAGGTTGCGTTCGAGGTGATCGGCAACGATCTCACGGTGACCTTCGCCGCAGAGGCTGGCCAGCTTCAGCTCAACGCGTTCGAGCCGATCATCGCGCACAGCCTGTTCAAGAGCGTCAGTCATATGCGGGAGGCTTGCCTGACACTGGAAAAACGTTGTGTCGCGGGTATCACCGCGAACCGCGAACGTCTCCGTGCCTATGTCGAGAATTCGATCGGCCTCGTCACTGCGCTCAATCCCTATATCGGCTACGCCAATGCCACCGCCGTCGCGGTGGAGGCCCATGCGACCGGCCGCAGCGTCTACGATCTGGTGCTGGAAAAAGGTTTGCTACCCGCAGCGACCCTTGCCGCCATTCTCCACCCCGACGTACTCACCAAGCCCCAGAGCATGTTGATCCGCGAATGAAGGCCGCATCGGCCCGGCGCGATCAACGCGTGGGCATCTGCGCGACCGCCAGCATCGCTGCGACATAGCCGTACGGTCCGAGACCGCAGATCACAGCGGTGGCAGCCTGCGAGAGCACCGAATGGCGATGATACTTGTCGCGCGCGTGGATGTTCGAAATGTGCAGCTCCACGATCGGTCCCTCGAACGCTTTCATCGCGTCGAGCATGGCGATCGATGTGAACGAATAGCCCGCGGGATTGATGATGATGGCGTCGGCATCCTGACGGGCCGACTGGATGAGGTCGACCAGAATGCCCTCGTGGTTCGACTGGTGGAACGCCAGCGTCAATTTGAGTTTGACCGCCTGTTCCTCACAGCTGGCCTTGATCTGGTCGAGCGTGGTGGTTCCGTAGATATGCGGCTCCCGCACGCCGAGCAGGTTGAGGTTGGGACCGTTGAGGATCATCACGCGTTTCATTATCGAACTTCCTTCTAGCCGCCGAGCCACTTCGCCGGCACCATCACGAGCGACGGAAACAGCGTCAGCAGCGCCAGCACCACCAATTGTGCGATCATGAACGGCCAGACGCCGCGCATGATCTCGTCCATGCTCACCTTCGCCACGCCGCACACCACATTGAGCACTACGCCGACAGGCGGCGTGATCAGTCCGATCGCGTTGTTGATGATGAACAGCACCCCGAAATAGACCGGGTCGATGCCGGCCTCGCGGACGATGGGCATGAGCACGGGCGTCAGGATCAGGATGGTCGGGGTCATGTCGAGCGCCGTGCCGACGATGACGACGATGATCATCAACACGATCATCAGCAGCGTCTGGTTGCCCATGAAGGGGCGGGCGAGTTCGACGATCTGGCCGGAAATTTCGGCCACCGTGATCAGCCACGATGACACGAGTGCTGCCGCGACCAGGAACATCACCACGGCGGTAATCTGGGCCGAACTGATCAGGATGTTCATCAGCTGCGCCAGCGTCAGCTCGCGATAGACGAACGTTGCCACGATGAACGAGTAGACCGCAACAACGACGGCAGCTTCGGTCGGTGTGAAGATGCCGAAGCGGAGGCCGACGATGATGATCATTGGCAGCATCAAGGCCCAGAAGCCGTCGATCAACGCGCGAAAGATCTGCGCCAGGCTCTGGCGCGGCGGACTCACCGAGTTCTCATTGCGTGCAACCCACCACCAGGCAAAGCACAGGCTGCCACCGAGCATCAGGCCGGGCACCACGCCGGCGAGAAACAGTTTTGAGATGGAAACGCCGGCGGCAACGCCGAAGATCACGAATCCGATCGAAGGCGGGATCACCGGCGCGATGATTCCGCCGGCGGCAACGAGGCCGGCCGCGGAGGCGCGGTTATGCCCGGCCGCAACCATCATCGGGACCAGCAATGCGCCGAGCGCGGCGGCGTCGGCAACGGCCGACCCGGATAGCGATGCCAGGATGCACGAGGTCAGGATCGCGACATAGCCGAGGCCGCCGCGCAAATGGCCGACAAGGGCGATGGCGAAGTTCAGGATGCGGCGGGCGAGGCCACCGGTGTTCATGATCTCGCCGGCCAGGATGAAAAACGGCACCGCCATCAGCGGGAAGGAATCGACGCCATTGATGACGTTCTGCGCGATGATCTGGGAATCGAATATATCCAGATAGGTCATCAGCGCGACGCCGCAAATGATCAGGGCGAATGCGATCGGCATACCGATGGCCATCGCGCCGAGCAGCGAGAAGGTGAAGATGCTGATGGTCATCGGCGGTCGTTCCCGTTGGCGTGAGACGACGTTGCCGGGACATGCTCCTCGGACTCGCTGATAGCGATCAGCTCCGATGTGGCGAGCTGGCCGCTGAACAGGCGATAGAGGTCATGCAGCAGGATCGGGATCGAGGCAACGCCGAAGACGAGACCTGCGGCGTAGAACAGGCCGACGGAGAGACCGGAGGCGGGCGCCGTCGTGTCCCAGTTCAGCACCGTCTGTTTCCACGAGCCTTCGGTGAGCAATACAGAGGCGTAGAGCATCAGTATGTGACTGAGCGCGTAGCAGATCTTGCGGCCCGTGGGTGACAGCAGCTTCACGAAACTGTCGACCCCGAGATGGGCGTGTTCGCGGAGGCCGACGATGGCGCCGAGAAACACCATCCAGACGAACAGCCAGCGCGACAGCTCCTCGGAAATGGCGATGCCCGAGTTGAAGACGTAACGTAGAACCACATTGCCGAATACCAGGATCACCATGGCGGCGAGCAACACCGCCATGACGATCTTGATCGACCGGTAATAGGCTTCGACGATCATGCTTGTCGCAGTAGTTGATGAAGCGGGCATGGATGCTTTCGCAGTGAGCGTGGGGTCGCCGCGTAGTGACGGTTGGTGATGCGCGGCTCAGTCCTTGTGAACGCGCTCAAGTTCGCTGTTGAACAGCTTGACGATCTCCTGATCGTAGTCGGCGGAGAATTTTGCCGCGATCGGCTTGGTCTTGTCGCGCATCTTCGCAAGCTCGGCCGGAGCGATCTCGTTGACCTCCATGCCCTTGGCCTTCAGCTCGCCGATGGAAGCCGCTGCGGCATCGCGGCTGACCTTGCGCTGATAGTCGCGGGCCTCGTTGGCAGCATCCTGCAGGATCTTTTGCTCGTCCTTGGAGAGCTTGTCCCAGAACACCTTGCTGACCAGGATGATGTTGGTCGAATAGGTGTGGTTGGTGACGCTGAGATATTTCTGCACCTCATAGAACTTGTTCGACAGGATCACCGAGAACGGATTTTCCTGGCCGTCGACAGTGCGGGTTTCCAGCGCGGTGTAGAGCTCGGAGAAGCTCATCGGCACCGGATTGGCGTTGAACGCCTTGAAGGTCTCCAGATAGACCGGGTTCGGGATCACGCGGATCTTGATGCCGTCGAGATCCTCGCCTTTGGTGATCGGGCGGCGGCTGTTGGTGACGTTGCGGAAGCCGAGATCCCAGTAGCCGAGACCGATGAGGCCTTTCTCCGGCAGCTTGGCAAGCAGGGCCGAGCCGAGCGGGCCGTCCAGCAGCGCGTCGGCCTGTTTCGGCGTCGAGACGATGAACGGGAAATCGATCAGCCCGTAATCCTTGACGATGCCGACCAGCGAGGTCGTCGCGGGCGACTGCATTTCCTGAGTGCCGGCGCGCAGCGCGGATTGCTGCTGCATCTCGGAGCCAAGCTGGTTGGCGGGATATTCGCGCACCTTCATCTTGCCACCGCTCTTGGCCGCAACGAGTTCGGTGAACTTCTGCACGCCCTTGCTGACGGGATGATCGGTGTTGTTGAGGTGACCCCAGCGGATCGTGCGCTCCTGCACCTGCGCGGATGCAGGGCCGCCGGCGATGGCGAGGGTGGCGGCGATAGCGGCAAGCCAGACGGCGGACTTCGGGTGTACGGACATGTTGAAGCTCCCTTGGATGGTATTTTTACTTCTTAGCGTCACCGTCATCTACGACAAAACAAAAATCAACCGATATTTTACATTATCTATGATGATTTGTGTCTGAGGCGCGGGGTGATGTATGGTGGCGCAGCGCGACCATTCCTCGTCACCAGGACCTTTCATGCTGGATACCCCCATTGCGGACCGCGCCGGAGAGACCGTCGGCGACAGCGCCTATCGGCGTATCCGCAACGACGTGATTTTCGGCAATCTCGAGCCCGGCCAGAAGCTGAAGCTGGAGAAGATGAGCGTTGCCTATGGCACCAGCGTCAGCACGCTGCGCGAGACGCTGAACCGGCTGTGTTCGGAAGGCTTTGTCGTCGCAGAGGGCCAGCGCGGCTTCGAGGTCACCTCGATCTCGGCCACGGAATTCCAGCAGATCGCCGAATTGCGCGAACTGCTCGAGGGCCATGCCATCGAGCAGTCCTTCAAATCAGGCGATCTCGACTGGGAGGCGCTGGTGGTCTCGGCTCATCACAAGCTGTCCGCCATGGAAAAGGCCATGCTGGCCGGCGACAAGTCGAAGACCGAGGCCTGGAAGCAGTGCGACTGGCAATTTCACCGTGCGCTGATCGCGGCCTGTGGATCGCAGGTCCTGCTCGATGCGCTGTCGGCGGCTTACGACAAGTATCTGCGCTACCAGATGCTCGCCGTCGTGTTTCGCGGCGAGGTCGCCGCGGTCGAGCATCGCGAGCTGATGAACGCTGCGCTGGCACGGGATTCCGCGAAGGCGCGAAAACTGCTGCACACCCACATCCATGACTGCGTGAAACATGCGCTTGGCAATTCGGATTGGCTGAGACCGGCTCCGTCGCGGCAGCAGACCATCCAGCAGCGCAGGAAACCGAAAACCTAGAACGGTTCGTCGTTGGGAGTCCGTTTCTTCTTTCTTCCCGGACGCTCCCAGACGACGCCCGGAAAGTCCTTGAGCGGAACCAGCGGCTCGCCGGTGTAGGTCCACTCCTGCAATTCCTCGATTCCGATATGATAAAGCGGCTGCCGGCCGGTGCGGCTTTCGAACAATGCGCGGGGAATGTTGACCATGTGCGGCGAGCGGGCGCGCTCGTAAAATAGTGGCGTGCCGCATCGCGCGCAGAAGCTTCGCGCTGTTCCCGACGCCTTGTCTTCAAAGCGTGTGATCTCCGCTTCGCCTGCGGTGAGGCGGAAACGCCTGCGCCAGCTGCCGACATAGGTGGCATAGGCCGCGCCATGCGCCTGCCGTGTTGCGCGGGAATGATCGTGCCACGCCCAGCGCGCCGGAAAATCGATTTCGAACTGAACCGTGCCGCACAGGCAACGGCCCCTGACCGGACCGCCGGGTGCGATCTTCTCCGGCTTCTTCATCGCGATTGCTCCCGGGGTGCCGCCAGCGCGCTAGCCAAACCCTTTCAGCCATTCCCCCATCTCATGGAGCGCGGTGTTTGCCTTGGGCAGGATCTTGCCCATGGTGATGAAGCCGTGGAATTGCCCGGGATAGGTTTTGTAGGCCACGGCGACGCCGGCGTCTGACAGGCGCCTGGCATATTCGTCGCCTTCGTCACGCAGCGGATCGGCGCCGGCGGTCAGCACATAGGCCGGCGGGAGGTCCTTCAGGTTCTCCACGCGGGCAGGTGACGCCCGCCAGTTGTCCACGTCGGCCTTGCTGGTGAGATAGTGGTCGGCGAACCAGCGAATGACGTTGTGCGTCAACAGGCAACTCGTCTCCGGCTCGCTGTGAGAGGGATGGCTCATGCGGAAATCGGTGGCGGGATAGATCAGCAACTGGCCGGCGAGCTTGGGCCCGCCATTGTCCCGCGCATCGATGGCGACGATGGCGGCGAGATTGCCGCCGGCGCTGTCGCCGCCGACGCTGATCTGCTTCGCATCCACATTGAGCTGCACGGCATTGTCGGAAATCCAGCGCGTTGCGGCGATGGCGTCGTCGATGGCTGCCGGAAACTTGTTCTCCGGCGCGAGGCGATAGTCGACCGAGATGACGATCATCTCGCCTTCATGGGCGAGGATGCGACACACCACGTCGTGGCTGTCGAGATCGCCGATCACCCAGCCGCCGCCGTGGAAGAACACGAGGCATGGCGACATCCCGTCCTTTTTCCGTAGGGTCTTTGGTGTGTAGAGGCGCACGGGAATAGTGCCGGCCGGGCCGGGCACCGTCATGGATGTCACCGACGCCAGTTCCGGCGGTTCGGGATTGGCGACCGGGCGCGCTTTCAAATACCACTCGCGCGCTTCCTGCGGCGAGATGGTCTCATAGGGCGGACGGCCGGCATCGCGAAAGACGTTGAGAACGGCAGCGGCATCGGGATCGAGAACAACGGGCATGTGATCTGCTCTTGGTTTTCTTGATGTTTAAGCGGAGGTGCGGCCGCCATCGACGGTGTAAGCGGAGCCGGTGACGTAGCTCGCATCGTCGGAGGCGAGGAAGGCGACGATCGGGGCGACTTCCCGGGCAAGACCGAGCCGGCGCTGCGGCACGCGATCGACGACCTTCTCGACCGGGGCAGGCGCCCCGCGGCCGACGCGGGCATCCACAATCGCCGACAGCATGCGGCTGTCGATCAGGCCGGGACAGACGCAGTTCACGCGCACATTGGTGCCGGTGCATTCCTGCGCCGCGCTCTTGGTGAGGCCGATCACTGCGTGTTTGCTGGCGCTGTAGACGGCGACTTCGGCCGAGCCGATCACGCCGGCGATGGAGGCGGTGTTGATGATCGAGCCCTTGTTGGCCTTCAGCATCACTGGCAGCACGTGCTTCATGCCGAGAAAGACGCCGACCACATTGACGTCGAGCACTCGCCGGAAGTCGGTGAGCGACATCTTCACGATGGGCGTGATCGTGCCCTCGATGCCGGCATTGTTGTAGAAAATGTCGATGGTGCCGAAGCGTTTCACCGTGGCGGCGACATAGCCGATGACGTCTTCCTCGCTCGTCACGTCGGCGGCGAGAGCGAGCGCTTCGGCGGAGGCGGGGAGTTCTGCGACGGCGCGTTTCAAGGCGGTGGCATCGCGATCCACCGCGACGATTTTGGCGCCGCGCGCCGCCAGTAGCTTGATGGTCTCGGTGCCGATTACCCCGGCCGCGCCGGTGACGACGGCGATTCTGCCGTCCAGACGGATTCCGTCAGTCATCTTGAACGTTCTCCCCATGCTCCGGTTTGTTCCGGATTGATGGCTAGTCGCGTATCGCGCGCCTGCCTGATGTGGACTATTTCACGGGGAGAATGACCTGACCAGCCGGGCGGTATGGGGAGCAGGGTGCCCTTTCGCCGCCGCATTCGGCGTGTTAACCGGAGGCGATTACGCGGCCATTCTCCTACAATGTCGCGAGCCTGATTCTCGATTGAGCCGCGCCGCATGTTGCGAACCCTGACCATTGCCGGATTTGCGGCCCTTTTGGCCGCCACCTCACTGTCGCCTGCACCTGTGCAGGCGCAGTTCGGTCCGCTGTTCGGCGACACGCCGCCGCGCCCGCCCGGGGCCGTGCCGCGTGGCCAGCAACCCCCGCCGCCCATGGACGACGAGGAAGAGGTGCCGGAACTGCCGCAGGGCCGTCTGTTGCCGACCCGTCCCGGCATGGGCGCACCGCCGCCCGGCGCCGTGCAGTCGCAGCCTCTGGCGCCGCCGCCCGGCAGCAACACCACTATCGTTCCGCAGAACCCGCCGGGGCAGGGACAGGCCCAGCAGCCGGCCGCGCCAGGGCAGCAACAGCCCGGCGTCGCCAACGCGCCGCCTGCCGCCGCTCCCGGTGGCCGTCAGCCGCCGAAGGTGGCGCCGCCGACGCCTGCCACGCTGCAGCCCGGCGATGAAGTCGTCACCGAGCCGCCGGCGCAGAAGATCGTCAACAAGAAGGCCAGCTTCTCGGGCCTCGACAAGATCACCGGCCGCATCATCAATTTCGACGCCGATATCGGCGAGACCGTGCAATTCGGCGCGCTCCGCGTGAAGACCGATGCCTGCTACACGCGTCCGGCGACCGAGGCCGCGAATACAGACGCCTTCGTCGAGGTCGATGAAATCACGCTGCAGGGCGAGGTGAAGCGCATCTTCTCCGGCTGGATGTTTGCGGCCAGTCCGGGTCTGCACGGCGTCGAGCACCCGATCTACGACATCTGGCTGACCGATTGTAAGCAGCCGGAAGCCACGGTTGCGACGACACAGCCCGACGCCCCGCGTGCGCCGCCGCCGGCCCAGAAGCGTGCGCCGCCGAAGCAGCAGCCGCGCGCCCAGCAGCAGCCCCTGCAGCCGCCACCGGGCTTCCCGGCGTTCCGGCAGTAAGCACTACGGCGCGTCTTAAGAGGCGCTATTCCGTCCCGCGATGATGTCCAGCACCGTCGCGCCCTTGAGCGGGAAATCCATCGGCAGTCTGTCGAACTCCGCAATGCCGTCGAGCGACGCGTCGAGCAGCTTGCGATAGCGGGCTCGCGGCACTTCCTGTGCGCCGAAGCTCAGCAGGTGATCGGTGACATATTGGGTGTCGAGCAGCTTGAAATCGCCGGCGATCAGCCGGGCGACCAGATGCACCAGCGCCACCTTCGAGGCGTCGCGCGCATGATGAAACATGCTCTCGCCGAAGAACGCGCGGCCGAGCGAGACGCCATACAGGCCACCGGCCAGCGTGTCGTCCTGCCAGATTTCGACGCTGTGCGCGTGGCCCATCTCATGGAGCTCGCCATAGAGATCGCGGATACGCGTGTTGATCCAGGTGTCCTCCCGGCCCGGCTTTGGCGCAGCACATTCGGCCATCACGCGCTTGAAGGCGGTGTTGACGGTCACGGTGAAAACATCGGAACGCACCGTGCGGGCGAGGCGTGAACTGATGCGAAACCCATCCAACGGAATGACGCCGCGCTGCTCAGGCTCGACCCAGAACAGGCCGGGATCGTCGGCGCTTTCCGACATCGGGAAGATGCCGCAGGCATAGGCGCGCAGCAGCAGTTCGGGCGTGACCTCGGAAGAGGCGGAGTCGCGTGAGCTCATGCGGCCAGCATAGCAGGCGGAGGCGGCGCGGGCGACGGTCTCGGCGCTCAACAGGCGCTGAGCGGATTGAGGGTGCCTCGGAGGATCGGAATCACGAACCAAGCAATGCTTATGCCCGGCATTTGGCTTACTTATTGGATCGGTCCTGGTCGCGCAGGGCACACTGACGCCAACGCGGGCTGATCAATCTGGAACCGCTCAACAACCGGCCTGGCGCGCCCGATTGTTGCTTGATTGTTCGGACGACGGGCATAGCTATCAGGATGCAGGCAGGGAGCCTGTTCACCATGACGAATATCGTGACAATCGACGGCAAGGCATCGACCAGATCGACAACGCCTCATCGGGTGGTCGTTGTCGGTGCCGGCTTCGGCGGGCTGGAGACCGTGTATCGGCTGACTGGCGCCGATGTCAGCATTACCATTGTCGATAGCCGCAATCATCACCTGTTTCAGCCGCTGCTGTATCAGGTCGCGACCGCATCGCTGGCGACGTCGGAGATCGCCTGGCCGATCCGTTATCTGTTGCGTGGACGCAAGGATGTGACGACATTGCTCGGCACCGTGACCGGCGTGGATGCGGGGGCGCGCCGGGTATTGCTCGATGACGGGCAGGCGCTGCCCTATGACACGCTGGTGCTCGCCACAGGTGCCGGCCATGCCTATTTCGGCCATGATGAATGGGAGCCGTTCGCGCCGGGCCTCAAGACGCTGGAAGACGCGACCACGCTGCGCCGCCGTATTCTCACGGCCTTTGAGCGTGCCGAACGCGAGAGCGATCCTGTCAAGCGCGCGGCGCTGCTCACCTTCGTAATCATCGGCGCCGGGCCGACAGGTGTCGAACTCGCCGGCACCATCGCGGAGCTCGCGCGGGTGACGCTGCCGGAAGATTTTCGCAATATCAATACGCGCGAGACGCGCGTGGTGCTGATCGAGGCGGGGACACGCGTGCTCGCTGGATTTCCGGAGGATCTGTCGGCCTATGCGCAACGCTCGTTAGAGAAGCTCGGCGTTGAAGTCGCGCTCGGACATGCCGTGTCCGATTGCAACATCGATGGCGTTGTCTATGGCGACAAGGCACTCGGCGCCAGGACGATCATCTGGGCGGCAGGCGTGCGCGCGTCGCCGGCTGCCGAATGGTTGGGCGTTGCCGCTGATCGCGCCGGACGTCTGCAGGTCAACCCGGATCTTACAGTGCCGGGTCATCCCGAGATATTCGCTGTCGGTGACACCGTGACCATTGCTGCTCCTGATGGCAAGCCGGTACCTGGCATTGCTCCGGCAGCAAAGCAGGAAGGGCGCTATGTGGCGTCAGCAATCAAACAACGTCTGCGCGACGAGACGCCCGCACCGTTTCGCTATTCGCACGACGGCAGTCTCGCACAGATCGGCAAGAAGCTCGCCGTGATCGACTTCGGCCGCGTCAGGCTGCGCGGCGCGCTGGCGTGGTGGATCTGGGGCATCGCCCATATCTATTTCCTGATCGGGCTGCGCAATCGTCTTGCCGTTGCGATCAACTGGCTCTGGATCCACACGCTGGATCAGCGCGGCGCGCGGCTGATCACACAGGGGCGTGCCGTGGTCGACAGCCAATCCGTGCCGTCGCATAGCGGCGAGGAGAAGCGCGTCAGTTCGGCGCGCTGAAATCTCGGGACGGTTGCCAGGGCGGCTTGGCAAAAATAGACGCCATGGATGCCGTCAAGCGTGGGCCGCGGCTGATCCAGCCTGAGAGCGTCGCCTGACTATACGCGCTGGCGAGCTACGCGCACCCAATGTGCTGGTAATCGGCAGTGGCAGCTTCACTCATAATCAGTCGTCGGCTTGCTCCCCATGCGGTGAAGAAAACCATCCGATAGACGAGCATTTCCTGCCACTCCATGTCGCGTTCGGGGCTGCCGGCGCAACGCCGCGCGTGACCTAGCTACATGACAGCGCGACGTTTGCTGCGGATGCGAAAGGAAAGAGAGGCGCGCTCTAAGATGGTGATACATGCGGCGCAGATCGCGTTGGCGGTTGCTCGCCGGGCAACAACTGGTGTTACGTTGCTGGACGTATTGTCGCAGGTACGGCGGCTCGGCTCGCCGGAGGAGATGCCGTGTCGTTGAGCTGGAAGAAGATCGCACCTCTCGCTGTCTGGCTGGTGCTGTACGTCATCCCGATTCCGGCAGGGCTTGTCGCCAATCAGTGGCATTATTTTGCCGTTTTCGCTGCGGTGATTACCGGCCTGATCCTGGAATCCATGCCCGTTGGCGCGGTCGGTCTGATCGGTCTGACCTTTGCGGGCGTGATGGGATATGTCGAACACGATCCTAACAAGTCGTTGCGCTGGATGCTGAGCGGATTCTCCGAAAGCACGGTGTGGCTGATCGTCGGCGCCTTCGTATTCTCGATCGGCTATCGCAAGAGCGGGCTTGGCAGGCGTCTGGCCTTGCTGCTGGTTCGCGGCCTCGGGCGCAACACGGTGGGACTGGGTTACGCCGTTGCACTGTCCGATCTCGTTCTCGCGCCCGCGACGCCATCGAACACCGCGCGCAGCGGCGGCACGGTCTATCCGATTGTGAGCAACATCCCGAAGATCTACGGGTCGGAGCCGGGTCCGACAGCCGGCAGGATCGGAACCTATGTGATGTGGACCGCATTCGCGGCGACTGCAGTCACGAGCTCGATGTTCCTCACTGCGCTTGCGCCCAATGCGGCTGCACTGAGCATCGCCAAGAAGATCGTGAGCGTGGACGTCGGCTGGTCACAGTGGTTCATCGGCTTCGCGCCGCTCGGCGTGCCGCTGATTTTGCTTCTGCCACTGCTGAGCTACGCAATTTGCCGACCGGAGGTGAAAGAAAGCCCGGAGATCGTGGCGTGGAGCGCGAGCGAACTCGCGTCGATGGGGCCGTTGTCGCGCAGTGAATGGATCATGGCCGGGCTGGTCGTGCTTGCGATGTTCCTGTGGATCACCGGATCCAATCCCGACATCTCGCTGCCTGGCGTCGGTTCGAACTTCATCAATGCGACCATGGTGGTGTTCGTTGTGATCTCGCTAATGCTCGTCACCGGCGTCATCACGTTTTCCGACATCATCGCCGAGAAAGCAGCGTGGGAGGTGTTTTTCTACTTCACATCGCTGCTGACGTTGTCATCCGGCCTCAACGACATCGGCTTCATCAAATGGGCCGCCGCCGGCCTGGCGGCTCCACTCGCCACATTCAGCCCGACCATTGCGATGATCCTGCTGGTCTCGATCTTCTTCTGGATTCACTATTTTTTCTCGAGCATTACGGCGCACGCGGCGGCGATGCTGCCTGTCGTGCTGGCGGTGGGGTCGAGCATTCCCGGAATCCCGATGTCGACCCTGACACTGCTCTGCATCTATTCGCTTGGCCTGATGGGCGTGATCTCGCCCTATGCCACCGGACCAGCACCGATGTATTTTGGCAGCGGCTATATCGGCAAGGCCGACTTCTGGAAGTTTGGCCTGATCTTCGGGCTGATCTATTTCGCCGGCTTGCTGCTGGTCGTAATGCCCTGGCTGCTGATGATCAACTGAGCCACAGTCCAAGGAAGTGTCGCGTGGTAGGAGGCGCCCGCGTGTCGGTGCACCTCGCTACCTGGTGCCGTAAGCACGGTCACCGGCGTCACCGAGACCCGGCTCGATGTAGGCGTGCTCGTTCAGCCGGTCGTCGATCGCCGCGGTCCAGATCGGGACGTCCGGATGATAGCCGCGCAGACGTTCGATGCCTTCGGGGGCGGCCAGCAAGCAGACAAAGCGGATGTCCTTGGCGCCGCGCTCCTTGATGCGATCGATGGCGGCCACCGCGGTGTTTGCCGTGGCCAGCATCGGATCGATCACGATCACGAGACGCTCGTCGAGATTGGTCGGCGCCTTGAAGAAGTACTCCACGGCGACAAATGTTTCGGGATCGCGATAGAGGCCGATATGCGCGATACGCGCTGACGGGACGAGGCCGATCATGCCTTCGACGAAAGAGAGGCCTGCGCGAAGGATCGGTGCGAAGACCAGCTTCTTGCCGGCGATTTCCTTGCCGGTCATCTTCATGATCGGCGTTTCGATCTCGACATCGGTAAGCGGCAGGTCGCGCGTCACCTCGTAGCACAGCAGCATGCCGATTTCGTTGAGGAGTTCGCGAAAGCCCTTGGTCGAGCGGTTCTTGTCGCGGATCAGCGTCAGCTTGTGCTGCACCAGCGGGTGATTAACGATCGTGACGCCGTCCATGAACCTCATCCGTTGCGAGAGTGTAAAACCGTCTTTGATCTAGAAAACCGTACCGTCGCTGATGACCTTCACCGGCGGCGAATGATCCTCGCGGCGCTCGCGCGCCAGGATGCGGCCAGCAGCCCATGTGCCTCCTTCGAGCACCTTGGCCAGCGGCAGCGACGTCGCGTCGAGCTTCAGTCTTTGTCGCAGGCCGCCGGCGACGCGGTCAAGTAGCGCCACGGTCAGTGCCCGCCATTCCACCACCAGCGGCGACGATACGTCGTGCTCACGCGCGGCGTCAGCAGGATCGCGGAATTTCAGGACACCACCATCGACGAAAAGACCACCATTGCGATATTCGGCCAGTCCGGTGAGCCCGTCGATATCGGTCACATCGATGTCTGCGGTCTGCAGCGGTTCGATCAGCGAATAGGCCAGCCATTGCGACAGCTTGTGGAGGGGCACAAGGCCGCTCGTCGCATCCGAGGTCGTCATCGCTGGATGCTTCCAGCAGTCGCCGAGCGCGATGCCGTCCAGCGTCAGCCGCGACGGCCAGATCGGACCAAGTTGCAGCAGCAGTTCCGAGAGGATGGTGGGAGCGGGCAGGCGGCCATTGCCAGCCAGCGACGCCAGACGGTCGAACAATCCGCCGGGCCGCGGCCTATCCCTGGTGCCGAACACATCGGGCTTCGACGCCACGTGTTCGCCAAGCCGGCGCAGCAGATCGGCGCGGCCGTCGATGCCGACCATTGGATTGCTGTCGGAGACCTGCATGCCGCGCTTGAGATCGCTGACGTCGAGCTCTGTGAGCTTGCTGGCATCAGCGCGCAGCGGCTGCGCGGGATCGGCAGAGAACGTGCCGCCGGCAAACATCGCAAGGCTCGCGAGACCGAGACCTTCGGAGCGGCCGATGGCCGCGCCGGTTTGGGGATCGGTATAGCGCCAGGTTGGACCGGCCCCGGCATCGAGGAACACGCTGGTGATGGCGAGATCGAATTCCGCGCGTCCGCGTGCCGCGCGATCAGGCCATGAAATGCCATCTGCGACATCGGCCCAGCGATTGTCGCCGGCATTGACGAAGTGACGCCAGCGCGAATGGAACGGGACATCGAGCGACGGATAGGAGGCGCGCGTCGTGTCCAGCACCAGGTTGATCACGTCGTTCATGCGCGTGAGATCGATACGGAAGTTCGGCAGTTTGTCGTCGAGGCCGAGGTTCAGCATGCGTTGCGCACGGGTGCGCACGGCATGAGCTGACAGTAACGAGAGGGCGGCAGAGGCTTCCGGGGGCTGGGGATTCACTGCTGATATCTCAATACTTCTCAAGCCCGCGACCGACGGAGTCGATCAGATCCTGCGGTGTCACCGGGTGCGGCGTGAAGTAGCCGGCCGCCTTCTTGGCGGCGATCTCCACATGCGCGTCGGCCGGGATCATGTCGTCGGGGATCGGCACGCGCTCGACGATCTCGACGCCCTGACTGGTCAACGCATCATGCTTCATGTCGCTCATGGAAATGAAGCGATCGATGCGCTTGAGGCCGAGCCAGTGCACCACATCCGGCATCAACTGCTGGAAGCGCGCATCCTGCACGCCAGCAACGCATTCGGTGCGTTCGAAATACTGCGCAGCGGCGTCGCCGCCCTCCTGGCGTTTGCGCGCGTTGTAGACGAGGAATTTGGTGACCTCGCCGAGCGCACGGCCTTCCTTGCGGTTGTAGATGATGATGCCGAGACCGCCGGACTGGCCGGCGCGCGCGCATTCCTCGATACCGTGAATCAGATAGGGGCGGCAGGTGCAGATATCGGAGCCGAACACGTCGGAGCCGTTGCACTCGTCGTGAACGCGGCAGGTGATCTTGGTCGTGTGATCCGGTAGCTTGCTGACGTCGCCGAACAGATAGGCGGTAGTCCCGCCGATGGGCGGCAGGAACACCTGCAGGTCAGGCCGCGTCACGAGTTCGGGAAACATGCCCGCGGTCTGTTCGAACAGCTGGCGGCGCAGATTGTTCTCGCTGGTATCAAAGCGTTTGGCGAGACCGGGCAGATACCATACGGGATCGATGGCAATCTTGACGACGGAGACGCTGCCATTGGCATGCACGACGTCGCCGTCGTGTTTGAGGCGACCGCCAGCGATCGCGGCCTGCAGCTCGGGCAGATCGAGCCGCGCCTTGGTGATCGCGATGCTCGGGCGGATATCGATGCCTTCGGCGATCTCGGGCGCAAAGTTCTCGGCAACGAGATGACCCCAGGGATCGAGCGATACGATCTTCTCGGGATCGGTCCATTGTCCGAAAGGCCCGACGACAGCAGCGGGATGGGTGTTTGTGAGGTCGGGGCGCTTCAGCGGATCAAGTGCGCCAGATGAAACCGCGAGCGCGCGATAGACCGAATAGGAGCCACCATGGGTGCCAATGACGTTGCGGTCCTGCGGGCGGGAGACGGTGCCGATGACCGGTCCACGTTCGCGTGCGGAGGCTGCGCCCCACTGGATCGGGAAGTGATGCTTGGCGCCCGGCGCAGGATGCGACGTCAGGCGAATATGATCGATCCGGTTGGAACGGCTCATCGCAAAGGCCCCCTAAAATGGCAACGGCCCGTCTGGAAGGACGGGCCTTATTGCTAAGGAAGCAACTAACTATAACTATCTCCCGAACAAATGCAACAGGGTGAAAGACGCGGTAGCCGGCACGGGACGTCTCGCAAGCTCCGACGCACCCAATATGCGCCGGTTGCCGACAATTTCGGCGCATTCGGGCCTTGTGTCACGCGATCGTCACGGCCAGCATACGCTTTATCAACCATGTTGGAGTGCCTGATATGCGCGCCGTTCTGGATCATTGCAGCGATGGCGTGAAGCACAGCGTTGCGGCGGGCGATACGATCATCCGGGAAGGACAGACAAGCGGGCATTTGTTCGTGCTGATCGAAGGGCAGCTCGATGTCGTCAAGGGCGACACGGTGGTTGCGAGTTTGACCGAACCCGGTGCTGTGGTCGGTGAAATGTCGGTGCTCCTCGAACAGCCGCATACCGCGACCGTGCGCGCCGCGATGGAGACGCAAGTCTATGAATTCGAGAATGCGACGGATTTCTTGCGGGATCACCCGACCGTCGCGCTGATGATCGCGCGGCTGCTGGCGCAGCGGCTCAATGTGGCGACGAGCTATCTTGCCGATATCAAGCAGCAATATGCCGGCCATGGTACGCATCTGTCGATGGTCGGCGAGCTCCTGGACAACATGGTCAACCTGTCGCCGACGAAGGTGTCACCAGGTTCGGATCGGGGCTCGGATCGACACAACGATCCACGGATGTGAGCCATGCGGGCGCGACCTTGATCGGTAACGCCGGACGCTGCAGCGGAGCGTTCAGATCGATATGGTCAGCGCCTTCCGCCGATAGCCAGAATGCTGTGCCGTCATCGAGGTCGAGCACGATGTAAGTTGGCGGCCGACCGAACTGTCGGCCTGCATTGAACACCCAGGTCTCACCAATCCGGTCGTACCATGAGCCGTCTTGGACAAACGGAGACTCATGCACGTGGCCTGAGATCACCATCGCGGGCCGATGCGCCTCGATCCATTGCACCAGTTCGACATCGCCGAAGTAACGCTTGCCGCCCCAGCTCGTCGGCGAGTTGGTCGGCGGTGCGTGATGGACCCAGATCCAGCGTTTTGCGCTTTGTGCGGATGCTTCGCTGAGTTGTTGCACGATACGCTGCTGCACCAGCGGACCGTCCCACCATGGGCAAACCGTGAAGAGCGTATCACCGATGGTGAGACTGTCACCATCACAAGCAATGCCGAGTTGTCTGACATCGCCAACCCATCGCGCGATCTTCTCGCCTTCATCGTTGCGTTCGTCGAGATCGTGATTGCCAGAGCACAGGATCACCTTGGTGCGTTGGGCAAGCAGGCCGAGATACTTTTTCACCACCAAGATTTGAGCGCGGAAGTCGACGACTGAGGCGATATCAAGAGCGTCGCCAGCAAAGATCACGAGGTCGAATTGCGGCGCGACGCTGAGTAGCCAGTCGAACTGGGGCAGCGAATAGTGGAGATCGGCTACGACAAGGCAGCGCATATGAAATCCGAGGTCCGGAAAGAAAGAGAAATATCAGCAGACTGAAAGGTGCAGTCTAGGCATGCGATGGAACCGCGCAAGGCGAACGGGCGCGGCATATTTGTGCAGGTTGGGGGTGTTTAAGGCGCGGCCGCAGGCGCAGGCAGGCCTAGCCCGCCGCACTCACAGGCGGCTTGGCCGCGGGCTTGGTGACGGCACAGAACCGCAGCACGATGCGGGTGCCGGTATGGTCGGGATCCCGCTCGACGGAGGCTTCGAGCTTGCTGGCCATGGCATTGACGATCCGCTGGCCCATGCCGGTGGAGCGCGGATCGACTTTCACGTTGAGGCCGACGCCATCGTCAGTGATCGACAGTTCGAGCTGGTCGCCCTGCGCGGTGAGAACGACATGGATCGGGCCGGCTCCGTCGGGATAGGCGTATTTGACGGCGTTCATCACCAGCTCGTTGACAATGATGCCGATGGCGACGGCGCGGTCCGGGTCGATCTCGACGGACTCAGCTTTCAGCGTCAGGCGCGACATCCGGTTGCCTTCGGCCGAGCGGCGGAGATCTTCCAGCAGCGCTTCGAGATACTGATTGAGCAGCACGCTGTTGAGGTCGTGCGAGGTGTACAGCCGGCGATGGACCTGCGCCACGGCGGCGACCCGGCCCATGGCGTTGGTCAGCGCCACCTTGACGTGATCTTCGCTGGTTGAGTTGGCCTGCAGATGCAGCAGCGAGGCGATGATCTGCAGCGAGTTGCCGACGCGGTGATTGACCTCGCGCAGCAACACCTCGCGCTCGGCTGCAAGGGCCGCATAACGATCGCGCGACGCGTGGACTTCGGCTTCGGCGTCGTCGCGTGCCTTTGATATCAGGGCCTGTTTGATGGCGGTCGTGCAGGCGACATGCAGCAGCGGCAGGAAGTCGCCCTGGGTGTCCTTCACCAGATAGTCGGCGGCACCCGCCTTGAGGGCGGTCACGGCAATCTTGCTGTCCTGCGACGCCGTGACGAACACCACCGGGGGCGGCGAGGGCAGTTTCTGGATCTGCTCAAGCGTTTCCAACCCGTCGAGGCCTGGCATGTATTGATCGAGCGCGATGACGTCGATGCCACCCTGCTTGATCCGTTCGATACCGGCTTCGCCATTGTCGCAATGCTCGACGCCAAAGCCCTGCCGCGTCAGGCCGCGCGACACCAGCCGCGCAAGACCTGCGTCGTCATCGATATACAGCAGCGTAGGCGTCGTGGCAGATGTCATGTGGACGCTTGTGGAACCTGAATGACGGAGAAAAACAGACCGAGTTGGCGGATCGCGTTGGCGAAGCTCTCGTAGTTCACGGGCTTGGTGATGTAGACGTTACATCCGAGCTCGTAGCAGCGCTTGATTTCCTGCGCATCGTCGGTGGTGGTGAGGACCACGACGGGCGCACATTTGAGAAATTCGTTCTCTTTGACCCGCTTCAGGATATCGATCCCGGTCATGTCGGGCAGGTTGAGGTCGAGCAGAATCAGCAGGGCTTCGCCCTTGTGATCGAGGCCAGTGCTATCCTTGCCGAACAGGTAGTTGACGGCGTCTGTACCGTTGGTGAACGGGATGATCTCATTATTGACACCCGAGCGCCTGATATTGCGTTCGATCAGACGGGCGTGACCCTCGTCGTCCTCGATCATAATGATGGTGACTGGCTTACTCATGTTTGTTTATCCCGGTTATGCCCCGTCCATCTGGCCGGCAGCGTGACGGTGAAGTTGCTGCCGTTGCCGAGTTCCGATGACACCGACATGGTGCCGCCCATTCGTCGCACCAAAGCGCGCACATGGGCCAATCCGATGCCCTGGCCGGGCTTGTCCTGTGTACCCGCACGGCGGAAAAGATCAAAGATGCGCTGATGATCCCGGGGATCGATGCCGCGGCCGTTGTCGATGATCTCGAAGATCGCAAAGCCCATCTTGGTGCGGCCCTTGACGAGAATGTCGCCAGGGACGCCGGGCTTCAGATATTTCAACGCATTGTCGATCAGGTTGCCGAAGATCTGTTCCATTGCGAGACGATCGCTCTCGATGTCAGGCAATGGCTCGATGCGGATCTGGGTTTCGGTCTCGGCTGCCTGATGCGCCACCGTGGAAGCAATGCCTTCGATGAGTTCGCGGGTGTCGATCTTCACCGGCTTGAACTCCCGCCGGCCCTCGCGGGTCAGATTGAGGATCGCGCTGATCAAGCGGTCCATCTTGCCGATCGACGATTTGATGAAGCCGAGCGCTTCGGTGAAATCGGCGGAGAGTTGCTTGTCCTGTTCGGGCAGCGCCGGCTCCGGCAATTCGCCGTTCACATCGGGCACGACGGGGTCTGCATTGGCGAGCGTTGCGATACGCCTGAAGATATCGCCGCGCAGCTCTTCGAGCTCGCTGGTGAAGCCCATGATGTTGACCAGCGGCGAGCGGAGGTCGTGGCTGACGATATAGGAGAAGCGCTGCAGCTCGTCATTGGCTTCGCGCAAGTCGGCGGTGCGCTCCTCAACGGCGGCTTCGAGGTCGATGTTGCTGTCGCGCAACCTGGCCTCCGCCTCATCGCGGGCGTTTGACGAGCGGCGCACGAGGAAGATCGACAGCGCCGCCAGGAGCACCACCAGACCGGAGCCGGCCACGGTGACCCACGAGGCCCATTGCTGGCTCTGGTCGGCCGTCCGGGTGCGTTCGACGAACAGGCGGCCTTCTTCGGCGCGCATCGCGCGGGTGATATTGGCGATGTCCTGAACGGCCTGATTGGCGCCGCCGCGACGAAGGATGTCGATGCTCGACTGAATGTCGTTGTTCTTGATGCGGTCGATCCCCCTGGCGAATTCCGCCAGTCGCTGCTCGACGGCTGCACGCAGTTTGACCGTGTTGGCGACCTGGGCCGGATTGTCGTTGGCGAGGGCCACCAGTCTGTCGACGGCTGGCAGGATGGCCGCCGCCGAGGTTTCGTATTCGGAAAGGAATTGTGGACCACTGGACAGCAGATAGGCGCGGGTCGCGCTTTCGGTCCGGCGGATTTCCAGCAGCAGGTTCGATATCTGGTTCTGGACTTCGACGGTGTGGACCACCCACCTGGAATCGTCACGTGCCTGATTCACCAGGATAACGGAGGCCGCGCTGATGGCGGCAAGCACCAGCAATCCCGCCAAGAGCACCAGGATTTGCCATAGCGCTCGCCTGCGGGCGGCGTCAGCGGTCACGTAGTACTCGCTTGGATTGCAGATTGGACTTCAATATGGCCCCCGCCGCCGGACGTCTCCCGGCAGCACAAAAAACGCGGATCGAGGCGATTGGTTCCAGACTGATCCCAAATGTTTCAGGTCTTGGGAGGCTTGCCCGCGAGATACTGTTCCAGCCAGTGGATGTGGTAGTCGCCCTCGATAATGTCGCTTTCCCGGGCCAGGGCCCGAAACAGCGGCAGGGTCGTCTCGACGCCGTCCACTACGATCTCGTCCAAGGCCCGGCGCAGCCGCATCAGGCATTCCGGCCGATTCTTGCCGTGAACGATCAGCTTGCCCACCAGCGAGTCGTAATAAGGCGGGATCTTGTAACCCTGATAGACCGCGGAATCGATGCGGACGCCGAGGCCGCCGGGGGCGTGATACTGGGTGATCGTGCCGGGCGAGGGCCGGAAGGTTTCCGGGTTCTCGGCATTGATGCGGCACTCAATGGAATGGCCGATGATGTTGACCTCTTCCTGGGTGCAGGGCAGGTCGCCGCCGGCGGCGATGCGGATCTGCTCCAGCACGAGATCGATGTCGGTGATCATCTCGGTGACGGGATGTTCGACCTGGATGCGGGTGTTCATTTCGATGAAATAGAACTCGCCATCCTCGTACAAGAACTCGATGGTGCCAACGCCGAGATACTGCATGTCCTGCATCGCCTTGGCGCAGATGCCGCCGATCCTGGCGCGCGCTTCCGGTGACAGGATCGGCGAAGGGCCTTCTTCCCAGACTTTTTGGTGACGGCGCTGCAATGAGCAATCGCGCTCGCCGAGATGCAGCGCGCCGCCGCGGCCATCGCCCAGCACCTGGATTTCGATGTGGCGCGGCCTGGTCAGATACTTTTCGAGATAGACCGACGCGTCGCCGAACGCAGCCTTGGCCTCGTTCGAGGCAGTGGACAGCGCCATTAGCAGATCGGCTTCGGTCTGCGCGACCTTCATACCGCGGCCACCGCCGCCGGCGGCTGCCTTGACGAGGACTGGGAAGCCGATCTCGCGGGCGATGGCTATGGCATCGTCCTCGGGGCCGACGCCGCCGTCGGAGCCGGGCACCACGGGAATGCCAAGCCGCTTGGCGGTCTTCTTGGCTTCGATCTTGTCGCCCATCAGGCGGATGTGCTCGGCCTTGGGGCCGATGAACTTCAGATTATGATCGGCGAGGATCTCGGCGAAGCGCGCATTTTCCGACAGGAAGCCGTAGCCGGGATGCACCGCATCGGCGCCGGTGATCTCGCAGGCGGCGAGCAGCGACGGGACGTTGAGATAGCTATCTTTCGACGCTGGCGGGCCGATGCACACGCTCTCGTCGGCGAGGCGTACATGCATGGCGTCGGCGTCCGCAGTTGAATGCACGGCCACGGTCGCGATGCCGAGCTCCTTGCAGGCCCGCAGGATGCGCAATGCGATCTCGCCGCGGTTGGCGATCAGGATTTTCTCGAACATGGCGTTCCGAAGTCAGAGGACGTTGTGGTGTTACTCGATGATGACCAGCGCTTCGCCGTATTCGACCGGCGAGCCGTCTTCGATCAGGATCTGCGTCACGGTACCGGCCCGCGGTGCCGGGATCTGGTTCATGGTCTTCATTGCCTCGATGATGACGAGAGTCTGTCCCGCGGCAACCTTGGTGCCGACTTCGATGAAGGCCGGCTTGCCGGGCTCCGGGGCACGGTAGACGGTGCCGACCATCGGCGAGGGCACAGCGCCAGGATGCTTGGTCATGTCGGCGGCGGCCGGTGCGGCAGCAGCTGCGGCGACAGGCGCGGGTGCAGCAGCCGGTGCGGGCGCATAAGCCGGCACAGCGGCAGCAACGCTGATGTTACGCGCGACGCGCACGCGCAGACCGGCGCGCTCGACCTCGATCTCGGTGAGGTTGGTTTCATCCAGCAGCAGCGCCAGTTCGCGGATCATGCCGCTATCGTTGCTGGCTTTCGGCGTGGCGGTCTGTGTGTCGTCAGGCTTGCGGGCCATGGGCAATCCAATGTCTGAAGTGAAAGACGAATAATGAGCGAGGCGGGCGCGTCACGCGATGGCGTTGGCACCRATTTTTGCGGCGAGGCCGCTGATGGCAAGGCGATAGCCCTCGATGCCGAAGCCGCAGAGGCTGGCAAAGGCTGCCTTGGCGATGAAGGAATGGTGGCGGAAGCTCTCGCGGGTGTAGACGTTGCTGACATGCACTTCCACAGTTGGAATGCGCACGCCGACAATGGCGTCGTGCAGGGCGATCGAGGTGTGCGAGTAAGCGCCACCATTGATCACGATGCCGGCCACGTGTTTCTCGCGGGCCTGATGGATATAGCCGATGAGCTCGCTCTCGCTATTGGACTGCCGGCAATCTGCGGTCAGGCCATATTGCGCGGCCGTGGTCACGCACAACTTCTCGACATCGGCCAGAGTTGCATGCCCATAGGTGTCCGGCTCGCGGATTCCCAGCAGGTTGAGGTTGGGGCCGTTGAGCACGTAGATGGTGTTGGTCGTGGTATTGGCCATCGGACATCCCGGGCAATCGCAATGGGCGCGGGTGGGCGCCGGTCTGCGGGGGTTATAGGTAACCTGACTGCAGAGGGGAAGCCTTTAGACCCCCGGTTCCCCCAGCCAAATACCTCACCCAATTCATAAAAAGCCCGATGGAACCTGTGGAAAATGCTTATTAACCAAGGTTAAAGCCGCTGGCGCCATTCCGGCAATCTGCCGGCTCACGACAGGGGCGGAGCGTCCCGGATAGCAAACGGGCGGACCCTTTCGAGCCCGCCCGGGTGTCACATCAGATGCGCCGCCTTAGGCGTCGATGACTGCGACGATCTCGAGTGTTCGCGGGTTCACGACGATAATCTCGTTGCGAACCAGGAAGAACTCATAGCCGCGCCAATCCGGATAGACGGTGATGATCTCAGCCGGAAGCGGGTGGAAGCGGACCTCGCGCGGCACACGGGTGCCGACCGAGATCGAGAAGTTCACATTGGTCACCGGCTGGATATTTTGCTGCTTGATGACCGTGGTGACCTTGGTGCGCTGCTCGGTGGTCAGCTTGGCGCCCGCGCCGGCCTGACCGGTGGTCGTGGTCGACTTGGTCTCGGTCGATGTCGACTTGGTGTCGGCACCTGACTTGGAGTCGGTCGACTTGGAATCGGCCTTCATGTCCTTGCCGCCTTTTCCGCTGTCACGGGTCGAGTCGGTCGTACGCTTGTCGTCACGCTGCATCTTGTCGTCGGACTGCGTCGACTTCACCGCCGGCTTCTGCTCGGACTTGTTGGTGGTGTCGGTCGCTTCGTCCTTGTTGACTGGTGCGTTGCGTTCGGCCGGCGCAGCACGATCAGCAGCCGCGCCGCCTGCGGGCGCGCTCGTTGCGCCGCTACGTGCAGCACCGCCCGCCGGCGCCTCACGGGTCATTCCGGCACCTCCGGCGCCACCACCCGACGTTGCAGCTCCTGCGCCGCCGGGATTTTGCGCGCTAGCCAAACCCGAACCTGCAATCAGTGCAGCGGCGGCGACGCTCATCAATAAACGGTTGTTCATCTTGGTTCTCCTCGCGATGCATTGCCCGCCGTACAACGGCATTGGCGGAGGGATGTTCCTGAGAAAGTGTAGTTCCATTGCTTTTGTTACGCTTGAGTATACGTCACGCCGCGTCAGGGCTTGATCTTCGTCTTGTAGACTTCATCGCCGTTGTCATCGATGACGACGACCTTCCGGTCACAGTCGCCTGCGATATCAACTGCGATTTGATGAGCAATATTCTTGGCGACATCCCTGGCTTGTGTGTCGTCGCTACAATCCAGACCTACGGGGTCCTCAAGCCGGAAACCATCGACAATCTCGAAATGATATTTTGGCATTGCTCTTTCTCCTCCTCCATAAAGGGCAATCCACCACCGTTGGGGATGTTCCTAAGTCGGAAATGGAATGACGACGGTCTCAGCCGGAACCAAATGGCAGCACGTGCATTGCACCATCGAATAAGGAAAATGCGATGCCAGCCTTTGTGGAGATGATCGTTCAGAAGATAGCGGAAGCGGCGCCGATCGAGAATTCGGTGTCCGATTTTGTCGCCGGCGTCCTAGAAAATACGGCAAACAAGCTATCGCGCTTTGAGCAGCGCCCGGATGACGGCGAGACGACAATCGAGGACATCGCGTAACTATCGCTGTAATATTGATCGAGTTTCAAAGAGGCCGGCTGTTACGCAGCCGGCCTCTTTACTATGCGTTGGACATGGACAGGGCGGCCTCAACGACTAACATCAGGTCATGTCAGTCGGGATCTGCGGAGCTGTGCTTCGATGAGGAATTGGATTGGAGGAATCCTGGCGCTCGTAGTCCTGTCGGTAGCACCTGCTCTTGGATGGGAGCATTGGGGCGGCGACCGTGGTGGCTCTCGCTTTGCGCCGCTTGAGCAGATCACCTCCGACAATGTCGGCCGCCTGATCGAGGCCTGGCGCTTCCAGACTGGCGATCTCCTGCGTCGCACACCTGCGCAGATGGCGCGCACCAAATTCGAAGCGACGCCGTTGCTCGTTGAAGACAGCCTCGTCTTCTGTACGCCATTCAACGAGGTGATTGCACTCGATCCTGCCAGCGGTCGGCAGAAGTGGCGTTTTGATGCGCGGGTCGCAGCGGATGTGCGTCCGGCCAATCGATGGGTGTGCCGCGGCGTCGCCTATTGGCGTGACGATCGCGCAGCATCTGGCGCGACCTGTCGCAGCCGCATCTTCATGGGTACCAACGATGCCCGTGTCATTGCGCTGGATGCCGCGACCGGATTGCCATGTGCCGACTTCGGCGCGCAGGGTGAGGTCAAGCTCGACCCGGGAATGCCGCTTGATGGCCCCGGTGAATTTCAGATCACATCGCCGCCGGTGGTCGGGCGCGACGTCGTCGTGGTCGGTTCTGCACTCGCCGACAATCGGCGTGTGAGCGCGCCCAAAGGGACCGTCCGCGCGTTCGATGTGCGCAGCGGCGCGCCGCGATGGTCGTGGGATCCGCTGGTCCATGACGGTATCGAAGCCGGGCATGCCAATGTCTGGGCGCCGATGTCGGTGGATGACGAACGCGGATTACTGTTCTTGCCGACGTCGTCACCCAGTCCGGATTTCTGGGGTGGCAAGCGGCCCGGTAACAATGCGCACGCCAATTCGGTCGTTGCGCTGAAGATCGACACGGGTGAACTGGTCTGGTCGTTCCAGACCGTGCATCACGATGTCTGGGACTACGACGTGCCGGCGCAGCCGACGCTGGCCCGCATCGATCTGGCAAGCGGTTCGCGCGACGTCGTGATCCAGGCGACCAAGCAGGGCTTTCTGTTCGTGCTGGATCGCAGCAGCGGCGCGCCGATCTGGCCGGTGGAGGAGAGGGCAGTTCCGCAAGGCGGTGTCGAAGGCGAGAGTCTGTCGCCGACGCAGCCGTTTCCGACGCATCTTCCGACACTGGTGCCGCAGCGGATAACGCCGGATGATGCGTTCGGCGTGACATTCTGGGATCGCGGCAAGTGCCGGGATGAACTGGCCAATGGACGTAACGAAGGCCTGTACACGCCACCTGCGACGGGTGCCGGCACCTTGCTGTTTCCGATGACCGGCGGCGGCGTCAATTGGGGCGGTGTTGCCTTCGATCCCGTCAGGCAGGTGCTCTATGCCAACACGAGCCGCGCTGTGCATCGGGTGACGTTGATCCCACGCGCCGAGGCGCAGAACTACAAGCCGCCGGCAGGTACGGATTTTGGCGCGCAGCGCGGCGCGCCCTTTGCCATGACGCGGGCGCTTGTGGCGTCGCCGCTCGGCATGCCCTGCAACAAGCCGCCCTGGGGCGCGATGGTTGCGGTAGACCTCAAGGCGGGCAAAGTGCTGTGGGAGTCGAAAGTCGGCACCAGCGAGGACACCGCACCACTGGGGCTCGCACTGGCCACCGGCATGCCGCTTGTCAATGGTCTGCTGGCGACGCGCGGGGGCGTGATCTTCGCCGGCGCGATGGACGCCTACCTGCGTGCGTATGATGCGAAGACCGGCGCCGAACTCTGGCAGGGGCGGCTACCGGTGCCGGGCGTCGCCAATCCGATGACTTACGCCGCGAATGGAGAGCAGTATGTGGTCATCGCCGCCGGCGGGCATTCGGAAGTCGGCACTTCGATCGGCGACAGCGTCGTGGCGTTTCGTCTTGCGCACGACGGAGAGGCGCCATCGCTGCGCTCGCTTTATATCGATCGTCCCGGCGGCCGGCTTCGCGCCGGCGCGATCGTGCTGGGCGTGGTGCTCGTGCTGTCTCTTGCCGTTGTTCTAGCCTGGCGTGTTCGGCACAAAGCGCGGGCGTGACTTAAACCCAGCGCTTGTCGGCGGTGAAGTCCACTGTCAGCCAATAGCCGGGGCTGAGCCCGCCCATGGCCAGGGCAATCTCCGCACGGATGGCGTCGAGTTCGGCGAAGGTCTTGCTGATCTCGCCGGACGGTGCCACCAGCCCGATCTCGATGAATTGCTGGCGGCCGGATCGCATCACATGCGAGCTGCAGTCGCTGAAGCCGTGCTTGTGCGCGATCGATTGCGCGAGCTCGCGAACCTCCTCGTCGAGATCGCTCGGTGCGACCTGCAGGATGTCACGCCCGGCATTCCAGATCGTCGAGAGCGGAAACGGCAGCAGGCAGATCGCAACCACCAGCAGGATCAGCGGATCGACCAGCGGCGCATAGGCCGCTGCAGGAGTCTTCGCCATCACCGCTCCGAGCAGGAAGCTGATGCAGACCGCCAGACTGAGTACACCGCCCATCAGCCAGGCACGGGCATCGATGTCGAGCAGTTGCGAGCCGTGTTCGCCGGCCGAGCGGCGGATATAGATGCTCATGCCGAAGCTGATGGCACCCGCCACCGCGGCGAAGATAGCGCCGGGGCCGAATTCGATGGCGCGACCGCCGGTGATCAGCCCGTTAAGGCCGTCGATGAAGGCATAGGCGCAAGCGAAACTGAGCACCGTGCCGTTGATCAGCGCGAGGATTGGTTCAAGGTGCCAGTAGCCATACTGGAAGCGGTCGTCTTCGCCTCTGCTGATCAGTCGTGCGGTCAGCAATGCAACGCCGGTCATGGCTGCGTCGATCAACGTGTAAAAACCGTCGAAGGCGATGGCGCGCGAACTGATGGCGAGCCCGAAAGCGATGCTGGCAAATGAAATGAGAAGCGTGACGTAAATCGAAATCTTCAGGAGCCGCTGCTCCTGTTTGGTATCGGTCAACATTGGGAACTTAGGCGGGGTGTCCGCTGCATCCTTTTACCGTTGGGGATAGGTTACCCTATACAGATGGCGTTCAGCCGCTTTGACCGCTACCGCAAGATAAATAAAAAACCGGCTGCGATGCAGCCGGTTTGTCATATTTCCGAGATGTTCGTGTCGGCGCGGGCGACGGTATGAATCACCCTGCCGGTGTCTGGGTTTACGAACAGAGCGCCTTGCCGCAGCGGGCCTGATTGATCTTCTCCTTCAGCGCGTCTGCGCCGACGGCACCGATGATCACCTGCTTGCCGATGACGTAGCTCGGCGTGCCGTTCATGCCCATGGATTCCGCGAGCTTGAAGTTCTCTTCGATGGTCGCGCGCACTTCCGGGCTGGCCATGTCCTTTTCCAGTCTGGCGACGTCGAGACCTGCTTCCTTGGCCGCTGCCAAGGCGCGGGCCTTGTCGGCCTGGCCGCGGCCACTCAACAGCTTCTGGTGGAAGTCGAGATACTTCTTGCCGGTCGGGTCCTGCATGCGCACGGCAACAGCAACCTGGGCGGCTTCAACCGAGCCGGGCCCGAGCACCGGGAATTCCTTCAGCACGACCTTGAGCTTCGGATCGTTCTTCATGATGCCGACCATGTCGTCCATGGCGCGCTTGCAGTAGCCGCAATTGTAATCGAAGAACTCGACGAAGGTGACGTCGCCATCCTTGTTGCCGACGACGACACCGCGTGGCGAGTTGAAGATGGTGTTTGCGTTCGCGGCGATCGCAGCCTGATGCTTCTCGGCTTCAGCCTGGGCCTGACGCTTGGTCAGCTCGGCCGAGACCTCTTCGAGGATTTCCGGATGGGTGATCAGGTAGTCCTTGATGATCTTCTGGATCTCGCCGCGCTGGGCGTCATTGAACGTCTGCGCCGATGCAGGCGCGCCGCACAGGGCGAGGGCCACAGCGGCAGAGGCGAGAAGGCGGAACGAAGGCATGGGCAAATTATCCTTTGGAAAAGGCCGAGTCAGAAAGCCACGTGTCATTCGGGAAGCTGCTTAGCATTTTGAGGGCAAAATACGCGTTATTTGTGAAGGCGGTCACGCGCAATTCATCATGGCGCCGCAGGTCTCAGAAGCCGGAATGGTGGTGATCCGGCCCGGTCATTGCAGTGAGGGCATGCGGTGCCGGCAAGGGAGCGCTTCCGATCTCGTCATCGAAGATCGGTGCCAGCGGTGGTGCGGGCTCATAGAGCACGACCCGGTTCTTGCCGCTGTGTTTGGCCTGATACAGGGCGTGATCGGCGGCCGCCATCAACCGTTCGGGGGAAGCGATGAGCTCGGAGGACCACTGCGCGACGCCGATGGAGGCGGATAGAGTCCTCACTGTGTGTCCGGCATTGCCAAATTGTCGCGGGCAGGCCGCCAGCACGCGCCGCGCGATCTCGCCTGCCTGCTGCAGGTCGGTGTCGGGCAGCACGATGCAGAACTCGTCGCCGCCGCATCGGGCCAGCGTATCGCCGGGGCGCAACTGATCTTGCGCCGCTTGGGCGAATTGCTTCAGGCAGTCATCGCCGGCGCTGTGACCGAAGCCATCATTGACCGCCTTGAAGCCGTCGAGGTCGATCGCCAGCAGTGCGTATGGGCGTGCGGTCCGCCGCGCCATCGCACATTCCTCGTCCATCCGCTGCAACAGGCGGCGGCGATTGCCGGCGCCGGTCAGATCGTCGATCAGCGCCAGTTCGGCTGCGTCGCCGCGCAGGCGGTCGATCGCCATCATCAGCAGTCCGTAATTCCACGTCATGGCGAGGAATGCCGCCACCAGCATGAAGCCGGCCTGTACCGCATCGACCGTCACCATGGTCGTCTCGCTGCCGCCCAGATGAAGCAGCGCGGCGATCGCGCGGCAGGCAAAAGCAACAAGCAAGAGAATCGAGAGGTAGCCGGCCATCCGTGCGCCGTGATTGCTGCGCCGATGATCACGCGACAGTAGCAGCGGTAGCGTCAGCGCCACGGGAACGCCCTGGCTCAGCGAGTAGACGACAACGCGCATCGCATAATCGTCGATGACCAGTCTGAAGAACATGAAGCCGGCGAGGCTCGCGGAAATTACCAGGGCGGTGGCGATCCAGGATGTAGGCCTGTCGTAAAAGCGGCGGATACCGACCTCTGACAGACAGTAAGCGAGAACCGTCATCTGCGCGGCGAACAGCAGGCCGACGGGATTGGGAAACAGCAGGCCGAGAGCAGGGCCGATCGACGCGCTCAGTGAAGCGGCGCTCCAGTAGCGGGCCGGGACGAAGTTCGGATAGCAGCGTGCGACATAGGCCCAGACGAGACCTGATGACAGGAAGTTGGCGAGCGTGAACCAGAAGATGGTCGTCGTGCTCATTGCCGCCGGTCCCACGTGCGTGTGACGCCGCTGTGTGCGGTTTCGTGCTCCGATGGCTGCATTGGTCTCCCCGCCGGACGCGATGAGCGCATCCATTTTCACTAAATGCAGCGAGTTCCGTTAACGGAACCTGACCGCTGCCGGCGAGAAGCTTGGGGTGGTTGTAAAAGGATGAAGATCATATCGGCGTGGACGGCAGGGCTCGGTGAGGCCACGCATCGGTCTGCTGGCGGGCAACCTTTGCCATCGGCCCGTGTCAGCCCTCCCTCGGACGATCTGATATACCCCCTCCCGTCGGCTGTGCCGATGGGAGGGACCATGAACGCCAGGTTTGAACGGAAACTGAGGGTCCTCACGACGATTATCGCCGCTGGCGGCGCTGCCGGTGTCGCGTTCAGTGCCACTCATGATCTGCCCATTCTGCCCGGGCTCGTCATCGGATTGGTGATCAGCACGGTTCTGGGCGGCTTCGAAATCATGGTGGCCGATGGTCCGATCCGAATCTGGCTGAGCGGTCGCTCGTTCACCGCCAACCTCCTGATCAAGAGCGCGTTCTACGCCGTCGTGATTTTGGCTGTGCAATGGTTTCGGCTTGCGGATGTGCTGATCGGGCGGACGGTCGAGATCGCGGAGGATACGTTCTGGTCGAGCCTGGTCTATTCGGTTGTCGTCTCCATCGTCGTCAATCTGGCTTTGGCAATCACCAATCTCGTCGGCGGACGCGCGTTGTTGAACTTCTTCACCGGGCGCTATCACACGCCGGTCGAGGAAGAGCGTTTCGTCCTGTTCGTGGATATTGCGGGCTCAACCAGCCTGGCCGAGCAACTTGGTGGCGTCGGTATCCACCGTTTCCTCGATCGGACCTTTCGCCTGCTGTCGCTCCCGGTCGTCGACTATCGCGGCGAGGTGCTCGCCTATGTCGGCGACGAGATGATTGTGACCTGGACGAAGCGGGACGGTGCGGTCGATTGCCGTCCGTTGCGCTGCTTCATGGCCATGCGCGACGAACTGGCGCGCAAAGCGGGGCAGTTTGAGCGCGAGTTTGGCACGGCGCCCCGCATTCGCGGCAGCCTGCATTTCGGGCCGGTGATCATCGGCGAAATCGGCGACGTCAAACGCGCGATTGTCTTCAATGGCGACGTCATGAACACCGCCTCGCGGCTGGAAGAGCTCAGTCGTGGTGTAGAGGGCGGTTTTGTCGCATCGAAGGCGGCGATGGATTGCTTTGCCTCGGCACCGCCATTCACGGTCAGTGCACTCGGTCATCTTCCCATTCGTGGACGCGTGGATGGAATTGTCGCATTCGGTTTGCAGCCGCCGCACGAAACATAATGAAATAAACGCGCAAACAAATGGCAAATCAACCGTGCAAGAGTTTCCGGACATGGAAACCCGCATGGCCCAGTATTCAAGATTCACTTTGATCGTTGCAGAGCTCGCGTGATGCCTCGCGCGACGCTTCCCATTATTTGCACGGCGCTGCTGCTGTCGGCCTGTGCGTCGCTGCCGCGCGCTCCGCTGATAGCAAGCGCGCGCGCGACGATCCCGCAGATTCCGTTGGCCAGGATATCGCCCGACGAAGGCTATCGCATCTTCGCGGGATCGCGGCGCGGTGCCGCACCGCTCACCATTCTTGCCTTGTCCGGCGGCGGCGCTGACGGCTCCTATGGCGCAGGATTCCTGCAAGGCTGGTCCGACTCCGGACTGCGCCCCGATTTCGATATCGTCACCGGCTCCAGCGTTGGCGCCCTGATTGCGCCATTCGCGTTTCTCGGCCCGGGCTATGACGGCCGTCTCGAAGCGATCTTCACCAGCGGCGCTACTGAAAATCTGATGCGTATCGCGGGGATCAACGCCGTTGTCGGATCGGGCGTCTTCAAGGCGGGGCCGATGAAAGACCTCATCTCGAAATATGCTGATGATCGGATCATCGATGCGGTCGGCGCACGGTATCGCAGGGGCAAGATGCTCATCGTGGCCACCACGAACCTCGACACCCAAGGGACGACGCTCTGGAATATGGGGGAGATCGCAAGCAGCGATAGTTCTGGCCGCTATGAGTTGTTCCGGAATGTTCTCGCTGCGTCAGCCGCTATCCCCGGGATTTTCCCGCCGGCCTTGATCGCCGTCGAGTCCGGCGGAAACATGTATTCCGAGATGCATGTCGATGGCGGCGTGACATCGAATATTCTGGCTGTGCCGGAAAGCGTGTTGACGGCCCATGCGGGATCGCTGGCTACGAAGTCTCGGGTCTTCGTGATCGTTAACGGCAAGCTGTCGCCCGACGCCTCCTATACGTCGGATCTGACGCTTCCGATCGTGGCGCGCTCGTTTCAGACCTCGGTGAAGGCCAATACGCGCAATGCGATGATCGCGACATACGATTTCTGCAAACGCAACAACTGGGATTTCAAAGCGACGGCCATCGACGCGGGCAAGCTCACCACGAGCGATCCGACCAATTTCGATACTGATTATATGAAAGAGCTCTACGCCTACGGTCGTGCCAAGGGTGGTTCGGCCAGCGGATTTCAATCGAACCTGGAAGGGTTGAGGGGGCAGGGTAGCTAGATGTGTCGCATCGCTCCAACAGCGTCTCTGGAACGCTCCCGAATACGGATATCCGTTTGGCGCCTCTGGTCTCGCGTAAAAGACATCGCGTTCCTGAGCGTGGAGGTTGCGTATTATCCGTTGCTCGTCTTCGGGATCGCGATGATCTTGTGGTCCAGCTGAACAGGTGTTGCTTACGAAGGATCATTCTTCAGTGATGGTCTGCAGCGGCACCGTGTGGTCGCATGGCGAGCGCGTCGTTCAGGCTGCGACCGATGATACGTTCGCGACATCGATCTCGATGGAAAGCGTCTGCCTTAACCCGTGAGGTTGCCGGTTCTCGATCTCGAGCGTGCCTCCCTGTCGTTCGACAATTTCCTTGGCGATGGCCAGGCCGAGCCCGGCGCCGGGGATTGACTGGCGGCGGGCCGGATCGGCGCGAAAGAACGGTTCGAAGGCACTTGCCAGGAATTGTTCGGGAATGCCGGGACCGTTGTCATCGATCAGGACGACAGCGCGGCGATCGTGAACGCGCAGGCTTACGATGGCGCCGCCGCCATGGGTCGCAGCATTGATGATGAGATTGCGTAGGGCGCGCTTGAGTGCGAGCGGTGAGATCTTGACGCTGCTGTGATCGAGTCCGGCAATTGTCACCCGCATCTTGATCAGGGTGAGTTCGGCGCAAACGTCCCCGACGAGTTCGTCTAGTCTGACGTGCTCGGTGCCTTTTCCGACGGTCTCTTCCCGAACGAGCTGGATGGCGCTGTCGGCAATGTGATCCATTTCATCGAGGTCATGCAGCCACTCCTCACGCTCTCGTTCGTTGAGAAATTCGGCGCGCAGACGCATGCGTGTCATGGGTGTCCGCAAATCGTGCCCTGCGGCAGCTACAAGTCTGATCTTGCTGTCCATCGCTTTTTTTAGACTTGCGCCCATCATGTTCAGTGCCTGAGCGGTTGCCTTGATTTCGATAGACCCTTCTTCTTTGAGCACGGGCAGCACGCCGTCCTTACCAACGGACATCGCCATGCTCTGCAGCAATTTAAGCTGGTTCGTCGTCTGATGGGCGACCGTAAGAGCAACCCCGATGACGCCAACCGTGATCAGTACCATCCAGCCGGCGAGGCCCCACCACACTTCAGGAGGCGGCGCGTGCTCGCGTATGGGCCAGCTCAGCCAGCCGGGGCCCATCTTGATGGACGCCCATCGTTGGCCATCCGGCGTTTGCTTGACGAAAATGTCGAAATTGGCTTGCGATTTTTGAAATGCTTCCTGCAGAAGCTTGGTCGGCGCTTCCAGAAGCTTTCCCTCGATGGGCGCCGGCTGAAGATGAAAGACTGCATCGTTTCCGCGAAAGGTGATGCTGTTGGAAAATGCAGCGACGCGAGACGTCAATCCGTCACGAAAATCCTTTTCGACCAGCCCGAGTATCATTTGCGACATCACGGCGCTGGCCAGGATCACCACGCAAAGGACCGAGCCCACGAGCATCAAGGAAAATCGAATGCGTATGGAGTTCATGTGTCTGCGCCAATGGTTTCAACGCGTGCCGAGAAAATGTAGCCGCCGTTACGCACGGTTTTGATCAACTGGAAATCATCATTGTCGCCAAGCTTCTTGCGCAACCGGCTCATCAACACGTCGATCGAGCGATCGAATACGTCGTCGGAGCTGCGGTTCGTCAGTTCGATCAACTGATCACGCGAGAGCAGGCGACCCGGCCGTCTGACGAGCACCAGCAGGAGTTCAAATTCGGCTGTTGTGAGATCGAACGGCTGCCCGTTTTCGTCCAGCAACTGCCGCGCGCCGGGATGGAGTTTAAATCTGCCGAAGTGATGTTCGAGCACCTGGGAGAGCTGGATGTCCTGCGTCACCTTGCGACGAAGCACCGCGCGGATGCGGGCGAGCAATTCGCGCGGATTGAACGGCTTGCCGAGATAGTCGTCCGCGCCGATTTCGAGGCCGATGATCCGGTCGACATCCTCCTTCAGCGCCGTCAACAGGATGACGGGTATCTCGGAACCCTCCCGCCGAAGATCGCGGCAGATATCGAGCCCCGACCCATCGGGGAGCAGGACATCGAGAACGATCAGGCTGACCTCGTTGGTCTGCAGCGCTTCCTTCATCGTTCGCTGGTCGGAGGCGATGGATACGCGGTAGCCTTGTTCGGTCAGATAGCGTCCCAGCAGTTTTCGTATGGCAAGATCGTCATCGACGATGAGGATGTGAGACATGGTCTGCATTGGGCGGCATCCGGCTCCAGGCGGTTGTTCGTTCAACGTGACTGCTAATGTCGTAGCATAGCTGTCTTGGGCGGAGGGACGGTAATCACTGTCATGCATGTCCGGTCATTCCGTCACCGGCATTGCGTCGTCGTTCCACTCGGGAGGTGCTCCCATTTTCCCGCCGATGAAGGCGGAAACGCCGGTGCGCCCGAAGGCGTCACAGGCGGCGTATTTGGGCTTGCCCCCAAAGGCCGAATTCACGCGCTGTAGACTGGGCGTGGACAGCTTCTTGTCGAACGGATTTTCACCGGTAATGAGGAGCTTGCTGAAATCTGCGCCGAACTCGCCCGCCAGGTCGTAGGCATCGCCGGATGCCGCAACGCGCGGCGTGCTCGTCAACATGTCAGCATCGCGGGCCCAGACGAATGCCGCTTTCTGCTGGCCTTGTACGTCGCGGGCTTCCGCCTCGACCGACAGGCCGCCCATGCCGTATGGGATCCGGGGCACGACGATGGGAAAGCCTGCACTGATGAACATAGGTGCGGCGGAGGCAACCTTGGCGGCCCCAGCGACATTCGGGTCGGTGACGGTCACACGCGTCACTGTGACATGCACCGTTAGGTCGGCGGGTTGCCCGGATGGGACCACATTGAAGCGGTCGCTCAGTCCGATACAGACGGAACGGTCGACAGCATTCGCGATGACGCGACGTTGCTTGTCGGTGAGGGCGGCTCGAGATGCGGCATGAGAGAATGACGTGGGTATGATGCTGACACTCCTGGCCGCCAGGACACCGGCCTTGTCGACGCGCATCTTGGACTTGGTAGTGATGCCGTCGGCCGGCGCGAGGTCGTTATACGAGGCGAGAGACCCTGATGTCTCCAGCTGCGCCGTGGCGCATCCAGCGACAGTTGCTGTCAGAGCGTGCAGGCATATCAGTTTCAACACGTGGTTGATGGCGTTCGCGCGCATATAGATGTCCCCCAATAGTCAGGGACACTGCGTACGGAGACAAATTGTCAGCCACATTGCGAAAGATTACGGATCAGCCGCCATTTGTTTCAGAACATTGCAGAGGGAGGCGCGCTAGTTCTTGCCCGGCATTTTCGCGGCGATGATGCGTCTGCTTTTCAACAGCCCGCGTGATTTCGGCTGTGGGCCATCACTTCCTGATCCGCAGCCGAGCGGATAGGATCAAATGAGGTCAATTACATTCGACTGCTGCCGCTGCTCGGCTCGCAGTCTACTTAAAATAGCCGATAATAAAAGAATCGCTATTAGATTGATTTTATGTAGACTTAATCCGGACCCTTTAAATTGGAGGGCTGCGGATGCAGGAGCGTTTTTCGTATCTTTTTAAGAATATATTCTTTATAAGCGTCCCGCTCGGTTTGTTAGCGATCTATACAGCAATCGTTTCGATGGGGCGGTCCTTGCCTGATAGTCGAACATTGGAAGGACTACTTGGTCAGCTCACCGTGATCGAGAGGCATCTTTCGAATTTCATATCTATCAGCCCTCCCGATTCTAGTTCTGAGAAGCTACAGCTGCTTCTCGAAAAGCTTACGTTCATTCAGGAGAAGCTAGTCGACAGAACTTCTGCGCCAGAGACGTCTATCCCAACGGTCGCTGAGATCGGTGCGATCCTTGAGAAATACAGAACGTTAGGCACAAAGGTAGAAAGGGACCCGGCGGTCAGCTTTCTCGACTTTGTCAGAGCAGCATTCGACGTGACTAGGCCAGTACCCAAATTCGATATGGTCGCGGAACGCGTGGCGAAGTTTCTTGGAGATATGATCTATGAAACCGGAAAAACGGGAGTAAATGAACTAACGAAGGCGGTAATTTGCCATCTTTGGCCGGAGTCGTGTTCCAGATCAGCAAACGTGAATGTCACACTGACTGTTGAGAATTCGCGCAACTCAAGTACTTCAATTCCCTCAGGCTCGTTGCTCGATATTTACACGTCTGTTTGGTACCCGGTGTCGGACAGCGCGGATGATATGGGTGAGGTCGAGCGAACCGTCGTGCCACGACTTATCAGGCAAATAGGAGGGCGTACCGGCTGCGTGATATTCGTGGACGGCAACGCTGATACGGTTGGGAGCGATTCTCACAACATTGCATTGTCTGAGCGTCGCGCGCGCGCCGTTGAAAAGGTTCTCTCCGCGCGCTTTGATCGTTTGGCGAGAGTTGAGCGGTTTGCGAGCAGCGAGCGGAATGGGATGAAGATCACCCGCGACGATAAGCCTGAAATGTACAATCGCAGGACGGACATCCATCTGAGTTGCGGTTAGTCGCGACGGAGCTTCTACTTATGCCGGATTTTCTTAAGATTATGACGAACGTTGTGGAGTGGGTATTTGCTTTGCTTCGAGATAAAATTCCGCCTGTTTCATCGGACGCGAGTGCAATTATTCTCCTTGTTCTCTCTGTCGGTTTGCTTGCCCTTCTGGCATTGATTGCCTGGCTATGGGCGCCCAAGAAGCGCGATTTACTCCCGATTCCTAAGGAGGTGACTCCTATCTCTCCGGATTTATTGTCGGGTAGTCCTGAGTTGAAGCAAAAAGTCAGGACGCTAGAAGGCAGTCTGACGGAAATCAGAAATCAAATTAGTATTACGCACTCTAATCCCCAGCACTCCACTATTGAGAAACTCTATTTTGCTATCAATGGAATAACTAATTCGGGGTTGTTGCTCACGATCGGATTGCTTGTATGGGAATTCTTCGCATTGAAAGACCGTGGGGCGATGGTCCGGTTATCAGCTGTCGCCAACGAAATTGGCCGTATCATGAGCGTGCTTGCACTGACGATAATCTTCTCGGTCGTAATTGTTTTTGTTGCGACCCGTGATCGCGGGCGATCGAACGAAGCGCGATCTTACGAGCGAATTAATAAAGCATTCTCGATATCGTTGATGATAACTCTGGCTGCGCTTCTCATCTTTATCTACCTGCTGCCGCATGTTTAGAACGCTGTCACAGTGGTGTGGTCAGATTCGACAAAGATGGCTCGCTGCTAGGCCAGGCGTTCTGCTTTAGTACATTTCTGCGCTAGTTCTTGCCTGGCATTTTCGCGGCGATGATGTCATCGGCCTTCACCCAGCCGGGCGTGCCCACGGCAAACCGCGCCTTGGCGCGCGAGGCAAGGTCGCGGGCGGTCTTGTTGTCGCCGCGCAGGAAGGCCGCCTGGGCCGACGCCAAGTCGGCTTCCGCATAGTCGCCCTTGCGGCCATAGGCCATGGCGAGCTGCATATAGCCGACGGGCGCTTCACTCTCGCGCGCCACAGCAGTGCGCAGGATGCGGATTGCCTCGTCGGTATAGGCCTTGTTGTCGGAGGCGACGAGTGCCTGGCCGAGCATCATCTCGATCAGTGGCGCGTTGTTGGAGAGCTGCACCGCGCGGCGCAGCGGCGCGATCGCCTCATTGGGCTTGCCGCCTTCCAGCAGTGCCTGGCCGCGCAGCTCGTAGAAATACGGATTGTTCGGCTGCGCCTTGATCAGCGCATCGATCTGCTCGACAGCCACGCGCAGATCGCCATGGCGATAGGTGGCGATGGCGCGGGCATATTGCGCGGGCAGGCTGGTGTCGGACGGCGGATAGCGCCGCAATACCGTGTCGCGCTGCTCCATGAAGCCGGCGGTCTTGGCGCGCATCAACTCGTGGCGCAGCATCAGCGCCGGATCGTCCTTCTTGTCCCAATAGGGACTCGACTTCGCGAGTTCCTCGAGGGCGGCAACGCGCTCTCGAGGCATCGGATGCGACATCATATACGGGTCGCTTCCGCGTGCTGCGAACAGGCTGTCGGTGCCGAAGCGCTGGAACGTCTCGTACATGCCCTTGGACGACTGGCCGGTCTGGTTCAGGAATTTGACGCCGGCGCGATCGGCGTTTTCTTCCTGCTGCCGCTGATAGGACAGCATCGTATTCATCATCATCGCTTGCGGCGCGGCGACCGCTGCGGCGCCGATATTGCCGGCAGCACCATTGGAGTTGCCGCCGCGCGCTCCGGCCGCCATGGCGCCGACGCCGAGCAGCATTGCCACGATCATCTGGGTCTGCGCCTGCGCCATGCGCTCGCGCAGCTTTGACAGATGGCCGCCGGCGAGATGGCCGGTTTCGTGGGCGAGCACGCCGATCAGCTGGTTCGGCGTCTGTGACTGCATCAGCGCGCCGTGATTGACGAAGATGCGGCGACCGTCAGCGACAAAGGCATTGAAGCTGGCGTTGTTGATGATGACGACCTGGATGTTTTGCTTTTCCAGGCCTGCGGCGCGCAGGATCGGGCGCGTATAGTCACGCAGCAGCTGTTCGATCTCGGCGTCGCGCAGCAGGCGCGGAGCGTCGCCTTGCTGCGCATGGGCCGCCATTGGCGTCAGCGTCAATGCCGCCGCGGTCAGCAGCGTGGTCAGCTTCGAGAACAATCGAGATGCAGCCCTTTTTGGCTGCAGCTGCAGGTCTTTCATCATTGGCCGAGGTTCGGATTCGATATAAGCCCTAACAAGTCAAATATTGCGGCGGGAGCGCGGCGTTGCTCCCATGCCGTAACGTGCATAACGCCGCGCAGATAGCAGATTTCCATGCCAGATACGATCCTCAAAACCCGGGCACACAGCCTTCTTGCAGCGTCCGGACGCAGCGATGTTCCCCCGTTCATGGTGATGGATGTGATGGCCGCTGCGGCGCGGATCGAGGCCGCTGGCGGGCACGTGATTCACATGGAAGTCGGGCAGCCGGCAGCGCCCGCGCCCAAGGTGGCCATCGAGGCTGCGCAGGCCGCGCTGGCGCACGGGCGGATCGAATATACCGCCGCGCTTGGCATCCCCTCGCTGCGTGCGCGGATCTCCAGGCATTACCGCGACGTCTATGGCTGCACGGTCGATCCGGAGCAGATCGTGGTGACTACCGGCTCCTCCGGCGCGTTCATCCTGTCCTTCCTGGCCCTGTTCGAGCCCGGCGACCGCGTCGCCGTCACCGTGCCTGGCTATCCGCCGTATCGGCACATCCTCACCGCGCTGGGCTGCGAGCCGGTGCTGATCGAGACCCATGCCGACAAGCGGCACGCCTTGACCGCCGAGGATCTGCTCGCCGCGCATCGTGAAAAGCCGCTGAAGGGCGTGCTGGTCGCGAGTCCGGCCAATCCTACGGGCACCATGATGTCGCGCGAAGCGCTCACCAGCCTGATCCACGCGGCAGATGATGCGGGCATTCGCTTCATCTCGGATGAGATTTATCACGGTCTCGATTATGCATTTCCCGCAGTGACCGCGGCGGAGCTGTCGCCGAACGCGCTGGTCATCAATTCCTTCTCGAAATATTTCTGCATGACCGGCTGGCGCGTCGGCTGGATGGTCGTGCCGAAACCGCTGGTGCGGTCCATGGAACGGCTGCAGCAGAACCTGTCGATCTCGGTGCCGACACTGTCGCAGATCGCGGCGGAAGCAGCCTTCGACGGTCATGCACAGATGGAAGACATTAAGCATGGCTATCAAGAGAACCGTCGCATCCTCACCGCAGGATTGCCGCAAGCCGGCCTCACGGACTTCCTGCCGGCCGATGGCGCCTTCTATCTCTATGCAGACGTGTCGAAATTCACCACTGACAGCTTCGATTTTGCCAAGCAGATGCTGGAACAGGCACATGTGGCCGCAACGCCCGGCAGCGACTTCGATCCGATCCATGGCAAGTCCTATATTCGCTTTTCGTATGCGAGCTCGACCGAGGACATGCATGAGGCGGTCGCGCGGATCAGCAAATGGCTCGGGCAGGGTGGTCCGAAGTGAGCGAGCCTGTCTTGTCGATGGATTCATCTGTCTCGAATTTGCCCCACGTCTCGATCGCCAGTGTGTGGTGGCCAAGCCGCGGTGAAGGCTTGGCTTCTGCGCGCCGTGCCATAGTGCTGGCGGCGTTCGGAGTCGCGTTGTTGGCGGTTTCGGCGAAGATCAATCTGCCACTGCCATATGTGCCGATGACCCTGCAGACGCTGGTCGTTTTGATGATCGGCGCCGTCTATGGCTGGCGCCTCGGCACGTTGACGATCATCGCCTATCTCGCCGTTGGTGCATTGGGATTGCCGGTGTTCGCCGGGCCGGTTGGCGGTCTCAAACCGCTCACAGGGGCGACGGCCGGCTTCCTGTCCAGCTTTGTCGTTGCTGCGTTTATCACGGGCTGGTTCAGCGAACGCGGATGGGATCGCTCGATGATCCGCCTGTTCGTTGCCATGGCCATCGGCCACATCGTGATCATGGCCATGGGCTTTGCCTGGCTGGCTTACGGTATGAAGCTCGGCGCCGAGAAAGCCTGGTTGGTCGGCGTCATGCCGTTCCTAGCGGGGGCATTAGTGAAGAACACATTGGGCGCGATCCTGGTGCCCGTCCTGCGCGGAATGGTTGATCGCCGGTATCGCTGAACGCTCGGCGCGATATTTGTTCGTTAATCGCCCAAGTAATTCCGCGTGGCGGCTTGCAAGAGGCCGCCCATGTGACTAATGACCGCGGCAGTAAAAATGCTCAGGGAGTTGAAGCGGAATGTCTGCGGTAACGGCAACGGCGGGTCCGGGAGCGGCCGCTCCGGTCAAAAAGCCCTGGTACAAGGTTCTCTATATTCAGGTGCTGATCGCTATCGTGATCGGCGTGCTGGTCGGGTGGCTGGAGCCTCAGTTCGCCACCAATGAATGGATCAAGGCGCTCGGCGACGGCTTCATCAAGCTGATCAAGATGGTGATCGCGCCGATCATCTTCTGTACCGTGGTGTCTGGCATTGCCCATATCCAGGACGCCAAGAAGGTCGGCCGCGTCGGCATCAAGGCGCTGGTCTATTTCGAGATTGTCTCGACCTTCGCGCTGATCCTCGGCATTGTGATGGGCAACCTGTTCCAGGTCGGCCATGGTCTGGTGACCAAGACCGAAGGTAGCGCAGGCGCAGTCGCTAATTACGTCAAACAGGCCGAAGCGACGAAGTCGGTCGATTTCGTGCTCAACATCATTCCCGACAGCGTCGTTGGCGCCTTCGCCAAGGGCGACATCCTGCAGGTGCTGTTGTTCGCGATCCTGTTCGGTTTCGCACTGATGGCGCTGGGCGAGCGTGGCCACAGGTTGCGCGACATGATTGATGAGACGTCGCATGCCGTGTTCGGCGTGATCGCCATTGTCATGAAGGCAGCCCCCCTCGGCGCATTCGGCGCGATGGCCTACACCATTGGCAAGTTCGGCCCGGCGGCGCTCACCAACCTGTTGAGCCTGATCGTGCTGTTCTACGCGACTGCAGCACTGTTCGTGGTGGTCGTGCTCGGCATCATTGCCCGCATCGTCGGCTTCAACATCTTCAAGTTCATCGTCTACATCAAGGATGAGCTTTTGATCGTGCTCGGCACTTCTTCGTCGGAAAGCGCGTTGCCGCAGCTGATGGAGAAGCTGCAGCGTCTGGGCTGTTCGAAGTCGGTCGTCGGCCTCGTGGTGCCGACCGGCTATTCGTTCAACCTCGACGGCACCAACATCTACATGACCCTGGCGACCTTGTTCATCGCCCAGGCACTCGGTGTGGATCTGTCGTTCGGCCAGCAGGTGACTATCCTGATCGTGGCGATGCTGACCTCAAAGGGCGCTTCGGGCGTCACCGGCGCCGGCTTCATCACGCTGGCAGCCACGCTGTCGGTGGTTGATCCGCGTCTGGTGCCCGGCATGGCGATTGTGTTCTCGATCGACAAATTCATGAGCGAGGTGCGCGCGCTTACCAACATTACGGGCAACGGCATTGCTACGGTGTTCGTGTCGTGGTGGGAAGGCGAGCTTGATCACGACACGATGCACGCCAATCTCAACAAGACCATCGATCCATCGGATGTCGAAACGGCAATCACGACGGACTGATCCACAGTAGATTGCAGCACTAAAAAAGCCGCCCGGTTTTGCCGGGCGGCTTTTCGTTGTTGCGTTGAGAGCGCTTAGTCGTTGCCGAGGACGCGTGACCACCAGCCGGCTTTACGCGGCTGGCTTTCGACCGCGGGGGCCGGTGCAGCGGCTGGAGCAGGTGCCGGCTCCGGGGCTGTAGCGACGGGCGCTGCCGCGGGCTGTGGCTCCGGAGATGTCGAACCGAAGTTGACCTTTTCGCGGACCGTCGAGCGGCGGCGGGCTGCGGCTTTGTCATCTTCCTGCGGTGCCGCGGCTTCCTGCACGGGGGTAGGTGCTGCGACGGGAGCAGGAGCGATCGGCGTCGGCTCGGGCACGGCTGGAGCGAACATTGGCACGGCGTTGTGACGGCTCTGTTCGGCCTCTGGCTGTGGCGCTGCATAGGACGTCACGGTGTCCGAAGCTGCGTACTGGTGCGGCTGTGCGTCGTGGCGCGTGTCCTGACCTTCGAGATCGGCCACGGCATCGCTGGCTTCCGAGGTCTGCGTCGGTCCGAGTTCATCGGCGATCGATCCGGCCAGACCTTCGTCGTTACCGCCACGCCGGCGGCGTCCGCCGCGACGGCCACGGCGACGCGGGCGACGCTCGCCATCGGCCGGCTGATCGGCACGGGCCTCACGAGGCTGATCGTCGGCCTCGTCGTCTTCACCTTCGCTGTCGTCGCCAACGGTTTCGACGTTACCTTCGACCGTGCCTTCAGCGGCGTTCTGGAGATCGCCGCCCTCGCGACCGGGAGCGCCGCCTTCGCGTGCCTCACCGGAGCGACCACGACGGCGCCGACGGCGCTTGCGCTTGCGCCCATCGCTGTCTGCATCGCCGGTGGCGCTTTCACCCGAGGTATCGTCGTCGGTGAGACCTTCGGTCTCCTCGGTTTCGATCTCGGCTTCCGTCTCGAACAGATCTTCGTCGTCGAAGGGTTCTTCTTCCAGCGGCGGCGGGAAGGCTGCGACCTGCGCCGCGAGAAGTGCCTTGGCAGCTTCCAGCGTGTGGACCTGTTCGCCGCGGTCGATCACGAAGGACTGCTGACCGCTGACATTCGGATCGGCGATGACGGCGAGTGTCACCTTGAAGCTGTTTTCGAGATCGCGCAGATGGCCACGCTTGTGGTTCAGCACATAGAGCGCGACATCGGTGCGGGTGCGCACGATCAGGTTATGCGTGGCGCCCTTCATCAGGATTTCTTCGAGACCGCGCAGCAACTGCAGGGCCACCGACGACACCGAACGGACATGACCGCTGCCGCCGCAATGCGGGCAGATATCCGTGGAGCTTTCCAGCACGCTGGCGCGGATGCGCTGGCGCGACATTTCGAGCAGGCCGAAATGCGAGATGCGGCCGACCTGAATGCGCGCGCGATCCTGGCGCAGGCAGTCGCTCATCTTGCGTTCGACAGCGCGGTTATTGCGCTTCTCGTCCATGTCGATGAAGTCGATCACGATCAGACCGGCGAGATCGCGCAGGCGGAGCTGACGCGCCACTTCCTCGGCCGCTTCGAGATTGGTTTTCAGCGCGGTATCTTCGATGTGGTGCTCGCGGGTCGAACGGCCCGAGTTCACGTCGATCGAAACCAAGGCTTCGGTCTGGTTGATGACGATGTAGCCACCGGAGCGGAGCTGCACGGTCGGCGAGAACATCGCGTCCAACTGGCTCTCGACGCCCATGCGCGAGAATAGCGGCTGGCCGTCGCGATACTGTTTCACCGCGCGCACATTGCTCGGCATCAACATGTGCATGAAGTCGCGCGCTTCCTGATAGCCGGCTTCGCCAGCGACCTGAATTTCGTCGATTTCCTTGTTGTAGAGGTCGCGCAGCGAACGCTTGATCAGCGAGCCTTCCTCATAGACGAGGGTTGGGGCCTGCGACTTCAGCGTCATGTCGCGGACGGTTTCCCACATCCGGATCAGGTATTCGAAATCGCGCTTGATTTCCGGCTTGGTGCGCGAGGCACCGGCGGTGCGCAGGATGATCCCCATGCCTTCCGGCACGTCGAGGTCCGACACCACTTCCTTGAGACGCGAACGATCCTGTGCCGAGGTGATCTTGCGCGAGATGCCGCCGCCACGGGCAGTGTTCGGCATCAGCACGGCGTAGCGGCCGGCGAGCGACAGGTAGGTGGTCAGCGCAGCGCCCTTGTTGCCGCGCTCTTCCTTGACGACCTGCACCAGCATGACCTGGCGACGCTTGATGACTTCCTGGATCTTGTACTGGCGACGCGGACGGAAGGCGCGCTCGGGGACTTCCTCGAGAACGTCGTCACCGCCGACGGATTCGACCTGATCCTCTTCGGCTTCTTCCTCGCCGTCGTCTTCGTCTTCCTCGTCGTCGTGTTCGTCGCTGTCAGCGGCAGCGGTGTGCTCACCCTCGGCACGCTCTTCGTGGTGAACGTCCTCGGCATGCGCCGCGTTCTCTTCGGCGTGAGCGGCCTGAATCTGTTCGTCATGCGCGTGATCATCATGCGCTTCGGCGGTAACTGGCGCCGGCGTCTCCGCAACGGCTTCGACCCGAGCAGGCGAGAAGCCTGTCGAAACAGGCTGTTCGGTCACAGGCTCGGATGCAACGACCTCGGACACGACGACCTCGGGAGCCGCAGCTTCGGCAGCGACGCTCTCGGACGCGACCGGCGCGGGGGCATGATCGTGATGTTCATGGTCGTGCGCATGATCGCCTTCGGCGTGCTCATGCGCGTGGGTGTGCTCGTGACCGTCATGGTCATGATGGTCGTGATCGGCAGCGTGGTGCCCGTCATCATGGGTATGGCTGTGGACCTCGAAGGCCGGATCGCGCGGCTGTTCGGCCTGCGACGGATCGATCGCTGTCGCATCGACGACATCGCTCTGCACCCGCTCGCCACGGTCGCGGCGACGGGAGTTGCGATGACGCGAGCGCTTACGGTTGGAGCGGTTTTCGGTCTCTTCCTCAGCTTCGCGATGGGCCCGTTCATCCGCCTCGATCAGCGCCTGACGGTCGGCGACCGGGATCTGGTAATAGTCCGGATGAATTTCGCTGAAAGCGAGAAAGCCGTGGCGGTTGCCACCGTATTCGATGAAGGCGGCCTGCAGCGACGGTTCGACGCGCGTGACCTTGGCGAGGTAGATATTGCCGCGAAGCTGCTTGCGCTGCGCAGTCTCGAAATCAAACTCTTCGACGCGATTGCCGCGAACCACGACAACCCGGGTCTCTTCCGGGTGGGTCGCATCGATCAACATTTTGTTTGGCATTTGGAAGCTCATGGAGGCGGACGGCGTGCGTGGCGGCAAGCGCGTATCGCGCGGCCGGGTGACGCAACGGTCCACCTGATTCGGGGGTGAGGGGAAGGCCGATACACAGCCCTGAACGCCGTGCCGATCGCGAGGTCAGTGCGGGGCGACGCGCGAGGCTTGGGCCTCGCATCGGCATAGTTCCCACCTGGGTCTCGGTCGGCATCACAGTCTGGCGCATCAAGCGTCGGCCCGTCTGAACATCTTGGCGGCAAAGGCGCCGCCTTTTGCTGACGTCCGGCGCGCCGCAGAACGCGGTCACCGGCTGTCGCATACTCCGCCCGTAAGGCCGGAATAATCGGTCATGAAGTGTCTAAAGCCGCCCCGGGAGCGAGAAAGGACCTGGGACCGGACACCGCCTGGGCTAAGACCGCCTCTCTGGGCAACCGCGCGCTGCGCTGGTTGTAGAGAGGAGGCCGGAAAACGCTGGATCCACCGATAGATGATCGGGGGAACGAGCGTTGCACCGGGAGGCTGAACGCGACACAACCGGGAGTTAAACCGTCAGCTCTTCGTACATACGAGGAATGGGGGGCGCATGCAAGGGAAGCGTCACAAGGCTGCAACACTCAGGCTTATTCGATATGGCCGACTTAAGCTCCGGTTAACCCTGCAATCCTATTGGGTTAATGAGGGGCTGCTTCGGAGGCAGTGGATTCGTTGACGAGCCGCGCAAACCACATCGTCAGGCTGGCCACGGTGCTCTTCAGTGCCGGTTTTGGGCTGTTTTGGTGTCCGAACTCCGCCCAGGCCGCCGGCGAGACGCCACGCGCGGAAGTGGAGGGTGTATTCCCGATCGCCTCCGACGTGCGCATCGCCGGTGACGAGAAACAGACCCGTTTCATTCTCGATCTCGACCGGAAGATCCCGCTGCGTGCCTTTGCGCTGGCTGACCCATATCGGGTGGTCATCGATCTTCCCCAGGTCAATTTCCATCTCGATCCCGGCGCCGGGACGGTCTCCCGCGGCCTGATCAAGGCGTTCCGCTACGGTCTGGTGATGCCGGGCGGGTCGCGCATGGTGTTTGACCTGACCGGACCAGCCAAGATCAAGAATTCCTACGCGCTCGATCCCGCCAACGGGCAGCCGGCGCGGATGGTGATCGAACTCGAATCGGTCGATCGCACCACATTCGTACAGGCGCTGGCGGTTGAGAATCGCCCGGATCTGCGACCGGCCGTCGGAACGACTGCTGCGGCGTCTCCGGTTGCCACCAAGGTGGTCGCCAGCGCCGTGCCCGATGCCGCGCCGGACGCCCGTCCAGTCATCGTGATCGATCCCGGTCATGGCGGCATCGACAACGGCACCCAGGCCGGCGGCGAGAGCGAGAAGGGGATCGTGCTGGGTTTCGGTTTGGCCCTGCGTGATCGTCTGGAGAAGCTCGGCAAATACCGCATCGTGATGACCCGCGCCGACGATACGTTCATTCCCCTGGATGAACGGGTGAAGGTGGCGCGCAACCAGTCGGCTGCCTTGTTTGTCTCCATCCATGCCGACGCATTGCCGCGTGGCGAGGGGGATGCGCAGGGCGCCACCGTTTACACACTGTCTGACAAGGCCTCCGACGCGGAGGCGGAGCGGCTGGCAGACTCGGAAAACAAGGCCGACGCTATCGCCGGCGTCAATCTGACGGAAGAGCCAACCGACGTTGCCGACATTCTGATCGACTTGGCGCAGCGCGAAACCCGGACCTTCTCAAACCGCTTTGCCCGGCTTGTGGTGGGCGAGATGAAGACCACGGCGCGGATGCACAAGCATCCCCTGAAATCGGCAGGTTTCCGCGTGCTCAAGGCCCCGGACGTCCCCTCGGTGCTGATCGAACTGGGTTACGTGTCTAACAAAGACGATCTCCAGCAACTGATGTCCGAGAACTGGCGCTCCAAGACTGTCGGGGCGGTCGCCAAGGCGATCGACGGGTTCTTCTCCAAGCGGATGGTCTCTGCCGGCCCGGGAAACTGACGACCGGAACTGAAAATGACAAATCTTTCAGTACGAAAGCCCCGGCCTTCAGTATGAAAGCCCTAGTTTGGCCACAGCCGGAGCTCTATAAAAATTTCCGTGTGGCTGTCAGAATCGGTCAAGACTGACGGCCATTTCGGGTTGTCTCCTTGCTGATTTTTGCCGCGGGACTTGTTGCTGACTTCGCGCCCATGGGGGCCGCCGTATGGTATATTGCGGCACAGCGATTGAAACGGATCGTCGATAATGCGTCTGCTGGTGCGGTTTCTGGGTTTCTTGTTCGCTGCAGGAACCGTGGTGTTCCTGGTGGGCGTCGCCGCCGCAGCCGGGCTGATCTGGCATTATTCCAAGGACTTACCAGACTATTCGCAGCTTCAGGATTATGAGCCGCCGGTCATGACGCGCGTCCATGCGGCGGACGGTGCACTGCTTGGCGAATACTCCAAGGAGCGCCGGCTCTATCTGCCGATTCAGGCCGTGCCGAAGCTGGTGATCAACGCGTTCCTCGCGGCCGAAGACAAGAATTTCTACGAGCATGGTGGCCTCGATTATTCGGGCATGGCGCGCGCGATGGTGCTTTACGCGCAGAACCTTGGCTCCAACCGCAGGCCGCAGGGCGCGTCGACGATCACGCAGCAGGTTGCGAAGAACTTCCTTCTGACCAACGAGGTCTCCTTTACCCGCAAGATCAAGGAAGCCTTGCTGGCGATGCGCATCGAGCGCACCTATTCGAAGGACAAGATTCTCGAATTGTATCTCAACGAAATCTATCTCGGCCTCGGTGCCTATGGCATCGCCGCCGCCTCGCTGGTCTATTTTGACAAGTCGGTGAACGAACTGACCGTGTCGGAAGCGGCGTATCTCGCAGCTTTGCCGAAGGCGCCGTCGTCGCTGCATCCGATCAAGAACCGCGACCGTGCCATCGAGCGCCGCAACTATGTCGTTGATCGTCTGCTGGAGAACGGCTGGATCAAGCAGGCCGATGCCGACAAGGCGCGCAAGGAGACGCTGAGCGTCACCGGCCGCAACAGTTCGGGTCACATCTTTGCCGGCGAGTATTTTGCCGAGGAAGTGCGCCGCGACATCCTGGAACGCTACGGCGAAAAGAAGCTCTATGAAGGCGGTCTCTCGGTCCGCACCACGCTCGATCCCAAGCTGCAGGTAATGGCGCGCAAGACCATGACCAACGGCCTGATCAATTTCGACGAGGTGCGTGGCTGGCGCGGGGCGACCAACAAGATCGATATTTCCGGCGACTGGGGCGTGAAGCTCGCCGAGGTCAAAGCGCTGTCCGACATCGCGCCGTGGAAGCTCGCGGTCGTGCTGGATGTCAGCGATCAGTCGGCACGGATCGGCTTCCAGCCGGGCCGTGAACTCGGCGGCGCCGTGCTCAAGGATCGCCAGACCGGCATCCTGACGCTGGACGGCGTGCGCTGGGCCAAGCCCGCGGCCGGACCGACGAAGGGCAAAACACCGACGGCCGTGTCGCAGGTTTTGGCCGCTGGCGACGTGATCTATGTCGATCCGCTCACAAACAAGGACGGCTCGGTCGTCGAAGGCCAGTTCCGGCTGCGGCAGTATCCGGAAGTGTCCGGCGCCATGGTTGCGATGGATCCTTTGACCGGACGTGTGCTTGCCATGGTCGGCGGCTTCTCGTTCGACCAGAGCCAGTTCAACCGCGCCACGCAGGCCTATCGTCAGCCCGGCTCATCCTTCAAGCCACTGGTCTATTCGGCAGCGATGGACAATGGCTACACGCCGTCCACCGTCGTGGTCGACGCGCCGATCGAGATCGATCAGGGGCAGGGCGCCGGGGTGTGGCGTCCGGAAAACTATTCGACCGGCAAGTACTTCGGCCCCGTGACCCTGCGTAATGCATTGATGCGCTCGCTGAACACTGTGACAGTGCGACTGGCGCAGGACGTCGGCATGCCGCTGATCGGCGAATATGCCAAGCGGTTCGGCGTCTATGATGAATTGCCGAATTATCTGTCCTACGCGCTCGGCGCCGGTGAAACGACCGTCATGCGGATGGTGACGGCCTATTCGATGTTCGCCAATGGCGGCCGCCGCGTGAAATCCACGCTGATCGACCGTATTCAGGACCGCTATGGCCATACGATCTTCAAGCATGACCAGCGCGAATGCCGCGGCTGCGACGCGCCGGAAGGCTGGAAGAATCAGGCCGAGCCGCAGCTGGTCGATCGCCGCGAGCAGGTGCTCGACGCCATGACCGCCTACCAGATCACCTCGATGATGGAAGGCGTCGTGCAGGGTGGCACCGCGACCGTGCTCCGCGAAGTCGGCAAGCCGATCGCCGGCAAAACCGGCACGACCAATGACGAGAAGGATGCCTGGTTCATCGGCTTCTCGCCTGACGTCGTGGTCGGTATATATGTCGGTTACGACAAGCCCCGGAACCTCGGCAACAAGGCCACCGGCGGTGCGCTGGCTGCGCCGATCGCGAAGGACTTCATGAAGCTTGCGCTCGCCGACAAGCCGGCAGTGCCGTTCCGCGTGCCTGCCGGCATCAAGCTGATCCGCGTCGACGCCAAGTCGGGCATGCGCGCCGGACCGGGCGATGGCGGCCGCACCATCCTTGAGGCCTTCAAGCCGGGCACCGCGCCGCCGGACAACTATTCTGTGATCGGTGTCGCCGATGCGGATGGTCGTTCGCTCTCGGTGTCGCCGGAAACCGACCGCAGTTTCATGCGACCGGGAACGGGCGGGCTGTATTGAGGCTCACCTGACCCACAGCAGATCCTTGCGGATTGCGCTTTGCCGCGCACGCCGCTACATCCCGATCACCATTCGTATTGCGGCTGATGCCGCCAGATCAGAGTTTCCATGCGCGCTGAAATCGAACGCCTCGTAGAAGAGATCAAGCAGTCAGTCGGGCTGCTGAGGAGGCATCTTTGACGTCGATGCATCCACGGCACGACTTGCAGAGCTGAACGCTCTCGCCGAAGACCCCAATCTCTGGAACGACCCGCAAAAGGCCCAACGGCTGATGCAGGAGCGCACCTCGCTAGAGGATTCGCTTCAGGGCATCGGCAAGGTCATGCGCGAACTCGACGATAATATCGAAATGATCGAGCTCGGCGAGGCCGAGGGCGATCAGGGCGTGGTGACCGAAGCCGAGAATGCGCTCAAGGCGCTGAAGAAGGAGGTCGCGCGCCGCGAGCTGGAAGCGCTGCTCTCTGGCGAGGCCGATCGCTTCGACACCTATCTGGAAGTCCATGCCGGCGCCGGTGGCACCGAGAGCCAGGACTGGGCCTCGATGCTGTTGCGCATGTATACGCGCTGGGCTGAAAAGCACGGTTTTAAGATCGAGTATCTCGAAGAAACGCAGGGTGAAGAAGCCGGCATCAAGTCGGCGACGATCCAGATCTCCGGTCACAATGCCTATGGCTGGCTGAAGACCGAAGGCGGCGTGCATCGTCTGGTGCGTATCTCGCCTTACGACTCAAACGCCCGTCGTCACACCTCCTTCTCAAGCGTTGCGATCTTTCCGGTCGTGGACGACAGCATCAAGATCGACATCAACGAATCCGATGTGCGCGTCGATACGATGCGTTCAGGCGGCGCCGGCGGTCAGCACGTCAACAAGACAGAGTCGGCCGTCCGTCTCACGCATATTCCGAGCGGCGTGGCCGTGGTCTGTCAGGCCGGCCGTTCGCAGCACAAGAACAAGGCCCAGGCCTGGGACATGCTGCGCGCGCGACTCTATGAGATCGAGCTGAAGAAGCGCGAAGAGAAGGCTGCTGCCGATCAGGCTGCCAAGACCGATATCGGCTGGGGTCACCAGATCCGCTCTTACGTGCTGCAGCCCTATCAGATGGTGAAGGACCTGCGCACCGGCGTGCAGACGTCGGACACCTCAGGCGTGCTCGACGGCGATCTTGACGAGTTCATGGCGGCGACACTGGCGCAGCGCGCCTTCGGCACATCGCCAGGCGCAATCGACGACGTGGACTGAGCCATGCCCCATGTTGCGTTCATCGGTTTGGGACGCATGGGGCACGGCATGGCCGGCTGCTATCTCGAAGCCGGCTTCAGCGTTGCCGTCTGGAATCGCAGCAGGGCGAAAGCAGAAGATCAGATCGCACGTGGCGCACGTTGGGCAGCTTCACCGGCGGATGCAGCCGAAGGCGCCGATGCCATCGTCACGATGGTCGCCGATGACGAGGCTTCACAGACTGTGTGGCTCGGCATTGATGGTGCCGGGCGAACCGCGAAGGCGGGCGCGCTGGCGATCGAATGTTCGACAGTGTCGCACCAGCACGCGCTCGACCTCGCCAAGGCGCTGCAGGATCGCGGCCTGATCTATATCGATAGTCCGGTCACCGGTCTGCCGGATGCGGCTGCGAGCGGCAAACTCACGCTGCTGGTCGGCGCGGATGCTGCGGACCTCGACAAGGCCCGGCCGTTCCTGGCGCCGATCGGATCGACGATCCGGCATTTCGGCCCCGTCGGATCGGGTACGGTTTACAAGCTGATCAATAACCTGATGGGCGCAATCCATATCGCTGGGCTCGCCGAAGGTCTGGCCATCGCAGAACATGCCGGGCTGGACATGAAGCTGGTGCTGGAGTCCATCGCGAGCGGCGTCGCGGCAAGCCCACAGGTGCTGCGACATGCGCCGCGGATGGTGGCCCGCGATTATTCAAGTGCATCCTTCACCGCTGCATTGCGCCATAAGGATGCGGCCTATGCTGTGAGATTGGCGGAGCAGCTTTTGCAGGCGAGGCCCCTGGTCGGCGCGGCGGCTGTTGAAGCCTATGAAAAGGCAAAGGCTTTCGCGCCCGACGATGACGAAGCCAAAATGATCGAGCTCATCTCGCAACCGAGTGACGGCTGAGCAAGCTAACCGCCCGCCAAAGTCTGCGGCGTCTTGAAACAGTCGCGTCGCTGCGTGGCCGCTTCCGTTCTTCCTTTCACCCGATATCATCCCCATGCCGGAACTCAATATCCGGCGCTGGCTTATCCTGACGCCGCATGTCGCGGTGTCACGAATTCAACGGGGTGTGGGGCATGAAGAAGATCATTCCAATTCTTGCTGTTGGCGTTGCATTGATGCTGGGCGGCTGCGGCCGCGATCCCGGACCAGCAGGTCCGAAGGGCGAAACCGGCGCGCAGGGGCCGGCCGGTCCGCAGGGTGCGCAAGGCGTTCAGGGCATTCCCGGCGCGCAGGGGCAGGCGGGTGCACAGGGACCTCAAGGTCCGCAGGGCACGCCCGGCGCCAAGGGTGACAAGGGCGATGCGGCACCAGTGAGCTTCCGCGCGGTGCAGGCAGATGGCGCGATCAGCTGCGAGGCGACGGAGACGCTGGTGTCCGTTGTCTGCCCGAGTGGCGGCGCACCGGATGGCACCAAGTGCACCACGACGCCAACCGTTGGTCTCTGCCTGAAGAAGTAATCGTATGGCAGATTGAAATCGGCTGCTAGCCAACAGGTCCCTCGCTCGCAGGTGAGCGAGGGTCTTCAAACTTGCGGACGTGTGCTAGGCCTTGCCGTCGCTGCGTCGTCCGTAACTCGGAGGCACCGAAATCACGAGGTAGTATTCACACCGACGCGCAGTCCTGTTCTCGAACCAGTGCTCGACGTCGACTTCGAAATACAGCGAGTCACCCTCATCCAGAACCGTCTCGGTATCCTTGGTGCGCACGGTGACGCGTCCGTGCGTGGCAAGGACGTGTTTGGATGTGCCCTGCGGGTAGGCGGGCAATTTGCCGGTCGAGGTTTTCGGGGGCAGGTGATGCAGGACGACTTCCACTGCCATGCCGGCCATGACGGGCGACAGCAGGAAGCGCTCGAAGCCCGTCTTTGAATCGCGAAAGATCTGGCGTTGATCCTTGCGCACCACAGCGAAGGCCCGGCGCGGCGCGTCGTCGTCGCCCATCAGCGTCGAGAACGATGTTTCCAGAGCCAGCGCGATACGTCGCGCGACCCCGATCGTCGGGCTCTTCTCGCCGCGCTCGACTTTCGACAGCATCGCCCGACTGACACCGGACTGCTTGGAGAACTGCTCCAGGGTCAGGTTGGCCTGTTCACGCAATATGCGAACCCGATCGCCGAATGCGCGACTGACGGGGTCTTCACGAACGACCTTCCGCGTCGCCGGTTTCGCCATATCGGGTGCTGCTCCAATGTCATTCGCGGATGTAATCCGCCGGTGATTCCATCTTAGGCGCCGTTGCCCGCCATGTCACATCCTGCTGCGGCAGATGACCGCGTGCGTCTTCTAAAGAATAAATAGCCGGGATGATCAGCTTGCCAAAATCTTCTATCGAAGATAGGTGTATCTTTAGAAGATGCCGGCGATCCGTTCGCCGGACAAGCAGACATATCAGGAGGAAGAATGCACCTTGTTACTTTCCTGCATGAGGGCCAGGCCACGGTCGGCATTGCAGATCAGGCGCTCACTCAGGTCTCGCCGCTGCCGCGCGACGTTGCCCCCGATATGATTGCGCTAATTGCCAATTTCGATAGCCTGAAGGGTACGCTCACCGCTTCAGCGGGCGGCCCCCTTCCTATCGCCAGCGTCGAGCTTCTTGCGCCAATCCCGCGCCCGGCACGCAACGTGTTTTGCGTTGGCAAGAACTACCATGAGCACGCGAAGGAATTCGCGGGTAGTGGTTTCGACTCCTCGGCAAAGGAAGTCGTGCCGGAAGCGCCAGTCATCTTCACGAAGCCGTCGAGCACGGTGATCGGTTCCGGCAAGTCGATTCCGAATTATCTCGATCCGACCGACAGCACCGACTACGAAGGCGAGCTGACGGTCGTCATCGGGCGTGGCGGCCGCGGCATCAAGAAGCAGGACGCGCTGGCGCATGTGTTCGGTTACACGATCATCAATGACGTAACGGCACGCACGCTGCAGCACAAGCATCGTCAGTGGTTCATCGGCAAGGGCATCGACGGTTTCTGCCCGATGGGGCCGGCGATCCTGACCGCTGACGAGATGCCCGACCCGACGAAAATGCGACTGACGACATCCGTCAACGGCGAAAAGCGCCAGGATGCGTCGGTGACCGATCTCATCTTCGACATTCCGACGCTGATCGAGACGCTCTCGGCAGGGATCACGCTGGAGCCGGGCGATCTGATCGCGACCGGAACGCCGGCTGGCGTCGGCCTCGGTTTCACGCCGCCGCGCTTCCTGAAGAAGGGCGACGTGGTTACGATCGAGGTCAGCGGCATCGGCAAACTCGAAAACCCGGTCGGCTGATTAAGCCTACACAGGTTGCGGTTTTGATGAAGAGGCGCGGGGCATCATCTGCCCCACGCTCAATTCTGCGAGCTTCAGCAACTTAGAGCTTTGAAAGAGCTCCAAGGCGCGCAGGCGCTGTCTCCCGAGATGGTGCGTCGTCCCCTGGATGCGACTGAAACCAATGCGTTGCTCAAAAACAAAACGGGAGACAAATATGAAACGTCGTGACTTCATTGCCGGCCTCGGGGGCTTGTCGACGCTCGCTTTGACCGGTCAGGGTGTACGCGCGCAGGAAGCCTGGCCGAGCCGCAACATCACCATGGTCGTGCCATTTCCGGCTGGCGGGCAGGCCGACATCGCCGCGCGTCCGGTCGCGAGCTATATGCAGAAGGTCCTCGGCAAGCCGGTCATCATCGACAACCGCAGCGGCGCTGGCGGCTCGCTCGGCAACGCGACCGTTGCCCGCGCCCAGCCTGATGGGCATACGCTGCTGATGACGCTGTCGTCGCTTGCGGTGCTGCCCGAGTCGGATCGCATCTATGACCGGCCGGTCGCCTATGAGGTCGACCAATTGCAACCGGTCGCGCGCGTGCTCGCGGATCCGACCCTGTTCGCGGTGCCGGCTAGTGCGCCCTGGAAAACGATTCAGGAATTCGTCGCCGACGCCAAGGCGCGACCCGGAGCGATATCATACGGATCGTCGGGCCCGTTCGGTACGTTGCACGTCTCGATGGAGATGTTTGCGATCGCCGCTGGCATCAAGCTGCTCCACGTCCCTTATCGCGGCGCAACGCCTGCGATCAGCGATCTCCTGGGCGGCCAAATCCAGGCACTGGCCTCGGCGCCGGGCACGCTCAAGCAACATGTGGATGCCGGGACATTGCGTGTTCTCGCAAACTTCGGCGGCGAACGCCTCGCTGCCTTCCCGAATCTGCCGACGTTCAAGGAACTGGGCTATCCCGATGTCGAATTCTACATCTGGGCCGGCCTGTTTGCGCCGAAGGGAATGCCCGCACCGGTCGTGACCAAATTACGCGAGACCATGAAGCAGGCGATGAGCGATCCGGAAGTCACGAAGACGTTCGAGGCTGCCGGCAACATGCCCGCCTATCAGGATTCGGAAGAGTTCGCGGCGTTCGTGGCCAAGGACAGCGCGCGTCTGGTTGCCGTCGCAAGGAAGATCGGCAAGGTCTAACTGCGGCTGCGTGTCCACTCTGACAGCCAGGCCGTGAAGCGGCCGCTGTCGCGGGTGCCGCCATGCCAGGCGGCAGTCACCTGACCGTCGCTTGCAACCATCAGCACCACGTCGAGACCCGCCGAGCGGCGCAGGGTCTCGACGGCCTGCTGCGGCGTCTGTGCGATCGGGCCAGCGACGTTGAATGAGGTATTCACCGACAGCTCGACGCCGATATGGCGACCGAGTGCCTTGAGATAGGCATGAGTGAGAGGATCGTCCTCGGCGCGGACGATCTGGATACGTCCGGTGCCATCGGCATGGATAACGGCCGGAATTCTCTCCCGTGCATGCGGCTTCGATTGCGCCGTCAGCACCATGTAATTGTAGGCGTTGTAGTTCGCGTCAGACCCGCCCTCCAGCAAATCGAAATACTCGTGCGCCGCGTCAAGCGTCGCCATCGGCGCCAACGGGCGGATCGCCTCGCGATATTTCACGCGTTCATTGAGCCGTTCGCGCGTACCGGCGTCGCAGGGATTGGCGAGGATCGAGCGATGGCCGAGCGCACGTGGGCCGGTCTCCGCCGCGCCCTGATAAAGCGCGATGATGCCGCTCTGAGCGACCATGAAGGCCATCAGGTCGGCAATTGCATCGCAGCCCTCAGGCGTTGAGATATTGCCGATTGTCTGTGTCTTGATGTCGTCAGCCTGCAGTGCCGCGGTGATGTCGCTCTGTGTCGGCGCATCGCCGCAATAGAACGCGTGCGTCATCGCGGCGCCGCGTGGCGCGCCGATGAGATGCGCGAACATCCAGGCCGCGCCGATGGTCACACCGGGGTCGCCGGGTGTCGGTGGAATCCACAGATGCAGTCGTTTCGCGCGACCTTGCGCCTTCTGGAACCATGTTTCGTCGAAATGCTGCAGCAGTCGCATGTTGCCGAGCGCGTTCAGTGCCACGCCGCCGGTGAGCACCAGCCGATGCGCGCCGGTGGTGCGCAGTAGATGATCGACGACGTGCTTCATCGCATCTTCGAAGACGAGTTGCGTGGCCGCGGCCTTGTCGAGGCGATCCTGCGTATCCGGTCGATGCTGAATATCTTCGACGCGCAGCACGGCGTCCGGATTCCAGAGCTGATCTGGTTTGAGCGGCTCGCCGAGAATGTCGATCAGTGCTTGCTTGTAGGGTACTTCGAACGGATCGCAGTACCAGTTACCCATGGCGCGATTGAGCCGGACCTCGCCATCGGTGCCGAAGTCGAGCACCTCGCGCAAGCGTGCGTAGTATGGATTGCTGGCGCGATCCATGTCGCCCCAGGCAGCGGCGCCCATATAGCGGCCTTCGCTCGAGAGCCATGTCCAGCCGCCCTGCGTCGATGAGATCACGCTGTAGAACGCGCCGAGGGAGTCGAAGACGCTGTTGTTGCAATAGAGCTGCTGCATCTCCCCGTGCTCGGCGACATAGAGCGAGATCGAGCCCTGATCGCCGGTCCCGTCGAGGACGGCGATAGCGACCGGTTCGTCATCGGGGAAGGGCGATGCGGCAAAGGAGAACCAGGCGTGGTTGTCGTGATGGGGCATCATCAGCAGCGGGACACGCGCGGGCAGGCCGAATTGCTTGCGAAGCAGTTTCGGGGTCCGCGTCATCTGCTCCAACCGTCGTGCGTCGAAGCTGACGGAGTTCTTGGTGCGCAGCAGCTTCAATCCGTCGGGAAGTTCTTCGACGATGCTTCGCACCAGCGTGCCGAGCAGATCGGGATAGTCCCAGGTCGTCAGCCATGCATCGATATCGGCGACATCACGGCCCATCGCCTGCAGCGTGACGCGCATCGCATCGAGCGCGGCGCGCGGATATTGCGTGGTGTGCTTGTCGCCCGAGAATCGCTCTTCTTCGTTGTTGACGATGAGGCGCGGACCGTGAGCCTGCGTGACTTCGACCAGCGCCACGCCGGAATTGTGCGTGCCGGGCAGTCCGAGGCCGGCGAGCAGAATCGTTTCGCCGCGCGCCAGCTTGGCGCGGAGCTCCGAGATGCGACGGACCGTGAAATGGGAGTCGTTGGCGTGAAAACCTGCCAGCGTCATCGCCCAGGTCGCGACCCGACGTGTGGCGCGGAAACAGAACCGGCCGAGGCGGGGGAAACGGGGACCGATGCGTCGGGGGGATTTCAACGGGCTGCCTCGGATTGACGGAGACCCGCTTCAATCACATCAAGGGCAGGGCAACAATGCCCCGCATGCTGCAATTAGCCTGCGTTGAGGCGCACGCCGGCGCGGAGAAATTTCTGCGGGTCGACGGCCTCGCCGTCAATCCGGGTTTCATAGTGCAGATGCGGACCGGTGGAGCGGCCGGTCGAGCCCACTTGGCCGATCACCTGGCCGATCTTGATGACATCGCCGACCTTGACGTTGATCACAGACATATGGCCGTAACGGGTCGACAATCCGTTGCCATGGTCGATCTCGACCATGCGGCCGTAACCGCCGGCATAGGCCGCGGAAACGACGCGGCCGTTGGCCGTGGCGCGGATCGGGTCGCCCGTGGCGCCGCGGAAATCGAGGCCCGTATGCATTGCGGGGCGGCCGAGGAACGGATCGCTGCGCACGCCGAAGCCTGAGGTGAATTCAACTTCGCCGACGACCGGCTTGCGGTAGGGCACCAGCGCCATCGTCCGGTTGAGCTTGTCCATCTGCGCGCGGGTCACGTGGATGCGGTAGAGTTGGCGTTCGAACGGATCCGCGCTCGATGACAATTTGACCGGCACAAACGGGCCGCCCATGGGGGCGCGCGGTGTGGCGGATTCGAGTTTCGCCATATTGAGCCCGAGGTCCGAGATCGCGCCGCGCATGCGACGAACCTTCGAGTCCATGGATTCTTCAGCCGCGGCGAGTGTCGCAATCTGGCGGCTCTCGACCTGATCGAGCGAGGCCTGCAGGCGACCAATCACATTGTCGACGCCGCCGAGTTTGGCGAACTGGTTGGGTTGCTGGGCGGTGAGCGCAGGCGTGCGGGACTCAAGCCGCGCTTCGCGATCCGGCGGCGCCACGAAGGTCACCGTGTCGCTGATCGGCGACGGCTTGGGGATCGATGTCGTAGGCTCGATCGCGGCGCCACGGGCCGGCGGCTTGCCGATCGAACCTGTAACAGACAGATCGGGCATGGTGCCGAGCGCCGTGGCGCGCGATTCCAGTGTGGTCTGCCGGCGCATGACCTGATCGAGCTTCTGGTCGAACTGCTCCTGGTCCAGCATCTGGCGGCTGGTGGTCCGGTCGATCTTGGCGCGGAGTTCGGCGATGCGATCTTCGTAGGCATATTGCATGTCAGCCTGACGCGCGATGAGCTTGGTCAGCACGTCGTCGCGAAAGGCAAAGTAAGTGGCTGTGGCCGCAGACCATGCTCCCAGCACGGTCACCGTGCCGACGACGATCCAGAACACCACAGGTCCGATGCGGACCTGCTTGCCGCCATGAGCAATCGTATAGTCGCTTTGATTGGCTTTCGGGGGCGGCGCCTTGACCGGCCCGACGCGGCGCGCCTGTGGCCGTCCATGGTCATGTGCGTGGTGCTGAGGGTACTCGGCATATTGGGTAGGGCGGTTCGACATCAGCACTCCTGATGCCAGCCGGAGACTCGTCGGCTGGCTCAACGGAGGCGATTTGAGCCCTTCATGGTTAATTTTGAGCAAATGACATTGATCAAATCCGACGTGCCTCTTCGAGCACCGCGTCTGCGTGTCCGTCCACTTTGACGCTGTGCCAGATCTTCGCAACGTTGCCTTTTGCATCGATCAAAACCGTGGTGCGAAGAACGCCTTCGAAGGTCTTGCCGTACATGGATTTCTCGCCCCAGGCGCCATAGGCTTTCAGCATCGATTGTGTCGCATCCGACAGCAGCGGAACTCCCAGCGCGAACTTGTCGCGGAACGACTCCTGAGCCTTTAGCGGGTCGGCCGAGACGCCAAGCACGGCGGCGTTGGCTGCCTGAAAGTCGGCGGACAGGCGGGTGAAGTCGATGGCTTCCTTGGTGCAGCCCGGAGTGCTGGCGCGGGGGTAGAAGAAGATCACCAGCTTCTGGCCAGCATAGTCCGACAGCGAGACCGTGGCGCCGCCGTCACGGGGCAACTGGAAGGCCGGAGCCTTGGCCCCCTCGGCTGCGACACTAGGGGCCGGTGCGATTTTCTCGCGAGTTGCTTTCGGTGCCGCCACGGAGGGCGGCGCAGGCTCCGCAACTGCTTTGGGCGACGCCTTCGCGGCGATCGTCTTAGTCGCTGGAGCCTTTTTGGCGACAGGAGCCTTCGCGACTTTGGCGGCTGGCTTGGCTAGCGCCTTGGACACGGCTTTCGCCACAGGCTTGGCTTGCTTGGCGGCAGCCTTTTTGGCTGGGGACTTTGTTGCAGCCTTGGCAGGCTTCTTCGCCTTCGAGGGAGAAGCAGTCTTGGCCGTTTTCTTGGCGGCGGCCTTGGCGGGTTTCTTGCTGGCTTTCTTGGCCATGGATGTTCCTTTCTTCGCGTTCAGCGGTTCAATTGCGCGGCGGGCCCGACGAGGCGCTTGGCCGCAGTTTCCAGCGTCAATCCGGCTTTCGCGCCCGATGCGTTTTCTGCCACTGTACAGATGGCTCGTTTCGAGGGATTCTTGCGCGATTTCTTGGACATACGCCTTCCTTTCGTCGCTTTCAGCGGCTCAGTGTGATGACATTGCAAAGCACCGGCGATCGGGTGGCGGCACGTTGCGGTGCAAATGCGCTGGCCCAAATATGCTGGTCTCGGAGTATGGTTACAAAGGATTCGACGCAACACACGTTCCGTGCGCCATAGGGGCGCCGCAACGACCGCACGACGAGTTATAATTCAAACCGAGGATTGGCAGCGATGCCGGCAGAAAAGCGCTCGTCGGTTGTCGATGCGCGAAGGGCCGGTGACGATCATTCTCATAGTCAGCGCCAGCACCGAGAGGCAATGGCCAGAAATAAGCCGCCACAAGCGTATCGATCGCGCGCCGATGACGAGTCCTTGCAATGGGATGATGCCGATTGGGATCATCAGCATGACGAGGCCGGGCATCACCGTGCACGCCGCTTGTTGTCCAAGAAAGATAGTGGCTGGCACCGTTTCGGCGATCGGCTCGTTGCGGTTCGCGATTGGCTGTCCGGCGGTCGATGGGTCAAGCGGATCGCGGCTGTTCTTGGCATCCTTCTGATTATTTTTGGCGTTTGCTTTGGCGCCTTGTGGGTTCGGCTGGGCGCAGGCCCGATCAATTTCGACATGGCCACACCGTGGTTGGTCGAGGCGATCCAGGACAATATCGGGCAGGGTAATACGGTCGAAGTTGGCGGCACGCAGATCGAACGCGCCGGGCGGGTCCGGATGGCTGTGCGTATCCGCGACATTGTCGTCCGCGATCGTGATCACGCCGTCGTGGCCAGTGCTCCGAAGGCCGAAGTCCGTCTCTCTGCTGCTGCCATGATGATGGGCCGCTTGCGCGCCGAAAGCCTCAACCTGGTCGATGTCGTGCTGGCTGTGCGCATTACGCCGGATGGGCAGGTGACGGTGTCGACCGGCGAGAATGCTCGCCCGATTGCGACGGGTGTCGCATCGCCGCGCACACCAGGGTCGTGGCTCGGTCCGGGCAGACAACCGGAACTGACCTTCCCGCGGCAGCCGCAGCCGCCGATGGTCCAGATTCCGCAGCCCCCTGCTGACAAGCGCGAGGCATCCACCGGCTTGCTTGCGGGTCTCGATTGGCTCGACAGCCTGACCCTGTCGGGCCTCGACGGACAGAACCTCAACGAGATCGGTCTGAAGAACGGCAAGCTGGTGGTTGATGACCAGCAGCGCGGCAATACGTGGGACTTCAACAATATCAGCCTGACCCTGCGCCGACCGAGCGGCGGCGGCGTCATGATGACAGTGGGCGAAGGCGGCAAGGCCCCATGGACACTCGGCGTCACGGTCGGCGCGCCAGCCAATGGCGTGCGTGCGGTCAGTCTGCGCGCCGACAAGGTCTCGACCCGGAATATCCTGCTCGCGCTGCGCATGAAGGATCTGACTTACAGCGCCGATCTGCCGCTGACCGGTGAGTTGAGGGGCGAAATTGGGCGCGACGGCCTCCCGACCTATTTCCGCGGCAAGCTCACTGCAGGCGCTGGAAACATCATCGATAACGATACGCCTGATTATCCGATGCCGATCGATCAGGCGGAGCTGAGCGTCGAGTGGGATGCCGGCCGCCGTGTGCTGCTGGCGCCGTTCAAGTTCGTGTCCGGCGAGAACCGCATCACTTCGCTTGCCCATGTCGAGCCCCCCAATGGCGCGACCGACTGGTGGCAGGCAGGGATCAGCGGCGGCACCATCGTATTGGGTGGAGGTCCGGGCGAAGCGCCGCTGATCTTCAACAGCATCGACATCGGCTTGCGTTTCGATTCCGACAACCGCCGGGTTTTGCTGACGCGGGCGAATATCAGCAACGGCGAGATCGGGGTCGCCGGCACAGGCAGCATTGACTACGCGGGCGAGCCGCGCATGACCCTCGGCTTTGCGGGAACGCCGATGTCGGCCTCGGCGCTCAAGCGCATGTGGCCGATCCTGATCGTGCCTGAAGTGCGCGAATGGGTTACCGAACGCATCGAGGGCGGACAGCTTCAGAGCATCGAGATCGGGGTCAATTCGCCAACCAAGAACCTGACACGGCGCGGGCCGCCAATCCCCGATGAGGGGCTGTCGGTGAAGATCCTCGCCAATGGCGTGGCGCTACGTCCGGTGGATGGCATGCCGGTGATCCGCGACGGCGATTTGCGCGCGCGCGTAACGGGACGGACCGCGACCGTGACCATCGGTCAGGCAAACTCCGAGACCGCGGGCGGACGCAAGCTCAATCTCAGCGATATCGTGTTCGAAGTTCCGGATATGGCGCCGAAGCCTTCGCCGGCTCGCGTGCGTTTCAAACTGGAGGGACCGGTGGCGGCGGTGGCCGATGTCCTCAACTCCAACCGTCTGAGCGAAGTCACCGGCAACATGCTCGACCCGGCGACCACCAAGGGCAATGTGACCGCTCAGGTCGCCATGGGCATGCCGATCCAGCACGAACTGACCAAGGCCGATACGACCTACAACATCACCGCGGATCTGACGGCATTTTCCGCGGACAAGCTGGTGATGAACCAGAAGCTCGAAGCCAATTCGCTGAAGGTCACAGCGAACAATCAGGGTTATCAGGTCAAGGGTGACGTCAAGATCAACGGGCAGGCGGCATCGCTCGACTATCGCAAGCCGACCGATGGCGATGCCGATGTGCGTCTCAACGCGACGCTCGACGATGCAAGCCGCGCGCGGCTCGGTGTGGACCTCGGACCGGCGGTGGTCGGCAATCTCCCGATCAAGGTTGTCGGCAAGATTGGCTCCGGGGACCGTGACAGCAAGCTCGGGGTCGACGCCGATCTGACGCCGTTGAAGCTCGACAATATCCTGCCGGGCTGGATGAAGCTGCCCGGCAAGAGCGCTCGCGCTGTCTTCAACGTCGTGAAGAAGGGCGACACAACCCGTCTGGAAGACATCGTCGTCGATGGCGGTGGGGCTTCGATCAAGGGCTCCGTCGAAGTCGATCAGAACGGTGACCTCGTTGGTGTGAACTTCCCGACTTATTCACCGTCCGAGGGCGACAAGACGTCGTTGAAAGCTGACCGTGGTCCGGATGGCGTATTGAAAGTCACGATGCGTGGCGACGTGTTCGACGGTCGCGGCTTCCTGAAATCGGCGATTTCCGGCAAGGATGGGGATCCCAAGAGCAAAACCAAATCGGTCGACTTCGATATTGACGTGAAGCTCGGTGCTGTTGCCGGTTACTACGGCGAGGCGGTTCGCAGCGTCGATGCCAAGATTTCGCGGCGCAACGGCACGATCCAGAAATTCTCCCTGAGCGGAAAGCTTGGACGCGACACGCCGCTGACGGGCGATATGCGCGGACGCTCCCAAGGTGCGGGCCGTGACGTCATCTATATCGAGACCAACGATGCCGGCGCTTTCCTGCGCGCGACCGACACCTATTCCAAGATGTCGGGAGGCCAGCTTGCACTGGCGATGGATCCGCCGTCGTCGGATACCCGCGCCAAGGAAGGCCTGATCAACATCCGCGACTTCAACGTCAAGGGCGAGGCGCAACTGGCCAGCGTCGCCGGAGGCGGGCAGAACGCGGCGCAGAGCAGCGTCGCGTTCTCGCGATTGCGTGCCGAGTTTACGCGGCAGAACGGCCAGCTCACCATTCGGGACGGCGTTGTCAAAGGCCCGACCGTCGGTGCGACCATCGAAGGCAGCATCGATTACCCGCTCAACCAGGTTCGGATGAGCGGCACCTTTGTGCCGATGTATGGGCTGAACAACATGTTCGGCCAGATTCCGATTGTCGGATTGTTTCTCGGCGGCGGCAGCAATGAAGGCCTGATCGGCGTCACTTACGAAGTCGTCGGTACGCCCGGTGCGCCGGTGCTGCGCGTCAATCCGATCTCGGCCATGGCACCGGGCGTGTTCCGCAAGATCTTCGAATTCGGCACCGGCAAGCAGAACAATTCGGTCGAATTCCCGAACCAGAACAACAACAGCAACTAACGACGTCTGTGGCTCAAGCGCAGCGCTCGCCGCGTTGTGCGGGGCTTAGCTTGACGCGAGTTCGGATGCGAATCTCTGTATCAGCTTCTGGATGATGGCTGCCGTTTCGGGACGTCGTGTCAGGCAGCGCGACGTCGGACCGGCAACCACGAGCGACAACCGGCGATGTTGCACCGGCAAGGGCACGGCGACGCCCGCGAGGTCAGCGATATATTCCGATGAACTTTGCTGATAGCCGCGCTCGGCCGCCTCTCTGAGTTCGTCCTCGATCGCCTCTGCCGTTGTCGGTGTCGTGTGGGAGAAGGCTTCGAACTTGATCTTGCGATAGATCGCCTTGCGTTCCTCGGGCGAATGCTGCTCGAGAATGGCGCGGCCCACCGAACTCGCATGGACCGGAACGCGGTCGCCTATCTGCGCGAAGTAGCGCACCGAATGCGTGGACTCGACGACGTCCAGGAAGATTGCTGACGTTCCGGCGAGGGCGGCGACGCCGGTCGTTTCGCCGGTCTGGTCGGCGATTTCGGTCACCAGCGCATGGGCCGCGTCCGGGAGCGGCTCGGCATCTGCGACAGCGCGGGCAAGCATTAGCCAGCGGGGGCTGGGATAGTAGCCGTTGCGCGCACGGGGCTCATAGAGCCAGCCCTTGTCGGCGATGGTGCCGACGAGATTGAACGTACTGGAGCGCGGCCAGCCGAGGTCGTCCGAAATTTCGGCGAGCGTTGCGGGGCGTTTGCGCCGGGCGAAATACTCCATCAGTTCCAGGACGTTGGCAGCTTGTCTGACCAGCATTGAAATTCTCGTTCTTCCATTTGGGCACGCCACGAATGGCGAACTGTCCGCGTTTCCGCACGGTCTGGTTGGCCTCTGTATCGCTGAAATGGCTTTGAAAGCCATCCACATCGACAACGCTGGTCTTGACTTACAATTCACGTATAGGTCTTATAAATTCATAAACAAGAATTATTCACGTGATCGCTGGGCTGGCGTCTTGCCAGGTGAATCATGGAATTTGTCAGGGGAGGAATAGATGACCATTCGCAATACTGTTGCCGTGTCAGCCGTGGCGCTGTCGCTCGGATTGCTGTCCGCGCCGATGGCGTCGGCGCAGACGCCGGTGAAACTCGGCGTCCTCGCCGATATGTCCGGCATCTTCTCGGACATCGGCGGCATGGGCTCGTTCGACGCCACCAAGATGGCTGTCGAGGATTTCAACAAGCTTCCGGGCGCCGACAAGTTCAAGGTCGAGGTGATCCAGGGCGATCCGCAGAACAAGCCGGACATCGCGCGCAACATCGCGCGCAAGTGGTACGAGACCGAAGGCGTCGACGTCCTCGTCGACATTCCGACCAGCGCCACCTCGCTGGCTGTCGCGCCGCTCACAGCGGAGCTCAACAAGGTCGCGCTGTTCACGGCATCAGGCACGTCGGACCTGACGGGCAAGGCCTGCACGCCGAACTCGGTGCATTGGACCTATGACACCTGGGCACTGGCGCACGGCACGGCCGACGCCATGACCAAGGCCGGCGGCAAGAGCTGGTTCTTCCTTACTGTCGACTTCGCGCTGGGCGCTTCGCTAGAGCGTGATGCTACAGCCGTCATCAATGCCAATGGTGGCAAGGTGCTCGGCAGCATCAAGCACCCGACCGATTCGAACGATTTCGCGTCCTATCTGCTGCAGGCGCAGGCCTCCAAGGCCGAGGTCATCGCACTGGCGAATGCCGGCGGCGATACCATCAAGGCGATCAAGCAGGCGTCTGAATTCGGTATCGTGCAGGCGGGCCAGAAGCTCGCCGGCATGCTGATGTTCATTTCGGATATCCACTCTCTCGGTCTCAACACGGCGCAGGGCCTGCAGCTCACTGAGGGCTTCTACTGGGATCTGAACGAGCAGACCCGCACCTTTGGCGAGCGGTTCGCCAAGCGCAACAACGGTCGCTATCCCAGTATGAACCAGGCCGGCGCCTATTCGGCGTCGCTCACCTATCTGAAGGCGGTCGCCAAGGTTGGCTCGCCGAAGGATGGCGCGGCGGTCGTGAAGGCGATCCGCGAGATGGGTACGTTCGACGATCCGCTGTTCGGCAAGACCACGCTGCGTGAAGACGGCCGCGTGCTGCACGACATGTATCTGCTCCAGGTCAAGAAGCCCGCTGAGTCGAAGAAGCCGTACGATTATTACAATGTTTTGGCGACGATCCCGGCCGACACGGCCTTCCGTCCGCTCAAGGACGGCGGTTGCCCGCTGATCAAGTAACGGCTGCAGCAACGAACGATGAGAACGCGCAGATGTCGGTGACCCCGCGCTGCGCGTTTTTCTTTTTCTGAACCGCGATATCAAAACCATCACAAGGACAACAGAATGCGTCTCGCCAATAAACTCGCCGCCGTCACCGCTGCTGCATCGGGCATGGGACGCGCCGGCGTCGAACTGTTCCTCAAGGAAGGCGCCAAGGTCGCCGCCATTGACGTCAATGCGGACGCGCTCGCGCAGCTCAAATCCGACATGAAGAAGCTGGGTTATGAGCTCACCACCATCGAGGCCGATCTGTCGAAAACCGAACAGATGAAGAGTTCAATCAATGACGCCGCGGCAGCGCTCGGCGGCATCGATATCCTGTGGGCCCATGCCGGCACGCCGGGCCCGGCCGGCGTCGAGAATCTCGACCTCACGGCCTATGAATTTGCGATGGCGCTCAACGTCACCTCGGCGACGCTGGCGGCCGGCGAAGTGATCAAGCACATGCGCAAGCGCGGCGGCGGCTCGGTGATCTTCACCTCGTCGGTCTCGGGCATTGTCGGCTCCATGATGAGCCCGATCTATTCGGCTGCTAAGTTCGCTGTGGTCGGCCTCACCAAGTCACTGGCACAGGCATTCGCTTCCGATCAAGTCCGCGTCAACGTGATCTGCCCGGGTCTTGCGGATACGCCGATGAAGCTCGGTTTCACCGGCCGCTCGGGCGTCGCAGCGGAAGCTGCGGCCAACGAGGCCAAGCTTTTGGCGGCGGTGCCCATGGGCCGTCTCTGCAAGGCCGAGGATGTGGCGCATGCCGCGCTGTGGCTTGGTTCGGACGATGCTTCCTTTATCACGGGCGTTGCGCTGCCGGTGGACGGCGGCTTCACCGCGCGTTGATCGGCAGTCACTCCTAAAATAGCAAAGGGCGCAGTCATTGCTGACCGCGCCCTTCGTGCTTGAGGGATATCTGCGTCAGGCGGCGCGAACGCCGGCGAGGAAGGTTTTGACTTCGCCGGACAGTTGCTCGGCCTGTTTCGACAGGCCGGTTGCCGCACTCAGCACCATGCCCGCAGCGTTGCCGGTCTCGTGCGCTGCCGAGCTGACACCGCCGATATTGGTAGTGACGTTCTGGGTCGCCTGCGCCGTCTGCGTCACGTTGCGAGCAATTTCCGCAGTCGCCGTACCTTGCTCCTCGATAGCAGAGCCGATCGTGGTGGCGATGGCGCTGACTTCTTCGATCGTGGCGGTGATGCCCTGAATTGCGTCGACGGCTTCCTTGGTTGCGCTCTGGATCTGCGCGATGCGGGTGCTGATCTCCTTGGTGGCATCGGCAGTCTGGCCGGCCAGGCTCTTTACCTCGGTGGCGACCACAGCAAAGCCACGGCCGGCATCGCCGGCACGTGCAGCTTCGATGGTGGCGTTCAACGCGAGCAGATTGGTCTGGGCGGCGATGGTCTGGATCAGTTCGACAACATGTTCGATCTGCTGCGCGCCATCGGCCAGCGCGCGCACGATGGTGTCGGTGCGGCGTGCACTATCCACCGCGTGCGACGTGATCTTGGCGGACTGGGCCATCTGGCGGGCGATCTCGGTGATCGAGGACGACAGTTCTTCGGCGGCAGATGCGACTGTCTGAACGCGTGTGCTGGCTTCGGTCGCAGCCGAACTCACCATCGTGGCCTGCTGGTTGGTCCGGTCGGCCGTCCCCGTCATGGACTGTGCGGTGGCTTCGAGCTCGGTCGAACCCGACGCCATCAGTCCGACCAGCTGGCCGACGGATGCGTCGAAGCGATTGGCGAGAGCGATCAGCGCATCGCGCTTTTCGGCTTCGCTGAGGCTTTTCATTTTGGTCTGCTCGGCCTCGAGGGAGCGCGCCGTCAGCGATGTCTGGCGCAGCATCTCCAGCGTTTCCGCCATGCGGCCGATTTCGTCGCCGCGATCAGTCTCCTCAACCTTGGCGTCGAGCGCGCCATTGGCGATGTCATGCATGCGTGACTGCAACCGGCGCAGTGCGCCCAGAATGTCGCTGGAAATCAGCCAGGACAGCAGCGCCATCAGCGCGAGGACGCCAGCACCGATAGCGCCGAGGCGCATCAGCAGCGCATTCATGTCGGCATCGAGGTCGTCCACATAGACGCCGATGCTAATGACGACGTTCCACGGCGCAAATTTGCGCGCGAACACGACTTTCGGCCGAGGCTCATCCTGTCCAGGACGTGGATACAGATAGGTCGCGGTCGCACCTTCAGGCTTGCTGTTGGCGGCGGCGATGACGGCGGAGGCGATCAGGACGCCATTGGAATCCTTGCCGTTGGTGATGGTGCCTTCGAGCTTCGGCAGCGTGCCGTGGACCATCACGGTGGAGTCGGCGCGATAGGCGAGCACGTAGCCCTGTCCCTTGTCGAACAACATGCGCCGGCTGCGCAGGCGAAGCTGATCTTCGGCTTCGGGCAACTTCATCTTGCCCGCTTCAACTTCGTCCTGGAGCGATTGCGCGAGGCCAGTGACAAGATCGACGGCGGTGCGGAGCTGCAAAATCCGATCCTCCATCATCCGCTTCTGACTAAGCGAAGCGGCGACCGCGATGACGGCGCAGACCGCAATGGCAGAGACCGCGACCATGCTGACGAGCTTGGTGCGGATCGTGAAGTTACTGAGCAGACTCATCTGGACCTCGGCGTGAGAGTGGCCAGACAATGATACCGTCAATCTGCTTACCAATGGTAAATCACGGGTTGCAATGCATCCCTTTCAGCATGTGCCGCTGCGTCAGGTCCTGAAATGAAAAAGGCGCAGTCATTGCTGACTGCGCCTTTCATTCAATGGGGTTTAGTTCGTCATGCTTAGGCAGCCCGCACGCCGGCGAGGAACGTCGTGACTTCGCCAGACAATTGCTCGGCCTGCTTCGATAGGCCGGAAGCAGCGTTGAGCACCATGCCGGCAGCGTCGCCGGTCTCATGCGCGGCAGCGCTGACGCCGCCAATATTGGTAGTGACGTCCTGCGTAGCCTGCGCCGTCTGCGTCACGTTGCGGGCGATCTCCGCGGTCGCGGCACCTTGCTCCTCAATGGCGGAGCCGATCGTGGTGGCGATGGCGCTGACCTCTTCGATCGTCGCAGTGATGCCCTGGATCGCGTCGACCGCTTCCTTGGTCGCACTCTGGATCTGCGCGATGCGGGTGCTGATTTCCTTGGTGGCGTCGGCGGTCTGACCGGCAAGGCTCTTCACTTCGGTCGCGACGACGGCGAAGCCGCGGCCTGCATCACCGGCGCGGGCGGCTTCGATCGTGGCATTTAGCGCCAGCAAGTTGGTCTGGCCGGCAATCGTCGAGATCAGTTCTACGACATGCTCGATCTGCTGCGCGCCGTCAGCGAGGGCGCGAACGATGGTATCGGTGCGGCGGGCGCTATCGACGGCGTGGGTGGTGATCTTGGCCGACTGCGCCATCTGACGCGCGATCTCGGCGATAGACGATGACAGTTCCTCGGCGGCGGCGGCGACCGTCTGCACGCGGGTGCTGGCTTGCAAGGCGGCAGTGTTGACGATGCCGGCCTGGTCATTGGTGCGGGCGGCGGTGCCGCTCATCGACTGCGCGGTGGCTTCGAGTTCGGTGGAACCGGATGCCATCAGGCCGACCAACTGGCCGACCGAGGAGTCGAAACGATCGGCGAGGGCAATCAGCGCATCGCGCTTCTCGGCTTCACTCATCTGTTTCAACTTGGCCTGCTCGGCTTCGAGGGAGCGGGCGGTCAGCGAGGTCTGGCGCAGCATTTCCAGCGTTTCGGCCATGCGGCCGATTTCGTCGCCGCGATCGGTTTCGCCGACGTTCTCGTCCAGCGCGCCATTGGCAATGGCGTGCATACGTGCCTGTAGCCGACGGAGTGCGCTCAGGATGTCGCTGGCCATCAGAAAGGACAGCAGTGCCATCACAGCGAGGACGCCGGCGCCGAGTGAGCCGAGGCGGACGAGGAGAGCATTCACGTCGGCGTCGAGGTCATCGATATAAAGGCCGGTGCTGAAGGTGATATCCCATGGGGCATAGTAACGAGCAAAGACCATTTTGGCGGTCGGCTCGGTCTGGCCGGGACGCGGATAGAGATAGTAAGTGCTGCCGCCATTGGCGGTCTGGCGTGCGGCGTCGATGATTGCTCTGGAGATCAGGATGCCATTGGAATCCTTGGCGCCCGTGTTCTTGTCTTCCAGCTTCGGGTTGCCGGCATTCACCAGGAGAACGCCATCAGGTTTGTAGGCGACGAGATAGCCTTGCTTGTTGCCGAAGGTCATGTTGCGAGCCAGTTGGCGATAGCGCATCTGGGCGTCAGCCAGGGTGATCTTTCCGGCCGCAATTTCTTCCTGCATGCTGTCGGCCATGCCGACCATCAGGTCGACCGCGGTATGGAGCTGTTCCATCCGATCCTGCTGCATGCGCTTCTGGCTCAGCGAAGCGGCCACCGCGATGATAGCGCAAATAGACGCAGCAGAAACCAGCACCATGCTGGTGAGCTTGGTGCGAATGGTGAAACGGCTAAGCAAACTCATGTCGACCTCTGATCGGAGCACTACTGGCAAAGAGATACCAGCGAGTCGCTTACCAATCGTGAAAGCTGACAAACTCAATGAGTTCGCTGTGCGAACGCATGTGTAGCGATTTAGCGGCGCAAGGCAGGGACGACGAGAAACGGGATCATGCCGATCACGACGCTGATCAAGGCAAAGGCGAGCAGCGCGTTATAGCTCTGGGTCCAGTCATGCAGCAGGCCGCCGGTCCATGAGCCAAGTGCCGCTCCGAGCCCGCTGCCGAAGGTGATCGTCCCATAAATGGTGCCCATCCGTTTGCCGCGAAAGATCTTCATGGCGGTCGCTGACAGCAGCGGGCCGCGCGATCCGATCATGCTGCCGAAGCAGACGACGAAGCCGGTGAGCAGCGCGTAGTTCGGATACCATTGCAGCAGCCACAGCATCACGATGCCGAGGATCGACATTGAATAACTGAACAGGATCGACGGCCGTCGACCGATCACGCCGTCGAGCCAGCTGACGCCGATCATGCCGAACAGCAGCGCTATGCCGCTGAAGCCCCAAGCCGTCGCTGCTTGCAGAGGCGGGAAGCCGACATCGACGAGATAGGCGACCACTTGCGGCGTGATTGCAAACATGCCGATGGCAGTGAAGAAGAATGTGCCGAATAGCGCCCAGAATGCGTGATGGCGCATGGCGCCGACCAGTGTCCATCCTTCGTCGATGATGTCGTCGTGCTTCTCTGATTCATCGAGATGCGGCGACCCCGCGCTGATCTTACGCCAAGGCAGCAATATGGTGGGTACCAGCAGGGCCAGCGCGATCATGCCGAAGGTGCGGTAGGCGCCACGCCACTCGATGTGATCGATCAGAAGCTGGGCAAGCGGCAGCATCACCAGGACGCCTGCGCCGGTGGCGGAATAGAAAACCGACATTGCCAGCGGCAGTCGCTTGCCGAACCAGCGTCCCAGCAGCAGCGCATTCGGGACGTTGCCGATGCAGGCGACGGCAAAGCCGAAACAGGCACCGAGGGCGAGCTGAAACTGCCACAGGTGCTGGGCATAGGCGGCGGCCAGCAACGAAAGTCCAAGGACCGAAAGGCCGACGACGAATACCGTGCGCGGCCCCGAGCGATCGAACAGCCGGCCGATCAATGGAGATGACAGGCCGACGCACAGCGCCGTCAACGAATAGATCGAAACGACTTCGCTACGGTCCCAGCCGAATGATTGTGAAATCGGCAGCAGGAAGACCGAGAAACTCTCCTGCAGTCCCCGGCCGAACAGCGCAAAGGTGAAGCTGAGGCCGAGGACCGATAGTCCGATGCGTTGCGACGACTTCAAATCCATCTGGCTCTTCTTCACGGCGTTTGCGACAGCTGCGCCATGGAGCGCGTTTCACCGTGCATGAACAAGTGCGCTGGATGAATGTGGCTATGCAGGCTTGAGCAGGATGTGCCGCTTCTTCCCGAGCGAGAGCTTGATGACGCCTTCCGTCAGCAGCGCGGGAGTCAGCATCATCTTTTCGTCGGTCACCGCAACATCGTTGACGCGCAAGCCACCGCCCTTGATCTGCCGCCGCGCTTCGCCGTTCGACGCGACGAAACCGGCATTGACGAAGGCCGCGAGGACACCGATGCCTGCTTCAAGTTCAGCTTGCGGAATATTGACGGTCGGCAAGCTGTCGGCGAGCCCGCCTTCCTCGAAGGTCTTGCGTGCCGTCTCCGCAGCGGCATTTGCTGCATCGCGACCGTGCACCACGGCCGTCGCTTCGGTGGCGAGAATCTTCTTCGCCTCGTTGATCTCCGAACCGCCCAAGGCCGCGAGCTTGGCGATTTCGTCGAGGGGCAGGCGCGTGAAGACCTTGAGGAAACGGCCGACGTCTGCATCTTCGGTGTTGCGGAAGTACTGCCAGAAGTCATAGGGACTGAAGAGATCGCCATTGAGCCAGACGGCGCCGGAGGCCGACTTGCCCATCTTCTCGCCAGATGACTTGGTGAGCAGCGGCGTTGTCAGTGCGTAAAGCTGCGGGCCGCCCATGCGGTGGCTGAGGTCGACACCGTTGATGATGTTGCCCCACTGATCGGAGCCGCCCATTTGCAGTAGCGTGCCATAGCGGCGGTTGAGCTCGACGAAGTCGTAGCCCTGCATGATCATGTAGTTGAATTCAAGGAAGGACAGCGACTGGTCGCGGTCGAGGCGCAACTTCACGCTGTCGAAGGACAGCATGCGGTTGACCGAGAAGTGGCGGCCGACATCGCGCAGGAATTCGACATAGTTCAACTTCAGCAGCCAGTCGGCATTGTTGACCATCAGTGCGTCGGTCGGGCCGTCGCCATACGCCAGCATCTTGCCGAAGATCTTCTTGATGCCTTCGATGTTCTCCGCGATCTTCTCGACCGTTAGCAATTGTCGCTGGTCGTCCCGGAACGACGGGTCGCCGACCATCGAGGTGCCGCCACCCATCAGCGTGATTGGGCGATGGCCGGTCTGCTGAAACCAGTACAGCATGGTCACCGAGATCAGATTGCCGATATGCAGGCTGGTCGCCGTGGCGTCATAGCCAACATAAGCCGTGACCGGTCCCTTGCAGCAGGCGGCGTCCAGCGCCTCGGCATCCGAGACCTGATGGATCAGGCCGCGGCTCTGCAGGACGTTGAGAAAATCGGACTTGTAGGTGGTCATCGGTTTACGGCTCGGTTGGATAATTTTACGCTGTCTCAATGGATTGGCGGCAAGGTGGGGGCGTGCTGGCTGCCCCAAAGTGCCTGTGGCATTATAAGATTGGACGCTTCGACACAAGTTTTGACCGGAAATGAGGGCTTTGCCGTGTGCCTGATATGCTGACCGCGATCGGACTAATGAGCGGAACCTCGCTGGACGGGGTCGATGTCGCCCTGATCGAGACTGATGGCGAACGGGTCGGGTCGTTTGGCCCGTCGGGGTATCGGCCATATAGCGAGGCTGAGCGTGCCGTGTTGCGCCAGGCGCTGGCTGAGGCCGTGCAACTGAGCCGGCGCGATATCAGACCGGGCAGTCTGGCCGAGGCGGAGCGGGTGGTTACATCGGTCCATGCTGAGGCGGTCGAGGCGTTTCTGACTGATCATGGCATCGCACGAGGCAGCATCGACATCATCGGCTTTCACGGCCAGACCGTGCTGCATCGTCCCGCCGATCGACTCACCGTGCAGATTGGCGATGGGGCGAGTCTTGCCGGGATGCTCGGCCTGCCGGTGATCCACGACCTGCGCGCGGCTGATGTGGCTGCGGGCGGGCAGGGAGCGCCGCTGGTGCCGGTCTATCACCGTGCGTTGGCGCAGGGACTGCATCGTGACGGGCCCATTGCTGTGGTCAATATCGGCGGCGTGTCCAATGTGACTTACATTGACGGCGACATCGCGTTGATTGCCTGCGACACCGGTCCGGGCAATGCGCTGCTCGATGATTTCGTGTTGCGTGCAACGGGGCAGCCGTTCGATGCGGATGGCGCACTGGCGGCGCAGGGCCGTGTCGATGACGCGTGGATCGCAAGGGGGTTGCAGAATCCGTTCTTTGCGGCAGCGCCGCCGAAGTCGCTTGATCGCAATCACTTCGCTGCATTGCAACTGAGCGATACGACTCCGGCTGATGGTGCAGCGACACTGACGGCGTTCACCGCGGCGACCATCGCCAGCATTGCGCCGCTGTTACCGAAGGCGCCGCGCAGCTGGATCATCACTGGCGGCGGCGCACGCAATCCGACGATGCTGCGCATGCTGCGGGAGCGATTGCCGTCCGCCAGCGTCGAGAGTGCGAATGACCTGGGCTGGTCGGCCGATGCGATGGAAGCGCAGGCCTTCGCGTTCCTGGCGGCGCGCTCGCTTGCGGGCTTGCCGTTGAGCTATCCGGCAACGACTGGTGTGCCGGAGCCGATGACGGGCGGTGTGAGAGCGGACTACCTCGCGAGCTAGTGCGAAGTTCGCCATAGCTAAGGCGATTCGACTCACTCAACGAATCAGGTTGATCGCGAATAACGGCGTCGATGCCTGTGGCAGTCGGCAAGCTGCCGCGGACACGGATGCGTGATGGCATCATTAAATCTCGTGATAAGTTCGGTACGGAAATGCCGCGGCTTGCCGATTATGTTGCCGAAAGCACACAGCCGGAAAATGATGCTGCGACAATCGACCGCGCGCATTGTTTCGCAACATGATCTTCCACAACTCTGCCTCATGAATGGCACGCCCGGGGCAATCGCGCGTGCCGATACGATCGGTACGGAGGCGACATGATCACCACGATGAAGCAAATGATACTTGGTTCCGCTGCAGCGTTGCTGGCAGCGAGCACTGCCCAGGCGGCGGACCTTCCGGTGAAGGCCAAGGCTGTCGAATACGTGAAGATCTGCTCGATCTACGGTGCCGGCTTCTACTACATCCCGGGCACTGACACTTGCATCAAGATCGGCGGCGCGATCCGCCTTGATACGACTTTTAACGGTGGCCCGTACGACGCGCCGTTCTGGCAGGGTGGCGCCGGCGGCAACAATCTCTGGACCAAGGATAACTTCCTCACACGCGAGCGTATCAACATCACGACCGATACGCGCACGGCGTCCGAATACGGCGTGGTGCGTACATATGCGAACATGCAGCTCGACTTCACGCAGAACCGCGACAGCATCGCCGGCGGCTTCACAGAAGTGGATTTCGCATTCATCCAGTTCGCCGGATTCACCTTCGGTAAGGCTGTGTCGAACTTCGATCCGCAATGGGCGCTGACCAAACCCTGGATCTCATCGGGCTTCCTTGCGGGTTCGAGCAATACGACCGGCATTCCCCAAATCGCTTACACAGCTGAATTTGGCAACGGTTTCTCGGGCACCATCGCGCTCGAGAATGCGTCGCCCTATCGCAATGCTGGCCTCTACAATACCGCGACCTTCATCGTCGCGCCGGGCGCGGGGTCGTTCACCGGTGCCTTCTACGGCACCAATTCGAACACGTTCTTCGGCAACGCCACGGGCGGCAACCATATTCCTGATGTCGTCGGCAACCTTCGGCTCGATCAGAAGTGGGGCTCGCTGCATTTCGCTGCGGCCATGCACACATCCACGGCCGGCTTCTACGGGGCTAACGAATCCTTCGGACATCCTGACGATGTCTACGGCTTTGCCGTCAGCGGCGCGGTGGAATTCAAGGTCTTGCCGACCGGTGCAAACGACAGCCTGAAGATCGAAGCGTCTTATGCCAAGGGCGCTGCGCGTTACGCCTTCACCGGCGGCTCGCTCGAAACGTCCGGCGGCGGTCGTTTTGCCAAATTCGATGGCAACACGGTTGGCTTCGGCTACGTGCTCGACGGTGTGTATTCGCCGGGAAGCTCGATCCAGCAGAGCGATGCCTGGGAAGTCAGTGCCTTCTATGAGCACTACTGGAACACGGCATGGCGCACCTCGGTGTTCGGCAACTACAGCCATATCTCCTATGGCGATGCCGGCAACGCGATGCTCGCCGCGGCATTCAGCCCGGCCGGCGGTCGCCTGGGAACGAGCAGTTCGTCCAACCCGGGCTCTACGGCTGGCAGCATTACCGGCACGACCAATAATTTTGATTTCGGAATTGCCCAGGTCGGTACACGTACTGCATGGACCCCCGTCAAGAACCTGACCCTGTCGGCTGAATTCACCTATAGCCGCCTCGATCAGAATCTCGACGGCACCTATACCGGCACGGCAACTGGCAAGCCCAATCAGGCCTACCAGATCAAGGATCAGAATCTTTACAACGGCTCGGTCCAGATCCTGCGCTCGTTCTGATCCCGATCAGGACCTAAAACTGAAAAGCCCTCGGCCGATCCGGCCGAGGGCTTTTTGTTAGGTTGACATGAAGCGGCCGGCGTGAGGCCGATCGACGCCTCAGCGCACGTTGGCGAGGCGCATGTCGAGATAGCCGGTGACCGATTCCATCAGCGGCTCGAGCTTGTTATCGAAGAAGTGATTGGCACCCGGAATGATGTGCTGATCGATCACGATGCCCTTTTGGGTCTTCAGCTTCTCGACCAGCGTGTTGACGTCCTTCGGCGGCACGACCGCATCCTTCTCGCCGTGCACGATCAGGCCCGACGACGGGCAGGGTGCGAGGAACGAGAAATCATAGAGATTGGCCGGCGGCGCGATCGAGATGAAGCCTTCGACCTCGGGGCGGCGCATCAGGAGTTGCATGCCGATCCAGGCGCCAAACGAGAAACCGGCAACCCAGCAGGCGCGCGCTTCGGGATTGATCGTCTGTGCCCAGTCGAGCGCGGCTGCCGCGTCCGACAATTCGCCGGTGCCGTGGTCGAACGAGCCCTGGCTGCGACCGACACCGCGGAAGTTGAAGCGCAGCACCGAGAAGCCGCGATGCACGAAGGCGTAATAGCACTGGTAGACAATCTGGTGGTTCATCGTGCCCGCGAATTGCGGATGCGGATGCAGCACCATGGCGATCGGCGCGTTCTTCTGCTTGGCCGGATGATAGCGGCCTTCAATACGGCCTGCGGGACCGGTAAAAATAACTTCGGGCATAGTGATCCTTAGGTCCCGTTCTTGGCGTGATCAGCCGGTTTCGCGCAGGGCTCGGCGAGAATGGCTCGGAGGGGACCCTGCGAGGAAAGGGCGATCGGGCACCGCCAGGTTGATGGCGGGCGGCACCGGGTGAAGTTGAGGCCGCGTTCTACCATGAGCGCAGGGGCGAAAAGCAAGCATATTGAACGTGTCGGCGGCCGTGACATGCGTTGCCGCGGGCGCATTTGGTGAGCAATTGGGCTAAGAGAGACGGCGCGCGGCACTGGACGACGTCCGATGCCGCCAGCAAGGCTCCAAGTCCTTCAAGGTAAAGCAGAATTGGCCAAAGACCGGGTCTATCTCGACTGGAATGCGACGACACCGCTGCGCCCTGAGGCGCGGGCGGTGATGGTGGCCGCGTGGGATTTGGCTGGTAACCCGTCATCGGTTCATACCGAGGGCCGTCAGGCCCGCCGGATCGTTGAGGACGCCCGTGCGGCGGTCGCAGGCGCCTTAGGCGCAGATTCGCGAAACGTCATATTCACCTCAGGCGGAACCGAAGCCAATGTGCTGGCGCTAACGCCCCGGCTGGTGCGCAATCCAGGCGCGGCCGTGCGGCGGCTGATCGTCTCCGCGGTAGAGCACGCCTCGGTGCTGGCGGGAGGCCGCTTCGCCGCGGGAGACCTCCAGGTACTGGGCGTGGACCAGGATGGCGTCGTGAAACCGGATGAGTTGCGGGCGCTCCTAGCGGGTGGGGAGCCGGCGCTGGTTTCCGTGATGTTGGCCAATAATGAAACCGGCGCCCTTCAACCAATTCCTGAGCTTGCGGGCATCGTGCATGACGCCGGCGGCTTGCTGCATGTCGATGCGGTGCAAGCGTTCGGAAAGATACCAATAGATATCAAATTATTGCAGGCTGATCTTCTATCAATTTCTGCGCACAAGATCGGCGGCCCAAAGGGTATTGGTGCGCTGGTCTTGGCCAATGGCGTCGCCGGGCTCAATGCGCTGCTCAGCGGCGGCGGGCAGGAACTGGGGCGTCGGGCGGGAACCGAGAATGTGCCCGGAATCGCCGGCTTCGGCGCCGCCGTGACGGCCGCTATCGCGTCGCTTGATGACATGAAACGGGTCGAAAAACTGCGTCAGCGGCTTGAGGCGGGCTTGCGGCAATCCAGCAATGGACTTGTGTTCGCCCAAGATGTGCCGCGTCTGCCCAATACGGTCCTGTTCGGCGCCCCCGGATTGCGCGCCGAGACCGCCGTAATTGGATTTGATCTCGAAGGTATCGCGGTATCGTCGGGATCGGCCTGTTCTTCTGGTAAGGTACAGCCGTCTCACGTGCTTGAAGCCATGGGTTTCGGGCCGGAGCTGACCCGGGGTGCTGTGCGTCTCAGTCTGGGCTGGTCGACCACCGAAGCGGACGTCGATCGGTGCCTGGAGGCTTGGCGAAAGCTCTCGGGTACACTACTTAAACATAGCGACGAAACACAGCTTGAACGGTTCTAAGAGGGGTGATTTCCCCGCGGGAACATCGTAAAGAACCCCGACAAGCTTTGAGTTTCACGTTTCTGGATTGATCCACCGCGGTCCTTGAAACCGCGAGCGGAGGATAAAATGGCTGCCGTACAAGAGACCGTTGATCGGGTTCGCCAGATCGACGTCGATCAATATCGTTATGGATTCGAGACCATCATCGAATCCGAGAAGGCCCCGAAGGGCCTTTCCGAAGACACCGTTCGTTACATCTCCGCCAAGAAGAACGAGCCGGCATGGATGCTGGAATGGCGTCTTGAGGCGTATCGCCGCTGGCTGACCATGGAAGAGCCGAAGTGGGCGCGGGTCGAGTATCCGAAGATCGACTTCCAGGATCTCTATTACTATTCGGCGCCGAAGCCGAAGAAGACCATCGGCTCGATCGACGAGATCGATCCTGAAATTCTCGAAACCTACAAGAAGCTCGGCATTCCTCTCCGCGAGATCGAGGCGCTGGAAGGCGTCGTGCGTCCGGAAGGTGAGCGCAGGATCGCCGTCGATGCCGTGTTCGATTCGGTGTCGGTCGCAACCACGTTCCAGAAGGAACTGAAGCAGGCCGGCGTGATCTTCATGCCGATCTCGGAAGCCATCCGCGAGCATCCCGATCTGGTAAAGCAGTATCTCGGCACGGTCGTGCCGACCTCGGATAACTTCTATGCCACGCTGAACTCCGCGGTGTTTTCCGACGGCTCGTTCGTCTATGTGCCGCCGGGCGTGCGTTGCCCGATGGAGCTGTCGACCTATTTCCGCATCAATGAGCGCAACACCGGCCAGTTCGAACGAACGCTGATCATTGCCGACAAGGGCGCCTATGTCAGCTATCTCGAAGGCTGCACGGCGCCGCAGCGCGACGAGAACCAGCTCCATGCGGCTGTCGTCGAGCTCGTCACCCATGACGACGCCGAGATCAAGTATTCGACGGTGCAGAATTGGTACCCCGGCAATTCCGAAGGCAAGGGCGGCATCTATAATTTCGTCACCAAGCGTGGTGACTGCCGCGGTGACCGCTCGAAGATTTCCTGGACCCAGGTCGAGACCGGCTCCGCCATCACCTGGAAATATCCGAGCTGCATCCTGCGCGGCGACAATTCGCGCGGCGAGTTCTATTCGATCGCGATTTCGAACGGCTATCAGCAGGTCGATAGCGGCACCAAGATGATCCATCTCGGAAAGAACACCACGAGCCGGATCATCTCGAAGGGTATCGCTGCCGGCAAGTCGCAGAACACCTATCGTGGCCTCGTCACCGCGCATCGCAAGGCGACGAATGCCCGTAACTTCACGGCCTGTGACTCGCTCCTGATCGGCGACCAGTGCGGTGCACATACCGTGCCGTATATCGAGGCGAAGAATTCCTCGACGCTGTTCGAGCACGAGGCGACCACCTCGAAGATCTCCGAAGACGTGTTGTTCTATTGTGTCCAGCGCGGCCTGTCGCAGGAAGAAGCCGTCGGCCTCGTGGTCAACGGTTTCGTGAAGGACGTGTTGCAGCAACTGCCGATGGAATTCGCGGTGGAAGCGCAGAAGCTGATTTCGATCTCGCTTGAGGGATCGGTGGGCTAAGTCCCGCCATCGCGGATGCCCGCACAGCGGCGCTTCCAGGATGTCGGCAAGATTGAAAACCATCCTTAGAGGCTCGCCGCGAATGGCGAGCACTCCAGGCTGAACCCGAGTGCGTTCAGGCGAGGATGACGATGATGATCAAAGGATAGAGACTGATGACCGCATTGCTTGAAGTGAAGGACCTGCAGGTTCGTGTCGAGGATCGCGAGATTCTCCATGGGCTGACCATGACCGTGAATGGCGGCGAAGTGCATGCCATCATGGGACCGAATGGTTCGGGCAAATCCACGCTCAGCCACGTCATCGCCGGCAAGCCCGGTTATGAGGTGACCGGCGGCGAGATCCTGTTCAAGGGTGAAGACCTGCTGGAGATGGAGCCCGACGAGCGCGCCGCCAAGGGCGTGTTCCTGGCGTTCCAGTATCCCGTGGAAATTCCCGGCGTCACCACGATGAACTTCCTGCGCACCGCGGTGAATGCGCAGCGCAAGGCGCGCGGCGAATCCGAATATCTGGTGCCGGACTTCCTCAGGAAGGTCCGTGAAGTCGCTGCTTCACTGAACATCCCGATGGATATGCTGAAGCGCGGCGTCAATGTCGGCTTCTCCGGCGGTGAGAAGAAGCGCAACGAAGTGCTGCAGATGGCGCTGTTCCAGCCGAGCCTGTGCATCCTCGACGAAATGGACTCCGGTCTCGACATCGATGCGTTGCGCGTGGCTGCCGACGGCGTCAATGCACTGCGCAGCCCGGATCGCGCTATGGTCGTCATCACGCATTATCAGCGCCTGCTGAACTACATCGTGCCGGATCATGTGCATGTGATGTCGAAGGGCCGCGTCGTGAAGAGTGGCGGCAAGGAACTGGCGCTGGAACTCGAAGAGTCCGGTTACGCGCAGTATGAAGACGCGGCGGCCTGAGTGAGACAATCATGAATGTAGCTCTCGCAAAGACAACAACGGGCGCGGTGCTGGACGGCACATTTGCCGCCGCGCGCGGTCGGTTGCCGGGCGTCGGCACGGTGGCCGAAACGCGCCAGCAGGCGTTCGACGATTTCGCGCGCACCGGTCTGCCGACCCGGCGCATCGAAGAATGGAAATATACCGATCTGCGCAACCTGCTGCGCGACGTGGCGCCGCTTGCGCCCACGCCGGATCAGGCTGCGTTGGCGCAAGCCGGCAGACTGGTCGAAACACTCGGTACGGGTGATACGCAGAAGCTCGTCATTGTTGACGGCGTCTTCGCAGCGGGTCTCTCCGATCTGACGTCGGGCGGCGGCGTGACCGTGCATGCGCTCAGCGCCATGCTCGATGACGCGACCAGTGCGACGCGTGCCGACCTGCTGCGCTCGCGCATTGTCGATCCGATGATCGCGCTGAATGCCGCCTTTGCGACCGATGGCATGTTGATCGATATCGCGGACGATGCCGTTCCGGCCCGGCCGCTGCATATCGTGCATGTCGCGACACGCCCGAGCGTGGCCGCATTCACGCGGTCGCTGGTGCGTATCGGCAATCGCGCGCGCGTGACGCTGGTCGAAAGCTTCGTCGCGACAGAATCCGCGAAGGCGTATCAGGCCCATGATGCTGTCGTGATCTGGATCGGCGACGATTCCGATCTGCAGCATGTGCGCGTGATGGAAGACGCTGGCGATGCAGCGAATATTGCAACGGCCATCGTCACAGTCGGTGCGCGCACCAAGTTCAACACCTTCAGCCTGACCACTGGCGGTGGCGTCAGCCGCTATCAGAGCTTTATCACGCTGGCTGGTGTGGATTCGGAGCTGTCGACCAACAGCGTTCATCTGCTGCGCGACAAGCAGCATGGCGACTGTACCTTCGTGATCGAGCATGCGGCGCCGAATTGCCTCAGCCGTGAGCTGTTCCGCGCCGTGCTCGACGATCGCGCGCATTCGGTGTTCCAGGGTCGCATCAACGTCCATCAGATCGCGCAGAAGACCGACGGCAAGATGATGTCACGGGCGCTGCTGCTGTCCGACGAGGCCGAGATCGACAACAAGCCCGAGCTCGAGATCTTCGCTGACGACGTGCAGTGCGGCCACGGCGCGACCATTGGCGCGCTGGATGACAGCTTGCTGTTCTATCTGCGGGCTCGCGGCCTGCCGGAGAAGGCGGCGCAGGCGCTGCTGATCCAGGCATTCGTGGGTGAAGCGCTGGAGTCGATCGTGAATGACGATCTGCGCGACGTCGCGATATCGGCCGCAGAGCGTTGGCTGGAGTCGCGCGCATGACATTGCATCCCGCGGTCTCGAACGGGTCATATGACGTCGCTCGCGTCCGCGAGGATTTTCCTGCGCTCGAGATGAAGGTCTATGGCAAGCCGCTGGTCTATCTCGACAACGCGGCATCGGCGCAGAAGCCCTATGCTGTGCTCGACCGCATGACCGAGGCCTACAAGTCCGAATATGCCAATGTGCATCGCGGACTGCATTACCTCGCCAATGCCGCGACCGAGGCCTATGAGGGCGCGCGCATCAAGGTGCAGCACTTCCTCAATGCCAAGCGCCCCGAGGAAATCATCTTCACCCGCAATGCCACCGATGCGCTCAATGCCGTCGCAGCATCGTGGGGCGGCGAGAACATCAAGCCGGGCGATGAGATCGTGCTCTCGATCATGGAGCACCATTCCAACATCGTACCGTGGCACTTCCTGCGGGAACGTCAGGGCGCCGTCATCAAATGGGCGCCTGTCGATGACGAAGGCAACTTCCTGATCGACGAGTTCGAGAAGCTGCTGACCGATCGTACCAAGATCGTCGCCATCACCCAGATGTCCAATGCGCTGGGCACGCTGGTTCCGGTCAAGGACGTGGTGAAGCTTGCGCATGCGCGCGGCATTCCCGTCGTGGTGGATGGCAGCCAGGCTGCCGTGCACATGCCGATCGACGTGCAGGACATCGACGCCGACTTTTATATCTTCACCGGCCACAAGCTGTACGGACCGACCGGCATCGGCGTGCTGTATGGCAAATATGACCGCCTGGTCGCGATGCGGCCCTATGCCGGCGGCGGCGAGATGATCCGCGAAGTGGCGAAGGAGTGGGTCACCTATGGTGATCCGCCGCACAAGTTTGAGGCTGGTACGCCCGCCATCGTCGAAGCCATCGGCCTCGGCGCTGCCATCGATTACGTCAATTCGATCGGCAAGGAGCGGATTGCCGCCCATGAGCACGACCTCCTGGCCTATGCACAGGACCGGCTGCGCGAGATCAATTCGCTGCGTATTATCGGAACTGCCAAGAACAAGGGCCCGGTGATTTCGTTCGAACTGAAGGGCGCTCACGCTCATGACGTGGCGACCGTGATCGACCGGCAGGGCGTCGCGGTCCGCGCGGGAACCCACTGCGTGATGCCGCTTCTGGAGCGATTCAATGTGACGGCCACGTGCCGTGCATCATTCGGAATGTATAATACCCGCGAGGAGGTCGACCACCTCGCACAGGCGCTGATCAAGGCACGGGAGTTGTTTGCATGAGTGACATTGCAGAAGCCAAGACGCCGGACGCCACCCCCGAGGCTGAGAAGCCCGCTCACATGCAGACCACCTCGGCGCTCGATCCCGCCGAAACCGAACGCTTGGGCACCGAGATCGTCGCTGCACTGAAGACCGTGTTCGACCCGGAAATCCCCGCGGATATCTACGAGCTCGGCCTGATCTACAAGGTCGACATCAAGGACGATCGCTCTGTCCAAGTGGAGATGACGCTGACGACGCCGAATTGTCCGGCCGCCGAAGAGCTTCCGACCATGGTGGAGAACGCCGTGGCCAGCGTGCCCGGAGTCGGTCTGGTCAAGGTCGAGATCGTCTGGGAGCCGACCTGGACGCCGGACCGGATGACCGACGAGGCCCGTCTCGTTCTGAATATGTGGTGATGGTTGCGTCCGGTTTGCTGAATACGCCCAAGTCGCTTGAATTCCTATGGCGGCCTTGAACCGCCGAAGGGACTGAACACATGACTGAGATGACACCAACCCCAACCGCACCGGCTGCGAAGCCGAAGCCGCGTCCCCGCCCGCAGGTGATGCGCCTGACCGATGCTGCCGCAACGCGGATCCGGGAGCTGACGGAGCGTGCGGATTCCGAGATCGTCGGCCTGCGCGTCGGCATCAAGAACGGTGGCTGCGCCGGCCAGTCCTACACCGTAGAATATGCCCACGACATCAAGCCGACCGACGAAATCGTCGAGGACAAGGGCGTCAAGATCCTGGTCGATCCTAAGGCCGTTCTGTTCCTGCTCGGCACCGAGATGGACTACAAGACCGACCGCATGCAGGCCCAGTTCGTGTTCAACAACCCGAACCAGATCTCGGCCTGTGGCTGCGGCGAGTCCGTGCAACTGACGCCGGCGAAGATCGACGGCTGAGGGCGTTAGCCTTCGATCTCTCAATTTAAACGCTGTCGTGCCCGGGCAAAGCGCGAAGCGCGGCTTCGCCTAGACCCCCCGGGCATCCATCTTTTGGCGCTGCACGGCGCGAAGTTGGATGGCCGGGTCACGCCCGGCCATGACGTGGGGAGAGGTCGGTGTGCAAGCCGCTTCCGTGTTGACCCGGTTCGCGACCATCCTACACTTCCGCCATGGACCGCGAATTTCTCAGTGAACTTTTCGCCGGCTTTGGCCCGGTAACGATCCGCCGGATGTTTTCCGGCTTTGGCATTTCCGCCGATGGCATCAACTTCGCGCTGGTGCTGCGCGGCGCGGTCTATCTGCGTGCCGATGAAATCTCGATCCCGCGTTTCGAGAGTGAGGGCTCGCAGTGTTTTCAGTATGAGATGCGCGGCAAGCTGCGGATGATCGGATCCTATTGGCAGCTGCCGGAACGGCTCTATGACGATCCCGATGAAGTCACCGAATGGGCGAGGGTCGCGCATGCCGCAGCGATCCGTGCATCGCTGGCAAAAGCAAGCAAGAAGCGGGCAACGAAGAAAGCGAAGGTCGTGAAGAAGACCGCGGCGAAAAAGAAGGCCGTCAAGAAGGCTGCGGTTAAGACGGTCGCCAGCAAGAAAGCCAGTAAAGCCGCAAAGAAGCGTAAATCCTCATCCTGAGAAGTCGGGCGCTTGCGCGGCGTCTCCTTCCGGTGAAGCCATTCGCTGGGGATGGCTATAGGAGCCCGCGCGAGCTTATGGTTCCGAGACGCGCGAAGACGCGTTCCTCACCGTGAGGACGGAGTGTAGGGCGTCATGCCACCTGAAACTGCAGCTCCGCAGAATATTCCGGATCGACTTCGCAGATCACGCGGTTGCGGCCGCTGCGCTTCGCGGCATAGAGACAGGCGTCGGCACGGCCGATGATCGATTCCATATCGTCGCCGATCTGCAGCATCGAGACGCCGACGGAAATCGTGACGCGTCCCAGGATCTCGCCAGTCGATTTTTTCTTCAGCTCCTTTGACATCACGGCGCGGCGGATGTGATCGGCAACGGTGAGCGCCTGACGCAACGGCGTGTTCGGTAGCACCACGGCGAATTCCTCGCCGCCATAGCGCGCGGTGATATCCTGGCCCTTGATGGTCTGCTTCAATGACTGGCCGACAAGACGCAGCACCTGGTCGCCGGTGAGATGGCCATAATTGTCGTTGAAGGACTTAAAGTGATCGATGTCGAGCATCAGGAGCGACAACGGTTCGCCGCGCTTCACCGCGGTATCGATTGCCGCCATCAGCGCACGGTCGAAATATTTGCGGTTGCCGAGCGCGGTGAGGGGATCGGTCAGGCTTTCGGCGCGGATCGCTTCGAGGCTCTGTTGCAGCGTGTAGACCTCGCTCTTCGAGGACAGTAGCCGTTCTTCCAGCGCCTTGTTGGTGTCATGCACTTCACGGGTGGATTTGACGAGCCTTTCGATCACGGCTTTCACCGCAGCGGGATCGTGCGCCCGCGACAAATCCTTGCTGGCACCATCCAGACTGGCATTGAAGTTCGTGGTCATGCCCAGAGCATCGGTGATGAGCGCCATCACGTCGTCGATCTCGCCGATGACGCGGGCGCCGACCTGATCGATGCGATCGGTGGTGCGAATTTGTGAGAGATAAGTGTCGTGGATCAGGTCGAGATCGGCTTCGGTCAGCCGGCCATTGCGTGCCAGCGTCTCATTGATGACTTTGTTGAGCGCCGAATTGTAGCCAGTCGCGTAGACGTACCAGATCTCATAATTGCGCGGAATCGCCGTCTGGCGGAGCGAGCGAATTTGGCCCAGCGCGACTTCGGCAAAGGCCAAAGTCCGCTCTTGTTCGTCCAGGATGCCGGTCACGTTCTGTGCCCTCGTGGACAGCGTGTATACGCGGTCCTCTGAAATGCAAATTCGTTAAAAATATCGCATTCAGATTAGGGGACGAGAGTGAACGGCAAGTAAACGTTCCTGGCGCGATACTACCTATGCGCGTGCCCGGATCGGACGCAACAGAAAGGCCGGCAGGTGCGAATGATCCGCCGGTTCGTTGTCTTCGCGGCGCGAACGTGGCGCTTCGGCGCGGCCGATGGAGGGGGGACGCTGCGCCTGCGGGGCTGCCGCTGCCACGACCGGTGCTGCCAAAGCGGCTTCCGCGGCCTGCGGCTGCGGGCTGCGCTCGCCGCCTTCCGAACGACCACCTTCACGGCGTGGGCCACGCTCACGGCGCGGTTTGCGATCACGTCCGCCTTCGCGGGGCTGATCGTTGCGGCCGCCGCGCGGCTGTTCGGCATTGGCTTCGCGATTGCCGGTGCGGTTGCGCGACTGGCGCGACGCCTCAGCGGTTTCGCCTTCGACAGGCTCGGAGATCGCTATGGAAGTTTCGACCTTGGGGATCGACTGGCCGATCAGTTTTTCGATTGCCAGCATGGACTTCTGGTCGGACGGGCACACCAGCGAGATCGCGGAGCCGGTGCGGCCGGCGCGGCCGGTACGGCCGATGCGGTGCACGTAGTCGTCGGAATGATGCGGGACGTCGAAATTATAGACGTGGCTGACGGCGGGAATATCGAGACCGCGGGCGGCGACGTCGGAAGCCACCAGGATCGGCAGCTCGCCCTTGCGGAACTGGTCCAGCGCGGCGGTGCGGGCCGACTGCTCCATGTCGCCATGCAGGGCGCCGACACTGAAGCCGTGCTTCTGGAGCGACTTGGCGAGCAACGCGACTTCACGTTTGCGGTTGCAGAAGATGATCGCATTCTTGAGGTCGGTGGCTTCGCGGAGAAGGGCCCGGAGCACTTCGCGCTTCTCGTGCGGCTCGCGGCCGACGGCCACTTGCGACTGGGTCACGGTGACGGCGGTGGAGGCGGGCTTGGAGACTTCGATCTTCACCGGATTATGCAGGAAGGTCTCGGTGACGCGTCGGATTTCGGCGGGCATGGTCGCCGTAAAAAAGAGAGTCTGACGGGTGAACGGCACCAGCTTGCAGATGCGTTCGATGTCGGGGATGAAGCCCATGTCCAGCATGCGGTCGGCTTCGTCGATGACCAGCAATTCGACGCCGGTGAGAAGCAGTCCGCCACGTTCGGTATGGTCGAGCAGGCGCCCCGGCGTGGCGATCAAGACGTCAACGCCGCGGGTGAGTTTGCTGTCCTGATCACCGAACGAGACGCCGCCGATCAGCAGCGCTACGTTGAGCTTCTGGCCGACGCCGTATTTGTCGAACTGCTCTTTGACCTGTGCGGCCAGTTCGCGGGTCGGTTCGAGAATGAGCGTCCGGGGCATGCGGGCGCGGGCTCGGCCCTTTTCCAGCATGGTCATCATCGGGAGAACGAAGGCAGCGGTTTTGCCGGTGCCGGTCTGGGCGATGCCGAGCACGTCTTTGCGCGCCAGCACATGAGGAATCGCTTGTTCCTGAATGGGGGTTGGGGTGGTGTAACCGGTGGCCGCAACGGCGGCGAGAACCTTGTCGGACAAGCCGAGATTGGAGAAGGACATTGAGCCTCTGTATGGGGGCATGATCTGATCCGGTATCCGGATGATCACCGTTCGGAATCACGCCTCAGGTCGAAACCGCCGCTTGGATTCTCGGGAAATACTGCAGCGCTTATCCCCGGAGCGGCACGCAAACATGCACGGAGACGCTGGGCGCTGACAGGCGGCTTACTCAAGATATCGCGTTTCGATACCGGGCCGCGTCGAGCCGGAACATAGGCTGGAATCGGCCAAAGTCAATCCGCCACACCCTGGAACATCCCAAAAAGCTTAATGTTTTAGCGGAAAAGGGCCAAAACCGGGATATTGGCGGGGGCTTGGGGCCCCGCCGGACGGCCGCTACGCGACGTCGCGTGTGACGTCGATGCAGCGCTGACCGTTAGTCGACCGGCCTGCGTTCGCGGCCGGGTGGACCGGCAATGGCGATGAGCGCGCCGCTCAGTAACAGCGCGGTCGAGATCACCATGAACATCGCGATCGGACCGTGGCTGCCGAGCAGCGGCAGCAGCGCGATCGGTACCAGCGCCGATACGACGCGGCCGAGGCCCCATGCGCCAGCGGTGGCCGAAGCGCGCAGATGCGTCGGCAGCAGCTCGACAGCGTAGAGGCTAAGCACGGCGCTGTAGACGGCACTGGCGAGGTTGAACACGATGCCGGTGACGATGAGCGGCGTTAGCACCGTGCTGACAGCGAAAGTCAGCCCGGTTGCGATCATCACCACGGCACAGGCGACCAGAGCGAGGCGCCGCGGGATACGATCGACGAAGGCCGATGCCGCCGCGATGCCGATCGATGGACCGAACATCGTAAGTCCCGCGAACAGCAGGGACTCGCTGACATGAAATCCCTTCTGCACCATCACTGCGGCGCTGAGCAGCGGGAAGCCAATGGTGGCCCAGGGTCCGAGTACATAGAGCGCGGCAAGGAGCGCTGTGCGCCGCAGGCTGATCCGATCGCGGGCGAGCGCTCGGAAGCCGCTGGATCTGGTCGCAATAGTTTCGGGAGCGGGGATCGCCGGCGGTGATGGCTGACGCGCGGATGCCTCGAAGCGGCGGCAGGCGGCATCAGCCTCGGCGTCGCGTCCGACCGATGCGAGCCAGCGCGGCGATTCCGGCACCAGGAAGAACAGCAGGGCTGTCAGGGTCGAGCACGCGCTGCCGAAGATCAAAGCCCAGCGCCAGCCCTCGATGCCCCATGGCGCGATGGGTGTCAGCCAGCGGATCATCAGGATGATAGCCGGTGCGCCGAGAAAGGCGAGCGCGCCGCACAGCATCATCAAGAGGCCACGCCGCCGGGGCGGCAGCAGGTCTGACAGATAGGCCGATGTCAAAGGCGGATAGCCGCCAATGGCGAGGCCGGAGATGAAGCGGAAGGCCGTCATGGTTGCCACATCGCGACTGGCGGCGACGGCGAGCGAGCCCAGCGCCAGGACGGCAAGCGCGCTCTGCAGCGCGATCTGGCGGCCATAGCGATCCGCAATCCAGCCGAACACAGGCGCACCAACGGCGCCGCCGGCAAAGACCGATGCCAACAACAGCGAGAGCTCGCCGCGCGAGATGCTGTAGGGCGGCGCGAGGAAGATGCCGGAAAAGGCATTGCTGAGCGCCACTTCGGCGATGTCTGCGAACAGGCCGAAGGCACAGAGCGCGAAGATGCCGAGGTGAAGCGGCGAGACTGGCAGCCCGTCCAGGCGTGCCGCAATAGTTGGCACGGCTGCGCCCGCTGGCGCCCCGTGCGTCCGCACCTGGTCGTTCATCTGACGCCCCGCATCTCATAGCGGCAACGCAATGCGCGTCCTCCGCTGCCCGCGCGGACCATATGTCGATGGAGCTAGATGAGTCGAGAGGAGGGTATGTGGCGGCGAACCGCAGCGTCTCAAATCTGCGTCGGCGTTGCCGCGCAGCCATACAGGATCATCTCGCAGGTCTGGCGATAGCGCGCCGAGAAGTCATTCGCTGCGATCGGAGGGAGTGCCTGATTGACAGCCCGCCCGCCGTCGGCCAGCGCCTGCGCGATCTGCGCGGCCGTAAAACGGCCGGTCAGGATCAGCAGCTTGCTGTAGTGGAAATCGATAATCAGCTTTTCCAGCTCGGCCTGGAAGGCGATTGCGGACTCGATCATGAGATCGCGGCAGCGCCGAAAGGCTTCCGCATTGAGCTCGACGGTATGCGGTGAGAATGTCAGCATCCGACGGGTTTCGCCGTATCTCAGGTCGATGATCGTCGCAAAGATGTCGAGTGCGCTGCCGCCACTTTCCCGGATTTTCTGGCCGGCCTCGAGTGCCTGCGCTATCGCGACTTCATTGCGATGGCCGATCGAGGCACGAAATGCCTCTTCCTTGTTGCTGAAATAGTAATAGAGCGCGCGCTGCGTGAAGCCGCACTCTCTCGCGAGACCGACCATCGACAGGCCGGCATAGCCGTGGTCGAGAAATGCCTTGTTGACCCGAAGCAGCAACTCGTGCCCGGGCGTAATCATCTTCTTTGCCATTGGTCGTCAGGTATCCAGTCGTAGCAGGCTTCGGGCGGGTGATTAAAACTGCCTGAAATCTTACAGTCTAAAAAATCCCATCCTCAAATCGCCAAGCTACGAGGAACGCAAAGTTCCTGAAGCGCGCTTCCTGACGTTGGTTGCCTGTAGCAGGAGCCGGTTTTAGCAATTGCTCCCCGGATTGGCTCCGGACCTGATGAATTGTCACATAGCACATGTCAGGGCAATCATGTCGATGATTGGCCGCGTAACCCTTATCCACAGGACTTCGCGACATGTGGTACCTCATCACCCCTGATCGAGAGCGCACACCGAGCCGTCCGGAAGTCGACTTATTCCGGCGCGCGTGAGAGGGATACCGCAGGCTGACTATTTGCCGTAAGTGCCTAGCTGCATCCCGAGATTCTGCATCACGAAAGCATTCATGCGCAGATGCACCTCGCTGCCGCTCTGTAGACGGGCATCGACCTCATACGTCGCCGGATCGACCTGGCGGATCCCGATGATCTGGTTGATATCCAGCACTTCCGGGGTGGTCTGTGCAGGCTTGGCGGCTACCGGGGCGCGCTTCGGTTTGGCGGTGGCAGCCGGCGGTTTCGCCGCGGTAGCGGGGGCCGCATCCTGCGCGAGTGCCATGGTGGGAAGCAACAGCGCGGCTGCGAGGACGAGTGATTTCACAACGATCTCCTGACTCTGATTGGGGCTCGGGCTAGCGGAGATTAAGGCGGAAAATGTGGCAGCGGGGCTGCAATCGGCAGGCAGATGATCTGCCTGAGCAGGCAGGACAAAATGGGTGGTAACGGCTAGACCTCGGTTTGAACCGGCCGCAGTTCTGCCTCGACCAAGGCAGACAATGACGCGGTCGAGTCACCACACGGATACATGTGCTGGTGGGGCGGGGATAGAACAATGCGACGGCTTTTGATTCTGCTGGCAGCGCTGGCAGCGGCGGTACTTTCGACAGCGCCGGCTTTTGCTGCAAAACGCGTGGCGCTGGTCATCGGCAATAACGACTATCGCAATGTGCCGAAACTGCAGAAGGCCGTGAATGACGCCCGCAGCATAGGGGACGCACTGAAGAATCTCGGCTTCAGTGTCATGGTGGCCGAGAACCAGACCCGGCAGGCCTTCAGTCAGTCGTTGCTTGCTTTCGATTCGACGATTGAAAAAGGCGACACGGCCTTTTTCTTTTTTGCAGGGCACGGCTTCGAGATCGCCGGCCAGAACTTCCTGCTGCCGACGGATGTCCCTGCCGCCACGGAAGGGCAGGAAGAGCTGGTGCGCGACTCAGCGATTCTCGCCGACCGGATTGTAACGCGGCTGCAGATGCGCGGCGCGCGGACGTCGATTCTGGTGTTCGACGCCTGTCGCAACAATCCGTTCGAGCGCGCTGGCACCCGCGCTGTGGCCGGCAGCGGTGGCCTCGCCCCGATGACCACGCTCCCGGAAGGCGTGTTTTCGATCTTCTCGGCCGGGCCGCGGCAGACCGCGCTGGATCGTTTGTCGAACAACGACACCGATCCGAATTCGGTTTTCACGCGCGCCTTCATCAAGGAGCTGCAGGAGCCATCGCTGAACCTCGTGCAGGTCGCGCAGCGCACCCGGCGGACCGTCAGCGAGATGGCAGAGACCGTGAAGCACCGTCAGGTGCCGGTGTATTTCGACCAGATGGTCGATGACGTCTTTCTCAATGGTGTGGCTCTCAAGCAGGCCGATGCGCGGCCGCCCGAACCGCTGCAGCAGGTCGCTGCGCTGCCCCCTGTCAACGTTCCGCAACTGCCGCCGGCCAACGATGCGGTGAACGCACCGATCGCCAGCTTCTCGCGCCACAATGGCGGCTGGACCGTGATGTTCTCGATCGCCGATCCGACGCTGGGTATCTCCTGGCGGATGGGCGAGGGAGGTAATTTCCGCGAGACCGGCTTCATGGACACGCTCGATCCGCGCACGCGCAAGCGAATGCCGAATCCGGCGATCCAGCTCGACGCCGATGCAGCGGCGGCGACGATCTATCTGCGTTACGTCGACGCGAACGGCGAGATGCAGGGCCCGTTTCCGATCCGCTTCGATCCCGAGGCGGCGCTGGTCCGCGACCAGCGCAAGATCCTCGATATGACCGCTGGAAGCTGGCTTGCCTTCGGTGGCTACAACACGCCCCTGATGTATTATACGCATCTGATGTCGTATCGCTGTGCCATTCGCGAGGCCCGCGTCGGGATCGATAGCGCCGTGCCGGACAAGCTGCTGAAATTCCCGCCCTGCGACCTGCGCGACCCCATTGCGACGCCGTCGGATGCCGAGACCTACATCAAAATCCCGGCCTCGACGAAGTTCGTGTCGGTCGAATTGACGTTCCGGGACGGCAGCATCTCCGAAACCAAGAGCTTCCGACGTTCGGGAAATCGATGAGCATGATCGACACCGCCCTGCGAACCACGGCATTTCGACTATCGCAAGCTCGCATTCCTTGATCAAGAAATTCGACTCGCCGGAGGAGTAGCGAATGGCTGCAGGCGCGAACGAGAACTCGCTGACCGCGCGCTGCTGCATCGTTGGCGGTGGCCCTGCCGGAATGATGCTCGGCTATCTGCTCGGCCGCGCCGGCGTCGATACGATCGTTATCGAGAAACACGCCGACTTCTTCCGCGATTTCCGCGGTGACACCGTGCATCCATCGACGCTGCAGGTGATGGACGAGCTTGGCCTGATCGACGACTTCCTGAAGATCAAGCACGATCGTATCCAGAAGATGGATGGCTTCTTCGGAACGCATAAGCTGCGCATCGCGGATATCAGCCGCACCAGCGCGAAGTATCCGTTTATCGCCTTCATGCCGCAGTGGGATTTCCTCAATTTCCTGCGCGACAAAGCGCAGCGCTATCCGCATCTCAAGGTGATGATGAACACCGAGGCGACCGATCTCATCTGGTCGGGCGAGCAAGTGGTCGGCGTCAAGGCCATCACGCAGCAGGGGCCGGTCGAGATCCATGCCGATCTGACAGTGGCCTGCGATGGCCGGCATTCGATCGTGCGGCCGGCGGCGAGGCTGGAGGTCGAAGACATCGGTGCGCCTATGGACATCTTGTGGTTTCGCGTTGCCAAGGGCGCGGAGACCGAGAGCGTGTTCGCGCGGCTCGAGCCCGGCAAGATGATGGTGACCATCGATCGCGGGGACTACTGGCAATGCGCTTATGTGATCGCCAAGGGGCACTATGAGGAGATCAAGGTGCGTGGCCTTGAGGCTTTCCGTGCCGAAACGTCACGTCTAGCGCCGATCCTGAGCGCGCATATCGAAGAGCTGAAGAGCTGGGACGACGTCAAACTACTGACCGTCGCGATCAATCGGCTCAAGCGCTGGACCCGGCCGGGGCTGTTGTGCATCGGCGACGCCGCGCATGCGATGTCCCCGGTTGGCGGCGTCGGTGTGAATATCGCAGTGCAGGACGCCGTCGCGACCGCTAACCTGCTGGCGGCGAAGCTGGCGAAGGGACCGGTGACCGAGGACGACCTCGGCGCGGTGCGTCGCCGCCGCGAATTCCCGATGCGCGCAACACAGGGCATGCAGGTCGTGATGCAAAACAACATCATCAGCCGTGCACTGGCCAAGGGCGGCGAGCCGCTGACGCCGCCGCTGATCATGCGCCTGGTCAGTGCGTTTCCACCACTGCAGGGATTGACCGCGCGCTTCCTGGCGATTGGCGTACGACCCGAGCACGTACAGTCGCCGGAAGTCTAGGAGAGACTATCCCTGCACCGAGAAGCCGCCGTCCACGGGGATTGCGGTTCCGGTGACGAAGTCCGATGCGCGCGACGACAGGAACACCGCGATGCCCGCGAAATCTCCCGACGCGCCCCAGCGGCCGGCGGGCGTTCGTGCCAGTACTTTGTCATGCAGGCCGTCGATTTCACGGCGCGCATTCTGTGTCAGTTCGGTATCGATCCAACCCGGCAGAACGGCGTTGCATTGGATGTTGTGCGGCGCCCATGCGACCGCGCAGGAGCGGGTGAACTGGACGATGCCGCCCTTGCTGGCGGCATAGGCTGGCGCGAAAGACGCGCCGAAGATCGACAGCATCGAGCCGATATTGATGATCTTGCCGCCGCCCGCGGCCTTCATCGCGGGATGCGCCGCCTGCGAACAGACGAAGGCGCTGGTGAGATTGGTCTTGATCACGCTGTCCCATTCGTCGAGTGCGATCTCGTGCGGCGGCTTGCGGATGTTGATGCCGGCATTGTTGATGAGGATATCGATGCGGCCCAGTTCTTTCAGCACGCGTGCGATCATTCCATCGACAGCGGTCTTGTCGGTCACATCGGCCGCAATGGCGACCGCCCTGGCGCCGCTCTTGGTCAACTCCGCGACGGCATCCTTGGATTTCGTCTGGTTGCGTCCGACCACGGCGATGGCGGCGCCGGCCTGCGCCAGACCCCGCGCCATGCCGAGCCCGATGCCGCCATTGCCGCCGGTGACGATGGCCACTTTGCCGGAGAGATCGAACAGTCCTGCAGTCATGGTGTTGCCCTCATTGCATCAGCCTTGAATTGAAAAGCCGCCATCGACCGTGAGCGCGGCACCATTGACGAAGTCGGAAGCCCCGCTGGCCAAAAACACGGCCGCGCCCGCAAGATCATCAGGCCTGCCCCAGCGCTGCGCCGGTACACGCCCGAGAATGCGATCGTGCAGTTCGGGTCGGATGTCCTTGGCGCGCTTGGTCAGGTCGGTGTCGATCCAGCCGGGCAGAATGGCGTTGGACTGGATGTTGTCCGCAGCCCAGGCAGTCGCCAGCGCGCGGGTGAATTGCAGGATGCCGCCTTTGCTTGAGGCGTAGTTCGCCGCGCCGCCGGCGCCGAGCGTGGCCAACACCGAGGCGATATTGATGATCTTGCCGCGGCCTGCGGCTTTCATCGCTGGGTGGACAGCCTGCGCGCAGATGAAAGGCGCGGTCATGTTGACGTCGATGACCTTCTGCCAGTCGGCCAGCGTCATGTCTTCGATTGGCGCTGAGATGCTGATGCCGGCATTGTTGACGAGGATGTCAATGCGGCCGAACGCGTTCAACGTTGCGGATACCATCTGCGCGATCGAGTTCGGGTCGGTAACATCGGTCGTCAGTGCGAGCACCGGATGTCCGGACGTCTCCAGTTCGGCTTTTGCCGAAGCGGCATTATCGCTGTTGCGATCGGCGATCACGAGGGTCGCACCGGCATTCGCCAGCCCACGTGCCATGCCGAGGCCAATGCCGGTGTTGCCGCCGGTAACGATGGCGACCCTGCCGGTGAGATCGAAGAGATTACTGGTCAAGATGTCCGCCCCGCATGATTGTTCCTGACGCGTTCTGTGGCGCGTCTGGGACGGATCATCGCAAGACTGGCGGGAAGATGGAAGGGGGCGTCAGCGCCGCACGAGCGCCAGTCCCATCAGTCCGACGCCAAGCGCGGCGAGGGCAGCGCCGTAATAGGCCCACTGCATCTGGCTGATCATGAAACTGGATTTCGGCCAGTTCACGAGGCCGGTGCCCTGACCGATCCAGAGCGTGCCGATCAGGAAGGCGAGAATGCCGAGGGTGAGGAATGGTGCGCGCATGGGATAGATACGATGAACGGAGCCAAAGGTTTCAAGCGCCAGCTGTGGCGGTGACGAACCAACTGTTTGCTTCATCACCGCAGTTTCATTTCGGCAGGGCGATCAGAAGCGCTCGCCAACCATTTCCTCACTCTTGGCCCATAGCGCCTTGGCGCGTTCGGCATCGAGCGCATAAGCGCGCACGCCTTCGCTGGCCGGATTGATCAGCCCGTCGACGATTTCCGAGACGTGGCAGTTCTCGCAATAGCGGCCGCCGATCTCGTCCGCGCTGGCGACCACGCCGGCCCACACCGAAGTTGCAGCGCCTTGCGGAATGGTCTTCCATTGAAACAGCGGTTTACCCTCGGCAGCGAGCTCGGCATTGATGCCGTCGAGCATGGCATCGATCGTCGCCTCGCCGATATGGCGGCCGAGTTCTGTCTTGATGCCGCCGGGATGCAGCGCGGTGGCGCGCACGCCACGCGCCCGGTGCCGCCGGTCGAACTCGACGGCGAACAGGATGTTGGCGGTCTTCGAGCGGCCATAGCCGATGACCGGCTCATAGGACCCCTTGGTGAAATTGGGATCTTCGAGATCCACGTCGGCGAAGCGATGGCCGGACGAGGCGACGTTGACCAGTCGCGCGGTGGGCGACAGCAGTGACGCGATACGGTTGACCAATACGAAGTGACCGAGATGGTTCGTGCCGAACTGGGTCTCGAAGCCGTCCGCGGTGAGGCCGAACGGCGGCGCCATCACGCCGGCATTGGCGATCACCAGGTCGAACGGGCGGCCAGCCGCGACCAGTGCGTCGGCGCAGGCCCGGACGCTGGCCAGCGAGCCGAGATCGAGTGCAATCAGTTCGAGGCCACCGCCACCAGTGGCATCGGCGCGCACTTGCGCGGTCGCCGTTTCCGCCTTGGCGAGGTCACGGGCGGCACCGACCACCTGCGCGCCCCGGGCGGCCAGGCTGCGCGCCGTCTCGACGCCGAGCCCGGCTGAGACGCCGGTGACCAGAATGCGCTTGCCGCGGAGGTCGACGCCAGCGAGCACGTCGTCGGTGGTGGAAGTGGCACTGAAAGGTCCTGCCATGATAGCTCCTTGTGTTTGGCACGACGCGCCTCCGAGCTGATCGAGCTTTGTCGAACGGCGCTTTGAGGGTATAAATGGAGGCCGTCTCCGTTTAAATACGGAGGCTCCCTCCGTTTATCAAGAGGTAACCCGTAAAATGGCACAGGAGGCCAAGCCGAAGGCCGTTCGCGGACCACGGATCGATGCGCAGCGCAATCGTCAGCGGCTGTTGGAAACGGCAAAGGCGACATTCGCCGAAAAGGGCGAGGCGGCCGGTCTCGAGGAGATCGCGCGGCTCGCGGGCGTCGGAATCGGGACGCTATATCGCCACTTCCCCACCCGCGACGCATTGGTCGAGGCGGTCTATCGCAACGAGACACAGCAGCTTGCCGAGGCCGCTGCGGAACTTGCGACCACACATGCCCCGGTGGAGGCCTTGCGCGCCTGGATGCGAATCTTCGTCGATCACATTGCGACGAAGCAACTGATGGCGGGTGTGCTGGGTTCGATTGTTGGCGACTGTTCGGACCTCTATGCCGATGCTGGCACGCAGATCAAAACTGCGATGGCAATGCTGGTCGACCGCGCCGTTGCCAATGGCGACATCCGCCTCGATCTCGATCCGCTCGACATGTTGCGCGCACTGGCCGGCGTGGCCAGTGTTAGCGCAGGCCCTAATTGGGAAGCCAGCGCCAAGCGGCTCGTCGATATCCTGATCGCCGGCGTTCGCACGCCGGGCGGCGAGGGGCAATGACTAAGTAGGGAATAAAAGATTGCTCCCGGCATGCGCCCGATGATTTCTGAAGTGTGAGCGCGTCCGAGAAACGAGCTTTTAAACGTCCAGCAATTCCTCGTTGGCGAATTCCGCCTTGTCCGAGATGAACGCAAACCGCGCTTCGGCCTTGGTGCCCATCAGGCGCTCAACGGAGTCGGCAGTGCCGTCGCGGTCTTCCGGCAGCAGCTGCACGCGCAGCAAGGTGCGGCGCGCCGGGTCCATGGTGGTTTCCTTCAGCTGCGCCGGCATCATTTCGCCGAGGCCTTTGAAGCGACCGACATCGACCTTGGCATTGGCGTTGAATTCGCTCTTCAGCAACGCGTCCTTGTGCGCATCGTCGCGCGCATAGACCGTCTTGCTGCCATGGGTCAGGCGGTAGAGTGGGGGGACTGCGAGATAGAGATGCCCTTCATCGATCATCTTTGGCATCTGCCGGTAGAAGAAGGTGATCAGCAATGACGCGATGTGGGCGCCGTCGACGTCGGCGTCGGTCATGATGATGATGCGCGAATAGCGCAGGTCTTCTTCGCGGTAATGCGCGCCGGTGCCGGCGCCGATCGCCTGCATGAGATCTGATATCTGCGCGTTGGCCGTCAGCTTTTCCTTGGTCGCCGAAGCGACGTTGAGGATTTTGCCGCGCAGCGGCAGGATCGCCTGCGTCTTGCGGTCACGCGCCTGTTTGGCGCTGCCGCCTGCCGAGTCGCCCTCGACGATGAAAAGTTCGGAGCCTTCGGTCGCGGTATTGGTGCAGTCGGCGAGCTTGCCGGGTAGGCGCAGCTTCTTCACCGCGGTCTTGCGCGAGGTTTCCTTCTCCGCGCGGCGGCGCAGACGCTCGTCGGCGCGCTCCAGCACGAATTCGAGCAGCTTGTTGGCCTGCACGGGATTGCCGGACAGCCAGTGATCGAACGGGTCCTTGATGGCCTGTTCGACGATCTTCTGGGCTTCGGCGGTCGCGAGACGATCCTTGGTCTGGCCCTGGAATTCCGGCTCGCGCACGAAAACCGACAGCATCACGGCGGCGCCGACCATCACGTCTTCCGAAGTGATGGTGCCGGCGCGCTTGCCCTGGCCGACACGCTCGGCGTGGTCCTTCAACCCGCGCAGCATGGCGCTGCGCATGCCGGCTTCATGGGTGCCGCCATCGGGCGTCGGCACGGTGTTGGTATAGGACGACATGAAGCCGTCGGCATCCGCGGTCCAGGCGACAGCCCATTCGCAGGCGCCATGGGCGCCGTTGCGGCCAGACTTGCCGGAGAAGATTTCCGGATGCACCAGCGTATCGGCATGGATCGCCGCGGCAAGATAGTCCTTGAGGCCGCCGGGGAAGTGGAATTCGTCCTCGGCCGGAGTGTCCTCGAGGCCCTTGAGCAGTTCCGGATCGCACTTCCAGCGGATCTTCACGCCGCCAAACAGATAGGCCTTGGAGCGCGCCATCTTGAACAGGCGCTGCGGCTTGAAGGCCGCCTTGGCGCCGAAGATGTCGGTATCCGGCTTGAAGCGCACGCGGGTGCCGCGGCGGTTATGAACCTTCCCGAGATCCTCGAGCTTGCCCTGCGGAATGCCGCGGGCGAACGTCATCTTGTAGAGCTGCTGATTACGCGCGACCTCGACCTCGAGCAGCGAGGAGAGGGCGTTGACCACGGAGACACCGACGCCATGCAAACCGCCCGAGGTCTCGTAGACCTTGGAGTCGAATTTGCCGCCGGCATGCAGCGTGCACATAATGACTTCGAGGGCGGATTTCTTCGGGTGCTTCGGATGCGGATCGACCGGGATGCCGCGGCCGTTGTCCGACACCGACAGAAAGCCGTCGGCGGTGAGTTCCACCTCGATGAAGGTCGCATGGCCAGCCAGCGCCTCGTCCATCGAGTTGTCGATCACTTCGGCGAACAGGTGATGCAGCGCCTTTTCATCGGTGCCACCGATATACATGCCCGGGCGACGCCGGACCGGCTCGAGGCCTTCGAGGACCTCGATATCCGCGGCCGTATAGCCGTCTTCGGCATTGGCGGAGCGGGTGGATGCCTTCAGTGCCGCAGCCGATTTTGGCGCGCTGGCGCCACCAAAAAGATCAGCTTTCGCGTTTGATTTCTGTGCCTTGGCCATATGTCTTAAAGTTTTGTCTCGGTTGGCGCCACGCAAAGCGCGGCGAATCGTTGCTGTGACTATGCCACGTTCAGGTTGGCAATGTGGCTGCGACCTCGGGGTTCAAGCGGCCGTGCCAGAGCGCTCGGTGCGTAGCACGATCACAACGAATAGGGCCATGGCCGCGAGCATGATCAGTGAACCGATGATCGGAATGGCCATATAGGCGTGGTTGGCGAGCAGGGTGATGCCGATGCCGACGGGGAACATGATGCCGCCGACGATGTGCATCGTGCCCTGGACCTTGGCCAGTAGCGAGCGTCCGGCCACGGGAATCAGGCGGTAATACAACCCGAACAGGAACAGCAGCACGCCGCCGACAAGGTTGAGATGCGCATGCGCGGGACTCAGCAGGAAGTCCTGGCGTATGCCCATCACGATGCCGGCGACCATCCCGATCAGCAATATCAGCGCACTCACGCACATCATCAGCGATCCGATCATCTTCAGTCCTTTGCGTTCTTGATTTTGACAGCCGGGCGGGAAGTCAGCCCAACGGCGGTACTGAGTTGCCATTGGGTAAGCCGGTCTCTGACCTTGGACGCAGAAGCCGGGAAAAGGTTCAAATTTACCGGTGGGGCGCCCGCACCGTGGTTATGTGCCCTCAGATGTTGTGACTTGATGTGATCGGTGCAGCCGGATTACCTGTCGCGGGCGTTTGAAGGTTAAAGCGGTTCGCGGCCAATCCGGCCGGGCCTGAGCCGTAAAGGGACACTCTCCATATGGAAGGCTGGATGCACGGGCTGATCGAATTCGTGCGCCAGAACCAGGTCTGGGCGGCGCCGATCGTCCTGCTGCTGGCCTTCGGGGAATCGCTCGCTTTCATCTCCCTGCTGCTGCCGGCCTGGGGCGCGCTGGTGGCCATCGGCGCACTGGTCGGCGCGAGCGGGATCAGCTTCTGGCCGGTGTTGATTGCCGGCGCTCTCGGCGCGGCGCTCGGCGACTGGCTCTCCTATTGGTTCGGCTTCAGATACAAGGACCAGGTGGCGCAGATCTGGCCGCTGTCCAAATTTCCCGACCTGCTTCCGCGCGGCGAAGCCTTCGTCAAGAAATGGGGCGTGCCCAGCATTTACATCGGCCGCTTCTTCGGCCCATTGCGGGCCTCGGTGCCGCTGGCCGCCGGCATTTTCGAAATGCCCTATTGGCGCTTTCAGGTCGCCAACTTCACTTCGGCCTTTATCTGGGCGGGCGTGCTTCTGCTATTCGGCGACGGCCTGTCCGTCGCTGTCGAATGGCTCTGGAAGCTGAAGTAGTCCGGCGGGGAATAACCGCTGCGCCCGGGTGTTCAACGGGCTGACATGTCGCGGTGTCTGAATGCCGCGACATCTCGCAGAAGTCATCGAACGCTGGTAGATAGTTCCGCCAGTCCCCGCCTGTCACTGCTTCACCCCGGAGAACATCATGGACTTGTCACGCCGCCACGCCCTTGCCGGAGCCGCCGCGCTCGCCGCATCTCCATTGCTCACCGCAGGCTCTGCCAAAGCCTCCGCTCCGCCGGCCGACAAGCAGGCGCCGAGCTTCTATCGCTACAAGGTCGGCGATGCGCAGGTGAACGCGATTTCCGACGGCGCCAACACCTTTCCGCTGGCCGACACCTTCGTGCTCAACGCCAAGAAGGATGAGGTCAACGCCGCGCTCGACAAGGCCTTCCTGCCGAAGGACAAGATGACCATCCACTTTGCGCCGCTGGTCATCAACACTGGCGGCAAGCTGGTGGTGATCGATACGGGCAACGGCCCCGGAGCCCTCGCGGCGACCAAAGGCAATGTCGGCCAGTTCGCCAACAACATGGCCGCCGCCGGCATCGACGCCAAGAACGTCGATATGGTCGTGATCTCGCATTTCCACGGCGATCACGTGAACGGGCTTCTTGCCGCCGACGGCACGCCGGCTTTTCCAAATGCCGAAGTCCTCGTCCCGGCCGCCGAGTGGAAGTACTGGAACGACGATGGCGAGATGGCCAAGGCCGCCAATGACCGCATGAAGGGTCTGTTCGCCAGCAACCGCAAGCTCTTCAACGATGGGCTGAAGAAGAAGGTCACGCCCTATGAATGGGGCAAGGACGTCGCGCCGGGCCTGCTCGCCGTGGAGTCGGTCGGCCATACGCCGGGCCACACGTCGTTCGTGCTGTCGTCCGGCAGCGACAAGCTATTCATTCAGTCCGACGTCACCAACCATCCGTCGCTGTTCGTCACCAATCCCGGCTGGCATCTGATGTTCGACCAGGACCCGGCGCAGGCGGAAACCACGCGCCGCAAGGTCTATGACATGCTGGTGGCCGAGAAGATGCGTGTGCAGGGCTTCCACTATCCATTCCCGGCCAACGGTTTCGTCGAGAAGGATGGCAACGGTTATCGGTTGGTGCCGGCCCCATGGAGCCCGGTGATCTAAACGAAGCCTGGCAAATTTCCCGGCCTGCGCTGCAGTGCAGGCCGGCTGGCCTCGTAAACACCCATCGCCTCCGTCGGTGCGTCGTGCCAGTCTCTGCGCCGGAGTCGCGCCAACAGCGACCATGCAAAGCAAGGGGAGAAGACTTCATGGATCTGTCACGACGACACGCACTGGCGGGTGCCGCCGCGCTCGCAGCGACGCCACTGCTTTCATCGGCCCCGGCAAAGGCATCCGCACCGCCGGCCGATAAGCAGGCGCCGAGTTTCTATCGCTACAAGGTCGGCGATATCCAGGTGAACGCCATTTCCGATGGTGCGGCGACGTTTCCGCTGGCCGATACCTATATTTCCAACGCCAAACGCGATGATATCAATGCAGTGCTCGCCAGGGCATTTCTGCCGAAAGATCAGATCACCAACTTCTATGCGCCGTTGGTGATCAACACCGGTGGCAAGCTGGTGGTGATCGACACCGGCAACGGGCCGGGCGCCTATGCCAGTAGCAAGGGCAATGTCGGTCAGTTCATTACCAACATGACGGCGGCAGGGATCGATCCAAAGATGATCGACATGGTCGTGATCTCGCACTTCCATGGCGATCATGTGAACGGCCTGCTGACGGCGGACGGCGTGCTGGCGTTTCCCAATGCCGAAGTGCTGGTGCCGGCAGTAGAGTGGAAGTTCTGGATGGACGACGGCGAGATGAGCCGTGCCACCGGCGATCGCATGACCGGTCTGTTCAAGAACAATCGGCGGGTGTTCGAGGCCGGGTTGAAGAAGAAGGTTACGCCCTATGAATGGGGCAAGGACGTCGCGCCCGGGCTGCTGGCTGTCGCCTCGATCGGGCACACGCCGGGCCACACGTCCTATGTGCTGTCGTCCGGATCGGACAAGGTCTTCATCCAGTCGGACGTAACCAACCTTCCGGCGCTATTCGCCGCCAATCCCGGCTGGCACGTGAATTTCGACCAGGATCCGGTGCAGGCCGAAGCCACCCGCCGCAAGGTCTATGACATGCTGGTCGCCGACAGGATGCGGGTGCAAGGCTTCCACTATCCGTTCCCGGCCAACGGTTTCGTCGAGAAGGATGGCAACGGCTACCGCGTCGTGCCGGCGCCGTGGAGCCCGGTTCTCTGAGGTCTGCGCTCTGGTGATCTTGACGGATCGCGGGCGCGGCCCTATGACCGCGCCCATGATCAACCTTGCGACCAGCATCATCGCCCGCCGCCGCCGCATTCTCGCGGCAGGTGGAGATATGCGCGCATAAGCGTTTCGATCTCTCACTGCCGCCGGATATGGTCCGCGGCAGTCTTTCTCCCAAACAGCAGCGCGACCCATCCGGCGGCCTTCACTCAGGAAGGAGCCCGTCATGTATACGCCGCCCAAATTTCAGACCGACCGGACCGACGCACTTGCGTTTGCGGACGCGCGCGGCTTCGGCACGGTCTGCGCCTTCGATGGCAGGAAGCCGATCGCCTCCGCGGTGCCTTTCTGCCTCGACTACGGCAATGACGGCACGCCGCGTCTGGCCTTTCACCTTGCGCGACAAAATCCGCTGCTCAAGCTTGCAGACGGCGTGACGCCATGGGCCATGGCCATCCTGGGCGCTGATGCCTATGTGTCGGCCGACTGGTACGTATCGCCCGATCAGGTGCCGACCTGGCTCTATCAGGCGGTCCATCTCACCGGACCGGTGCGCATCCTGTCTGGTGGTGAACTGGGCCCGCATCTTGACGTGCTGAGCGCAAGGTTCGAAACACGGCTGGCGCCGAAGAAGCCCTGGACCTCCGATAAGATGGCGGCGGGGCGGCTTGAGGCGATGAAGAAGGCGATCGTCGGTGTGGTGATGACAGTGGACGAGGTCGAGGGTAGCTCCAAGCTCAACCAGCACAAGTCAGATGCCGATCATCTGGCTGTCATGAGCGCACTGGCGCTGCGGCCGGAGCCTGCCGCGTTCGAGATTTCAAATGCGATGCGCAAATTGCGGCCGCATTTGTTTGCGGAAGAGACGACACAATTGACTGCTATGGCTGAGGCCGAAGGATTTATGGGATGAGCACGAAGAAGAAAATCGGCATTCTCGGTGCGTCCGGTTACACCGGAGCCGAACTGGTGCGGCTGCTGCTGCGTCATCCCAAGGTCGAACTCGTGCTGCTGACAGCCGACCGGCGTGCCGGTCAGGCGATGGGCGACGTGTTCCCGCAATTCGCCCCCTATGAGCTGCCTACGCTTGTGAGCATCGACTCCGTCGACTGGACGATCATCGGCCTCGATCTGGTGTTCTGCGCGCTGCCGCATGCGACGACGCAGAAGGTGCTGCAGGATTTGCTGGCCAAGGCGCCGGAGACCAAGGTGGTGGATCTGTCGGCCGACTTCCGGCTCGAGGACGCAGCCGCCTATGCGAAGTGGTATGGCCACGAACATCATGCGCTGGAGCTGCAGAAGGAAGCCGTCTACGGCCTCGTCGAGCTCTATCGGCGCGACATCAAGAAGGCGCGGCTCATCGCCAATCCCGGCTGCTACACATCATGCGCGATCCTTCCGCTGGTGCCGCTCTTGAAGGCGCGCGCCATCGAGACCGATGAGATCGTCATCGACGCCAAGTCCGGCATGACGGGAGCAGGGCGTTCCGCCAAGGAAGAGATGCTGTTCTCCGAAGTGTCTGAAGGCTTCAACGCCTATGGCGTCGGGCATCATCGGCATATGGCGGAGCTCGATCAGGAGTTTTCCAAAGCCGCTGGCAAGGAGGTTGTCGTCAGCTTCACGCCGCATCTCTTGCCGCAGAACCGCGGCATTCTCTCGACCATCTATGTGCGTGGCCGGCGGGGCAAGACGGCGCAGGATCTCCACGAGGTGCTGGTGAAGCAGTATGAGAAAGAGCCGTTCGTGCACATCCTGCCATTCGGCAAGACGCCGCATTCGCGGCATGTGCGTGGCTCCAACATGACCTTCATCGGCGTTGCCGCTGACCGTATCCCGGGCCGCGCCATCATCGTCTCGACGCTCGACAACCTCACTAAAGGCGCATCGGGGCAGGCGGTGCAGAACATGAATCTGGTGTTTGGCTTTGCCGAGACGCTGGGCATCGATCAGCCCGCGATGTTCCCGTAAAGGAATGCGTTTGCAGCCCGGATGGAGCGAAGCTAAATTCGGGCTACAAAACGTCGGCTCTCACAGATCGCGCATCATGACGATCGACGTCTGGAGAAAGCCCTGGCGCTTGAAGAAGGCGTGAGCGCGGTGGTTATCCACGCCGCTCTCCAGAAAGAAGCGTTGCACGCCTTCCGCGCGGCATTGTTCGGCAAGCCAATCAAACAATGCGTTGCCTAATCCCCGGCCCTGTACCGACGGGGAAAACACAACATCATGCAAGGTCGCAAAGGGGCTTGCCGGATTTGTTCGTGTGATTTCCACCAGGGCGAAGCCGACGATCGTTGAATCGATCATGATCGTGGCCACGCGCCTTTCCTCTGTGTTTTCGGGCGATGCTGACAACATGGATGCAACGTATTGTCTAGTTCGAGCCGCCCGGTGGTCGGCCCAGCTGCCCAGATTGTCCGCGATGCCGTATTGCAGTTCGGCATGCGAGATATAGGCCGGGTCGTCGATCGCCAGCAGCATCGCACTGATCGTATCGGCCAGGTCGGGTTCGCGGCCCCAGCCGATTTGAAAAGACTGGGGCGCGTCTGGTTCGGAAGGCATTTGAAACTCGACGGGTTGGGGCTCAGATCTCGACGCCGAATACATCTCTCGCACGCCTTTGGTGGCTGCAGCTAACGCAAGATTGAGCGCCAATCGGGTCAATAACGAAAACGGCCCGAACTTGCGTTCGGGCCGTTCATATTTGATCTGAAGTCAGACGCTTACGCGGCAGCCGACTTGGCGGTCGGGACTTCCGAGATGGTCTTCAGGATCTGCGAAGCGATCTGGTAGGGGTCACCCTGGGAGTTCGGACGACGGTCTTCCAGATAGCCCTTGTACTCATTCTTGACGAAGGAGTGCGGGACGCGGATCGAGGCGCCGCGGTCCGCGATGCCGTAGCTGAACTTGTTCCACGGAGCCGTTTCGTGCTTGCCGGTCAGACGCTTGTCGTTGTCCGGGCCGTAGACGTTGATGTGGTCCATCAGGTTCTTGTCGAACTGGGCCATCAAAGCTTCGAAGTAAGCCTTGCCGCCGACCGTACGCATATATTCGGTCGAGAAGTTGGCGTGCATGCCCGAGCCGTTCCAGTCGGTGTCGCCGAGCGGCTTGCAGTGGAATTCGATGTCGATGCCATACTTTTCCGTCAGACGGAGCAGCAGGTAACGCGCGATCCACATTTCGTCAGCGGCCTTCTTGGAGCCCTTGCCGAAGATCTGGAATTCCCACTGGCCCTTCGCCACTTCGGCGTTGATGCCTTCGTGGTTGATGCCGGCTTCGAGGCAGAGGTCGAGATGTTCTTCGACGATCTCGCGGGCAATTGAGCCGACGTTCTTGAAGCCGACGCCGGTGTAGTAGGGGCCCTGTGGCGCGGGATAGCCATCCTCGGGGAAACCGAGCGGACGGCCGTTCTCGTAGAAGAAGTATTCCTGTTCGAAACCGAACCAGGCGCCGGCATCGTCGAGAATGGTGGCGCGCTTGTTGGTCGAGTGCGGGGTGACGCCATCCGGCATCATGACTTCGCACATCACCAGGGCGCCGTTCTCACGGGCCGCGTCCGGATAGATCGCAACCGGCTTCAGCACGCAATCGGAGCTGTGGCCTTCGGCCTGCATGGTCGACGAACCGTCGAAGCCCCACAGCGGGAGCTGTTCGAGGGTCGGGAAATCTTCGAATTCCTTGATCTGCGTCTTGCCACGCAGGTTCGGAACCGGCGTGTAACCGTCGAGCCAAATATACTCGAGCTTATACTTTGTCATGCGGGTCTCTCATGAGTTGGCGATGCGTAGGGCGTGAGCCCTGAGCTTGCCGGCGGGCGGACGCAAAATCCGCCCCCAGCGGCGCTGCATATAAAGCACGTAGTATGCCAACTTGTCGCGGCGCAACGCTTTTGTGACGAAAACCGCGGCGCGTCCCCAACGGGGCTGTCATTCGCTGTCTGGAGAGGGCATCGGAGGCCGGGAATCGGTCCGGATTCGCAAATCTTTCAGAGGAATTCGGCCGCGCGCGAAAATACCGGCTGCCCAATTCCCTTGCAGGCTATTTTTGACCGGAACTTTTCTGCCTTTCAGACGCTCAAATGAGAGGTCAGGCGCTGCGTAGGCGGCTTCAAAACCTGCGCGCCCAAAGCGCATGTCCATCAAGTGCGCATATTGTAGTCATTTGGATGCTTCTTACGAGGCAGTCGGCACAAAAGAAGGGCGCCTCTGTTATAATGATGATCCGACAGGAAAAAACAGATCAGAGGAAGGAATAGAAGCGATGCCGACGTCTCAAACGCATCACCCCCATACCGCTAAAATCTACCAATTCCCGGTTGGTGGCCGTGGATCGGTCGGCCCGCGGGGACGGCTCAGCAAGCCGTTGGACCTGCGTGCATCGACCGTGAAAACCGTGGCCGACTATGACAGCTGGTACCACGAGGCTGCCATCCAGGAAGCCAACCGGACCTACGAACATTGACGGTGCCTGGCCGGACGCAAGGTTCACCGCCCCGGGCGCGGTTTATCGACGACGATCAAGGGCTGAAACAGCGATGTTTCAGCCCTTTTTCATGACTGGAAACCGGGTTGGCGTCAGACGCCGAAGATCGACCAGCCGAGCCGCTTCGTGAGCGCTTCGAGCGCAATGCGGCCGAGATGCGAATTGCCGTGCTTGTCGAGACCCGGCGCCCAGACTGCGATCGAGGCCTTGCCGGGGGCGACTGCGATAATGCCCCCGCCAACGCCGCTCTTGCCTGGCAGGCCGACGCGATAGGCGAACTCACCCGAACCGTCATAATGGCCGCACATCAGCATCAGCGCGTTGATACGGCGCGCCCGCTCCGACGACACCACCGAGAGCCCGGTCGATGGATTGCGGCCCGAATAAGCCAGATAGCGCGTCGCCATCGCGAGCTGCCGGCACGACATCGCGATCGCGCAGTGGTGGAAATAGACGCCGAGCGTGAAGTCGACGGGGTTTTCGACCACGCCGAACGACTTCATGTAATTGGCTAGCGCGGTGTTGCGAAAGCCGGTGCGTTTCTCGGACGCGGCGACCGTCTCATCGATCACGATGGAGCTGTCGCCGGACAGAAACTGCATGAAACGCAGGATTTCGCCGATCGCCTCGCGCGGCTGATGGCCGGACAGGATGACATCGGTCACGGCGATGGCGCCGGCATTGATGAAGGGGTTGCGCGGCACGCCGCGCTCGCGTTCGAGCTGGACGATGGAGTTGAACGGATTGCCCGAGGGCTCGCGGCCGACATGTTTCCAGAGCCGGTCGCCGACCATGCCGAGCGCCAGCGTCAGCGTGAAGACTTTCGAGATGCTCTGGATCGAGAACGGCACATCGGCGTCGCCGCCGGCCGCAACCTGGCCATCGGCATCGATAACCACAAGGCCGAACTGGTTGGGATCGACGCCCGCCAGTTCCGGAATATAGCTCGCGACGTCGCCGCGGTCCGTTCGCTGCGCCATCTCGTCGGCAATTTCCTTGACGACGAGATCGAGACTTGGGGCAGCGTGGTTCATTGCAGATCAATCTGGCGAGAAGAAGCGTTAGTACGGAATCCGCAGGATCGCGATGGCGAGGACCGCCTGGGCGATGAAGCCGACCACGAAGGCCAGCGTGCGGAAAATCGGCAGGCCGAGTGTGTAGACGATCAGATGCACCACGCGCGACCAAAAATAGACCGCGCAGGCCAGAACGGTGGTCGGGGTCGAAACGTCCGCAGCATTCAGGATCAGCACCAGCGGCGCGAAGATGATGAGATTCTCGACGGCATTGTCATGGGCGAACATCATCCGGTTGGCCCATTCGGCCTGCGGCCTGTCGGTGCGCGTCGGGTTGGCCATGACGCCGGTGACACCGCGGACCATGATGCGGTTCAGCATATAAGGCACCCAGAGCAGGCCTGTGAGAATCACGGTCAGCGTCAGCCAGAACAATTCGCGCGTCATCCGGGTATCCTTTCAGTCGAAATTCCCGCGGAAAACGCGGAGATGGTCATGCAAAACACACGCGCCGCAAGCGGATGCGACGCGTCCTTGCTGAAATCATAGACGTTTGCTGTGACGACGCCAAGCAAGCGCGGAGGAGGCGGGCCGTTACGCCCGCACCCGCACATAACTGCCCGGGGCGTCTTCCAGTGCGGGGAATGCGTCGGTGCCGACATGCCGGGCAGGAACTTCCTCACCATCGATGCCGGAGAGCCACTCCCGCCAGTTCGGCCACCACGAGCCAGCATGTTCCTGCGCGGTCTTCATCCAGTCGGCAAGATCGGTGGCGTGGGCGTTGTCGTTGGTCCAGTACTGGTACTTGCCCGAGGCTGGCGGATTGACCACGCCGGCGATATGGCCGGAGCCGGACAACACGTATTTCACCGGGCCGCCGAAGAATTGCGAGCCGTACAGCACCGATTGCGCCGGCGCGATGTGGTCCTCGCGGGTGGCGAGATTGTAGACGGGCACCTTGACCTTGGAGAGATCGAGCCGGGTGTTGTCGAGGATCATGTTGCCGCTCGAGAGCTTGTTCTCAAGATAGCAGTTGCGCAGATAGAACGAGTGGTTCGCCGCCGGCATCCGCGTCGCGTCTGAATTCCAGTGCAACAGGTCGAAGGCCGAAGGCGGCTTGCCCTTGAGGTAGTTGTTCACGACATAGGACCAGATCAGGTCGTTGGAGCGCAGCATGTTGAAGGCCATGGCCATCTTGCTGCCTTCCAGCACGCCTGCCGCCTGCATGTCTTTTTCCAGCGCCGAGATCTGATCCTCGTCGACGAACACCATGAGGTCGCCGGCATGGGTGAAGTCGACTTGCGCGGCCAGGAATGTTGCCGATGCCACGCGGACGCGGCGCTTCTCGGCGAGCCAGGCCAGCGTCGAGGCGAGCAGGGTGCCGCCGACGCAATAGCCGATGGTATGCATGGTCATCTCGCCGGTGACCTTCTCGATGACGTCCATCGCGGTCAGCGGGCCTTCCTTCATATAGTCATCGAAGGTCTTGGCGCCTAGGCGCTTGTCGGGGTTGACCCAGGAGATCACGAACACCGAGACGCCCTGATCGACAGCCCACTTGATGAAGGATTTCTCGGGCTTGAGATCGAGGATGTAGAACTTGTTGATCCAGGGCGGCACGATCAGGAGCGGCGTGCGCAGCACGTTTTCGGTTGCCGGCTGATACTGGATCAGTTGCATCACCTCGTTCTGGAAAATCACCTTGCCCGGCGTCGTCGCCATGTTGACGCCGACTTCGAGGTTTTTCGGATCGGACTGGCGAATGCGCAGCGAGCCTTTGCCGGCCTCGATATCCTCGGCAAGCATGGTCATGCCGCGCATCAGGTTGCTGCCGTTCGACATCACGGTCTCGCGCAGTACTTCCGGATTGGTCAGCACGAAATTCGATGGCGCCATCGCATTGGTGATCTGCTGAACGTAGAATTCCGCCTTCTTGCGGGTATGCGCATCGAGCCCCTCGGCATTCTTGACGAGGTCGTGGGCCCATTGCGTCGTGAGCAGATAGGCCTGCATGACGAAATCGAAGAACTGGTTCGATTTCCACTCGGGATCGCTGAAGCGCTTGTCGCGCGGCGGTGCCTCGATAGCGGGCAAGCCGGCTTCGCCGACCATCCGGCGCATCGCCGAGCCCCAGAGGTCGAGATAGGCCTTGCCGAGCTTCATCTGCAATTCGGCGGCGCGCTTGTCGTCGGACAGCCAGTAATTGGCGACGATGCTGAAGGTCTTGATCAGCTCCGTCAGCTCGTTCGGCGGCTTGTCGACGGTCTCGCCACTTTGGCGCGGTTGCAAATAGGCGGCCAAGGCCTTGCCGCCATTCTCAATCGCCTTGGCCATGTTGAGCGCAAAAGCTTCGGGATTGAACGGTTTGGCGGACGCGTCGCCCGAGATTTTGTCGTTAGCAGCTTTGGCGTCGGCGGCAACTTCGGTCATGGCGCAACAACAGCTTCATTCCAGTCGGGCAACGGTACGTCGCCACGCAAAATCGATGATGGCACAGTTCGCGGATTGCCGCAGGATTCGATGTGCTGCACCGCGTCATGTATTCGGCTTTGGGTCTTGCTTCCGTCATATTGAAGATCCAAGCCTTTAGCATCTTCTCCCGGCATTAATCGTTTGTGACCAGATTGGTTGAATGGTGCGCTGCGATAGGGATGAAATCGATTCTAATGCGATGTAGGGTTGTGGCGTGACGCGTAGAGGCACATTCAGGGCAATTGGTGGTCGCAGCGGGCGGGCGGCGACAGCGGCCGCCTTGCTGGTGCTGGGGCTTGGCTTGCCTCTGGGCGGCTGCGCCTCGACCATCGCCGACATGCCCATGGTGGGGACGCCGGCGGGCGCTCCGGCGCGTCCGGCCGAGGTGGGCACCTATCTGCCGGTTCATGATCTGCCGACCACCCGCGAAGGCACCGCCATGGCGCCGGCGGATCAGGCCAAGATGCAGGCCGAACTGACTGCCGCCCGCGATCGCCAGGCCGTCGTGCTGCCGCCCAAACCGGCGGCCAAATAGTCAAAACTGCCCGTCGTGACTGGTGTCACCGGGCTTCCGTGATAAAAAGAAGCGATTCAACCGCATGATGAAGCGGTTCTGGAGCCCGATCCCATGGAAGAATTCTACCGCATCCGCCGATTGCCGCCCTATGTGTTCGAACAGGTCAACCGGGCCAAGGCCGCCGCGCGAAACGCTGGCGCCGATATCATCGACCTCGGCATGGGCAATCCGGATCTGGCGACCCCGCCGCATGTGATCGAGAAGCTCAAGGAGACCCTGGGCAAGCCGCGCACAGACCGCTATTCGGCTTCGAAGGGCATCACTGGCCTGCGCAAGGCCCAGGCCGGCTATTACGAGCGCCGCTTTGGCGTGAAGCTCAATCCTGACACCCAGGTGGTGGCGACGCTGGGCTCCAAGGAAGGCTTCGCCAACGTCGCTCAGGCGATCACCGCGCCTGGCGATGTCGTGCTGTGCCCGAATCCGAGCTACCCGATCCATGCCTTCGGCTTCCTGATGGCTGGCGGCGTGATCCGCTCGGTGCCGTCCGAGCCGACGCCGGACTTCTTCGCTGCTGTCGAGCGCGCCATCATCCATTCGATTCCGAAGCCGATCGCGCTGATCGTCTGCTATCCGTCGAACCCAACGGCGCAAGTGGCGAGCCTCGATTTCTACAAGGACCTCGTGGCCTTCGCGAAGAAACACGAGATCTACATCCTCTCGGATCTCGCTTACGCCGAGGTCTATTTCGACGACAAGAACCCGCCGCCCTCGGTGCTGCAGGTACCGGGCGCGATGGACGTGACCGTCGAATTCACCTCGATGTCGAAGACCTTCTCCATGGCCGGCTGGCGCATGGGCTTTGCGGTCGGCAACGAGCGTATCATCGCCGCGCTGACGCGGGTGAAATCCTATCTCGACTACGGCGCGTTCACGCCCGTGCAGGTCGCGGCCACTGCTGCGCTGAACGGCCCGGACGACTGCATCCGCGAGATGCGTGACACCTATCGCAAGCGCCGCGACGCGATGGTGGAATCCTTCGGCCGCGCCGGCTGGGACATTCCGCCGCCCTCGGCCTCGATGTTCGCCTGGGCGCCGCTGCCGGAGAAATTCCGCGAGGTCGGCAGCATGCAGTTTGCAACGCTTCTCGTCGAAAAGTCCGGCGTGGTGGTATCTCCCGGCGTCGCCTTCGGCGAGCATGGCGAAGGTTACGTCCGCATCGCGATGGTCGAGAACGAACAGCGCATTCGCCAGGCTGCCCGCGGCATTCGCCGCTTCCTTGAAAGCGGTCTCGAAACGTTGCACAACGTGGTTCCTCTCGCCAACCGGCGATAGGCGTGATCCCCGAAAACCGGCAACCGGTTTTCGGACCGGTCATCGCTCAACAAGAATTCCGACAGGTCTGAAGCTTAATGGTCGCACCCCTCAAAGTGGGTATCGCGGGACTCGGCACCGTTGGTGCCGAAGTCGTCCGTCTCATCGAACAGCAGAACTCAATTTTGGCCGCGCGCTGCGGTCGTGGCGTCAAGGTAATTGCTGTCACCGCGCGGTCCAAGACCAAGAAGCGCGGCGTCGATCTGCGCGGCATCGACTGGATGAAGGATCCGCTCGCGGTTGCGCAGCATCCCGATGTCGAGTGCTTCGTCGAACTGATGGGCGGCGTTGGCGATCCCGCGCTGTCGTCGATCGAGGCGGCGCTGCGCGCCGGCAAGTCGGTCGTGACCGCGAACAAGGCACTGATCGCCAAGCATGGCCTGAAGCTAGCCGCATCGGCCGAGAAGCACGGCGGCGCGCTGAACTACGAGGCCGCCGTCGCTGGCGCCATTCCGATCATCAAGACCATCCGCGAAGGTCTAGTCGGCACCGATATCAATCGCGTCTACGGTATTCTCAACGGCACCTGCAACTACATCCTGTCCCGGATGGAGTTGGAGGGCTTGTCCTTCGAGGAATGCCTTAAAGACGCGCAGCGGCTTGGCTACGCCGAGGCCGAGCCGTCCTTCGACGTCGATGGCCACGACACCGCGCAGAAGCTGGCCATTCTCGCCAGCCTCGCATTCGGGACCAAGGTCGCGCAGAGCGCTGTTTCGGTCGAGGGCATTTCGTCCATCGCCGCTGAAGATCTGCGCGCTGCTGCAGAGCTCGGCTATCGCGTGAAGCTGCTGGGCGTTGCCATGCGCACCGCGACTGGCATCGAACAGCGCGTGCATCCAACCATGGTGCCGCTGTCGTCCTCCATTGCGCAGGTCATGGGCGTCACTAACGCCGTCACGGTTGATGGCGCAGGCATTGCGCCGATTACGCTGGTCGGTCCCGGCGCTGGCGGCGCCGCGACGGCGTCTGCGGTTCTTGCCGATATCGCCGATGTCGCACGCAATGTGCGCGCGCTGCCGTTCGGGCGGCCGGTCGAGAAGCTCAAGACCACCACCAAGGCGCCGATGGAACGCCACGAAGGTGGCTATTACATCCGCCTGATGGCGCGGGATCTCGCCGGCACCGCCGCGCGTATCGCAACGCGTCTGGCCGAACAGAAGATCTCGCTGGAGTCGATCGTGCAGCGCCATCCGAATGGCGGCATCGAGCCGGTCGGCAAGAGCACGAAATCGTCACCGGTGCCTGTTATCCTGATCACCTACGCCACTACCGAGGACGCGATGCGCCGGGCCCTGCAGGCCGTGCAGAGCGACAAGGTGATATCGGGCAAGCCGCAGGTTATCCGGATCGAGAAGAACTAAATCCACGCGTTGAGAGTTGTACGGGGACATTCGTCCCACCGTAGAAGGAGCCCGCCCATGTCGACCCATATTACCGTCCCGCCGCAGCAACTGCTCGAGCGTATTCTGACGCTGGAGATCGTTCGCGTGACCGAGCGCGCGGCAGTGTCGGCTGCGCGGCTGCGTGGTCATGGGCAGGAGAAGGCGGCGGATCAGGCAGCGGTCGATGCGATGCGCCGCGAGCTCAACAAGATGCCGATCGATGGCACCATCGTGATCGGCGAGGGCGAGCGCGACGAAGCGCCGATGCTCTATATCGGCGAAAAGGTCGGCATCAATGCCGGCCCGAAGGTCGATATTGCCGTCGATCCGCTCGAAGGCACGACACTGTGTGCCAAGGACATGCCGGGCTCGATCGCCACCATGGCGATGGCCGACGGCGGCACGCTGCTGCACGCGCCCGACGTCTATATGGACAAGATCGCGATTGGTCCGGGCTACGCCAAGAACGTGATCGACATCGACGCATCGCCGGAAGAGAACATCAGGCGCCTCGCCAAGGCCAAGGGTGTGCCGGTGTCGGCGATCACCGCCCTCGTGCTTGAGCGGCCGCGGCACGAAGCACTGATCGCAGCGATCCGCTCGACCGGGGCGGCGCTGCGTCTCATTCCGGACGGCGACGTCGCCGGCGTCATCCACACCACCGATCCCGCCAAATCTGGCATCGACATCTATCTTGGCATTGGCGGCGCACCGGAAGGCGTGCTGGCAGCTGCAGCACTGCGCTGCATCGGCGGCCAGATGCAGACCCGATTGATCCTCGATACCGACGAGAAGCGCGAGCGTGCGCTGAAGATGGGTGTCACCGATCCGAAGATGATCTATGGCATCGAGGACATGGCGAAGGGCGACTGCCTGTTTGCCGCCACCGGTGTTACCGACGGCGCATTGCTGTCGGGCGTTAAGTTCCGCGGCGACGTCATTGAGACCGAGACCATCGTGATGCGTTCGGTGACCGGCACCGTGCGCATCATCAAAGGCGAGCATCGCCAGCTCGAAAAATTCCACCTGGATTGAGTTCGGTCACATGGCGAAGGCGAATGTTGACATCCGCCCGGTCGGCCCCGATGAACGGGCTGCCTGGGAGCCGCTGTGGCAGGGCTATCTGACCTTCTACAAGGCGACGCTGCCACAGATCGCGACCGATACCGCGTGGAAGCGTTTCCACGACGCCAACGAGCAGATGTTTCTGCTCGGTGCCTATGTGGACGGCAAGCTCACCGGCATCGTGCAGTTCCTGTATCACCGCTCATCCTGGACGCCGGGTAACTACTGCTACCTGCAGGACCTGTTCGTCGACAACGGCGCGCGGGGACTTGGCGTCGGCCGCGCTCTGATCGAAGCGGTTTATGCAAAGGCCAAGGCTGACGGCTGCAGCCGCGTGCATTGGTTGACCCAGAACGAGAATGCGCAGGCCAGGATTCTCTACGATCAGGTCGCGGACAATTCCGGATTTATGCAGTACCGGAAGATACTCTGATCAAAGGCAATCCGAGCGCGCCAACATGCGCTCGGATTAATCGAACTAAAAACCAAGAAAACAAAATGGGGATGAGGCCATGAGCGAGACCGATAACGTCAAGGCTCTGGTGTTCGACGTGTTCGGCACCGTGGTTGACTGGCGTTCCAGCCTGATTGCTGACTGTACCGCGTTCGGCAAAGCGCGCGGCATCACGGCTGACTGGACCGCGCTCGTCGATGCCTGGCGGCAGGCCTATATGCCCTCGATGGATGTGGTGCGCCATCATCCGGAACGGGGCTTCGTGAAACTCGACACGCTGCATCGGCAGTCGCTCGACGTGCTGGTCGCCAAGTTCGGCATCAACGGGCTCTCGGACAATGATCTGCATCACATGACACTCGGCTGGCACCGGCTGCATCCGTGGACGGATTCGGTCAGCGGTCTGACGCGCTTGAAGACCAAATACGTCATCAGCCCGTTGTCGAACGGCAATGTCGCGCTGCTGACCAACATGGCGAAATTCGCCGGCCTGCCATGGGACCTGATCATGAGCGCGGAACTGTTCGAACACTACAAGCCCGATCCGCAGGCCTATCTCGGCGCCGCCGCACTGCTCAATTTGAAGCCTGCGGAAGTCATGATGGTGGCTGCCCATAACAGTGATCTCGATGCCGCGCACAAACTTGGCCTCAAGACCGCCTTCGTGCCGCGCGTCACTGAATATGGCCCGCACCAGAACCGCGATTTCAAGGCCGAGGGCCCGTGGGACGTGGTGGCCGATGATTTCAATGATCTGGCGAAGCGGATGGGCTGCTGACGGCCTGAGATTTGCCGAAAGCGGCTGCGCGGCCTATTGCTGATCCCATGACGCCACCGACCATCATTCCCGTCGAATCCCAGCAGGCCTTTCTCGGCGTCACCGAATCCGCCACCGGGCGGATCTGGCGCGACCGGGTGGACCAGCGCGGGGCGGCGCGGGCGCTGGCCATGGTGCAGCGTTTCCAATTGCCGGAAATGCTGGCGCGCGTCATCGCCGGCCGCAATATCGAACTCGACGCGGTCGAAGACTTTCTCGATCCCACAATCCGCAAGCTGATGCCGGACCCGTTCACCATCACGCAGATGGAAGCGGCGGCGAAGCGCATCGCGGATGCCGCGCAGGGCCGGGAGAAGGTGGCGATCTTCGGCGACTACGACGTCGACGGCGCGACGTCGTCGGCGCTGCTGGCCTGGCATCTCAGGCATTGCGGACTCGATCCGCAGATCCACATTCCCGATCGCATCTTCGAGGGCTATGGCCCCAATGTGGATGCCATCAGGACGCTGGCCGGCAAGGGCGCCACGCTGCTCGTCACCGTGGATTGCGGCACGACCAGTTTTGAGCCGCTGGCCGAGGCCAAGAAGCTCGGCATGTCTGTGGTTGTCATCGATCACCATCAGACCGGCGAGGAATTGCCTGACGTCGATGCCGTCGTGAATCCCAATCGGCTCGACGATATTTCCGGTCTCGGTCATCTCGCTGCCGTGGGCCTCGTGCTGATCACGCTGGTCGCGGTCAATCGCGAATTGCGCAAGCGCGGCTTCTGGACCGCGGAGATGCCGGAGCCGGATCTTCTGGGCATGCTGCATCATGTGGCCTTGGGCACCGTGGCCGACGTAGCGCCGCTGATCGGCCTGAACCGCGCCTTCGTCGCCAAGGGTCTCATCGCATTGCGACGCCGCGATCACATCGGGCACACCGCACTGATGGATGTGGCGCGTTTGAACGGTCCGCCGGAAGCGTGGCATCTCGGTTTCATGCTGGGACCGCGCATCAATGCCGGCGGCCGGATCGGGCGTGCCGATTTGGGCGTGCGGCTACTGCTCGAAGGCGATATTTCCGAGGCTGCGAAGATCGCTGCCGAACTCGATCGGCTGAACATCGAACGACGCGTGATCGAACAGGCCGCGGAAGCGCAAGCCGAGGCCGAGGCTCTGGCGTCACTGGGGCTCGAAGACAAAGGCTCCGTAGTCGTGACCGCGTCTGAAGGCTGGCATCCCGGCGTCGTCGGTCTGGTCGCCTCGCGGCTCAAGGAGAAATTTGCGCGTCCGGCTTTTGCCATCGCGCTGGAGCCTGGCGGAATTGGCACGGGGTCTGGCCGCTCGATCTCCGGCGTCGATCTCGGCAAAGCCGTGCGGCAAGCTGTTGCCGATGGGCTTCTGATGAAAGGTGGCGGCCACGCCATGGCCGCGGGCATCACGCTACGCAAGGAACGGCTCGGCGAATTCCGCGCCTATATCGAAAGCGCGCTGGCTGCGGATGTCGGCAAGTCCCGCAACGAGAAAGAACTCTTCATCGATGGCGCTATCACTGCGCGCGGTGTGACGACGGATCTCGTGAATACGCTCAATCGCGCCGGGCCGTTCGGGCAGGCCAATCCCGAGCCGGTGATTGCGCTGCCGGCGCATCAGCTCGTTTATGTCGATGAAGTTGGGCAGGCGCATCTGCGGCTGCGCTTCAAGGCGTCGGACGGCGCCATGGTCAACGGTATCGCGTTTCGTTCAGTGGGGCAGAAACTCGGCAACGCGTTGCAGGAGCTGCGCGGTCAGCCGGTCCATGTGGCGGGCTCGCTGACCGTCGATCGCTGGCAGGGTGCCGAGCGCGTGCAGATGCGCGTGATCGACGTGGCGGCGCCGGATCCCGGGCCGAAGATGATCAGGTAGTCTCACCGCTCTCAACCTGTCGTCTCCCGGCTTGACCGGTGCACTCATCCATTTGTGTCTTGCCGGCGGAGCAGCCTTGTCGAATATCGATACCGGTCCGCCGGATGAATACTGAGCGAGACTTCGGCCAGCTCGTTTGACGCGAACAGATACTGCCGCCGAATCGACAGCGCATGCGCGCCTGTCATTGCCTTCAGTGGTTCCGCCATCGCGTCCGACACGCCAACCGCAGAGATGTCCTGACGGATCTCAACGAACCGTCGTCCCGAGATTTTCTCGACGAGCGTGCCGAAGATTTCGTGATGCCCGCCCATCTTCGCGCGCACTTCGTCGGCGAAGGCACCATCGATATACACGTCCGTCCAGCAGATCGGCGTCTCTGTAACGTCGCCAGGAATCGTGCGCAGACTTGAGATGCACAACCAGCGGCGGCCGGGCCGGCATCCGAGCTGGCTGGCAAGCTCACTGTCCGCGACGATGTCGGTGACACGCTGCACGTGTCGTTCGGTCTCGGTGCCGAACTGCTGCACCGCCTCGATCGTATTGAGTGCCTGCGTAAAGCCATCACCGCCCTTGGCCGGAGAGGCCGCCTCGACGCGCGTGCCCGCATTACGTTTTCGGCTGACAAGACCTGACGCCTGCAGCTCCTGCATCGCCGCGCGCACGGTTGATCGGCTCACGGCGAACTGGTCCGCCAGCTCGAATTCTGTCGGCAGCACTGACCCGACCGGATGCCGTCCGTCTGCGATGGCCTCGGTCAGTGCTCGGGCCACGAACGCGTAACGCTTTTCCACCGTCGTCTCTCGACCCCTAAGTCCCTGATCGCAAGATGGAAGCCTGATTGGCGACCATCTCGTCAAGGAAGGAGATTGACACACGGTTTATGTTCGGACAATTTAATATGTACGAACATAATAAGAGGAAGCGGTATGGGCAGCACGGTTTTCGATTCGGTCCTGTTTCGGGACATGTTCGGCACCGCGGAAATGCGGGCGGTCTTCGCCGACGGAGCCCTGGTCGGCCGCTACATCGAGGCCGAAGTCGCGCTGGCCCGCGCCCAGGCCCGTCTCGGCGTCGTGCCAAAGGAAGCCGCGCAGGCCATCGAGGCCGCCGCCAAATCCATCCGGATCGATTTCGACAAGCTCCGCGCTGAGACCGAAATCGTCGGCTACCCGATCCTGCCGCTGGTTCATCAGCTCTCTGGAGCTGCCGGAGAGGCGGGCCGCTATGTTCACTGGGGCGCGACCACCCAGGACATCATGGACACCGCCAACGTCCTGCAGATACGCGCAGCGCTTGAGATTGTTGCACGCGATCTGCGCGAGGTCCGCGACATTCTGAGCGCGATGGCCCGCAAATATCGCGACACGCCGATGGCTGGGCGCACCCATCTGCAGCAGGCCCTGCCGGTGACCTTCGGCTACAAGGCAGCCGTCTGGCTGTCTTCTATCGATCGCCACATCGAACGCGTCGATCAGGCACTGCCGCGCATCCTGCTCGGCGAGTTCTCCGGCGCCGCGGGGACGCTCGCGTCCGTGGGCGAGGGCGGCCTGGAGATGCAGAAGCTGTTCTGCGAGGAGCTCGGCCTGCATCAGCCCTCGATCACCTGGCATGTCGCCCGCGACGGCATCGCCGAAGCGGTCACGCTGCTCGGTCTGATCACCGGTACGCTCGGCAAGATCGCCACCGACGTGATGCTGTTGTCATCGTCCGAATTCGGCGAAGTGTCTGAGCCTTTCGTGCCCGGTCGCGGCGCGTCATCGACGATGCCGCAAAAGCGTAACGCGATTTCAAGCGAACTGATGCTCGCCGCTGCCAAGGCGGTGCGCCAGCACGTCGCGACCATGCTCGACGGTATGATCCATGACCTGGAACGTGCAACCGGGCCGTGGCACCTCGAATGGGTGTCGTTGCCGGAGAGCTTCCTGCTCACTGCCTCGTCGCTGGCAAATGCCAAATTCATGCTGGCCGGACTCGTGGTTCACGAAAAGCGCATGCTGGAGAATCTGGATCTGACACGCGGCCTTATCGTCGCCGAAGCGGTGATGATGGCAGCGGCGCCGAAACTCGGCCGTCAGCATGCGCATGACGTCGTCTACGACGCCTGCCGCAAGGCGATCGAAGGCGGCGGACAGCTTGCGGATATCCTCGCCGAGGTTCCGGAAATTACCGAAGCGCTTGGCGGCAAGGATGCCATCCGTCGTCACTGCGACCCGGCCAACTATCTCGGCCTCTGCGGTCCGATGGTCGATCGCGTGCTGAGCATGAGCGGACACTGAAACAACACACATAACAGGGGAGGAATTTCGATGACGAAGAACATTTTGACGACCACATTCGTGCTCGCCGGTGCACTGCTGGCCGGCCCAAGCCTGGCGCAGGACTATCCGACCCGTACCATCACCATGAACATGCCGTATTCGGCAGGTGGCCCTGGCGACACCATCGCGCGGCTGCTGGCGCAGGGCATGAGCGGCCCGCTGAAGCAGCAGGTCATCGTCGAGAACACGACGGGTGCCGGCGGCTCCATCGGCAGCGCCAAGGTCGCTGCCTCGCCGCCGGACGGCTACAATCTGCTGCTGATCCATATCAGCCACGCGACCAATCCGGCGCTGTATCCCAAGCTGAAATACGATCCGATCAAAGACTACGAGCCGATCGGTCTCGCTGTCGATCTGCCGTCAGTGTTCGTGGCACGCAAGGATCTCCCGGCCGCCAATCTCGCCGAGCTCATCGCCTGGATGAAGACGAACAAGGAGAAAGTGAACTACGCGCATGCCGGCATCGGCTCGGCTTCGCATCTGTGCGGCCTGCTGCTCAATGCAGCGACCGGTACGCAGCCGACCCAGATCGCCTATCGCGGCGCTGGTCCGGCGATGAACGACATGATGAGCGGGCAGGTCGACGTCATGTGCGACCAGATCGTCAACGTGGTCGGCAATGTCGACGGCGGCACGATCAAGGGCTACGCCGTCACCAGCACCGAGAAGGCGCCGGCTCTGCCAAAACTGCCCACGACAGCCGAAGCCGGTCTGCCGGGCTTTACCTACACCGTCTGGTACGGCCTGTTCGCGCCGAAGGGCACACCCAAGCCGATCATCGACAAACTCGTTGCCGCACTGAACGTGGCGCTGAAGGACGAGACCGTGAAGAGCCGGCTTGCCGGGCTCGGCGTGCAGCCGGTGGCGCCGGAACGGGCGACGCCCGATGCGCTGGCCGCGCACCTGAAATCCGAGATCGACAAATGGACGCCGATCATCAAGGCAGCGGGCGTTGTCGGCGCGCAGTGAGCCAGACTCGTGAGTGACGTCCGCACGGAACATGACTCCTTCGGCACCATCGCGGTGCCGAAGGATCGCTATTGGGGCGCGCAGACCCAACGCGCGCTTGAGGTCTTCCAGGTTAGCGATGAGCGTTTCCCGGTCGCGCTGATCCGTGCATTCGCCCTGCAGAAGATCGCGGCCGTTCGCGCCAATCTGCAACTCGGGACGATCGCGCCGGAGATCGCGGCGCCGATCGAAACAGCGGCACTGGAACTTCAGCAGGGCCGTTTCGACGAACATTTCCCGTTGCCGATCTGGCAGACGGGCTCCGGCACCCAGACCAACATGAACGCCAACGAGGTGATCGCGAACCGCGCCAATGAATTGCTGGGCCAGCCGCTCGGGACCAAATCGCCCGTTCATCCCAACGATCACGTTAATTGCTCACAGTCATCGAACGACAGCTTTCCGACCGTGATGCATGTGGCAACGGCGCTGGAGTTGCGCGGGCGCTTGCTCCCGGCCTTAAAGACGCTACGCGATGATCTTCGCGCCAAGGCGGACGCGTTCTCCGACGTCGTGAAGATCGGACGCACGCATCTGATGGATGCCGTGCCGATGACCATGGGGCAGGCATTCGATGCCTTCGCCCGCCAGATCGGCCATGCGATCGACCGCATCGAAGCCGTCTTCCCGCGCCTGCTGATGCTGCCCCAGGGCGGCACGGCCGTCGGCTCGGGGCTCAATGCGCCAAAGGGATTCGACAGCGCCTTTTGCGAGCACCTGAACGCACTGACCGGCGTTACGTTCGTCCCGAACCCGAGCAAGTTCGAAGGCATGGGCGCGCATGACGCGCTTGTCGAAGTGTCCGGCGCGCTCAATGGCCTTGCCGTCACGCTGCTGAAGATCGCGAACGACGTGCGCTTCCTCGGTTCGGGTCCGCGCTGCGGGTTCGGTGAGCTTGTCATCCCGCATGACGGGCTGACATCGTCGATCATGCCTGGCAAACGCAACCCGACGATCGCTGAGATGCTTGTGCAGGTCTGTTTTCAGGTGACGGGCAACAACGCCGTCGTCACCGCAGCCAGCGCATCCGGCAATTTCGAGCTCAACGTTGCCAAGCCGGTCATCATTTACAACGTCTTGCAGTCGATCCGCATCCTCGCCGATGGCATTGATGTCTTTACGTCCCGATTGATCCGCGATCTCGACGTCGATCGGCGACAGCTCGCCGCGAATGTCGCCAACGCGCCGCTGCTCGCGACAGCGCTCAATCCGGTGATCGGCTACGACAAGGTCGCGCTCATCACAGCCAAGGCGCTGGACGAGTCCATCACACCGCGCGAAGCTGCGATCGCACTCGGACTGCTCTCGGGTGAAGACTATGATCGTTACGTCGATCCGCAGCGGATGGCGGGGATTTGACGGAGCGGCTCAGCCGCCTTGCCGCAACCGCGCGAGCACCTTCAGCCCGCCATAGCCATCCGCCGGCAGCAGACCCATCTTCGTTTGATAGTCCTTCACCGCTTTCATCGTGTCGTTGCCGACGCGGCCATCCGTGCCGCCGGTATCAAAACCGGCGCGGGTGAGGCGGGTCTGCACTTCCTGCACTTCGGCAAGGGTCAGCGCGCGTTCCGAACCGGGGAATGGTTGGATGAAAGGCGGTGCGCCGAGAATGCGATCGCCGAGATGGCAGATTGCCAGCGCGTAGTTCATCGACGGATTGTAGCTGCGCACGGCGTAGAAGCCCTGACCGAGCAGGAAGGCCGGCCCGCCTTGCACGGGTACCCAGAGTTTGGCATTGGCATTCGGCTGCGGGAAAGGCTGGCCGTCGGCACGCGTGACCCCTGCAGCGGACCATGCGGCAAAACTGCGATTGCTATCCGATGATGACGCGCCGTTCGCACGGACCTCATAGCCCCAGTGCTCGCCGCGCGGATATTTGCCGCGATTGACGAGGAAGCGTGCGCTGGAGCCGAGTGCATCATCGGGCTTGCCGAACGGCGAGACGCGGCCGTCGCGGTCATAGTCGATGCCGACATTGAGCCAGACCTCGGGCATCCACTGCGTATGACCCATCGCGCCAGCCCATGAGCCGCGCATTTCGTCCGGCGTGCCCCAGCCCTTGTCGACGATCTTCAATGCGTTGATCAGTTCGGTTTCCCAATAGGCGCGGCGGCGCGGTTCGTTCCATGCGAGCGCTGCGAGTGATGGAAACACCGGACGCATATGGTTCTGCTGCACGATGGGATCGCCATAGGCGGACTCGACGCCCCACAGCGCCAGCAATGTGCCGCGCTCGACGCCGAAGTCGCGCTCGATGCGGTCGAACACGCCGTCATACTTGCGCAGCGCGTCCTTGCCGGCGGCGATGCGCCAGTCGGAGGCGCGGCGATTGATGTATTGCCAGAGCTGCTCGTGAAATTCCGGCTGCTTCTGCATCTTGGTGAACACGGACATGTCCGGCTCGATACGACCCATCACGCGCGAATAGGTCGCGTCGGAGACGCCTTTGGCAATTGCCTTTGCACGAAAGCCGTCGCGCCACGCGTCGAAGCCCGCGGGCGCCGCAAAGGCGGTCCCGGGTAGGGCCAGCAGCGCGCCGGCACCCAGGCCGGAGCGGAGCAGGCTGCGTCGGTCGATCAGGGAATCGCGTGCGGTCATGCGCCACTGTAGCCGCATGATTTGCGCCATGGCAGGGGCAATGCGTCGCGGCGCGTCAACGCAATCAATGGATTGATATCATGTATAAAAAAGACCGCCGGAAGCCATTTTCGGGCGTCCGGCGGTCTTGCGAAAAACTTGCGGCAGTCTTGCGACAGCCGGGATCCTTTAGTCCTTGGCGCGTTCGATGTACGAGCCGTCCTCGATCAGCACCACGATGCGTGTGCCGGTACCAACATGCGGGGGCACGTTGGTGCGGACGCCGTTGGACAGCATGGCAGGCTTGTAGGACGACGACGCGGTCTGGCCTTTGGTCACCGGCTCGGTATCGACGACTTCGAGGGTCGCGCGCTGCGGCATCTGGATCGCCACCGGAACCAGACCATGCAGCGACAGCTTTACGGTCATGTTCTCCTGCAGATAGGGCTCGGCATCGCCGATGACGTCCTTCTGCACCTGAACCTGGTCGTAATTGTCGTTGTTCATGAAATGGAAGCCGTCGGCATCCTTGTAGAGGTAATTGAAGTTCTGGTCTTCAATCGTCGCCTTTTCCACCTGGTCAGTGGTCTTGTAGCGCTCCGAGATCTTCACACCGTCGCTGATTCGGCGCATTTCGATCTGGCTGACCGGGGTTCCCTTGCCGGGGTGGATGTTCTCCGCGGACAGAACCACGTAGAGCTTGCCTTCCTGCTCGATGACGTTGCCCTTGCGAATAGAACTGGCGATGACTTTCACAGATATGTTTCCTAGATTTCAGGCCCGGGACCGATCCGGACGTGTGTGTCCTGTGGCCAGCGAAGCGGTTTCGGGGGGCAACATACTGATTTCACGCGGCGATGCCAGCGTTTTGCAACCCAAAAGGGCCGTTTGCCGATGACTGGAACCGACCGTCCGTCGCCCTGGTGGAGCCCGGCGCGACATCAGGACCGCCGGGGCTTCCTGCTGGCGCGGGGAGCGATCACGAAGGGTATCCGGACGTGGTTCGAGGCTCAGGGCTTCATGGAGGTCGAGACTGGCGTCCTGCAGGTCTCGCCGGGCAATGAAACCCATCTGCATACGCCAAAGACGACATTGATCGACCGCGACGGCGAGCGGTTCTCGCGGTATTTACGAACATCGCCGGAATTCGCCTGCAAGAAGCTGCTGGCGGCGGGGGAGACGAAAATCTTCGAATTCGCCCGGGTGTTTCGCGACCGCGAGCGCGGCGACAAGCACCTGCCTGAATTCACGATGCTCGAATGGTACCGTGCCGAGGAGAGCTATGAGGCTGTGATCGTCGATTGCGTGGCGATCATTGCATGCGCGGCGCAGGCAACAGGCATCAAGCAGTTCACGTTTCGCGGTCAGGTTGCCGATCCGTTTGCCGAGCCGGAGATGTTGACCGTGGCAGCAGCGTTCACACGCTTTGCGGATATCGATCTGCTTGCAAGCATCGATGGCTCCGAGGGCGATCGCGCTAAGCTGGCGGCTGCTGCAACTGGCAAGGTACGGATCAGCGATGACGATACCTGGTCGGATATTTTCAGCAAGATTCTCGTCGAACATGTCGAGCCGCATCTCGGGCAGGGACGGATGACCGCGCTGTTTGAATACCCGTCGCCGGAAGCGGCATTGGCGCGCACCAAAGAAGGTGACCGACGCGTGGCCGAACGCTTCGAGGTCTATGCCTGCGGTGTTGAACTGGCCAATGGCTTCGGCGAGCTGACCGATGCCGATGAGCAGCGCCGACGCTTCACGGAAGCGATGGACGAAAAAGAGCGTCGCTATGGCGAGCGCTATCCGCTCGATGAGGAGTTTCTTGAAGCCGTGGCGGCAATGCCGGCAGCATCCGGCGTAGCACTCGGCTTCGACCGGCTGGTGATGCTGGCCTCGGGCGCGACGCGGATCGATCAGGTGGTGTGGACGCCGCCGGCAGGTGCGTCATGAACAGTCACGTGAAAGTTGCGACGACCCTGCGGCAAGCCAGCGACCTCATCGAAAACGGTCTCGCGCCAGCCTCGACGCTGGCCGATCTGGAGAAAGTCGCCGCGCGTTATGCAGTCGCGGTGACGCCGGCCGTAGCCGCACTGATCGACAGCAGCGATCCCGACGATCCGATCGCGCGCCAGTACATTCCGAGTGTGGATGAACTGAACGCGCAGCCCGAAGAGAACGCTGATCCGATCGGTGATCACGCCCACGCGCCCATCGACGGCATCGTGCATCGCTATCCCGACCGTGTGCTGTTCAAGCTGGTACATGTCTGCGCGGTGTATTGCCGGTTCTGTTTCCGCCGCGAGATGGTGGGGCCGGGCAAGGAGACCGCGCTGTCACCCGACGCCTATTCAGCGGCGCTGGATTATATCCGCAGCCATGACGAGATCTGGGAGGTAATCCTCACCGGCGGCGATCCCCTGATGCTGTCGCCGCGGCGATTGAGCGAAATCATGGCGGATCTCGCTGATATCCCGCATGTGAAGATCATTCGATTGCATACGCGGGTCCCCGTGGCCGATCCCGGCCGCGTGAGTGCGGAAATGGTGGATGCATTGAAAGTCACGGGTGCAAGTACTTGGGTGGCCCTGCATGCCAATCATCCGCGTGAGCTGACGGATGCTGCACGTGCGTCGTGCGCGCTGATGGTAGATGCCGGCATTCCCATGGTCAGCCAGTCCGTGCTGCTGCGCGGCGTCAATGACGATGCCGCGACGCTGACGGCACTGATGCGCGGTTTCGTCGAGTGCCGCATCAAGCCCTATTATCTGCATCACGGCGACCTCGCGCCTGGCACCGCACATTTGCGCACCAGCATCGCGGAGGGACAGGCCTTAATGCGCGCCATTCGAGGCAATGTTTCCGGATTGTGCCAGCCGGATTATGTGCTCGATATTCCCGGCGGTTATGGCAAGGCGCCGATCGGTCCCGAATATTTGTCTGAGAATTCTTCAATCAGCCTCAAGCCTGACGGTGAAGCTTCTGCGGAATCGGTCTATCGTGTTGTGGATTACTGCGGCGACGTTCATATCTATCCACCGAAGCCGTAGCGATCGGCTTACACGCGCCACCTGGTGTCGGAGACAAAAAATGAAAACATTGTTCGTGATGACGGCAGGCCTGTTCGTTCTCGGCCATTCGCTGGCTCTGGCGCAGGATTCGTCCCGCAACCTGCCACCCAAGGGCCTGCGCTCGCAGCCGACCACACAGACCAACAGCGGCGGTGCTCTGCCAGAGGCTCCCGTCGGCCATCGCCAGCCGCGCCCGGGCGATCTCCCACCGGAGACCGGCAAGAACGATCCGTCCCGCATCGACGCGCAGGATCGCGAACTTGATCGTATGATCAAGAATATCTGCAAGGGCTGCTGAGTCCCTGCAGACAGTTGGCGGGGTCAGGCCTTCTTGCGGGCGGCCATCGCCAAGCCGATCAGCGAAGCGCCGCCGATCACCAGATTGATGCCGACCATCAAGCCGATGGCCCAGGCTGCCGTGCCGGGCAGGCCCGAGATGATGATGAAGGCGATCACGATATCCATCAGGCCGGAGAAGGCCATCCAGCTCCAGCGCTCCGACAATTCCTTGCGATGCTGGAGCGCGTACATGATGGTCGCTACGCCCTCGGCGAGGAAATAGACGCCAACCACGAATGTCAGTGTCAGCGTGCTTTCGGCCGGGCGCGTAAGCAGAATGATGCCGGCGCCGATGCCGAGGATTGCTGAAATCAGCGACCAGATGAAGCCCGGCGTCTGACGCGCCCAGAAGGTCATCAGCAGCGCGGCGACGCCCGAGATGAAGAACATCCAGCCCAGCATGACGGTGACGGCGATGCTGGCCACCTGCGGCACGATCATCGCGGCGAAGCCGAGGATCACCAGCACGATGCCCTCGATTAGAAATGCCTTCCAATGCGCGCGCACGGCGTCGCTCATCTTCGATTGCAGCTCGGCGAGGTTGGGCGGCATGGTCATGGCGGCAATGTCCTGATCGGGCCGGCAGCATGCTGGCCGTAGCTTGCATTTATCCGCTCACACGCGGAAGCGTGCAAGTTTGTTGATCGGGAATAGCTCGAATGTCGCGTGAGGTCTTGAACGTTACGACTGCGCGGTCATGGCTGGCGCGGCCGTGCGCATGCGGTTACGCCCGAGAATATAGGCTGTCGTCGTCAGCACCAGCAGCACGGCGCCGATGGCGATGGATGCCAGACCGAGTGGGATCAGCACCATGGTGACGTTGCGCGCCGGGTTCGTAAACCAGTGATGAATCGAGGTCAGCAAAAAGGCTGTGCCGGCAAAGCCCGCGCCGCCGCCGGCGACCAGCAGCGCCCACATGCCGCGCAACTGGCTGAGCCGCTCGCGTGACACCTCGGTATGTGGCGCATGATGCGCGCCGATCCGCCGGACCAGCCGCGCCGCCAGCGCAATCGTGCCGAAGCCGATCACCACGCCGGCGGCCTCCAGCACGCGGCGCATCACGCCGACGATTTCCGGATGTCGCTGCAGCGTCAGCAAAGGAAGATCGAAACAGGCATGCAGCGTCACTGGCGCGAGAACAATGAGCATGGGCGTGCGAATGAAGGCCCAGCCGTCGCGGCGATGGGCGCCGAGCGCGCGGCCGGAGCGGGTGATGGCGATATAGGCGCCGGCGATGACGCCGAGCGCGCCGTGAAACGGCACGGTCAGTACGCTGCGCAGCACCGCGAGCGTCCGCCACATCTCGGGATATTGCAGGAGATAGACGAGATTCTCGTAGGCGGCGAAGCCGAGGCCGGCGGCGGCGCCATAAACCACCGTGTCCATTGGATCGGCCGTCCGGGCGCGCTGGGTGGACACCGCGATGATGACGAAGATCTTCACGATCTCCTCCGGCGCGGCGACACCAAACACAGCGTGGAGCACCATGGCCAGGGTCGGGTTGTCCGTAAGACCCGGAATTGCCGCGAACAGCGCGCGGGCATAGCCGAGCAGGGAGATGCTGGCGGCCCCCAGCAGGAATGACGCCCAGACCAACCCGGGCGGCCCCGGCCGTTCATCGGCAGCAATCACCAGCCACAGCAACAGCAGAGCTGGTGCCACGGCGGCGATACCGATCACGGTGGGGAGCGATTCGAGCAGGTTCATGGAACTTAATTATAGACGGCCGGGCAGACCGGAAAGAGTGACTCTTGCGGGAGCCGCCTGCGACAAAAGAGAAGCGAGCGGGCCCGGGCCACGGCCGGAACCAATCAGTGTTCGGTCGATTGGGCTGACACAGCTCATACTGCACGGGAAATGACCATGGCCGACGACGCAAAGACACCCCCCTACATCTACGAAGGCGTCGAGCCCGTGCCTGAGGCCAGGTCGACAATCACAGAAACGATCACGGATGTGAAAGAGGCGGTGACCGAGACCGCGCACCGCATCGGCGGTGCCATCGAGTCCGGCAAGAAGCCAGGCATGCCCTTGAGCATCCTGGCCAATGTTGCGCGTGAAGCGCCGCTGGGGTCGCTGCTGGTTGCTTTTCTGCTCGGCGTCGCCGTGGCGCGCCGGCGCTAGGCGTCAGCGAATCCGGGCCGGCACCAGATTGACCGGCTTCGTGGTCCGTAGCGATGCCGGCTGATAGGCCGAGGCAGGCGCAAAGACCGACTTGCAGCCATCGCTTAGCTGAGACTTGTTGCGGATCATGCAAGCCGTGACGCGATCGACATCCGGGATTTCCGAACTGCACAGTCGCATCGCATCGCCCGTGCAAAGCTGTTCCTGTTCGGCGCTGTAGGCGTGGCAGACGGTGGTCAGCATGCCGAATGCAAGAACGGTGGCGGCGGCGAGCTTGGCGGTGGTGAATGTCATCGTGTGTCCCTCGATCTTGTGTCCATCCGTGCGCCGATCGGCGCGTCGTTGGAGCAATGGGATAGAGGGCGTTCGCTTCAGGCAGTTTGCGCGGCGGCGAGGAAACGGTTTCTTCGACCGCGGTTTTGTTTCATTGCTGGTGATGGACGAAACACAGCGCGCCGGTTCGGAATCTCCTCCCTGATGGACATCATTCAGAAAATCTCGGCGCTGATCGCGGCGCAAGCCGATTGGGCTGGACCGCTTGGCTTCGTCATCGCCTTCTTCGGATGTCTGGTCGGCTCCAGTTTTGTCGTTCCGGCTGCGGCCATCGTGACGGCGACCGGCGTGCTGATCGGCGCCGGCGTGGTATCCTGGACTTTCGTCCTCTGGGCCATCGGCGGTGCGGTGCTCGGCATGAGCGTGTCCTATGAGCTCGGCAAACGGTGCGGGCCGAGGCTGCTGGAGATGCGGATGCTCCAATCGCGTCAGCAACTGGTGGCGCGGGTGCGTGGGCTATTCGAGCGCTACGGCATCGCGGCGATCATGGTCGGTTATCATATCGGGCCGGCGCGCGCGCTGGTCACCAGCGTCGCGGGCATTACCGGCATGCCGCGTCTGAAGTTCGAAACCGCCAGTATCGTATCGGCAATGGTCTGGATCGTCGATCACGCCTTGATCGGCGTCATCCCCGGCACACTCATCGACGCCGACAGTCCATGGTTGCTCCCGGTGACATTGGGAGCGCCGGTCGTCGTGATCGTCCTTACCGTGTTGTTGCTGCGCAAGGCGTTCTAGCCACAGCGCCAACGCGTCGCATCACGCCGCCTTCGAGATCTTCTTCTTGAGATGTCCGGTGTCGTGATCGCGGCGGAGCTGACTGAGCGACGTGTCGTTGAGCTTCGGCAGCACTTCGCTGAGCGTGAGCGTGTCGGGATGCCCGGCTGCGAAAAATTTGCCGTAGATCTTGCGGAGTGTTGCCAGTGTAGTGCTGCCGTATTTCTCGGTCATCGCGCTGTCGTGCGCGTGAAGGTGATCGCCGCCGTCATGCTTCATGTCTCGCTCCCTGCCGGTATCGCATGATCTCGCACCTTGAGCAGTGCAGATTGCGTTCGGCCAGACAGACTAGGCGCGGTGCTGTGGAGAGCACAAGCAGTTCACGTGTGCTCGGGAGCAATCGCGCGGGATGGCTTAGCCGCGCGCCCCGGGGCGCTTGCGCTGCACAACGATCTTCATCTTCTGACGGCCCTTGCTTGCCGCGGCGCGGGAGCGTGAGCGGCGCGGCTGCTCACGCGCGGCAGGCTTGTCGTCAGTTGCCGAGGTGCTGGCAAAAGACTGCCGGAGAGTGTCGAGCGTGGAGGTGAGAGCACCGACCTGTTCGTTGAGCTTGCGCGCTTCGTTCTGCTGCGCCGTCATCAGACGCTGCATAGTCTGCAACTGATCCTGCACGACCTGGAGTTGGTCGATGGACTGTTGCTGGGTGGCCTCGATGCCCTTGGTCTTTTCGATCAGCTGTTCGGACGCTTGCGCCACACGGGCCTGTTGCAGGCGCGATGCGGTGAGCCGCTCCGGCTCCGGCGTTGCGCCGCTGTAGCTGCGCCACGTGAATATGCCGCCGATGCCGATCACGACCAGAAACAGGGCCGCAGCCGCAACCATGATCGGCTGCTGGCTAATGCGCCAGGTGTGACTGGGTTCGGACGCGTAACTGTGCTGGGAAGCGCTCGGCATGATTTCGACCATGAAGCTCGAAGTCCTATGGCGTGTGATCGTTCCAATCCGCGACAAAACCATCCAGAACGCGTGAATTTCGGGAGGTTCGCGGCCAAGTTCAACGAAAATAAGGCTCGGGTGGCAATAACGTGGCCTGACCCAGGGCAGTGCGCGAATGGCGCTCCCTAGCAGTGCCAGCGAGGTTGTGCATAACATCTTGAATTAACGAATAAAAGCGCGAATTGTTTGACATTTTTTGGGTCTTCGTCGACAAAAACGTCCAACAAAACGTCCAACATGGGGCAGGGATGGGCGAGCATCTAACTAAGCGCAATGGGACTTGGCACTTCGTGCGCCGGGTGCCGGAAGAGTTTTCAAGTTGTGACAAACGCGGCATCGTGAAGCTTTCCACAAAGGTGCGCATTGCTCGAGACAGGCATGGACGGCGGGCCTCCCTGATCGCCGATCGGATGAATCTGGACCTCGAAGCCTACTGGCAGAAGTGCGCCGCCGGTGAAGCTGGCAGAGCGGCTACGGACCACGCCGAAGCGATTCGGCGGGCGCGGATCCTCGACCTTTCATATCGCCCCGCTGCGGCCGTGGCATTGGAAGCGCCGGCCGAGCTGAAGCGACGCATCGAAACCCTGGCCGAGGGCGACCGGCTGCATGATCCCGCGACGCGCGCGGCCGTGCTCGGTGGTGTCACTGAGCCGCTTATCAAGCTTTCGACCCTGTTCGCCGAATTCGAGGCGGCCACGGCAACCGAGCGGATGAACTATTCACCGAAGCAGCTCAAGAAATGGAAGGCCGGCAAAGAGCGCGCCATCGAGATCCTGATCGAGGTGGTGACCGATAAGGCCCTGCAAGAAATGACCCGCGACGATGCTCTCAAGTATCGCGATTACTGGCAGGCCCGCGCCGTGAAGCGTCAAGTTGCCATCGGCACCGCAAACAAGAACATCACTCATATTCAGCGCATGGTTCGAACCGTCAGCCAGCGGCATCGCCTGGACAAGGAGAGCCTGTTCGCTGGCCTGCGTCTCAGCGGGGGTGAGCGCGGGCAACGCAAGCCGTTCGAGACGGCGTTCATCGTCAACACGATCCTGCGGCCGGGCGGCTTCGACGCGCTGAACGACCAGGCGACGGCCGCAGTGCACATCCTGATCAATACCGGCGCGCGACCCTGCGAGGTGTTGAACCTGCTGCCGGCGAATATCGTGCTCGATGCTAATATCCCCTATATCCGGGTAGTGCCCGACGGCCGCGTACTGAAAACGGAATCGTCGGAGCGGGACATTCCGCTGGTCGGCATTGCTCTCGAAGCGATGCGGCGCTTTCCGAAGGGCTTCGGGCGCTACTTTGACAACGAGGACAGTTTTTCGGCGGCGGTGAATAAGCACATGAAGAAGCATGGCATGAAGCCGTCGCCGCGCCATTCGGTCTATTCGTTCCGTCACAGCTTCAAGGATCGGCTGCGTGCGCTAGAATGCCCGGACGAACTGACGGACGAACTGATGGGGCATTCGAGCGGTAAGCCGCAATATGGAGTTGGGCACGGACTGGTGCTTAAGCTAAAGTATCTGCAGATGATCGCGTTGGGCCCCGCCGAAGCAACGAATAGTGATCGAGCTAACCGCGCTCTGACCAGTCCCACCTACGGGGCATTCAGCATCTAAAGCGGTGTTTGACGGATTTTTCCCTCGCGGACTACTTTACGCGTGCAGCGATAGTTCGAGCGGCGCATTGCAAAACTCGATTCGTTGGAAGTCCAGCGCAATCGGTTTTTGAGCGTACCGATGTGTGCATAGCGCGCATAAGAAGCGATGCGCCTTGCGACTCACCTACTGGTTGTCGCTCCTAAGGTCTTTCATAGGAGCACAATGTGGCCGCCTCTTATCCCTACACCCCCGTAACCGCGAAGCTGAAAACTTTGCTGCAGAAGGTGCGGTCGACTGGCACCCCGCAGAAACTCACCGCTGCTCACCTCAAAACATTGGGCTTCTCGTCGAGCAACGACGCGTCGATGATCGGCGTGTTCAAGTTTATCGGCTTTGTCGACGGAAGCGGTGTGCCGACGCCTCTCTGGAGTGAGTATCGCGGACAGGCTCCGCGGAAGGTGCTTGGCAGAGCGATTCGCCAAGGATATGCGGAGCTTTTCAGTCTGTATCCAAACGCGCAGTCGATCTCTGTTGCCGATTTGACCAGTGTTTTCGCGACCAGCTCGACGGGCGGGGAGCAGGTCATCAGCAAAACTGTAACGACGTTTAAAACATTGGTTGACGAAGCCGACTTCGACGACGTGGTCGGAGAAACTTCCTTGCCAGCCAGCACTTTGCACGCGCCGGCAACTGGAGCTGCCATGGCTCCCACGCTGCCACCGCAACTGGCACCTGGCGCCGGCCCGGAGGTGCATATCGACATCCAGATTCACATCTCGCCGGAGTCGTCCGCCGATCAGATTGAAAAAATCTTTGAGAGCATGGCAAAGCACCTTTATGGCAAGCGCTCTAGTGGTGACTCCTGATGTCACTCAAGAATCTTTTCGCGGTCGCAAAGGCCATCCAGGAGGATGTTGATGTTGAACTAGGACCTCCCGAGGAAGGCCTCGTGCCGAACTCACATCATGTTATTATGAGCAGCTTAACGCGCGGCTCGCGCAGCTACATCGTTTCGATCGCCAACCAGATTAACGGGGCTTATGAGAACGGTTGGTACGATGCCTGCGCAGTGATGATCAGGCGCTTTGTCGAGACTCTTTTGATCGAGACATTCGAGAGGCACGGTGCCGCACAAAAAATTAAGCTGTCCGGCAGCGGGGACTACATGTTCCTTCGAGACATGATCAACGTGACCTTGACAGAGACCGCTTGGAACCCCAGCCGCAACTTAAAGGCCGCGTTGCCAAGGCTTAAGGACGTCGGCGACAAGTCGGCGCATAACCGCTATTTCGTGGCCAGGCGTGGCGACATCCAGCCCTTGCTGGGTGATATCAGGACGGTGGTTCAGGAGTTGATGCTGCAGAGTGGACTGAAGCACTGAACTGTCCTGAATTGCGCGCCAACACTCTGCATCGCCAAATTCTATTTAGACACTGCACTCACATGGTATTTCAATGCCCGATAGTTCGATCAATACTATATCGACGTTCCGCGCGCTGAGAACGGCAGTGATATTCTCTCCAGTTAAGCTCAAAGCAATCGCCGCCGGACTATCGCTGTTAGCGTTTGTATTTGCTATTCTTGCGGGCGCAGAGTTCGCAATGATCCCACGTCGAATGGCTATTGTGAGTTAAAATTTCCAAAGTGGATGAGATGTGTCGTTGCGAACCACGAGAATTTAGCCGGCGGATTGATTGGGCCGCGGGCACCTTGTTCGCAGGGTGGCTTGCCTGGACGGCAGTCCAGACGCAGATGACCGAGCGCGAGAACGCGCGCAGGCTGACCGAATTGAAGTGGAAGAGCTGCTCAGTTTTGACGTCGATAATATTGCGGAAGCCCTCGGTGCAATCTGGAAAGTGCTCGAGGCCATCTACGACGAGCAAGCACCGGAGGATAACCAAAAGCGCTTGCAGGCTGTTAAGAATGGCCTCAGTTATGTGACGGAGAATAGTTGGATCGAAACAACGAAAGCCATGGTCGACGTCTTAGGGTGGAACCGGCGCCGTCTTTACGCCGGTCTCCTCAACTCCCTAATCGAACTGCAGGCCTTTCAGGAGATCACGGTTGATGAGATCTCCGGGGAAATAACGAGCGCGGTGGCGCAAGCTGCCGGCGCTTGTGAACTACTGTATCCTAATTGTTCTGACTATTTCGAGGGGCGCTTCCGTCGGAGTCCGAAAGGCTACTCGTGGGGAGATGCGGTTCTTATGTCTGCTCATCTTCCAGAAGACGAACATTAGTTTTTCGCTGTACTCGCAGGATGGTCCGGCGCCATTTAAGCCCCGAATTCATCACCCCGGCGTAGGGGAGTAAGTCAGTGTTCATCTCTGCGGCCCCGATAGGTTCACCTCACGCTCAGCCCGAAAAACATTGCTGTGCAGGCTGGCGATCCACTGTCGGCCGCTAGAGGTGACATTGAGGTACCGGATCGCAAGCTGGATCTGTGGTGCAACGTTAGTCCAGTAGAACTGAGGAAACTTATAGACGATGTCGGCTGGCGTTGCATAACCAAGCACTTTGTTTAGTCCGATCTCCTCGAACTCATGGAATAGGGAATTTGATTTCCTGATGTAATTGGGATCGCCGAGCTGACCGATCAGATCCGCAGCACGCAACAGCAATCCTTCTTCCTCATCGAGGTCATCACCTCCTCCGTTTGTTGCATCGATGTAGGGAAAGCGCGTGTATTCGATGGCCCGGGCAATCCGGGCGGCGTCGACTTCCTCCACAGCATGGAGCCGCTCAATCACAAAGAGCTTTGAGCGGTCGACATGGTAGGGCGCGAGCGCGGCATCGGAGGATCCAACCGGCAATGCAATTTTGCGCCCAGTAAGGTCCGCAACATAAGCGCCGTCTTCATCGCCTTGGATAATGCCCCGCACATATCCAATGTCATGGGTTAGGCAGGCCATAATAAAGTTCGCATAGTCGGTTGCGGTGGTGGTACGTTGCAGGGCACGCCCAGCCAGGATGTCGTTCCCGACCAGCGTAACCAGCATGGTATGTTCGATATTGTGATAGAGTGCGTCACTATTCCCGATGCACTCCAATGCCAGCCTAGCTGCAAAGGGCAGCAATTTTGTCAGATCGGAATGCGAGGAGCGGAAGCGGTCTTCGGTTTCCCGCGCGAGAAAAGAGCCAAGGGCTTGCGCCGTCAGTTGAGGAATTGTGATCATCTCGGCTCCCTATCTTGCCTCGTTGTTGTTGCACCATGATCGCCGCGTCCCCAGCGGTATCCTTCAACTTCAGCATCGTCAAAACCCTGAGTGCCTGCGGATTTCAACGGATGTTGCTAGCGAGAGTCCCCTGAGAGTTGATTTCAATCAATGCTCTGCAAGCCAGAATCCCGAAGCGTTGATGTCAAATAGAGCTGAGCGCTAGCGGCCCGCTGTCCCCAGCGAGCGCGTACTTCACCCCGCCCCTTGGCCCGTCGGCGGGACTACATACAGCGTCAGTGCAAAAACTGCATAAATGAAGATGAGCAGGGCGCCGACGAACCAGGCCGAGCGGCCGCTGCTCGTAATGAAGCTCGCTGTCACGGTCGCAATCATGACCATGGTGACGGCGCCGGGCCAGAATTGCAGGCTCATCGGCATTGGTCCGACGACATAGCTGAGTAGCACCAGGGCGGGGGCGACGAAGAGAGCAATCTGGGAGGCGCTGCCAAGCGCGATGCTGACACTCATGTCGAGGCGGTCCTTGCGTGCCGCAGAAAAGGCAACGGCAAACTCGGCGGCGGCGCCGACCATTGAGACAATGATAAAGCCAACGAAGGCCGGGCTCATTCCAAACGTTGCTGCGGCCTTCTGCACCGACTCGACAAAAATCTCACTCACAAGTGCAACCAGCACAGTGACAACAAGCAGTGTGCCCACCGCAAGGGCAATTGGCCAATGTTCCTCGCCTTCGCTATGCGCGGCGCCTGCGAACAATTCCTTGTGGGTCTTCAGCGAGAATAGCAGGCCGAGTGCGTAAGCAATGATGAGCAGGATGGCGAGGCCGATGCTGAGCTTCTGCATGACGGTCTCACCCTGCACAAGATCCAGGTCGGCGACTGCGGATGGGGCAAGCAGGGCGACGGTCGCCATGAGTAGAAGACCGGAGTAGAGCCGCGCGCCGGAGCGATTATATTCCTGGACATGGTAGCGCAGGCCGCCGAGGAGCAGACAGGCACCGAGCATGAAGAGGGCATTGGTGACAATCGCACCAGCAATTGACGCCTTCACCAGCATGTACTGGCCGGCACGTAGCGCGGTGATCGCAATGATCAGCTCCGTTAAGTTGCCCAGCGTCGCATTGAGCAATCCGCCGACGGCATCACCGGTCTTGGCGGCAACCGCTTCGGTCGCGTGGCTGAGCAGGGCGGCCAGAGGCACGATGGCGAGAACCGAAAGCATGAACAGCAGCGTATGGGAATGCGGCGCTATTGCTTCCGTGACAAGTACGGCAGGCACGAAGATCAACATCCAAAGCAGCGGTGTGTGCTGAATTTGCTTGAGCAGGGGTTTCATGGCGGCGCCATCTCCATATCGAATGCGACGGCGGAAACTCCGATCCCATCGCCGGACCGGTATTGATCTAGCTCAACAAGACCCCGAAGCTGGAAGAACGCGAACGCACTTCGACCGCTCTTCACCACATCCCCTACAAAATGCCGGCGTTGCGTCAGAAGCCGTCGGGAGGGCCGGATTTCTTCTGATGGCGCGAGGGCTATGCACATCATCAGTATCTAGATGCGTTAGGATTTGCCGACCTTGGATCTTAAGTGAGTGTGAGCATCAGGCTGACGATCTGCGGATCTTTCCTCGGGGCTGCCTTGAAGCCGAACCTGGTGAAAATCTTTCGCATCGCAGTGTTCTCGGGCAGAACTTCTGCGGTCAATTCTTTTAGCCCGGCATCGCGCCCGAGATTGATGAGGTGGCGCATGAGGATCGAACCCACTCCGCGCCCTTGCCAGCCATCGACGACCATAAACGCCATTTCGGCCCGATCTGGCTCCGAGACGATATATCGGCAACCGCCCATCAGGATATTGTGGCCGGTTTCCTCGAGCCGCGCGATCAGTGCGACATGGTTCTCAAAGTCGACGTCCATGAAGAAAGCGCGCTCCTTGTCTGAGAAATGGCGCTTCATGACGAAAAAGCGCCGCTGCAGCGACTGCACGCTGGCCTGCGCTAGCGCGGCGAGCATATCGGGCTCGTCTTCGGGGCGAAGCGCCAGGATATTCACCAGGCGGCCATCGCGTAACTGCTCTTGCGCGGCGTAGGTGGCGGCATCGGACATGGGAACTCCGCTGGCTGGTCGGGTACACTAGTTCGGACCAGTGCCAAGCAAACTGCGGCCGACGGACGGGTGCTTGATCTGGATCAAGACCGCGGGCGAGTGCAACGGCAACGCTCGTATGACCTGCACAAATCAAGGCGCGTCCGTGAGAACCATCCGTCAATTTCTATCCGGAGACGTCATCATCCAGCTTGTAGTCCGGCTGGGACTGCTGGCTTTGCTGGTGACCTGGACATTTATAGTGATCCGTCCCTTCGTGCCAATTCTGGCCTGGAGCGGTGTCCTTGCAGTCGCCTTCTACCCTGCTTTCAACTGGCTGGCCAAATTGCTGGGCGGTCGTCCAAAGACCGCCGCAGTCATCCTCACCATCGTCAATCTTGCAGTGGTCGTCGGGCCGGCGACCTGGCTAGGCTTGAGCGCAGTGGAGGGGGTGAGACAACTCGCCGGTGAACTGACCGCCGGGAATTTAGCCATTCCGTCACCGCCCGAACAGGTCAAGGAATGGCGGATTGTCGGGCCTAAGCTCTACGAATTCTGGGGGCGGGCATCCAGTAATGTCCGGGCGGTCTTGCGTGAGGTTGCACCGTATTTGAAGCCCTTGGCGGGGACGATGCTCACACTTGCGGGCAGCGCCGGTGTCGGGACGCTCAAATTTCTCCTGTCTGTTCTTATAGCCGGCTTTCTCTTTCCCTACGGTCTTCAACTGGTCTCGGGCGGGAGGCGCCTTCTGTCACTTATCGTCCATGAGCAAAGCGAACATTTGCTGGATTTGGCGGGGGCGACAATCCGCGCCGTCTCGCAAGGCGTGATCGGCGTCGCGGTCGTGCAGGCCCTGCTGGCGGGCATAGGCTTCAAGATGGCCGGCATCCCCAACGCCGGCCTTCTGGCCTTCGCGGTCATGTTGCTGACCATTGTTCAGATCGGCGCAGCAATCGTCCTCTTTCCCGTGATCATCTGGATCTGGATGGACAAGGATTTCACCACAGCGCTGCTTTTGACATTATTCCTCACCGCCGTCGGCATTCTCGACAACATATTGAAACCGCTCGTGATGGGGCGCGGGCTCACGACACCGACGATCGTCATCTTCATCGGAGTCATCGGCGGAACGCTCGCGCACGGAATTGTCGGCCTCTTTATCGGGCCAATTGTTCTCTCGGTTGCCTGGGAGTTGATCGCCGCATGGATGCGTGAGGATCGTTCCCAACCCGCGCCGAACTGACTTAGACCCTTGACCTAGATCAACGTTGCGGGCCGGGAAGCCCCTTGAATGAGCTTGCGCGACGATGAGGCCAGAACATGTCGATGGAAACGCCAAACCTGCCAGGCGGCCCCATGTCCGGGCTTGTTGCCTCGGCAGTGGAGTACATGGTCGATGCGGGGCAGCGGAGCATGCTGTTCCTGGACGTCATGCGCCAACGCGGCGATCAGTATCGTGAGCACGTCGCGCAGACAGCGCCGCATGTATTGCAATATGCAGCCGAATTGATCATCGATGGTCGCGAACTGATCGAACCCGTCAACTATGCACTGGTCCGCATCGTTCCGCCAGACGACGTCGAAATCGATATCGAGCGGCGCCCCTTCATCGTGATCGATCCTCGTGCTGGTCACGGTCCGGGAATCGGCGGATTCAAGGCTGACAGTGAGATCGGCGTAGCGATGAGAGCGGGGCACTCCTGCTATTTCATCGGCTTTCTCCCCGAACCTATGCCGGGACAGACCATCGAGCGCATTGCGCGCGCCGAGGCGCAGTTCATCGAGAAGGTCATCAGCCTGCATCCCAAGGCCGACGGCAAGCCCTGCGTCATCGGCAATTGCCAGGCCGGTTGGGCCGTCATGATCCTGGCGTCACTGCGACCCGAGCTATTCGGGCCTCTGATCATTGCAGGGGCTCCGTTGGCTTATTGGGAAGGCGTGCACGGCAAATACCCGATGCGTTATTCGGGTGGCCTCATGGGCGGCAGTTGGCTCACCGCAATGACCAGTGATCTCGGTGCGGGAAAATTCGATGGCGCGTGGCTGGTGCAGAACTTCGAGAGTCAGAACCCTTCGAACACACTGTGGACCAAGCAGTATAACGTCTACTCCAATATTGATACCGAGGCGGATCGCTATCTCGAGTTCGAGCGCTGGTGGGGCGGGCACGTCAATCTGAACGCCGAAGAAATCCAGTTCATCGTCGACGAGCTTTTCATCGGCAACAATCTTGCCGCGGGCAAGGTCGAGATGTCAGACGGACAAAAGGTGGACTTGCGCAACATCAGGTCGCCGATCCTGGTGTTCTGTTCCGAGGGTGACAACGTTACGCCGCCGCAACAAGCGCTGAATTGGATACTGGATTGCTATGCTGATGTGGATGAGATCAGGGCGTATGGGCAGACGATTGTCTATACCGTTCACCAAAGCATCGGCCATCTCGGCATTTTCGTTTCCGGTGGCGTCGCCAAGAAGGAACACGCCGAATTTTCTAGCAATATCGATCTCATAGATGTGCTGCCACCTGGTCTCTACGAAGCGACCTTCGAGGCGAAGGGCGAGGAGACCACGAACTCCGACCTTGTCGTAGGCCAATGGGTGATGCGCTGCGAGGCGCGGACGCTCGATGATATCAGGGCCATGGGTGGCAATTCGCCTGAGGACGAGCGGCGTTTCGCTGCGGCCAAGCGCGTCTCTGAGATGAATCTCGCAGCCTACCAAAAATTTGTTCAACCCTGGCTTAAGAACGCAGTGACGCCGCAGATGGCGGAGATGATGCGTAATTTGCACCCGTTACGACTGCAATATGAAGCCTTCAGCAGCAAAAATCCGTGGATGAGCGCCGTAAAGTCCGCAGCCGAAGGCATTGAGGATAACCGTAAACCGGTCTCGAAGAACAATCCCTTCCTGGCATTCCAGGAGCAGATGGGAGAGCAAATCGTTCATCTGCTGGATAGCTGGCGTGACTCTCAGGAGGCGCTGAGCGAAGCCATGTTCCTCAACATCTATGGTTCACCGGCGTTGCAGGCGGCCGTCGGCATTGATCCGAAGTCCGAGCCGTCGCGTCGTCGGGAGATGTCGGATGAACACCGCGTGATGCTCGACAAGAGGATCGCTGAGTTAAAATCGAAGATTTCCCAAGGGGGCTTACGCGAAGCGACCTTGCGCTCATTGCTCTATGTGGGTTCTGCGCGGGGAATGGTCGATGAGCGAAGTATCGAGGCACTGCGTCAGGTTCGGAGCGATCACGCTGGAGCACGACTGACGCTGCCTGAGTTCAAGATGTTGGTGCGTGAGCAGTTCTTTATGTTGTTGCTCGATTCTGAAGGGGCGCTGGCCGCTATTCCGAAGTTGTTGCCCGCGGACGGTGCTCAAAAGCGATCGGCCTTCACGGCAATGCGTGAGATTTTGTCCGCCAGCGGTGACATCGCTGGTGAACGCGCGAGCCGCTGGGCGCGGATCGCCGGGTTGTTCGGCGTCGACGCCGCAGAGGCGGGGGCGTCAAACGTTGCCGCGTTCGACCCTGAGGCACGAGCGTCGTAAAGAAATTTCAAACGGGGGAGCAACATCATGTCAACCGACGCAAGCCAGGCACAATCTCCCAGTAAATATGATCGATTGATCGCGTTGGCGCAGGCCGTGCCGCCGGTTTCAACCGTCGTCGTGCATCCTTGCGACGAAACATCACTACGCGGAGCTGTCGACAGTGCGAAGGCCGGCATCATTCGGCCAATCCTGGTCGGTCCCGAGCAGAAGATCAGGGACACCGCAGACAAGGGCGGATTTGACATCACGGGCTTTGAAATCGTCGATGCCGCGCATAGTGAGGACGCTGCTGCCAAAGGCGTCGAATTGATCCACGCAGCCAAAGGCGAAATGCTGATGAAGGGCAGCCTGCACACCGACGAGCTGATGCGCGCGGTGACGGCAAAGGCGGGCGGCTTACGCACCGACCGGCGCATCAGCCATGTCTTCGTGATGGATGTGCCGGCCTATACCGAGACCATTTTCGTCACAGATGCTGCGATCAACATCTTCCCGGACCTTGGTGCCAAGCGAGACATCATCCAGAACGCCATCGATCTCTACAATCAGGCCGGGTTCGGCCAGTCTCCTCGCGTGGCGATCCTGTCTGCGGTTGAAACCGTTACCGCCACGATTCCTTCGACGATCGATGCGGCAGCGCTGTGCAAAATGGCCGACCGAGGTCAGATCACCGGGGGATTGCTCGACGGACCGCTGGCATTCGACAACGCCATCGATGTTGAGGCGGCGCGGATCAAGGGTATCAAGTCCGAGGTCGCAGGCCGCGCGCAGATACTGGTTGTTCCTAACCTTGAGGCTGGCAACATGTTGGCAAAGAACCTGGCGTATTTCGCCAAGGCCGATGGTGCGGGAATTGTGCTGGGTGCCCGAGTGCCTGTTGTGTTGACGTCACGAGCCGACACGGCACGCGCGCGGATGGCGTCCTGCGCTATCGCGTCGCTCTATGCGCATGCCAGGCGTCAACGCGCGCCAACGGTCGCTGGGTGATAGCCATGGACACAATCCTTGTCGTCAATGCTGGCTCGTCGAGCGTCAAGTTTCAGGTCTTTTCGGTCGAGGGAGAGGGGAACTTACACAGGCGGATCAAGGGCCAGATTGATGGAATCGGCAGTCGTCCGCGGTTACGTGCGAACGGGCCTAATGCTGAGCCGATGGCCGATCGTGTCTATCCGATCGAGGCCGTGGCTGACGTGCCAGCTGCGATGTCTGTCGCCGGCGCCTGGCTCCGCGAAGAACTCAATATCAACCCCGTCGCCGTCGGCCATCGCGTCGTCCATGGCGGGCCGGATTATGCAAATCCGGTGTTGATTGATCACGGCGTCGTGGGGCGCCTGGAGCGATATGTTTCGCTGGCCCCGCTACACCAGCCGCATAACCTGGCGCCGATCAAAACGATCCTGAACAACTTCCCGGCTCTGCCGCAGGTCGCCTGTTTCGACACCGCCTTTCATCGCGATCACAACGCTCTCGCGGATCACTATGCGATTCCGTACGAGCTCCATGCCGAGGGCATCAGGCGCTACGGCTTCCACGGCTTATCGTACGAATATATCGCCAAGCGCCTGCCGCAGGTTGCGCCCGACGTCGCAGGCGGACGCGTGATCGTCGCCCACCTCGGCAGTGGTGCCTCGATGGGTGCGATCAAGAATGGAAAGAGTGTCGAGAGTACAATGGGCTTTACGGCGCTCGATGGGCTCGCGATGGGAACGCGTGTCGGTCAGCTCGATCCGGGAGTCGTTCTGTATTTGATTGCAGAGAAAGGCATGTCGGTATCGAAAGTGCAGGATTTTCTCTATCGGGACTGCGGCCTGAAGGGGCTATCTGGCGTCAGCAACGACATGCGTGAACTTGAAAGCAGCGGGGATCCGCGCGCGGCGTTTGCGATCGACTACTTCGTCTATCGAGTGGGGCTGCACGCCGGCATGCTCGCTGCCGCGTTGCAGGGTCTCGACGCCTTCGTGTTCACGGCTGGGATCGGTGAGAACTCGGCATCGATCCGGGCGCGCATTGTCGAGAGGCTTGCCTGGCTCGGCGTCGTGCTTGATCCGGCAGAGAATGCTGGACACGCAAGCAGGATATCGCGATTCGATAGCCGTATTCCCGTCTATGTCATTCCTACCGACGAAGAGCTGATGATTGCGCAGCATACGCTATCGTTGTTGATGAATCTGAAAACGCACGATCAGAAACATGAAAGAGTGTCATGAAGATTCCGGTATATCCAGAGACCAGTATCGCGTTGAAAGGCAAGAAGGGGCTCATCGTCGGTATAGCCAACGACCAGTCTATAGCTTGGGGCTGCGCCAAGGCCTTTCGGGCGCTTGGCGCCGACGTTGCCGTTACATATCTGAACGAAAAGGCCAGGAAGCACGTCGAGCCGCTCGCGGAGGCGCTGGAGTCTCCAATCTTCATGCCGCTTGATGTGATGGTTGAAGGCGAAACCGAGAAGGTGTTTGAGCGGATCGGCAAGGAATGGGGGCAACTCGACTTTCTTTTGCACTCCATTGCTTTCTCGCCCAAGAATGCGTTGCATGGCCGTGTGGTTGACGTTGATCGTGAGGGCTTTCAGAAGACCATGGACGTTTCGTGCTGGTCGTTTATGCGGATGGCGCACCTGGCGGAGCCGCTCATGAAGAACGGTGGCACGCTGTTCACCATGACCTATTATGGCAGTCAGATGGTGGTGAAGAACTACAATGTCATGGGTGTCGCGAAAGCGGCTCTCGAGGCCGCAGTGCGTTATATCGCGGCCGAACTCGGTCCAAAAGGCATTCGCGTGCATGCGATTTCGCCCGGGCCTCTGGCAACGCGCGCTGCGTCCGGCATTCCGGAGTTCGACGAACTGATGGACAAGGCGCAGTCGCAAGCGCCGTCGCGCAGTCTTGTCAGCATTGACGATGTGGGGAGGGCGACTGCATTCCTCGCGCTCGACGGTGCCAAGCTGATCACTGGAAGTGTGCTCTACGTCGATGGTGGCTACCACATTATCGATTAACGTGTGGCGTTCTTGCTTCAGCTGAAGTGTAGGCCGATTACCTCAGCGACGCAGGCAGGGCGCTTGCCGCCCTCGATCTCGATTGTCACGCGATAGTGGGTGCGCAAGCCGTTGGGTGGTACTTCCTCGGCTTCCGCTATGCTGACGCGGCCGCGCAATTTTGAACCGGCCGGCACAGGCGAGAGATAGCGGACGCGGTCCGCGCCATAGTTAAGGGTATTCTTCAGCCCCTTCAGACCCATCACTGAGCGGATAAACATCGGCGTCAAGCTCAGGGACAGCAGGCCGTGAGCGATAGTCTTACCACCCGGCATCTCCGTTTCCGCGCGCTCCTGGTCGACATGAATCCATTGCTCGTCGCAGGTCGCTTCCGCGAACTTGTTGATGCGGTCCTGCGTCACCTCAATCCAGTCGCTAACGCCGACCTCTGTACCGACGGCGGCCTTGAGTTCTTCAAACCCGTTGAAAATCCGCATGAATGTGATCCGATTCCACAGGTTACAGTTTCATTTCGGGAACTTTGTCTGGAACGACGAGCTCGGCCTCCGTCACCGCCAGTACCTCGGCGATGGTGACGCCGGGCGCCGTCTCCTGCAAAGTTGCGTTGCCGCCAGGAAAGGCGATGACCGCCATATCGGTAACGACGAGATCGATTGGCCGAACCGACGTGAGTGGTAGGTTGCATTTGGCAACAATCTTAGACTTTCCCTTGGCTGCATGTTGCATGGCAACGATTACACGTTTGGCACCACTAACGAGGTCCATCGCGCCGCCCATACCTGGCACCATCTTGCCGGGAATCGTCCAGTTGGCGAGCCGCCCGCCGGCATCTACCTGCAGACCACCGAGTACGGTGATGTCGACATGGCCACCGCGGATCAAACCGAACGACATCGCACTATCGAACGTGGCGGCGCCGGGCAGCGCGCTAATCGGCTTGCCGCCGGCATCGGTCAGCAGCGGATGAGCCATGCCCTGCTCGGGGATGGGACCGGTGCCAATCAATCCGTTCTCGGACTGAAAGAAAATGTTCAACCCTGGCGGCACATAGTTAGCGACCAGAGTTGGAATGCCAATGCCTAGATTGACGAGGTTGCCCGGTCGAAGCTCTTGCGCCACGCGGCGGGCGATAGTGGTTTGTGCATCCATAGATCACCCGTTCGCGACGAGGTAATCGACCAGGGGGGCGGGGGTAATAACGTGGTCGGGCGCGATGACGCCGACCGGGACGATATGCTCCGCGGTGACGATGACGGTGTCCGCCGCCATCGCCATGACCGGATTGAAGTTGCGGGCCGTGAGGGCGTAGGACAGGTTGCCGGCGTAGTCGGCAAGAAATGCGTGCACAAGCGCAAAATCGGCGCGTAGGGCGGTCTCGAGCAGATAGCTCTTCCCGCCCACATCGATCTTTTGTTTGCCTTCCTCGACCAGCGTCCCGACGCCAGTCGGCGTCAATACGCCACCCAACCCACAGCCACCGGCGCGAATGCGCTCGACGAAAGTGCCCTGCGGGATCAGATCAACGGTGATCTGTTTGCCCAGCATTTGCTGTTGAGCCTTCGGATTGAGGCCAATGTGGGTCCCGATCATGTGGGCTACCTGTGCGCCCTCGAATAGTTTCCCGACACCTTTACCGGGGGTGGCCGCATCATTGCTGATGAGAGAAATGTTCGACTTCTTCTGCCGCACTAGTTCGTCGAGCAGGCGCTCCGGCGTTCCCACACCCATGAATCCGCCGACCATGATGCTTGCGCCGGTCGGGATCATCGCAATGGCATCTTCCAGAGAAACAGCCTTCATAATGGAGCTCCGGTCAACAGTCGATCAGGAGAGCCGATGGTGAAGAAGTGTCGGTGTACGAAGCCGGTGCTCCTTTGATCTGCGTCAAGACTTGTCATTATTTCCTTCGCGAACAGAGACTCCCACGCCTTCGAGGGCTTCCGCCCAGAGCTTGCGGATCTCTGCGTGGCGCTCTTCGAGAGTAGCGCTCACGGCTTCACGGAAGGGCGTCAGATTCGGGCTCTTTAGAAGAAGGATCTGTGCCTGCAGCAGGCGGCCGCTTTCAAATTCAATACGGCGCAGCGCCGTGACGAATGGATCATGCGTGTCGGCTTCGACCGGCAAGAGGGCGGCGGGCCGAATTCCAGCATGTATGGCATGCGCGCGGGCAGCCAAATCACCCGCCAGTGCCAGGGGGGCATCGTCAATGCCTTCGATGGGCTTTGGGAGCCATGTCGTTTCCCAAGACGCTGCCAAATAGCTCAGTGCAAGATCGGGTATCCATGATGTCGCGCGCAGCAACAGGGAAACGATTTCCGCTTCTCGATAGAATTGCGCATTCAATTCGGTCTGCCAGGCGGATTCGAGCTTGAGTGGCATGGCGAACGCGAAGTGTCGCGCCAACGCGCCGTGGGCCGAGATCAAGAATGCTGCGACGCGTGTTTGCTGATGTAAGGGCACGCGGCCTTCGGGGTCGAGTGGTCCGAAGAACGCCCTCATCGTAGCGTTTCCTGTACTGGTATCGCTCGCAGATGGTCGTAGCCGGCTGGAAATGGAACGAGCTGCCCGCCGGCTTCTTCCGGAGCAATCCAGACAGCCTTGTTGCCTTGCCAGCCCCCCGCCAGCACATCCTCTGCAAAGCGTGCGAGCAGGTCGGCGGTGAGCGCAGGTTTCTCCAGCGTAAAGGCATGGTAAGCGCGTTGAACGATGACAAGCGAGCTGTCTGGAATTTGGATACGCAGGGTCTCGTGGAGTGCACGTGGCGTCAGAAAGTCGAATTCACCGTTGAGGATCATCGTTGGTACGCCGATTAGAGGGAGTTGCGGCGTCAAAGGCTGGAAGTCGAGGAAAGACTCCATCAGATTCTGCAGGGCGTAAACGTCATTGATAAGCCAGCCTTGCCGCTTGACGTTGTCGAGCGTTTCCAAAACCGGCTTCAGCCACTGGTCGCTGACGTTCATTGGCAGCAGTAGGTCCTGAAGATAGCTGGTGCCGCCAAGGACTAACCCGGTTCGCAAGGCATTGCCGAGCAGATACAGTTGAGGCGGTAGCTCGGCAAAGCAGCTCATCGGCACCAGACCGGTCAACCGTTGGCCGTGTTCGATTGCATAGCGCAGTGCAATAAGGCCGCCGAAGCTGATGCCACTCAGAAAAATGGGACCGTCGCCGAGTTCTCCAATCAGGAGATGTAATGCGGCGACGTGGTCGTCCTGACGGATGAACAGCGCGGGCTTATCGGACGCACCTTGGCCGAGCAGATCGAACGTCGCGACGCGGAAGTGACGCGCCACCAGTGCGTCGCGATAGGCCGTCCATAATTCAGCGTATTGCGTCAGTCCGTTGACCAGAACGTAGACGGGCGCGTCCGTCGGTCCGTCGAGCTCATAACGTATCCGATATGAACCGTAGCTCAGGAAGGGCATTGCGCTGACCGGTTGGCGATTTGATCGTCGCAATGATCAGCGGACGAAGACAATTTCTATTGAGCTAGATCAAGCATTTCCTGATTGAGCCCCTCAACATATGCACAAAACATCATCGGGAGGAGACCGTCATGACCGGTAGAGCTGCCATGAAACGTTGCCTCGTCAGCCTGATCCTGTTGCTGGTTGGCACTGCAATTGCGGTTGCGCAACCCTTCACACGCCGGTCGTCGCAAGTGCAACATGATGGGCTGAAAAACTACTATGAGGTGCCAAACTTCAGGTTGGGCGGTAAGTATGATCTGAACGATCCGACCAAGTGGGAGAACGGCGGAGAGGGCGGGGTCACGCTGGAGTCGCTCGGTGGCGGACAATTGCGCACCGCGTACGTCGCGATTGGGAATGCGCGCCGCAATGCGGCCGGCGAGATCACCAACGCCGTTGTCATCAATTCCTATTATTCCGGTGACTCCACTGACATGTATGAGCAATGGGTCAGGGGCGCTGCCCTGTCGGGCGGCGTGCCGATTATTGGTCCGGGTCGACCGATCGATACCGACCGGTACTATGTCATTATGGTCGATCCGCTGGGGACCTGGGGTGCTAGTAAGCCATCAGACGGTCTAGGCATCAAATTTCCGCAATACAGCTATTTTGATATGGTGCAGGCTAACTACCGCATGTTGCGTGATCACCTGAAGGTCGCGCGCGTGGCGCTTGTTGCTGGCGTCTCGATGGGCGGCACGCAGACCTACGTTTGGGGTGTCCTGCATCCAGAGTATATCGGCGCACTTATGCCGATCGGCGGAACGACCCAGTCCGACGCCGAGGACCCCGTCGGCAATTGGACTTTTCAGTTGATGACGGCCGCGATCCAATCTGATCCGGTATGGCAATCCACCAAAGGTGATTACTACAAGCTTCCCAAGGAGAAGCACCCCTTGCCGGGCATGGCCTTCGGCTGGTCGGTGCTCGGCCTGACCGGATATGATTTCGGCTTCAGGACTACTCAGAGTTTCGCATCGGTACAGCCCGAGGTCTTCTATTGGGATCCACCGAACGAGAAGGCCGGTCTCAGTGTCAACAATCGCTCCAAGATGTATGATGCGGTCGACCTTGTCTGGCGCAATCGAGTTGGTGAAACCTACAACGTCAATCCGTACCTCGGCCGAATTCAGGCGCGCACATTGGTGATGCACATCACCAATGATCTCTGGCTGAACTTCAAGCTCGCCCAGCGCGCCGTCGATCGCGTGCCGGGCGCGGACCTCATTTCCGAGGAGAGTCCGGTCGCACACTACGGCGTGTTCCCGATTATCAACAATCGCAAGAACGATCCGAAGTTCGTGGCTTTCATGGACGACGTGGCGAGCCTTGATCGGGCGCAGAAGTTCGTCGACAAGAATTATCGTGTTCCTGGTGTTGCCGAGAATGTGGATAAGACAAAATCATTCTGGAAAGATCATGTGACCTATCCTTATCCGGTCAAATACGCGACCGCGAAGGACAAGCGTGGAACGCTCTGGCAGATCGGCTACATGGACGAATATGCTGGGACCGACAAGGAACCGAAAGTTCTTGTCGTCATTCACGGGAAGGGCGCGTTTGGCGGGCACTACGGCAATATCATGCAGTATGCGCTGCGCAGCGGACTGCGCGTGATCGTTCCGGATTTACCTCATTACGGCATGTCAGGGCCCGGCAATCTAGATAAGAGCCCGGCGCGGACCATGCAGGACATGCGCGAGGTGATTTACGATCTCGTTGTCAATCAGCTCGGCGTCAAAAAGGCGCATTACCTTGGACACTCGCTTGGTGGTCAATTTGTGATGGGTTACGCGCTCACTTGGCCGGATGCAGTGCAGGGCCTTGCGCTTGAAGCGCCGTCTGGCCTTGAGGAGTATCCGCGCGACATCACGATCGCCAAGGACAAGAAAGCGCGCTTGTTCGATGAGGCCTTCGGCCGCGATTTCGACAAGTGGAAGCAGAGCTGGGAACAGACCGGAATTCTCAAAGCGGAAATGGGGCGATCTGAGCCGAACATCCGCGACTTCTTTTACTTCAAGAAACGTGACCCTGAGACCGGCGTGGTGTCGGCTGCCAAGAGCGGATACTTCTTTAGCGACAGCGAATATGCCCGCTTCCATACGGAGCAGCGTGTTGGGTTAACGAAGGGAAATCCCAAGGAGCTCGAGCAGTGGTGTAACGTCTTCATTTTCGACGTCTACACGATCGGGGCGGAGTTGCAGCAGGACGATCCGAAGAACCTTTACGATCGGCTGACGGAGATCAAGGCGCCGATCTTCCTCGCGTTCGGGGACAAGGAGCCATTTATCCCGACGCCTGCTTTTAACGGGCTAACCGACCTGGGACGTGACGTCATTACGCCGTTCATGTCGCGCATGACCAATGCCGGCAACCGGCCGATGCTTAAAATCTATCCGGAGACCGGGCACTTCATCCATACGGACAATCCAGTTGAATACTCCGCAGACGTGGTCGATTTTGTAACGAAGGGAACCCTCGACACCAGTTCACCACTCGGCACTGACCGTATGATCAGGGGAGCTGTCGCGTCAGCCGTCCCTTTAGCACCGACGCCGCCCGGAGCTGCGCCGACTGCCGGCCTGAACAAGTAGGGTGATACATGCCAAGAGTGCGGGCAGGTGAGGTCTCTCTGGGCTGGAGGGAGTGGGGACGAGGCGACGTTAGCGTCGTCTTCATTCACGGCAACCTCGCCAGCAAGGATTGGATCGAACTAGCCGCGTCGCTATTTCCTTCCGGACTGCGCGTGGTCGGAATCGACTGGCGCGGCTGCGGCGAAAGCGATCGGACGAAAGCGACGGCCGACTATAGTAACTACTCCATGCAGCAGCATGCGGAGGATATGTTAGCTGCGCTCGACGCTCTAGACGTTAAATTCTGCCATCTCGCTACGCACTCGACGGGCGGCATCATTGCCGCGCGTATGTTATTGATGCAGCCGGAGCGCTTTGGGAGCGTATTCTCCCTCGATCCAGTTTCACCGCTCGGTATGGCCTTCAACGCCGATCAGATCGGCGTTTTTCGGGCGATGATGGCAAGCAAGCAAGTCACGCGGACGGTAATGGCCAGCGCGGCGTCCTCACTATTCTTGCCAGAGAGCTTTGCGCCAAATGCGATCCCACGTTTTCGCGAAGGGCTCGGGGAAATTCCGGCGCTGTTTGAACGCATCATCGAACAGACCTTCGGTGTTTCTGAAGGGATCTGGATCGGCACGCCGGTCAATCTTACCCGCGAGCGAGAAAGTGGAGAACTCAAACGCCGCATGCCGGATATCCGGCATCCCCATCTGGTGTTGTGGGGGGAACAGGATGGCTGGATTCCGCCAGCCGATCTCCGGGCGATGGCTGCGGTAATGCCAGATTGCCGGCTCGTGGTTGTGCCCGGTATCGGGCATTCGATGAATCTTGAACTACCCGCGCTCTACGCAGGCTATTTCGGCGCATGGTTCGGAGGGCGTTCGAAATAGCAGGGATCTGGGCAGGCAATGGCAATTCAGCTCCTCGTCGGCACGATCGTTACCGTGATCACCATCATGGTTCATGCGCTGGTCACCGTTGGTGCGGTGGGCATCGCCCGCTCAGCAGGGCTACGGCACACCACGCGACCGAGACTTCACCTGATGGCCGTGATGGTTGGGGTCGCTGCCGTGCTGATGATTGCACATACGCTGGAAATGCTCGCTTGGGCGCTGGCCTATGCAATAGTCGGCGCTGCCCCAGACGACAGCGACCTTCTTTATTTCGCATTCGTAAATTACACCACCCTCGGCTACGGCGATATAACGCCGGTGCAAGCTTGGCGGCTGATCGGGCCGATGACCGCCATGAATGGCATTCTGATGTTTGGTTGGTCGACTGCGGTCCTCTTCGAAGTGTTGCGTAAGACGCTGGATCATCTTGCCGCGATCGGTGCGCGCGGCTTCAGCCCTGTAGATCCAGACTAGCGAGTCTGCTTCGGTCCAAGAGTACAATCTGACGCTGAGTGTTGCCGATGAAACCGAGAGTCCTCAGTTCGTGCAATCGCGACAGTACGCGGGAAACAGTTTCCAGCGTTAGGCCCAGGTAGTCGGCGATATCGCGGCGTGACATCGGCAGGGCCATAGTGCCCGCGGCAGACAACCGCTTGTCCATCTCAAGCAGGAAGGCCGCGACCCGCTCCAGCGAGGTCTTGCGGCCAAGCAGAAGCATGTGATCCTCCGCGTGTTGCAGATTGCTTGTGGTCATACTGAGCAAGTTGCGCGCGACCATGGTGTCGCTTTCAGCCACGATCTCTAAACTTTGTCGCTTAATGAGGCGAACAGTGGTGTCTACAATCGCTTCCGCAGTGAACCGATGCTCGCCACCGTTCTCAAGGCCGAAGATGTCTCCGGCGAGGTGAAATGCGCCGATCTGACGGCGGCCGTCGGAGAGCAGTTTGTAGCTTCGCACGGCACCGGATTTCACCTGATATACGTACTCTGCAGGCTCTTTCTCCCCGTAGATCTCGGTGCTCTTTTTGTAAGTAAACTCATTCAAGCTGACGATGGGATTCGAGTCGCTGGCCATGCCGAACTCACGGAGGGAATTGGGGCGAGGCGTCGGATTCGTAGTCGTGCGAGCAAACATGGGTCAACTCCCCTCACCAAATGATCGCCAGAGCAACGTTGCATTGCAGGGAAGTGTTGAGCTTTTCGCTTCCTCTAGAGCTGATCTAAGACTAGGGTGCAACCTTAGGCTATTGGTCCAAAGGTCATTGTCCCAAAGTACAATGCGCGAGGCCTTACGTCGCCAAGGGCATTACGCTTGGAATGAATCATTTGAGCGGATGGACGGCGCACTCGCATGATCGATAGGAGAGAATGCGAAGGTCGGTCGGGCAGGAAATGTCAGAGCTGTGATTGTCATTAGAGAAACTTGATCTCAGAGGGCAAAATGCCTGGTTTGATCCATGTAGTGGATGACGACGCGTCGTTTAGAGCTGCGATCGAACGTCGGCTCAGGGTGGCCGGGTATGAGGTTGCGGTATATGCTTCGTCACAGCAGTTTCTGGATCGATTGCCAGACGTTAATCCGCGCGCATGTATCGTGCTGGATGTTCAGATGCCGGCACTTAACGGCCCGCAATTGCAGAGCCGCTTGATCGAGCTAGGCTCGAGTATGCCGATCATCTTCCTTACGGGACATGTCGATACCGCGGTAACGGTGCGAACGATCAAGGCCGGCGCGGAAGACTTCCTGACCAAGCCCGTGACATCACAGCAGTTGATTGATGCGATTGAGCGTGCGCTAGCGCGCCAGGAGTCTACGGGAGGTCAGCAAGAGAAAACCGCCTTATGTCGCCTGCTGGTTTCATCTCTTACGCCACGTGAGCGACAGGTGTTCGATCTAGTGGTACGTGGAAAGATCAACAAGCAAATCGCCATAAGTCTGGGAACGACGGAGCGCACGATAAAAGCGCACCGCCATCAGGTAATGGAGAAAATGCGTGTCCTTTCACTCGCAGAACTCGTTTCTATCGCAGAGCGGCTGGGGATGCGCGACCGAGTTTGAATCGCAGCGGCCGCAGCTCTCACTATTCATCGATATCCTGATTGAACATCTGCGTGGGCGGGCCTTCATGAGCGGTGGCGAAGCGACCAAGGGCTAGCGAGGTCGTCAGTCGTAACAGACTGGAATCCACAAACTGCAGATGCAGAATATGCCCCTGTGCCATACGTTTTACCAAGCTTGGTTCGGCGATAGTTCCTGCGATGCAGGCATTGGTCAGACACCAAGTGTACGGAACTCTGTAAGTCACGCCTTGATCGATCGTGAGTTCAACCGGCTTTTGCAGGTACATACCTACGGGGGAGAATATTTGTATCCGCTTGGCGGCATCGCCTTCGCGTTCGATGATGTCCAGCCGAACCGCCATTTGACCGGTCGGGAAAGTACCGGTGATCGATGTGCGACAAAGTGGTTTTGCCCCGCCAGGCTTGAAGCAGACTTTGCTCCAGTCCCCGAAGGTGATGTCCTTCACTGGGCGCTGACCGCGGGCGCGAACTTCCCCGTCAGGAGCGGTGGCCGCCGGGTCTTGTTGGGATACTGCGGGTTTGTTGAACGTGAGGCTCGCCAGCGCCGCAAGTAGGAGCGCTCGGAAGGGGTTCAACGGATGCTTGCGTTGTGGTTTATTGGGATCGGAATATGTCACAGCTGACCTCCGGCATTGGTCTCATTTCTGGTCATCCAAAAACTTCGCTACAATTGGCGACCAAATCGGGATAGCTTCCGGCGATCCGATGAGAAAGTGCCCCTCATCACCAAAAGGCGGTATCAAGCGGTACTCTGCTTTACCGCCGGCGGCCGTGAAGGCCTCGTGCATACGTTTCGACAGTGCTGGTCCGAAGAACGTATCGTTTTCGATGTAGATCCACAGCATTGGCATGCGTGATGTGCGGCCGAAATCTGCCGTCGCTTCGATGAGCCTGTCCGGCGCGCAGTTGTTGTTTGGCTTGCCGTCGACGCGGCCACCGCGGCCGGCGGCGAAAGTAATGATCGCTTTAACCTGTGGTGGATTTACGCTCGATAGCGCAATGGATGCCCAACCTCCGGCGGATTGTCCAACGACGATGACATCGTTCGGCACGATGCGGTTTTCTGCGATCAAATAGTCAATAATCCAGAGGTTAACTTTTGCGACTGCAAGCCCGGCGTCGTGGAAGTTTGGATTTTCGCATTTTCCGATCTTGGAGAAGAAAGGGCCGTAGATGGCACGCTCGGGAATGTCGATGGCGGATGCCCCATATCCGGTGCCGACCGGCGCCACCACCAGATAACCGCGCCTCGCAAACCATTTGGCCGCATCGCGGAATTCAACCAGGGGAAAGAAGCCGCGGTCAGTCGGATTGAGCGAGACGCCGTGGTTCATGATAACCAGCGGGAAGGGGCCGTTGCCTATCGGGCGCACCAGATAGGCAAACATCGGCAACGGCAGCGGCAGCACCCAGAGCTCTTCCTGGATGCGCGCAGCGTCGGGCTTGTCGGCCGCTTGCATCGGCGCGGCAGGGGCCATGGATATAAGAAGCGCCGCCGTGACGAACGCGTGAATGGCATGCATGGTGGGTGCCTTTCCGGATCGCCTCATGTCGCGATCCGACAGCCAAAATTCTGAAGGCGGTTGATTCAGATCAATCCTCATTGCCGGAGCCAGCGCCTGTTGGCCCGATGAGCTCGAATATTTCTGCGATACGTGTGGTTAATGTGCCGACGCGCCGCGAAGAAACCCTGATGGTCGCGTTGCTGCTGGGCTTCGCAGGCGGCTATCTCGATGCCTATACGTGGATTACGCATGGCGTTCTGGCGAATGCGCAGACCGCCAACTTGGTATTCTTATGGGTAAAAGCGACGGCCGGGAAGTGGACGGAGGCATTTCACTTCGTGCCATCGCTCTTCGCTTTCGTCGTCGGCGTGGTGCTCGCCTCATGGCTGCGGCGTGCAGTCGGTGATCGAGTCGGCCCGATCAGCATTCTCGTAGAAGCTGGCGTTCTGATCCTTGTCGGTGTGCTGCACAATCGCGTGCCTGACGTTGCGGGCACGCTGGGCGTCTCGATGGCGGCCGCAATGCAGACTTCGAATTTCACCAAGGTTGAGGGTTCAAACTACAGCTCTGTGATGATCACAGGAAACTTTCGCCAGGCGATTGAGGGAGCGGTCGCACTGGTTGCTGGAGATATCCAGGTCGGTCTGTTGCGTAAGTCCTGTATATTCATGGGGGTTTGCGCCGCATTTGGCACAGGCGCCGCTGTCGGTGCTTTCATTACAGAGCGGGCGCCAGCACTCACTCTAACCGTTCCTGTCGGTGCGTTGCTGCTGGTTCTTCTATGCTGCGGCGGATTCCGCGGCGTGATGCGGGATCGCGTTGATCGAAGGGAGCAGGCATGAGGTCGCACGGGATCTTTCCGCCGACGCGCTGGCTTGCCGAATATCGCGCTGACTGGCTTCGCTGTGACATGATCGCTGGCGTCACGCTGGCCGCCTATGCGATCCCGGTGTCGTTGGCCTATGCTGCGCTCGCCGGCATGCCGCCCCAGATCGGGATCTATGGCTACATGCTGGGCGGCATTGGCTATGCCTTGTTGGGCTCTTCGCGGCAACTTGCTGTCGGCCCGACTTCGGCGATTTCGCTGATGATCGCCGCTTCGGTCGGGGGTCTAGCGGCAGGCGATGCGCTTCGCTATGCGCAGATTGCGAGCGTAGCAGCCCTTGGCGTTGCGGCTCTCTGCCTGATTGCCTGGATCTTTCGACTAAGCATGCTGGTACGCTTGATCAGCGACACCATTCTGGTTGGCTTCAAGGCTGGCGCGGGTCTCACCATTATCATGACGCAGCTGCCGAGCCTATTTGGCGTTGCTGGTGGCGGGCGAAATTTCTTCGATCGCCTTGTCGTGCTTGTTGGGCAGCTCGGTGGTGTTCACTGGATCGTGCTTGCGATCGGACTTGTTGCGATCATGCTGCTCCAGGGCGAGCGTCTATTGCCCGGCAGGCCGGTAGGACTTGCAGTCGTCATCCTATCGATCGTTATCGCGACAGCGCTCGGCTTGCCGGCGCTTGGCATTCCCGTCACCGGCGAAATTCCGAAGGGCTTGCCGAGCATTGCCATGCCGACCTTCGGGCTTCTTGAGTTCGATGAACTATTTCCTCTCGCTGCCGGCATCATGTTGCTCGCCTATGTCGAAGGCGTCGCAGGTGCGCGAAGTTTTGCGGCGAGGCACGACTATCCCATCGACGTGCGGCAGGAGTTTCTGGGGTTGGGCGCCGCCAATCTGGCGGTAGCGCTCGGCCATGGTTACCCTGTTGCGGGAGGCTTGTCACAATCCGCCGTTAATGATCAGGCCGGCGCGAAAACGCCGCTCGCTCTGATCATTTGTTCAGCCACCTTGGCGATCTGTCTACTTTTCCTCACGGGGATATTGACCAATCTGCCTAAGGCAGTACTTGCTGCGATCGTTTGCACGGCTGTCTACAAACTAGTTGACATCGCCGCGCTCATGCGGATGTGGCGTATCAGTCGGATCGACTTCTATGCTGCGGCGATCGCCCTAGTCTCCGTTCTGATGCTGGGCATCCTTCAGGGCATCCTGCTGGCTACGCTAGCGTCCATATTTCTGTTACTGGCGCGTGCCTCGCAGCCAAACGTCGCGATTCTCGGGCGCTTACCAGGAACAGGCCGATATGCCGATAGTGCGCGATACCCTGACGTAGAGTCCCTTGCCGGTGTTCTCGCTTTCCGCCCAGAGGCCTCGTTACTTTACATCAATACGGAAACGGCGATGGAGAATGTGATGGCAAAGGTTCGCGCATCACCGGACACCAAGGTTGTGGTCTGCGGGCTCTCTTCCTCACCCTTTATCGATCTTGCGGGCGTGAAAATGCTTCACGACCTCCATGGCGAACTTGTCTCGCGCGGCATCGCTTTTCAGATCGTCGGCGCCCGCGGGCAAGTCCGAGATGTTTTGCAGGCTGATGGCCTCGCGGAGAAGACCGACAGCGCCAACTGGACCCGAAGGATGGATAGTGTACTCGACGATCTGAGGAAAGGTTGACCGTGTTGCCGTGCCAAGCGGAGCGTCGTTCACAACATCACGTTGCATTGACTTGGATCAACAGGCGCCACTGGGAACGGCTTCAGCATTGGCTACACGCCATCAGCATCCTGGATTTGTTACATGTCCAAAGACGGCAACGCCGCAACAACCGATCTGCTGACATTGGCCGCGGGAACGATTATCGGCTTCCTCGGCGCGAGATCCAGAGTTCGGTACCGAGGATGGCTTCCCGGTCGGCCATGCCATGTCCGGCCGACTTTTCACCGTGTTCGGATAGTTCGCGATGATCTTGGCCCAAGAAGTCAGTTTCACAACCAGAAGGGAATGAACCATGCGAAAATTTAGCGTCTTTGCCGTTGTAGTCGCGGTGCTTGCTGGAGTCGTCGGCTTCGCCACGCCATCAAGCGCGGATATGGGCCAGGTTGCTGTGATATTTACCAAGGGTGGCTTTATTGTCGGGGTCGGCGGCGGCGAGGGCGTGTTGAGGTACCGCGGAAAAACCTATCCCTTTACCGTCTCGGGCATGAGCGTGGGTTTCACGATTGGTGCATCTACCACCAAGCTTATCGGTCGCGCGATCAATTTGAAGGGGCCCACATCAATTGAAGGCACCTACGGAGTGGTCGGAGCGGGTGGGGCGGTGGTGGGTGGCGCTGGAGGCGTGCAATTGCAGAATGGCAATGGCGTGATCCTGCAGCTCAGCGGCCCCAAAGTTGGCGCTGAGCTATCCGCCGCTGTTGGCGGCGTCACGATACGGTTGAAGTAAGCCGGCGTCGAACGGGGCTGCGCACTGCGCGGCCTCGTTTCTTTTAGTAACGATTTTCGACGAACTTCATTCGACGGAGGCTGGCCTGATCGTTGTAGCGGCCCTTGTTGGAACGCTTCGACAGCCTAATCTTCTTTCGCGCAATCTTCTTGTATGGGATCGTCTTGAGGATATGCGATATGATGTTGAGCCGAGCCCGCCGCTTGTCGTCGGAGCGGACCAATCGCCATGGCGCATGCCTTGTATCGGTCGCCTTGAACATCATGTCGCGCGCTCGGGAATAGTCGTACCAGCGCCCAAATGACTCGGTGTCCATCGGGCTTAGCTTCCATTGACGGAGAGGATCCTCGATGCGTGCCTTGAAGCGCAGCTCCTGCTCCTTCATGCCGACTTCGAGCCACAGCTTGATCAGGATGATCCCAGCATCCACAGCGAATTTCTCGACCAGCGGGCACAATTCCAGGAAGCGTTTGTGTTCAGCCGGGCTGCAGAAGCCCATCACATACTCGACGCCAGCGCGGTTGTACCAGCTTCGGTCGAAGATCACGATCTCGCCGCTTGCCGGGAACTGCTCGATGTAACGTTGAAGGAATAGTTGAGACTTTTGGCGGTCAGACGGTGCTGGCAGGGCGCAGACGCGGAAGACCCGCGGACTCACCTTCTCGGTGAGGGCTTTGATGGCGCCGCCCTTGCCAGCGGCATCGCGTCCTTCGAACAGAACGATGACTTTTAGATTATTCGCTTTAACCCAGTCCTGCAAATGGCAGAGTTCGACCTGGAGCTTTCCTAACTCCTTCTCGTAGTCCTTGCGCTTTAATCGCTCCCTTGGCACGTCAGCTGACATGTCACAGCTCCAACATGAATCCGATGCGAACCACGCTCAATCTCCCCAAGAAATTGTGATGGCAATGTCGCCGGGTATGCCTCCCGGATAATCGATGGTCTGGTAGCCGATACGATAGCCGCGTGGCTGCAGATAGTCGCTCCAAAGCTGGAAGATCTCACTTGGAATTCCCGTAAGTGTTTTCTCCCACCCCTTTTCTTGCTGATTGATTGCGCGACCCTTGTCGGTGCACAGCGAGTTGGGAAAGCGATAGACCTGAACTTCCGTCAAACCGTTTCGTACCGCCCGCTGGATTATGGTTGACGCAAGCTGAACCTTTTCGGCTTCGCTCTTGCCGGACGGTTGGCTGAGTCGCTCGATCAGCGCGCGCTTCTCGGCCTCAGCCGCCGCGGCGAGGCGGGCGTACTTTTCCACCGCTTCGGCTTCCTTGAGGGCGGCCTCTTTACGGATCTGCGTGGCGTTGGGGATGAGATCGTCGATGCTACGAGACATGATTGATTGCTCCTGGTGATTGTCGGCTTCGGCGCTGCCACAAGGTTATGTACGGGTGGGTGTGTTTTATTGATCCAAATCAAGCAATCCGCTTCGTGGGGAGGCACGATGGAGCGCATGGCTGCGGAGCGTCCGGGCGTCCGGAAGGGAGAGAAGCCTTGAACGAACAGTTGCACCCCGCAGCTCCTCATCATCTGCCATTCTTCGTTCCCGGTGCCGACGGAGCGGATACCCTGATGGTAGTGATGGGATTTTTTCTCGTAGCGACAGTGCTATGGGCCGGTACGTTGTACTGGAAGCTGCACAGTCTACCCGAGCGCATGGCCCACAAAACACAAAAACTGCAGATGGAGATCGTAGCGGTCCTTGGACTGATCTCGCTGTTCACTCACATGCATATTTTCTGGGTTGCGGGATTGTTGCTCGCCATGATCGACCTGCCGGATTTCGGTACGCCGATGCGCAGCATTGCCGATTCTGTCGAGCGCATTGCAAATGCTACGCCGGGTGCACTTCCCGCTGAAGCCGAGGTTGACCCTGTAACCGGCGGCAAGCTCGGTGTTCAGGCCTTGATGAAGGAAGGGTTACACGACCATGCTTGAACTCATGATCTGTTCACTGGTTACCATCCTTCCAGATTATCTCTATCGCCGCTACCGGCAGGGAAAGCGGTTCGGCAAAGAAATCACTTTCTTCTCTGTCTGGTATGAACTGAGGTGGGGAATCACTGGCTGCCTGATGTTGACGATCGGGCTGATCACGATGATCTTCTATTTTCATCCATCCACAACGTCGGCGGCGATCTACTTCCGGACGGTACCAATTCTCCCTGAGGGCTCCGGTCGTGTCGCTGAGGTGAATGTCGGATTCACTGCTAATGTTAAGAAGGGCGATGTTCTGTTCCGACTGGATAGTTCGACGCAGAACGCAGCACTGGAGACCGCCAAGCGAAAAATCGCTGAGGTGGAGGCGTCGCTTATTTCGGCACAAACCGACATTGCCAAGGCGGATGCCCAGATCGCTGAAGCAAGAGCGTCGCACCAGCAGGCCAAAGATGAACTGGAAGTCAAGACCGAGCTGCAACGTCGAAATCCAGGCATCGTACCACAGCGCGATATCGAGAAGCTCCAGGTACTGGTGGATCAACGGCAGGCCGGTATCGATGCAGCGACAGCGGCTAGGGAATCTTCGCTGTTGCGCGTTTCCATTCTCCTGCCGGCTGAGAGAGCAAGCGCCGAAGCTGCGCAGGCACAAGCGCAGGTGGATGTCGATAAGACCTATGTGCGAGCGGGCGTCGATGGTCGCGTTGAACAATTCCTCGTTCGCACCGGCGACGTCGTCAATCAGTTGATGCGGCCGGCCGGAATCCTGATACCTGACGGCGCAGGCCGCAATAGTCTACAGGCAGGATTTGGCCAGATCGAAGCCCAGGTGATGAAGCCTGGTATGGTCGCGGAAGCCACTTGCATCTCGAAGCCGTGGGTCATCATTCCGCTGGTCGTCACAAGCGTGCAGGATTTCATCGCCGCCGGCCAGTTCCGGTCCGGCGAGCTTTTGATCGATCCGCAGAACCTGCAAAGGCCCGGTTCAATTCTCGCCTTTCTGGAGCCGCTCTACAAAGGTGGCCTCGAGGGGGTTACGCCGGGTAGCGCGTGCATTGTCAACGCCTACACCAGTAATCATGATGTCATTGCCGATCCGAAAACCGGCGCAGTGAAGGCATTTCTACTGCACGCCGTAGATGCGACCGGGCTTGTACATGCATTGCTACTGCGAATCCAAGCGTTGCTGTTGCCCATCAAGACACTGGTGTTGAGCGGCCACTGAGAAGAGATACAATGATCACGCTTCAAAAACTTGTCGTCCTTGCATCGATTGCGACTTCTGCTGCATTGCTGGCACCGCAGAGTGCAAAGGCGATCGAACTTGCTGGTGCCTGGGCGACAAGCGCGGATCAATGTAACAAGGTATTTACCCGCAAGGGACGTGCGAAACAGATCGCCTTCACGAGTTTCTCTGGAGTGTATGGCGGCGGATTTATCGCTGAGGCGGATCGCTTAAGGGGAAAACACGAGATTTGCAAAATAGCGTCCAAGAAGGAAAGCGATCGAACGATCAATCTGATCGCTGCTTGCGCCTCGAGCATTATGCTTTCGCACGTCCAATTCATCCTGAACGTGGTCGATGAAAACACGATATCTCGCGAGTTTCCGGGAATGGTGGATATGAAAGTGACATACCATCGTTGTCAGATTTAGCGGATTAACGTTCGACGATAAGCTTGACCTGGATCAACAGAAGGCGACGTGGCTTGTGGCTGGGTGAGGTTGATCAACGGAGAAATGCTATGAACAAGAGAACGCAGTTTCGTGGTAAGGTTAATTTCTTTGCAAATGTGACTGTGGTCGCTACCTTCATCGCATTCGCGGCCCAGCCGGCGAGAGCGGACGATCCCGCAAAATTGCTTAAGGCAATGGCCGACTACACGGCCGCGCAGAAGTCGATCTCTGCGACGTTCGAGAGTGATATCGAGGTCGTGACACCAGAGCTGGAGAAGATCCAGTTCACGAGCTCTGGAAAGCTGCAGCTATCGCGACCGGACAAGCTTCGGATCAGCCGAACGGGCGGTTACACTGACGTCGACTTAATTTACGACGGAAAGACTGCGTCGATCTATGGCAACAATGCGAAGGCATATGTGCAGGCCGACATTGTCGGGTCGATCGATCAACTGGTCGACCTGATCCAGGCGAGATCGGGCGCTGCAATGCCGGGAACGGACTTGCTCCTTACAAATACCTACGACGTATTGATGTCCAATGTCATCCTGTCCCAGCACATCGGGCAAGGTATGATCGATGGTGTCGAATGCGAGCATCTTGCGTTCCGCGGTGTTGATACTGACTGGCAGATCTGGATCGAGAGTGGGGCGCGGCCTGTCCCTCGGAAATATGTGATCACCAGCAAGGCTGTGGCCGGGGCGCCGCAATACACATTACGGATCAGAGACTGGAAAAACGATGCTGTCGCGGATGCCGACACGTTTGTATTCAAGCCACCTGCCGGCGTGACGAAGGTCGATCTGGATTCCAGCGCTATGGCTGAGTTCGATGAAGTCCCCCCCGGCACACCATCAGGAGCAAAGAAATGAGATCAGTGCCAAAGGTGATTATGGTGACCGCCGCCCTCACGTCGTTTGCAGTGGGGTGGTCGTGGAGTGGCGAAGACGTCATAACGCGTGGAGTGTTCTCCACTGCTGAGGCCAGAGTTGGGCGACCGCTGACGCCGATGAGCTATGCGGGTGTAGCGCGCCGAACCACGCGCCGGGCCGTCGCCGTAGGCGCTGCAGGCGTTGCAGCCGGCGCCTACTATGGCTCATCATGCAGGCAAGTCGTGGATGCTTATGGGCGGGTCACGACGGTCTGTTGAGATCTGGGCTGCCTGGCCGGCTGTTGCAGAAACTCGCATGCGCTGACACTGTATAACGGTGACAGTTTGCGGGTCTCTGACGGTTGGGGAAGAGGATGAGACGACGATTCCCTATTGTTGTCTTATATCTACAAAGTTTAATCGTGCGTCGCTTAATCGTGCGTCTCTGTGTCTGCGTTCTGGTCTGGATGTCGGTTCAGCTGCAACCTGTCGACGCTACTGAGCGCAGCGAAGTAAAGCGCGTGCTGCTGCTGCATTCGTTCGGCCGGGAATTTCGTCCCTGGAGCGAACATGCAAGGAGCATCAAGGCAACGCTCGAGCGGCTATCGCCGTGGCCGCTGGACATCCAGGAACATGCGCTGCTCACGGCGAGGCTCAATAACCCGGGTCCGGAAGCACCGTTCGTCGACTATTTGAACTCGCTCTACCATGGCCGTCCACCTGATATCGTGTTGAGCATCGGAGCGCCGGCGGCAAGATTCGTTCAGAAGTATCGCGAGCAACTTTTTCCCGAGGCACCAATGGTTTTGACGGTGGTGGAGCAGCGGCTGGTCAACCGCGTGAACGTCACAGACAACGATACCGTCATCTCGGTCCGCAATGATTTTCTGGCCGCGTTCAAGAATATTCTTCAGGTCATGCCGGAAACTCAGACGATTGCCGTCGTGATCGGTGCCTCAGCATTGGAGAAGTTCTGGCTTGAGGAGCTAAAAAGGGAACTGAAGCCGTTAGAGAAGCGGGTCGCCTTTGTCTATTATGCCGATCTTCCGTTCACGGAAATTCTCAAGAGAGCGTCTGCGCTTCCGCCGCACACCGTCCTGTTCTGGGGCTTGATGTCTATCGACGCTGCCGGTGTCAGCCATGAAGGCGACCTTGCCTTGCGTAGCCTTCATGCAGTCGCCAATGCGCCGATTTTCTCCTACCAGGAAGCCTTTTTCGATCCAGAAACCGTTGGCGGCCCGATGCATTCAATCGCCGAAACCAGCAGGCAGACTGTCAACGCCGCGATTCGAATCCTTGGTGGCGAGAAGCCGGGGAACATCAAAGTCGAGCCGATTGAATTCGCTGCGCCGAAATTCGACTGGCGGCAAATGCAACGCTGGGGCATCAACCAGAGCAATCTGCCGCCGGGTAGCGAGATCCTGTTTCGCGAGCCCGATATTTGGGCGCAGTATCGCTGGCAGATTCAGCTGATTGCAGCCGTGATTCTGATCCAAACGGGGTTGATCAGCGGCTTATTGCACGAACGTCGCCGGCGACGCCTTGCCGAGATCGAGTCACGACAGCGGCTGGCGGAACTTGCGCACGTCAACCGCTATTCGGCCGCCGGAGAGTTGACGACCTCTATTGCGCATGAGCTGAACCAGCCGCTTGGCTCCATTCTTACAAATACAGAGACAGCGGAGCTTTTGCTGAAGGGGGCCTCTCCGGATCTTGCCGAAGTCAGGGAAATCCTTGCCGACATCAGGCGTGATGATCAACGGGCCAGCGAAGTGATCCGCCGGCTCCGCAGCGTACTGAAGAAAACGCCGTTCGAGGTCCGCGATATCGATTTGAACGATACGGTGCGGGAGGCGATCGGGCTTGTGGAAGCAGTGACTGATCGACGCGGCATTGCGCTAAGGTTTGGTGCCGCTTCGGGCGATTTGTACGTCAAGGGCGATCCGGTTCAGCTGCAACAGGTCATTCTCAACCTGATCATTAATGCAATGGACGCAATCTCCGATGCCGACGATAAAGAGCGCGAAGTCAACATATCGACGGCCCGGCTGAACGCGTACGCCGAAATCAAGATTAGCGACACCGGTCCAGGAATCGTGGTCGCGGATATCCGGAGCATCTTCAACCCATTCTTCACGACCAAGGCGCAAGGCTTGGGTATGGGACTCGCCATCGCCCGTACTATCGTAGAGGCGCACCGAGGGGAGATCTCTGCCGCAAATCAAGTATCAGGCGGCGCGCTGTTTGTGATCAAAATCCCACTCGCTCTCGCGCAGTCGTCCACGGCATGAAGTCAGAGATCCTCCAACGTCGCGGTCACTGGAAATTCGGCTTTCCTTGATCTTGATCAAAGGACCTTCTTCCCTTCCGTCGATGTTTGCTGCAGGGAACCCCGAAGGAGGGTGTGATGTTCTGCTGCCGCAAGATTCTGTTCGCGCTTGCACTGGTGATGGCGATCCCTGTCGCTGTCTCGGCCCAGACGGTTGACAAGGCAGCCGCTCCAGACGTTCCGGCGAGCCGACCAACGCCGAGCGTCGAGCTGCTAAAGCCAGAGCAACTTGAGGCGCTGGTCGCACCCATTGCGCTTTATCCCGACGAACTGCTCGCGAATATCCTGGCAGCATCGACCTACCCGCTGGAGGTAGTGCAGGCGGATCGTTGGGCCAAGGAACGCAAGTCGCTCAAGGGTGACGCGCTGAAGGAAGCGGTCGACAAGCAGGCGTGGGACGACAGCGTCAAGGCTCTGGTCAGCACTCCGGACGTCCTGGCGATGATGAGCGACAAGGTCGATTGGACAAAGAGCCTCGGCGATGCGGTGCTCGCTCAACAGCCGGATGTCATGGATGCGATCCAGCGGCTGCGGGCGAAAGCCTATGACAACAAAAAGCTCGTGACCACCAAGCAGCAAAAGGTCAGCGTTAAGGCCCAGGAAAGCAAGCAGGTGGTCGTGATCGAACAGGCGGATCCTGCGGCGGTTTATGTACCGTATTACGATCCGGCAACGGTGTACGGGACCTGGCCCTATGCGGAATATCCACCGTATTACTTCGGGTACCCGTCCTATATCGGCGCGGGTGTTGTCGCGGCGGGTGTCGCCTTCGGCACCGCATGGGCAATCGGGCGTTGGGGCAACTACTGGGGCGGTGGCTTCAACTGGGGTAACCGCAACGTCTATGTCAACCATCGCACGACCAATGTTGGAAACGGTTGGCAGCACAACCCGGCGCACCGCCAGGGCGTGCGCTACAACAACGCTAACGTTCAGCAGCGCTTCAGCAACAACAATCTGAAGGCGGGCGCCTCGAACCGGATGGATTTCCGTGGTCGCGACGGGCAGCAGGTGCTGCGTCCGAACCAGGGCGCTGGCGATCGCGCGGGAGATCGAGGCGGCGTTGGCGCCGGCACACGAGATCGGCCGGGAGGTGGAGATCGCGCCGGCGTTGCGGACCGGGCCAAAGGCGGCGCCGATCGCGCGAAGGCTGGCAATCGCGCCAAAGGCGGCGGTGATCGTGCGAAGACTGCCAACCGCAGCGGGGCCGGCGCGGCCGGGCGTGGCGGTGGAAATCGTGGCGGTGCAATGAATGTGTCGTCCGGCCGCGCGGCGGCGGCGGCGTCTGCACGCGGGCGGGCCAGCATGGCGAGCATGCCGCGCGGCGGCGGCGCAAGCTTCGCTGGTGCGCGCGGAGGCGGCGGCTTTCATGGCGGTGGCGGCGGTGGTTTCCGTGGCGGCGGCGGCGGTGGGCGGCGGTCTGACATCGCTCTGAAGCATGACGTTGTCCTGCTCGGCCATCTCGCCAACGGTCTCGGCTACTATCGCTTCAGCTATCTCGGCGGCCAGAAGGCCTATGTCGGCGTGATCGCGCAGGAAGTCGAAAACGTGGTGCCAGATGCCGTGAGGCGGGGCAGCGACGGCTACCTGCGGGTGAAGTATGAGGCGCTCGGTCTGACGTTCCGCACCTATCGGGATTGGCTTGCAAATGGCGCAAAAATCCCTTCGGAGATGTCGCCATGATCGTTTGGACGTCAATCCATCGCGCTGCATCGACAACTGCGGCGGCTGTCGTGGCGCTGGCTCTCATGGGCTCGGTGTCGGAAGCGCAACAATCCTTTCCAACGCCGGAGGCTGCTGCAGCGGCGCTTGCCATCGCGGTCAAGGGTGACGCTAGCGATATTCTAAAGGTCCTCGGCAAGGCAGCCGATGACATCGTGTCGTCCGGTGACGAGGTGGCCGACGCTGACACGCGTCTGCGCTTCACGTCCATGTATGACGCCAAGCATGCGATCAAGACGGAGGGCAACAAGAGAGCTACCTTGATGCTCGGTACGGACGACTTTCCGTTCCCGATTCCACTCATCAACACCAAGACAGGTTGGGAGTTCGATACTGAAGAGGGCCGCATCGAGGTCCTGTATCGCCGGATCGGCCGTAACGAACTTGATGCGATCCAGACCAGTCTCGCCTATGTCGACGCCCAGAACGAATATGCCGAGAAGGATCGCGGCGAGGGCGCTGGCGTTTATGCACAGCGGATTGTATCGACGCCGGGCAAGAAGGACGGGCTGTTTTGGCGTGATGATGGCGATCCGAGCCCGTTGGGTGCGTTGGTCGCAGAAGCTTCAACTGAAGGCTACCAGGTCGGTGAAAAGCCGCAGCCGTATCACGGCTACTACTTTCGCATACTGAAAGGACAGGGGGCCAATGCTCCCGGCGGCGCGCTGATCTATTTGGTGAAAGGCAAGATGATCGGCGGCTATGGACTAATCGCCTGGCCTGCCGAATACGGAAATTCCGGCGTCAAGACGTTCGTGGTCAATCATGCCGGGACGGTCTACGAAAAGGATCTCGGACCGCAGACCGACCGGATCGTGAGGCGCATGTCCTTGTTCGATCCGGACCAGACCTGGAAGAAAGTCGATGCAGAAAAGCCCTGAGCGCGGGATATCTGCTTTGCGTCTGCTCGTGATGCATCTGACGGCGGTTGTACTGCTCACATCGACTGTTCCGGTGACGCCGTCCCGGGCTCAGGCATCCGGCTATGTTCGGGTAAAGCTGTTGAAGGCGGGGCTGGTCTTGGGAGCGGGCGGCGGCAGCGGCATCGTGACATATCGCGGCCGGGACTATCCATTCAGGGTATCCGGCCTGAGTCTCGGGTTTGCAGCGGGAGTGTCCGTCATTCGACTGACAGGATGGGCCTCGGGCATAAGGCAGATCAGGGACTTTGCCGGCACCTATAGCTCTGTTGGGGGTGGAGGCGCCTTCGTTGGCGGGATGGGCGGCGTTCAACTAACGAATGGGCAGGGTGTAAGGATTGCCTTGCGCGGACCCCGCGCGGGAGTGGAGCTTGCTGGAAATATCGGCCAGATCACAATTTCCCTGAAGGAGTGACGAGCGGATAGTCACGACGTAATCGGTTTGATTTCGTAAGAGGTGCGCACTCAGTATGAATTTATCGAAAGCGCCTGAAAGGCCTTATCTATTCTTGGTGCGGTCCGCAGAAATTGGCTGGGGATTAGTGCTGTCACGTAAACTATCCACTATTCGCGGTAAGGCCTTGATCTGCCGACAGTGCCCCTGGGTGTTCGCATTTCTGCTGTTCGCGCCGTCTGCTGTCACTGCTCTCCCGCTTACTTCGTTTCGCTATGAGACGCAGGCGCGGGAGCATTGCCATGAAGATACTGTTGTTTGGCTCGATTATCGCGACGAGGTCTATTACCTCAAGCGGCAGAGAAAATACGGGCGAGGCATGACGGGAAGTTTCGGTTGCGAGAAAGAAGCTCGGGGTAGTGGTTTTCGACGATCGCTTCTTGGGAGACGGTGAACGCCGATTCGCCGGGATGACCGACTACAGCGGGACGAGGATAAAATCTATCCTACTGGCGATTCAGACGCGTACGGCGGGCGCTGACGGTTCTCGTCCAAACCTCATGAAATTTCCTGGCTGAAGTCTTGTCGATATGCGGACCGATCAAGGCCGTCATAGCGAATGTGAGATCGTCGTAGTCGATCTCGCAGGTTTCGGCTCGCTGCTTAGGCAAGATGTCGTTCGCGACGATATCGGCAAACAGCTTCTTGTCCGCGCCGTAAGCGATACACAAAACATTGAAAGCTCGCTGGGCCGGCATCGAATGCTCGTCCGAGAACTTATCGCGAGAGGACAGGGGCTCCGCTTCCGGAAGCTCCTTTGCGCGAAGATAGGCTGCGCCGAGGATCATTCTGCGGGCCTCGGCTTTGCTGAGCCGGAGCATGACGTAAGCGGAGAACTGATCGGCCGCATCCTCCTCCCGGCCGATGACAGGGATTTGCAGCATGTCGAAAACAGCATGTCCGGTCTCGTGCAGGAAAACGTCGAGCGCTGGACCGAGAATTGTGTCGGCTTTGGAGACCCCAGCAGGGAGATCGCGCGTCGTCGCATTCTTCAGAATCTCTGCCAGCAGTTCGTAGCACAACGTGACGACCTCATCTCCGTACCAGGCATCGGGAACGCCGTCGCAACTCGCGACTTTGAGTGTGAGCGGATGGGGAAGGCGGAGAGGGCTCAGCAATTGCTGCAGGAGTTCAAGGGCTCGGCCTTGCTTGATCTGATCGTAGATCGCTTGGTGCGACGGATCTGTTGGCCGAATATACTTGTATCGGATCTGGTCAGGCTTGGCTCGCGGCGCAGCATCTACGCTGCCGATGGCGGCCATGGCGCCGAGGAGTATTGCGGTCACTGCGGCAAGCGATCGGCTCAACAAGCCGCTCCGTACTACATCCGAAACGGTCGTCCGATGGGATTGCAGATGGTCGACCTGTGGCGACATGTTCGACCTGCTTTTAAGGGGTCTCTTCGCTCTTCGAGCAGCTCTCTCGTTCGCTTGATGCGGGCGGAGACGTTCGCCAGCCTTGCATCGACTTACGGCTTGCGAGTACAGGACTATCCGCAGGGTTTGGGCAACAGAGATTTGATTTTCAAGAATGGCGCGTTGAATTTGAGCTATCATCTCAGTTGTTAGAAGTGCGCCCGCGAGCAAGCGGCAGCCGCAAGCGCTTTACTTGCCGGCCCGCGCCGGGTGCCAGGGCGTGCTGGCATGCAGATCGCGGTGGCCTGGAAGCTCCGCGACCGCAATTATGAGAATGGCGACAACGAGCCGGGCAGCCGCGGCATACCGACGTCTACCGTCTCACCCCGACGCGATTGACGCCACCATTCATGTTGCCACCGGCGTTATGACGAACCGCAGCGCGCGCCACCGGACGTGCCCTAAGCGCGACGCCCGCGCGGGCAACACAACCTGAAGGATAGCTGACGTATTGGCAATAAACGACCGCGTTGGCTGGCGCCGGATTGAGAGTGAGGCCTGCAGACCCCAACAGGGCGCTCGCAATAATACCGGCAATAGTCGCCGACTTGATTGATGGACTTTTCCTCGGGTGCATGGCCGCACTCCCTCTTTCACGCTTGCGTCACCGAAGGGTGACTGGTGGAGACGCCTGTGGGGCGCGTTACTATAGCGTGAATGCTTGAAGCTCGCAGACGTTGACCTAGATCAAAGGTTTTGTCTCCGACCCGACCGGCGGCACCGTTGCCAAAGATGACGCGCTGTGGCGCTACTGCTGAGAGTCGGGAACGCGATTCATCGTCATGGGTCCGCAGGTTCTGTGGAGGGGACTGAGTTGGGACTGTGCGACCGCAACTGTTGACGATATGTGGCTTGAGAAAGGCCGTGGTTTTAATGCAAGGATAATACGCTGCCATGGCGACTGATCCAGCAGCCAAGCAAAATGACATGTACAGCAGACATGGAAAGCGGTCACTGATTTTTCCATGACTTCGGTGCTTCTGCGCGAAGCGCCGACGGCACGCTCAGACCGAGTTGCTTGGCGCTATTGACGTCGATGGATAATTCATACTTCGGTGCTAATGGGTTTGCGGATGCTGGCGTCGAGCAGTAGCTGAATCTTTCGACCGCCGTAGGGAGGACCGAGACGATGAAAATCACTTTGGCGACCATCGCACTGCTCCCGATAATCGTGACGGTGCAGATGCAGATGCAGACGCTGACGGACGCCGAATCGACGTTCCTAGACCAACTTGCTACCGCAGCCGCGGTGCTCGAACAACGGTGCACCGGCTACGAGGCCAATGGCGTCGGCGGCGTCCAACAAGGGGCCAAGCTTCTCGGGAGCGCTGATGCGGCGATGGCAATGATCGAAGCTTATGACGCTGCTATAAAGGCCCACGATGCCAAGGATTACGACCGAAGTAAATTCCGTCCTGAAGTATCAGAGGCGGCTGGAAAAACGACCAATCGAGTGCTCGCGGCCTTGAGGAGAACGCCTAAAGTGGCGTGCGCCGATTACGGCGACATAAGCGTGGAACACGGCATGCTAAGGAGGTATTGAACTGCCGTGCCGACGCCGTGACAAGAATTGTGTCGGCTTTGGAGACCCCAGCAGCAGAGAGATCGCGCGTCGTCGCATTCTTCAAAATCTCTGCCAGCAGTTTGTAGCATAATGTGACGACCTCATCTTCGTACCAGGCGTTGGGAACGCCGTCGCAACTCGCGACTTTGAGTGTGAGCGGGTGGGGCAGGCGGAGAGGGCTCAGCAATTGCTGCAGGAGCTCGAGGGATCGGCCTTGCTCGATCTGATCGTAGATCGCCTGGTGCGACGGGTCCGTTGGCGCAACATACTTGTATCGGATCTGGTTGGGCTTGGCTCGCGTCGCTGCATCTACGCTGCCGACGGCGGCCAAGGCCGCGAGGAGCATTGCGGTCACAATTGCGGTCGCTGGGGCAAGCGTTCGGCTCAACAGGCCGCTCCGTATCGCGTCCGAAGCGGTCGTCCGATAGGATTGCCGATGGTTGGGCTGTGGCGACATGTTGGTAAGCCGATTCGAGCGTGGAGATTGCGCCTGTTATTTCTGATCTCGGTCCGATGCGCCGAACGCCGCACGATAGATTGCCCAGTAGGCGACACCGACAAAGCCGGCGCCGCCTATGATGTTGCCGAGCGTTACCGGCAACAGATTGTGGAATATCGCGGACATTGTGATGGATGAAGTGTCGAAATTCGCTGGCGCGTGACCGGTCTGGACTAGCAGCCACGCCAGGGGGAGGAAATACATATTGGCAACGCAGTGTTCGAACCCGGCTGCTATGAAAGCAGACACCGGCAGGATGACTGCAACGATCTTGTCGGTAACTGACCGGCCAGCATAAGCAAGCCACACCGCCGCGCAAACGAGCACGTTGCAAAGGATGCCTTTGAAGAACAGTGTCATCATATCGGGGCGAATTTTTCCGGCGGCCGTATTCAGTATCGAAAGGCCGATGCGGCCATCATTCATGTCCGGGTGATGAGAGAGAAAGACCAGTACAACCAGTCCAAGTGATCCGAGGAAATTTCCGAGATAGACGATGGCCCAGTTGCGGAGCATCGCCGCCGTAGATACCTTTCCGCTCGCCCACGCCATCACGATCAGGTTGTTGCCCGTGAACAACTCGGCGCCTCCAACTAGAACAAGCGCAAGTCCGAGGGAGAACACTAACCCGCCGACGACGCGCACAGTGGCGAAGCTGAGATCTGCGTCGCTGGCAATGATCGTGTAGTAAAGGGCGCCGAAGCCGACGCTACCGCCCGCGATGACCGCCAGCATGAAGGAGGCCAGGAACGGTAGCGCTGCCTTCTTTATACCGACCTTTTCTACAGCTTCCTTGATTTCTGCCGGGCTGTAAGCCTGCAGATTGAAGATAGCCGGTTGCGGCGCGGGGGTCCGATCGGGCATTCCTGCTTCTCCTCGATCGTCGTCACTGGCGCTATTGCCCGCCTGTACTGCCTATCGTCAAAAGCCCGACGATCTGCGCCGCGATCACTTTCAAAAGTGTCATCGATGGGAAGATCATGGCGTAGCCGATGTCTGGGCGTTCGGTCGGCGCCATTTTCGTTGAATAGACCAGGATGGCAGGGTTTCCAGTTGCGCCGGATGCCACGCCGACCAGGTCATCGTATGGGATCTTCAGAATGTAGTGGCCGACAACGAGGACGATGAACACTGTCGTCAGAAGTATGGCAACGCCGATGAACAGCATTGTGAATCCCGATTCCGCTACGGTGCGGACGAAGGGCTGTCCGGAATTCACCCCAACAGTTGCGAGAAAAATCGCGAGACCGAAGTTCCGAAGAACGATGTTCGCTGGCAGAGGCATGGTCCAAAGCATCGGTCCGGTGCGGCGGAGCTTGCCGAGAACGAGCGCAACGATTAGCGGGCCGCCGCCGATGCCGAGCGTCACAGTACCCACGCCCGGAATCGGAATAGGGATCAGACCGAGAAGGACGCCCATCACCATGCCGAGACCGAGCGAAACATAGCTGAAGTCAGCAGTCGCCTTGATGGAGTCACCAAAATGTTTGCGGATGTCTTCTTTCTTGTCCGGCGGCGTCAGCACTCCGACGCGGTCGCCAAACTCCAGCATGAGGTCGGGAGATGGAACGAGGTCAGCATCGTAGCGCCGCACGTGCAAGATGTGCGCTGGCACGCCGGGCGGCATCGGCAGCTTCGAAAGCGGTACGCCGACCGTGCTGGCCTTGCCAACGAAGACCCGGATGTAATCGAGGTCGGCGCGGTCGCTCGCGAGCCGGCCCGGTTCGAGTCGGCCAAGACGTTCAGCCGCCAGTGCGATTTCCTCTTTGCGATCGGCGACGACGAGCAGGGCGTCTCCCGCATTCAGAATGGTGCCGTCGGTCGGAACGACGTTGCGGCCGTTCTGGCGGACCATCGTGATCTGCAGCTCGGCGAGAGAGTCAGTGGCGAGGTCTCCAAGCGTGACACCGGAAAAGTTCTCGCCGATAGTGATTTCGCCCATATGAAAATGCTGGGCCTTGGGCGGGAACTTGGGCTTAACGAGCCTGGTCATGAAATAGATGCAGAGAATTGGACCGATGACGCCAAACGGATATGCGATTGAATATCCGATCGACGGGTCCTTGTTCTTCATGACGTCGAGCGCGGCCTGTAGTGATGCCGTGCTTGTCATCGATCCCGCATAAAGCCCAAGGGTATGACCAATTTTGATGTTGAATATTTGCCCCAGCCCGAGCGCTACGGCCAAGCCGGTGAGGCACGCAACGAGGGCGAGCAGATTGTATTTCTGCCCAACTCCGCTCATGCCTTCGAAAAATTGACGGCCGTAGAGGATGCCGATCCCGTAGAGGAACATGATTAGACCGGTCAGTCCGATCGGACCAATGATCTGGGCTTTTGGCGCAAAGGCCCCGATCCCGAGGCCGACAAAAAGAACGGCTCCGACGCCCATGGAAAATCCGGCGATGCTGATCTGGCCGACGAGGTAGCCTAATCCAATAGCCAGAAAAGCCGTCAAGATTGGCTGGCTGCCGATGATGTCGCGCGCAAAATCCATCATGTGTCTTACTCCCAAATCTGCTGAACAATTGTTTGATCAGCGTGCTTGACATCCCGCAGCACGGAACTGTCCGAGCACCCGGTTCACCAGATCCGGACTGGGCGGTAGCGTGTCAGCAAGTTTGTATTCGAGACCCATCGCTTTCCACTTGAACGCGCCCATCTGGTGGAAAGGTTGCACTTCCACCCATTCGACATTCTTCATCGGCGCGACAAATCGCGCGATGCCATCGACATTCGCCGGATCGTCATTCTCGCCGGGAACGAGGGTGAAGCGAACCCAGACCGGCTTCGACATCGACGCCAAGCGCTCGGCAAAACGAAGCGTTGGCGCGATGTCGCGGCCGGTAGTTCGACGATATGTTTCGGGATCCGAACTCTTGATGTCGAGAAGAACGAGGTCGATCTCGGACAGATAGGTATCGTCCGCGTGATCGCCGAGGAAGCCGGAGGTCTGCACAGCCGTGTGCAGGCCCATCTTCTTGGCACCGGCAAATATTTGCTGGGTAAACGCGCGCTGTACCATCGGCTCGCCACCTGAGATGGTTAGTCCGCCGCCAAGTGCCCGAAGGGAGGGCGCGAAATCAGCAAGGCGGCGGAGCACGTGGGCGGCCGAGACGTAGGTGCCGTCCTTAAGGTGCCAAGTGTCTGGATTGTGACAATAGGTGCATCGCAGAAGGCAGCCCGAGACGAACAGCACGGTGCGCAAGCCGGGCCCGTCGTAGCGAGAGGACGTCTCATAGGAATGGCAGTATCCGAACGTGCCTTCCTGATCCTTGAATTTGTCCTCATCGGGCGCGTCGGGTGAAATCCCGACCCGGAGGTCATGACGACTTCCCGGCTCCAGTGTCTGCACCGTTGACATGGTGCACCTCGCTCAGATCTGGCCGTGGAAGGTGCGGCTGATCACGTCGCGTTGCTGCTCTGGCGTCAGTCGGACAAAATTCACAGCGTAACCCGAGACCCGGATCGTGAGTTGCGGATACTTGTCCGGGTTCTTCATCGCGTCCTCGAGGACCTCCTTGTCGATGACGTTCAGGTTCATATGAAACCCGCCTCGATCGAAATAGACGTCGAACGCCTTGACCGCTTCATCCACGAGTTGGTCTTCCGACAGATGAGCCTTCTGGGGAGCGACCGAAACTGTGTAGCTGATGCCGTCCTGCGCATCCTTGTAGGGTAGCTTTGCGACCGAGAGGCAGGACGCGAGCCAACCGTGGCTATCGCGTCCATGCATTGGGTTCGCACCAGGTCCGAACGGCTCTCCTTTCCGCCGTCCGTCCGGGGTATTTCCGGTGGCCTTGCCGTAGACGACGTTGGACGTAATTGTGAGCACGCTCTGGGTGTGTGTCGCGTTCCGGTAGGTCGGATGCTTACGGATCTTCTCCATGAAACGCGTGACGAGGCTAGAGGCGATCTGATCAACCCGGTCGTCGTTGTTTCCGAACTGCGGCGTCGACTTGTTACCCTCGTTCTGGTAGTCAACCACAAGTCCCGTCGCGTCTCGCACGACGCGTACTTTTCCGTACTTCATAGCGCTGAGACTATCGGCAACCACCGAGAGGCCTGCTATGCCGAACGCCATCGTCCGCAGGATGTCGCGGTCGTGAAGCGCCATCTCCAGACGCTCATAGAAGTACTTGTCGTGCATATAGTGGATGCAGTTCATGGCGTGGACGTAAATCTTGGCGAGCCACTCCATCGTCGTATCGAACTTGCCCATCACATCGTCGTAGTCGAGGAAGTCGCCCGCAACGGGCTGCGACTGAGGCGCGACCTGCTCGCCAGATACTTCGTCTCGGCCGCCGTTGATGGCATAGAGCAGTGCTTTCGCCAGATTGACCCGCGCTCCAAAGAACTGCATCTGCTTTCCGAGGCGCATTGCCGAAACACAGCAGGCAATGCCGTAATCGTCGCCCCAGAAAGGTCGCATCAAATCGTCATTCTCGTACTGAAGTGAGGAGGTGTCCTTGCTGACTCTCACGCAGTATCGCTTGAAGGGGGCGGGCATCTTGGTCGACCAGAGCACCGTAATATTCGGCTCGGGCGCCGGACCGAGATTGTAGAGCGTGTGCAGCATCCGGTAGCTGCTTCGGGTCACCAGAGCCCGCCCGTCCAAATCCATGCCGCCAACGCATTCGGTCGCCCAGTAGGGGTCGCCGCTGAACAACGCATCATAGTCAGGGGTACGGAGGAAGCGGACGATACGGAGTTTCTGGACAAGCTGGTCCCAAAGCTCCTGGGCCCCGGTTTCGTCCAGAATGCCGGCCTTCAGGTCGCGCTCGATGAAGATATCGAGGAAGCTCGATATACGGCCGATCGACATCGCAGCGCCGTTTGCCTCCTTGATCGCGCCAAGATAGGCGAAATACGTCCACTGGAATGCTTCATGTGCATTCGCTGCTGGCTTGGATACGTCGCTCCCGTAGAGCTTCGCCATTGCAGCCAGATCGCCGAGCGCACGCATCTGCTCCGAGAGTTCTTCGCGCATCCGAATGATTTCGTCGGTTGGCCACATGTCGTCGATCTGGGCGCGTTCTGCCTGCTTGACCTCAAGGAGACGGTCGATCCCGTAAAGAGCCAAACGGCGATAATCACCGATAATCCGGCCGCGCCCGTAAGAGTCGGGCAGACCGGTAACGATCCCGGATCTCCGACAGTTCATGATCTCGGGCGTATAGGCGTCGAACACGCCATCATTGTGCGACTTACGATACTTCGTGAATGCTTCGTGCACGCGCGCGTCAGGTTCGAAGCCGGCAGCTTGCAAACCGTTCTCAACCATCCTCAGGCCGCCGAAGGGGAAGATCGCTCGCTTGAAGGGCTGATCCGTCTGCAGGCCGACAATGACTTCGTTGTCGCGATCGATATAGCCAGCTTTGTGTGCCAGCATAGTGGAAGGAGAGGCCGCATCTACCGCAAGCACGCCCTTCTTTCTCTCATCCGAAAAGTAAGGCTGCAGTTTCGCCCATACCGCCTTTGTGCGCTGCGATGGAGCTGCCAGGAAATTCTCGCTACCGGTATAAGGCGTAACGTTCCGGACAATAAAATCGCGCACATTGATCGAAGTCTGCCAGTCTCCTGGCCGGAACCCCTTCCAGCAATCTTTGGTGTCAGCTTCCTTCCTGAGAGCAACACTTGCTTTCATGGTTTCCTCCGGTGCTTCCTCGGTCGCTGTGCCGATGGGGTGATTTTGCGCGAGCAAGTGTTTCGGATGTTGGTCCAGCCGGGCTACTGATGCTTGATCTAGATCAAGCCAACGCTGACCCAAGCGCAGTTGTGTCCACAGAGTTCTTACCTCTCCGTGGTCTTACCCGCCCGAGCGGTCACTCAGTTTAAGGGCGCTGGTCTTGCAGCGATGCGGCGGGACCGCCTGATATGTGCTGCGAACTTGTAGGGGAGAAACGGCTCTTGGCATTGTGTGAATTGAAAGAGGGTTCCGAATGGCTGAAACACCCAAACTCTCCGTAGAGAAAGCGTTGAGTAAACTGCGTGAGAACGATGCAAAATCGGATAGCGCAGTACGCGACGAAAAGAGCGATGCCCTGAATGAAGAAATAAAACGAATGAGAGCGCAGCGTCTGCGGCTAGGTCAGCAGCCGCCCAAGCGCGACTAGTGCCTGCGAGACAAAGACCTTGATCTCTTCCTTCTCGGGAGCTTCGCTGTGATTCCGAGCGAGCCGCCTTTAACGGACGCCTATCTGAGAACGCCAAAGGCCGCGGCGTTTGCCGGGATCATATTCTCGGTCCTGCTGTTTGCGGTGTTTGGGCTCATGCGGCTCTCAGTCCCCTCCGATCCTTTCGAACGGGGAGCTTGGCTTGCGGGGGACACTGCTTATGTCACGCTTGCCATGAACCTAGTGCCATTCGCCGGGATAGCTTTTCTATGGTTCGTGGGAGTTCTTCGCGATCGACTTGGGGCACGGGAAGATCGCTTTTTTGCTACGGTCTTCTTAGGAAGCGGATTTTTGATGTTGGCTATGCTCTTCGCCGCGGCCGCGGTTGTTGGTGCGATCATCATTGCCTTCCACGCGGCACCCGAGTTGCTCATTCACTCTGCGACGTTTCACTTCGGGCGCGGCCTGGCCTACGGGATGGTCAACATCTATTTGGCGAAGACGGCGGCCGTCTTCATGATCACGACATCGACTATTGCTATCTATACCCGTTTGACGCCGCGTTGGCTCGCGGTCGGCGGATATTTCATCGCAGCTGTTCTTTTGCTTGGAAGTAATTACTTTGATGGAAGCTTGCTCGTTTTCCCACTGTGGGTCTTGGTCGTCAGCGCGTCCGTCCTGTACGACAGGCGGCCCGTTCCTAGTTCGGAGGCGCTGCCGCCGCAAAATTAAGGCGTATTGGTTTATTGATGGTAGCACAGACGCAAGGCCGTCATCGCTATCGCATCATAGATGGAGCATGTCGATGTGGATACTGATGTACGTCTTTTCCTACTCAGTTAGCCCTGCGGTGACAAGCGACAGATCGGAATGGAGACTTCTTCCAACTGTCGTGTTTCAGGAGTTCTCCAACGAGCAACGATGCGAGAAGGCCAAGCTGATGCTTGAAGGCAGCTTAAAGGAGGCGGGAGCCAAGTTGAAAAGCGGGCTTGAAGACCTGAAGAGTGTCGGTAAGGCCGACCCTGCGCAGATCATCATTGCGTTTAATGTGGAATGCCTTCCGAAATAGATCGTGCCGCCACGATATCGCTATCGTCTTACTCGACAGCCAGTACCGGCGATGAATAGATGAGCTCCACGAAATCACGACGTGCCTAAAGCGGTCACTCGATGCTCACTTCTTGTCCGTACTTTGGTGTTAGCAGCGATACTCTCTACCGCGGTCGTGGCATCTTGATGCCGAGCGCCCGTTCAACGCCGGACACCACCGTTGCGCGTGGGTTTATCGAACAATAGTCTTTCACCACCTTAGTGGCTTGCGCGAATTGATAGAGGTCGATGGTGTTATTGCGAACGCTCGCGTTGTAGTAGCCGCTCAGCCACATGGCGCCGGAGAAATCCTGGAAGCCGAGCTTAGTCAATTCACTGCAGCTCGACTTGCTCATGTCGACGACCATCTTGTCCTCTGCAGCGGCCGGCGCAACCAATGATGATATGACCGTGGTCGCAACCAGTAATTTATGCATGCTGCCCTCTGCATCGTTTCATACGCAACCAAGCGGCCGCGCTATGCCTCGGCGGGCAGATTCCGCTGGTTGCGGCTACCCGGACTTGATCTGAATCAATGAGCGGCCGGGTCAGGGGTCCATTAGCGTCGGTCATTTCCTGGCAGTAGGCTGACAGCTCCTCTTTTTACGGTCCCAAAGCCGCAGTGGAGGAGTTTTTGTGCGAGGCACGCAGCATGGACGCGATCAAGCTACCCATCTGGCTGCGGGTCACTTTGGTCGCAGGCGCTGTCGTTCTGATGACGAGCGCCGGACTATTTGCCTGGCACTGGCATGCCCGGCCTACAACCCTCTCCATCGCGGCGGGGTCACTGGATGGCGAGGCGAGCAGGTTGGTCGCTGCATTGGCTAGCAGGCTGGCGCAGCAGAAGGCGCCGGTGCGGCTCAACATCGTTGAGGCAGCGGGCGCTGCCGAAGCGGCCGATGCATTTTCTTCCGGCACGGTGGATCTTGCCGTGGTCAGGGGTGACGTTGGCGACCTCTCGCAGGCGCAAGCGGTCGCCGTTGTGACGCATACGGTGGCTCTGCTGGTCGCTCCACCGGGCTCTCCTATTACTGATATTGCAAGCCTGAAGCGCGCCAACGTCGGCGTAGTCGGCGGCGATATCAATCAGCGGCTCGTAAAAGTCTTGATCGACGAGTATGACCTCACGCGATCTGGGGTCGTCTTCAAGAATATTGGGCTGGCTGACACGCGACGCATGATCGACTCCAAGGAAGTGCGCGCGATACTGATCGTGATGCCACTTGCGGAAAAGTATCTGTCGCTTCTGCGCGGTCTGTTTCCGCAGGCCGGGAAATCCGGCCCAACACTGATTCCGATCGAATCGGCTCCGGCTATTGCCCAAAAGGAGCGGGCGTATGAGTCCTTCGACATCCCAAAAGGTACGTTGCGAGGCTCTCCGCCCAATCCGGCGGAGGACGTCACTACGCTGCGGACCTCATTCTATCTGGTTGCCCAAAAGACGTTGAGCAGCGACCTCGTGGCGGACCTCACGGAATCCGTGATGAAAGCGCGGCGCGACTTATTGGCCGAATTGCCGATCTTGGCTCAGGTCTCGGCGGCCGATACAGACGCGTCCGCCTATCTGCCGGCGCACCCGGGGGCGGCGGAATTCTACAACGGCACGCAGGTGAGTTTTCTGGACAAATGGGGCAACATAATCTTTTTGGTGCCGATGATCGTGGGCGCGCTTGCGTCAGTGTTCGCTGCATCCTGGAAGTTCCTGTGGGCGAAGCCGCCGCTGACCCAAGAGGAGGCGCTGGATGTACTCTATGCACTCGGACGGCGTATCCGTGGCAGCAGCGACGAGGCTGAACTCGACGAAATCGAGCGTGAGATCGACGGAGTGCTTCAGACGCAACAATTAAAGCGCGCGTCGAGCGATGAGGAGGCCCGCGATGTTGTTGCGCTAAACGTGGCAGCCCATCGGCTGGAAAACCTGATCCATGATCGCAAGCTGTTGGTTGGGGCGCAGCGAACTGGCGCGTCTGGAGAACAGGCCTAATGCAATTCCTCGCGCGTTGCCCGAGCGCACGCCGCTCTCGAGGTTGCCTGCCGTGTGCGGCGTACCGCTCGTAGCTTCGGTCGACCGAACGCAATCGGGCAAAATTGCTAGTAGGGCGAAAGGTAGTCGACTTCCATCGTTTCAAGAACAGGACAATGCGGGGTGTTGCTGGCATCACCTCAGCCAGACCCCGTGGGATTTCGTGGCTCCGGTTTCAGAATTCGGGAACGTCTCGGGCAGCGCCGTAACTGCCCTCGGCCCGGTCGAGAATGATCCAGAACGAATGTCGCAACGTATTTGTAACTGCCGCTCTAGCTGGGGATTGCCTCCCATGCTTTGATGTTGGGGCAGGGATCATTCCAGGGCGGAGGCACTCTTGACTGGCAATGGCGTGGGGCGGCTAGGGGCAGTTGATCCGACCCGGCAATGGGTCACCGCGATTGGCGTGACCGTGGCGGTTGGCTTCGCGTTTTTTCTAGCGGCGCGGCTCGGTCTTACTCTGCTGACAAAGCCTGATGGCGTGGCCGTGTTCTGGCCGGCTTCCGGTGTTGCCACCGGAGCCCTGATAGCGCTTGGTCCCCGTGCCAAATTGCCAGTTGCGATCGGGACGGCCGCGGCAACGATTGCAGCCAATATGTCGGGAGACAGAACCTTGGCAGGCTCTGTCATCTTTGCTCTGTGCAATGCCGGTGAGGCATTGCTTGCCGCTGGCCTTATTGAGCACAGATTTGGTCCGGGTTTCGCTCTCGACCGGTTGCGACATGTCCTCGAATTGCTCGCGGCAGCGGTTTTCGCGAGCGCTATCTCGGGGATCGGCGGGATCTTGGGGTTCAAATTATTCCAGGGTTCGACAGCACCGATCTTGACCATTTGGGAGCACTGGTTCGCGTCAGCCGCGCTTGGCATCGTAACCTTTGCGCCTTTGCTGATCGGAACTGGCGCGGCCGTGCGCAACCCGCCGTCGGCAAACGAGGCTGTGGAAGGATCATTACTGCTCTTGGCAATAACTGTGCTGGGCGCCCTTGTTGTCTTTCCGCCGCACGGATCATGGACGCATGTGGTTCCCATCGCGCTGCTGTTCCCGCTATTGCTGCTGCTGACGGCCCGTTGCCAACCGATGTTCGCCGCGGCAGCAGCATTCATCTTTGCGCTGACAATCGTGTGGACTATAGCCTTTGACATTGGGTATTTCGGCACCCCTTATCTGCCGATAGACGAACGCGTCGTGGGCGCGCAAGCCGCCATCCTGACAACGTCGCTCTGCGCGCTGGTTCTTGCCTCTCTGTTCGCAGAGCGGCGTGAGCACGAGGCAGCGGTTAGCGAGGTTGCGGCCCGGTTGGAAGAGGCGTTGGAGGCCGGTGCGGTAATGGCCTTCGAATGGGACGCTCGCACCGGCTTGTCGCGACATAGTGAAAATGCTGCGAACGTACTTGGCTGCGACACACTAGTTCCGTTAACAACAATTCGCTTTTTTGCGCTGGTTCACCCTGATGACCGCGCTCGCTTCAAGTCGCAGGTGAAAAATGTCCGGCCGGACAAAACTTCGTATGCAATCACCTTTCGAGTGATGCACCCCGACGGTCGGGAAATGTGGCTTGAAGAAACGGCAACGGCCGAGTTCGACCAAGCCGGGGAATGCATATGCATCAGGGGCCTGACCCGCGATATAACGGAACGCAAGCGAGCTGAGGAGCATCAACGGTTGCTGGTGGCAGAGCTTGATCACCGCGTCAAAAATGTGCTTGCGCGGGTCGGGGCGGTCGCCATGTGCACGAGACAGGGCAGCAGTACGATGGACGAATTTGTCCAATCCCTCGATCAGCGCATTCAAAGCATGGCAATTGCCCATGAGTTGTTAAGCCAGAATAAGTGGGAGCGAGTTCGCGTCGCGGATATTGTCCGCCTCCAGTTGGCGCCCTATGCGACGAAAGCAAACACGACGACTTGCGGACCCGATATCGCGCTCAACGCCGTGGCAGTTGAGGCGCTGGGGATGGTGTTGCACGAGCTTGTGACGAATGCATCCAAATATGGCGCACTGTCGATCCCGGAAGGCAGGGTGTCCGTAAGCTGGGGCTCCCGCAGCAATGGAGGCGCCGCGAAAGTTTTGAACATCGTGTGGCGCGAGACAGGGGGTCCACCGGTAGAGGCTCCGCCTCAGGAAGGATACGGAACAAGCCTCATTTGCAGTCTCATCCCGCATGAGCTCGGTGGTACGGTCAACCTTGCATTTTCGTCTGAGGGTATATCCTGTACAATCGAGATACCACTCAAAACAGGCATAGCCGATGCCACGTGAAAGGACCTCTCATCGTTCCTTCTGTCTGTTAAGGATAGGGCGCAACATCGCGAGAAGTGTTTCCGCTCTTACGGGTTTCGTCAGAATGGCCTCGGCCTTGCCGGGAGGTAGAGAGACGGACGAGTAACCTGTGACGACGAGAACGGGAATACAAAGTTCGTGCAGGCGATCAATCAAGTCGTTAGACCGCTCGCCGTCTCGGAGATTGATATCGATGATGCCTACATCGGGAGCATCTTCGGCAATCAGGCGCTCGGCGTCGGCTATGGTAGCAGCTGGACCGGATACATCCGCTCCCAATAAGCGAAGCAGTCGTTTCATAGCATTGCCGAGTTGCCAAGAGTCTTCAACCAATAGGATATGTGTGCCTTTCAGTTCCGACGGTCCGCTTGCAATGGGTTGGTGACCGATCAGCGCCATGTTGAATCCCTGCGCAATGGTATCTGTTGTGACCTGTCTTCATTGCTGCCACGCCAGCGATTATCGGAACGCTAACGCTCAAATCCGTGCTTGTTCCGGAAGCGGGAAAGCCTATGCCGACGAAGCCCTTTCTGAGGCCCACAACCTTGTCGCTGCAATCGTAAAGTGGCAAATCCCCGCCAGTTTCAACTGTTCACCAGCAGATTTCCGAGTTCAGAGCCTCGTGGAAGGAACGCTATTCAGTGTCAAGTTCCTCACAATGTATAACGGTGTTCTGAAGGTCAATTGATAAGAAGGCTTCGGCACCCAGGAGACCAGTAACGAGGCGCCGAACAAATGGTTATCACTGTCATCTAACTGGTCTAGGTCTATACGAAGTAGTGGCTGAGTGAACGATCCAATTGGATTAAAATTGAGGAGCCGTGCGCCTCCGAAAGACTGAACCCCGACGCGACCGGTGAGCTTCCAATTGTTGTCCCACCGGTAGTAGCCGCCGATGTAGCCGATCAGATTTGCATTGACGGTGGCCAAGACAGCACCGGCTGCCACCTTTGTGTATTGAAGGGCGGCCAGCATTCCACACGTCTCGTCATCGTTCAGAGCGTAATCCGCTTCGATGACGTTGTTGAAAGATGTCGTCGCCAGCGAAGCGTCGGGCACGGAGCGCGTTAAAGTCTCCTGTATCGTAATCGTCGGGATCAGGCCGCCGTTCTGGCGGTATATGTCAGCCTGGAGCCCGACGTTCCAGCTATTGTTCGTGAATGCGCCTGCATGGGTGGCGGCGGCGCACCGCACCAGGCGCTTCCGAGACACGTCACGGTCACGAACAAGAGAAGCGGGCGATCGGCCCGAGCCCGGATCACGGACCGGGGGCAGTTTATCAAGGGGCGCTGCATTTATCTGTCTCGAGCCGCCGCCAGCGCAAATCGGCTGACGGCATCGCCAAGGTGACCGTCCTGCGGGAGGTCACGGGGAGGCTCGGCCAGAGTCATACGTGGAAACACACGTGTAAATGCGTGCACGCGTGTACCGCTTGCGAGGTGATCTACTGACAAAATGCTAGGGGCTGCGACCCCGTGTAACACGAAAAACAGGGCATACGGTCCCTACGCCGGGGGGGGGCGCGTCTGCGCAATATACTGGCTGGTCCTGTCCCGTGGTGCGATGTGGCGTTCGACATCCGAAGGGCCGTCGAGCCGTATAATTCGCTGATGCGCTAGCGCTCATGTTCCGCCAATTGCATACTTCGGCAGCGCACGTCGGTCATTGCGGATCAGGTGGGGCAGCACGAACCTTCACCCGCATCACGGTTGGCTTCTCAGCTTGCCACGCCTCGAGGAGCGTCAGACCGAACTGAGCATTGACGTAGTCAGCGACGAAGTTGGTCGGTGCAGCCAGCGTGACGACATCCGCCGTTTCGCCAACGAAGCTCAGCTTCGCGATCCAGGCGCCGCATTTGTCATCGCCAAGCCGCCTCCGTAGACGCCTCACAACGGCGGCCAGCAGCGGATCCGTGTCCCACCGCCTGAAAGGGTCGGGGCGAGCAGCTTGTGCGGCGACTACGGACTGCCCCGTCTTGGAAGTCCGCGGGGCGTCGTCGATGACGTGCACAAACGCCTCGATCAACCTGGCCAACAGCCTCGCATCAGCATCATCGACCTTTCGAAGCGTGTCTGCCAAGCGAGACAGGCGATCCATTGAAATGCCACCTGTCATGCTGCCCTCCGGCTCATCAGTTCGAGTCGAACCCTTGCCAGGCTTTCTTCGGTCAGGCTGCCGGATCGCTGCTGGGCGGTGAGCTGGTCTAGCCGGCCGGGAGCAAGTTCGCCGAGCAATTCCCAGCCAAGGGCCACGTCCCCGCGACCCAGCCGACCAGCAATTTGCGATTGCAGCGCCTCGGATCGAACAGGCGGTGGCGTGGAAGGGGGTCGCGCGCGCGCGGCAGTAGAGCTCTCGGTAGAAGAAGAAGGTTTAGTAAAGTCAGTGTTTGGTTTCTTCATTTCTTTATATGCAGCCGCGCTAGCCGGCGCCGGGTCAGCCGGAGCCGGGTATTCAGGCTGCGGTAGAAATGCCACAGCGTCTGTTACAACATCGCCTGCGACATCATCGACGTCCGTCACGGGGGCGGGCTCGTCACGGATCACATATTCGAGGGCGACGAACGCACCATTTTCATTGCGGATCGTTTCGCGGGTAACGTAACCGGCAGCAATCAGGGTGCGAAAGATTCGCTGCATGCGATCCTTGCCAACACCCATGACCCGTCCGACCTGCGACAGATGCACACTCCAATTCGGAGGTCGTGACAGCAGATATCCCAGGACGCCTTTTTCATCGACGCCGATCCTGCCGTCTTCCCAGATCGAATTTGGAAACGACGCGTAGCGGGAACTGTGCTTTCTTCTGATTATAGTCATCGACGCTCGTTCCGATTGAGCAGTTTTTGGGATTTCCGGCCGTTGCGTGACGCATCCAGAGGCGGCGCTCGTAATAAGGGGCCGCGACGTCCACGCAGGAATGACCGAGAAGCGTGGAACAGAGCCCACACACCATGCTCTAGAAACGCGAAAGCCCGGCGATGAGCCGGGCTTGAGCGAAATGCATTTTGTTTCGCCAAGCTCATGGAGCCTTGGCGTTGCGCCTGGATCTTTATCTGATCCACGTTGACCTGTCCTTCGTACCGGTCGGCACGTCTTGCAGCTCAACCTGACTCTCTTCCAGTTGGAAAAGGCGTCTCGCGCGAGAATGCGTGGATGAAAATACTGAGTCCGTCCTTCGTGTCAACGCTGTTGATAGCAGCAGCTGAACGACATGCGGGACCAGCACGCTTCACAATGAAGTTGCATTCTGCAGGAGAATTCACGGCGCGCTTCGCGCGTCTCATGGCCTCCGCGAGGCCGATGAGTGCGCCGAAGCCGTATGGCTCCTCACGATCCGTTCCGACATCCGTGGGATGTAAGACCGGATAGATCTGCTCCTCGGTGACGATGACCGGTTGCAGGCGTCCGAGGTCGGATGAAAACACTGATTCGGTGCTTTTTGTCGAGCGCCGTAATACCTAAAGGTTCATTGGCAGATTGCCGTCATGCGCATCGAAAGGGCCGCCCGAGATGCTCGCTAATGAATGAATTTTTGCAGCGCTAATCCTGGCCGGAGAAAAGAATTGTTCAGTTGAGGAACATTTCTTGGAGCGATAGCGAGCGATATCGGCAGAAACTGTTCCGGGAGGAGTTTTATTGCGTGAATCCGGGCAGGGCGGCGGTTCAGTAGTGTGCTCTGTTCTAAGCTGCAAAACCAATGCGGCCTGTCACCTCTGCGGGAAAGCAAAAGGCCCGGCACGATCGCCGGGGTTTTTGCGATACTGCTTGGGGTACTTCACCGATTTTGCAGAGAATCGGTTTGCTCCAATCCACCATCTGCGAGACTCGCTTTCGAAGAAGCAGCAACGAGAAGAGGCGCACGGATCATCCCGGTCAGCCGTTCCCTCGGACCTTAGAGAAGGGCAATTATGACAGGCCGTTGTCGTACTTCGAATAACGCGAAGAACTGATCGGGGGTGCAGGAACTGCGCGGCCATCGCCACCCTGCATTACGACAAGATCGGCTTTTACCCGTTCCGCAACGGAACAGGTAATTTAGGAAATCGAGGGCGGCGAGCTGCGACCCGGCCGTCACTCGACCATAATAGACCCACGTGAACAAGGCGAGAACAAAGTTCGCTGAAAACGTCCAACAAAACGTCCAACATGGCAAACGGGCGTCGGCTGCGCGCTTGATTTTGTTGGTGAATTTCTTAGGAACAAGAGCTTTGGCGCTCCCTAGCGGAATCGAACCGCTCTCTCCACCGTGAAAGGGTGGCGTCCTAACCGATAGACGAAGGGAGCAAAAAACCCCGGCCGATCCAGCGGCCCGAAATCAGGCCAAGGATACCGCGGTTCTGCACGGCTATTTCTAAAATCGCCGCAACATCAAAGCTTTAGGGCTGATCTATCGCGGGCGGCACCGACCGAAAGCAAATCAGTTTGGTGCCAGCGGCCGAACGTATAGTGACGTTTGTTCGGGTCGGCAAGTGGGCGGTGAGGGATCAGGTGGATGATCCCCATGCGCGGCGCACGGACCTTGTGCACAGGACATTTCGAACTCTTCTGCACCTCTCAACGGTTCTTAAAGCATACAGGCTTAAGGCTCTCTCCCGGGGGCGTGGAGTGATGCGATGGCAGTGACGAAAAAACGCGACACACGCCGGTCCGTACACCAGGCCGCATGGATCACGCTGGACGGTGGATTCGCGGCCCGGCAATGCAATGTGCTGGATCTCTCGGCCTCCGGCGCGAAAGTCGTCGTCGACGATCCCACGTCGGTCCCCAACAAGATGAAGCTGGCCTTCTCGCGCGACGCACGCACCGGGCGTACGTGTGAAGTGGTCTGGCGCCGCGGTAAGACGCTGGGCGTTCGCTTCATCGCATAGGGCTGCACCATCGTGCGCCCCGATATCGTCATTCCCGTATTGATGGGCTGCGCGCTGCTGTGGTGGATCGGCCGTGGTATGAACTGGTCCACGCGCCTTATCGTGGCCGCGATCACGCTGGTGGTGATCATGGGCATCCTGCTGCTCGAACGCTCGCTGAACTAACGTTCAAGCGAACGCCTGCGCTCAGGAGAGCGGCGGCGCGACATAGGTCTGGAAGCCAGGCCGTACCGAGATCGCCTGATACCAGCGTTGCAGATGCGGAAGTGCAGGGCGCGTGACACCCTCGACGCCGAACCATCGCCGCGCATAGCAACCGATGGCGATATCGGCGAGGCTGAAATCGTCGCCTTCCATCCAGGTCTGACGGGAAAGTTGCCGGTCGACCATCTCCCACAGCGCCGCATTGGCATCCGCGGCCTTCTGCAGCGCGGCCATGTCGCGGTCGGCGACGGGCGTCCGCACCAGTCCCCAGAACAACGGGCGTTCGGCCGGCTGCAATGTCGTCAGTGTCCAGTCGAGCCAGCGCTCCATCCCGGCGCGCACTTTTGGCGTGGATGGGTAGAGGGGCGATGTCGCGCCATAGGCCAGGGCGATATAGCGCATGATGGAATTGGATTCCCACAGCACGAAATCGCCTTGCACCAATGTGGGGACGCGGCCGTTGGGATTCATCGCCAGATAGTCGGCCTCGCTGTTGCGGCCAAATTGCATGCCGGCATCGATGCGCGCATAGGCGACGTCGAGTTCATGGCAGCACCACAGAACCTTTTGCACATTGACCGAATTGGCGCGGCCCCAGATCTGCAGGGATGGAGTGGGAGTCTGTGGCACGATGAACCTCGCTGGCGAATAAGCACCGCAGGTTTAGCCAGCAACGCGCCGCCATCGCAAGGCCGGTCTCGTGCTGACCTCTCACAAAGGAGCGAGCCCGCAAACGAAACAGGCCCCGCGTGAGCGAGGCCTGTTCATGGGTTCAGCTTGGGAGGCGTCAGCGACCGAAGAAGAGCCACAGCAGAATGATCACCGGAATCGGTACACCCAGCAGCCAGAGCAGAATTCCACGTCCCATTGTCTCAGCCTCCATGAAATCAGTATCGCATCAACAACGCGGCACTGCTCATGGCGTTCCACCGCTGCACCTGCAGCGATGCGTTTTGTGAGTTACCAATGTCCGGTGTTGGGCATTGACGACCATGGCTCCTGCGGCGGCAGTGCGTCGCCTTTCTGCAGCAGCTCGATGGAATGCAGATCGGGCGATCGCACGAAGGCCATCTGGCCATCGCGCGGCGGACGATTGATGGTGATACCGAGCTTCATCAACCGGTCGCAGGTCGCATAGATGTCGTCGACCTCATAAGCGAGATGACCGAAATAGCGATCCTCGCCATATTTTTCTTCGTCCCAGTTGTAAGTGAGTTCGACCAGCGGCGCGCCTCGTCCCTTGGTCTTGGCAAGTAACGCCTCGTCTTCGGCGCCGCACAAGAACACCAGAGTGAATTTCGCCTTGTCGTTGTCGACCCGGCGGACTTCCTTGAGCCCGAGCGCATCGGCATAGAATTTCAGGGCCGCATCCAGATTGCGGACGCGCAGCATGGTGTGAAGGTAGCGCATTGGGATTGTCTCCATGGGATCGACACAAGCGTGCAACCACTAGGGCAGCGGCGCTTGCCATAGCAGCTAAACAAGACAAATGGCAGATGTCGTCTTGAGAAAGAGGGCGCACCATCTGAATTGTGAAGAGCGTTGCCCTCAGGCGCTGACATCCACGATGGCGGGCGTATCGATTTCCCGCTTGTGCCAGACGGTCAAATCCTTGCGCGGCTTCTCCCACGCATATTCGTCACCGCTTTTTTGCAAATGCTGAATGGCCGCCACATGGGCGTCATCGGCGCTCTTGGCTTCCACGACGATCTCCACGGATTCCTCGACGGAGCGAACGACGACGACGCTAAAAAATTTCCTTGCCATGCGGGCATAACCGGCAGCGCAAGGCTACGTTCCCGGTGACGATGTATTAAGCCGTGACCGCAGCATTTTATCGGGAACGCTGCCGTAATGGGTAATCTCGAACCGTGCGGGATTAGGTCGGGACGATGCTGAAATGATGGTCATCGATCTTCTCCCGCGTGATGTCGACGATGGCGCCAGGAAACCGAACCGCCTTGCCCGACGAATCGAGCGTGCATTTGCCGCGCGCATAGACCCAATGCGTGTCGCCGTGAGAGACGACGCGATATTCACGGGAGAACACCTGACCGGTCGTCAGTGAGCGAGTGATAGCGGCGGCGACATCATCGATGTCGTCCGGATGAATGGCATCCAGCCAGTGTTGCAACGGCGTGCCCCGCGAGGCCAAATCCGCATTGACGCCGAACAGACGGGCGAATTTGCTGTCTGCATAGACGCGGTCATTGGCGATGTCCCAGTCCCAGGTGCCGACCAATCGATCCTGGATACTGGAATCGCCTTCATGATGACGCACGCCGCTCTGGGCGGCTTCGAGCGAAGCCATCCGCAGGATCTGCGCGAGAACTGTGTGATGGCCCGCCTGCGCCGAGATGGCGAGCTCCCTGCAGATCTCCGAGATGGGCCGACCGACAATCATCACCGCTCCCGGAACTTATTGGCCAACTGACCGTAATATTGCGTATATTGATGGGCATTCAATTCAACGTACAGGGAAAAGGTTCCGAAACCTTTCTGTACAACTTGGGAGTGTTACTCGTGTGGCGGTTTGGAAGGGCTTCGGACGAGGAGGCCTTAAAAATGGTTGTGACTTACCTCACCATTAACGAGCCGGAGCGCCGTCGCGAAATATTCGAACTCGCTGAGAAGTATGCGAAGGAGACTTGCACTCCGCCGATTTCGCAGGACAACGTCGATAAGAAGTAACAGGCCGAGGAAGTAACGAACCAGGTAGGATCGCTTCACGATGCGGTTCTGTAGTTTAGTTTGATCGCGGGAGCGCCGGAAATTAACAGTCCACAACGGCTTCGTTAAAATCCGATCTGCCAAGTAACCTTCATCGGTTAGGTTAAAACCAGAGTATGATTGCGCGGAAATAAGAGTGAGCTATTCATTTCCCATCGAGGGAGTGACCATGTCCGCTTCGTTTCACAATGCCGACAAGCCGACGCATCGACGGGTGATGCTGGTGGGATTTCTGTTCTGCACAGCCTTTGTCGCGGTGAGCTTCTTTGCACGGCCGCAGCCGACAACGGACCATGTCCTGCTGAAAGCCGACAAGCTCACTCGCACCGCCGGCCAGCCCGTGACTGCCAACTAGCCAAGCAAACCGTCAACGCTGGCTTGGCGTGGTGTTTGGGGTGAAGGGTACGATCACGCGTACGGGCTCTGGCAATGCGGGTCGCTCATAGGCGACATGCTGGGCGCCTTTATCGGCAACAGCGGGTGTCGGCTTGAGGAGCCACGGTACGAAGGCGATCATTCCGCAGACAAGCGCGACCGCGCTGAGCAGGAATACACTATTATCTTCTTCTCTCGGTCCCATGCCATGGAAACAGCGCACTGCGGCGTTCGTTCCAATGAGCTATGCGACCGCATGCAAGCGGCGAGGGAAGACCATGAGAATTGTCGCTGTTGGACTGCTGATCGCTGTCATACCGCTGCAGGCCTTCGCTGCGGCGTCGAAGAAGCCAGTGGCAACGAAGCAGAGCATGACGCCGGCACCACGAAAACCAGATCCGTGTAAGCAATACGGCGCCGGCTTCGTGCAGGTTGAGGGGACGTCGACCTGCATCAGGGTCGGCGGGAGCGTCGGCATTGGTGGGGGCGTTTCGCAATAGCGTGGATCGCCGCGGACTGGTGGCTACCTCAGACCTTCTTGTCGAGCTCGACCGGCGCCTCGGGCAGCTCGTGATGGTCGTCATAGGCTCGTTTCGCCTGCAACTGGTCCCATGCCCCCGTGCGCAATGAGAGCCGACCGTAAGGCGGCGGATTCGGCCTCAGTTCGACGGTTTGAACGACAAGGGCTGTGGACATCATCTCCCATAATGCCGCGGGGGCGATGGGGTTCTCCGAGCTCTGGAAGTGCAGTTAAAGCCGGGTTGGCGGAATCTCCGGCATTTGAACAATTGCTTGTGTGGCAGGTGAGCGGCGCCCGGAACAAGTCACAGTCGTGCATGTTTTGCACTCACCAAACGGCATATGGGACACCTTGCGTGGACGAAGATTTCAATGACGCCGGCGAGCAGCTCGCCATGTACATCAACCAGTTAATTGAAGAGGCAGACGACGATGGACGACCGGAAGAACAAGGGTCAGCCGGATCGCAGCAAGATCAACATGCACGAGGCGCATGAGGTGAAATACTGGACCCATCAGCTCGGCGTTTCCCGCGAGCAGCTGCAGGCGGCGGTGGAGAAAGTTGGCAATGCGGCTGCGGCAGTGCGCAAGGAACTGGCGCACTAGAGTGCCGATGCATCGGACTGGGTGAACAAACAAGAACGGCACCCGATCGGGTGCCGTTCTGCTGTGTGGTATATCCCTGGCGTCAGATGCCCATGGGAACGCCGTAGTAATCGTTCACCGCGCGGGCCCGCGATGTGTCAGCCCAATTCCAACTATTGTCGTTGCCGTATTTGGGAGCGTTCTCCAGCTGCTGCTGCGTTACGCCAGTGCGATAACCGCCCAGTGCGGTATCATATTTCAGCGACTGCCAGGGCAGGGGATAGTGATCGTCGCCGATGCCGAGAAAGCCGCCAAAGCTGAGCACAGCGTAGGACACCCGGCCACTCTTCTTGTCGATCATCACGCGCTCGATTGAACCGATCTTCTGGTCGTCAGCGCCGAACACTGCGGTGCCTTCGACCTTGTCGCTGCCAATCAGGTTACCTTGTTCACTTGCTTCGATGGGCATGTAGAGCCTCCCTTTTGGTTGTGTCTGGCCAACAGGTAAAAGGGAGAAACGTTCCTACGTCGTTGCCCTGCAAATGTTTTGGGACGCCCAGCGTCGTCAGCGACTGGCCACGAGACGCAGGCGCGGCTTCAGCGTATTTTGCAAGTCGTCAGCAAGCTTGAGGACCCGCGGATCGCTGGAGCGGGCTGCGCAGGTTGAGAACTGATTGACTGAGCGGACAAGAGCCTCGCGTTCCTCGCGCGTACGCGTGACATGCGGATTCGATAGGCGCAGCACCATCTGGCCAAGGCCGACGAGCAATTCATCGAGCGCCTTGTCGATCTTTGCGATCTGTTCAATCATCGCCATTACTCCACTGCTCGCACGCGTGTCCGTGCGACACCGCGTACATTCATGGAGAGGAAAGCGTCGGCTTTGCGAGCCGTTCCGATAACCGGCCCCTCATGGTGAATGAAACGTGAAGGCGGTATGGGGCGCGTTAAGGCTTCACCCGGAGCTAATCGGCGCCTTGTCGCGGGGGAGCGTAGCGAAGCGACGCGTATAGGGTGACGGCTTCATTTTGCGATGCGTCACGGGAATCATCTTGTCGCGTCCGTTGTGTTCATCGAAAGCGCGAAGCCGCTCTCTGATGAATTCGGGGTGCGCCGCGTGAAAGGCCTGAAGCTGGCGGGCGAGCTGCGCACGGCGATAGCGAATGGGCATCATGACGCACCTCCGGTCTGGAACCCGAGCGGTGAAATCTTACAGGCCCTGAAACCAACAAAAAAGCTTGGCGTTATTTGGCCGGTGGTGAACAGAAAGGGTATCACATGAAAAAAGCAGCATTGATCCTGGCCACTGTCGCAGCCATCGGCACGACCGCCGTGACGGCGCCTGCTGAAGCGCGCGGATGGGGTAGAGGTTGGGGACCGGGTCCCGCAATCGGCTTTGGTATTGCCGCAGGTGCGCTGGCCGCGGGGGCCTATGGTGCGTACGGACCGTACGGATACGGATATGGCCCACGCTATTATGGCTACGGTCCCGGCTACGGATATTACCGACCGCGCTATTACCGACCGGCCTATTATGGCGGTTACTATGGTCCCGGCCCCTATGCCTATGGTGGGCCGCGCTACTATCGTAGCTACGGCTATTGGTAGGGGCTGAACAATATCAGGGCCCGGAGCATTGCTTCGGGCCTATTGCGCTGCACGCGCAGTGACTCGCAGATCGTAGCTAGTGCCGCACACGGCGCTCCTGACGGGGCGTCACGAACTCGTTCCAGTCGGTGGCCCGTACCTTTTCGATCGTGGTCTCGTAATAGTCTTCGCGTTCGCGCTGAAACTTTGCCTGTTTCTCGCGAAATTCTGCTACCCGGCGTTCCATGTCGGCGCGTGCCGCTGAAATTCTTTCTTCGTTCATTCTCTTCTCTTCGTTTCGCTCCCCAAGGAGAGCATCGATGCCGAATGCGGCATCAATCCGATCTTTGCAAGGCGACCGGTGGATAAGTCGCAGCGCGCGACGCTCACGCAAGCTCAGATCGATCTCCCGCACCGAATCACCGGCAAAACAAAACCTCGCATCACCGCTGTGAAGCGAGGTTGGATATTCCAGCGCAGACGTAACGCCGTCGACGCCAAAGGGTTCCGTTATTCAACACTCTCCAATGCGAGCGCCTGTTCGAAATCCCGCATCCGCGCGTTGACCCAGTCTTCGTCCTGACAACTCAACAGCAGCATTTCTCGTTCTGCCTTGCGGCAGAATTCCGGATCCGGATCGATGCTTTTCCAAAGGTCGATACGTGCCTGCAAATCCATGTCAGTCTCCCTGTTTTCCAGCCGCGTATGCCCCGCCAACCCGGCGATTCCTGTGACGTCCCGATAAAACATTGGCGAATGATGTTCTCTGTTTGTTCTAGTTCAGGTCAGCCATTCTGTCCATCGGGATCTCGCTGCGGCAGATTGGAATGCACGGAAACTCCCCAGGGAATGGTGCGATCCGGGGTCCCGATTTTGATCGCGATGGAGAGTGTCATCGTCATCGGCTATAAGGCCGCTCGCTCGGGGCCTTTTGCTTCGGCGTCTGTCAGGAGAGCTGCATGAGCAAGCAGGCAATGCGCGAAGAGGCCGAGCGTCTGATCCGCGAGACTATGGAGCGCAAGGCGCTGGTGGTGAAGCAGGGCGACACACGGATTATGACGACCTGCGGCAAGTGCGGCGCGGCGAACAAGGTCTCGGCGCCAAAGGGGGTCGCGCGGGTGTCTTTCACCTGCAAGGAGTGCGGTCACGAGCAGGTCACGCTCTGACCCTATGCTGAAACCGGAAATCGGCGCGAAAATTGCTTTGTGTTTCGCGGTGGTCCGGGCCAATAATTGCGGTAACGGCTCGGGGAGAGCCGACTGCAAAAATTGAAGGGCGTGAACGATTACCCTTGGACCGGTACGTATTTGCTGTGTTGGGGACGACCATGCGTTTTTGGGTTTTGGGGACTTTCGGAATTTCTCTGGTGGCGTTGGCCACACCTTCCGCCGCTCAGTCCATTCGGACAGCTGAACCGCTCATCCTGGCGCCTTACGAGAGCGCGCTGGTCCATGACGGTTCATGTGCCGCTGGCAAGATCTTGAAGGTCACTGGCGCCATTCGCGGCCTGCGCCGCAAAAAGCTTTGCATCCCGCTCAATGAGATCCAGGCCTCCCTGGGCTCGGTGGTTCAGTAGCCGCTCGCTGCAAGGCTTGCTTTGGCTGGACGACTTTCCGAGATTGCATCAATCGCCTGTTAACGTTGGAGTGTGCACTCGCTTGGGCTGTACGGGCGACGTGTTACCCTGCCGGCATGATCAGTCTCGTCCCAGTCGCCGCCGTCCTGGCGTCCGAACGCGGCGTCCGGCCGGCGCCGGTGATCGATTCCAGTGACGCTACCCAGCGCGACTACTGGGCCTATCGGCTGAGCGTCTCGCCGACCGAATTGAACGCCGCGATCGAAAAGGTCGGCTCTTCGGTTGCCGCCGTGCGGCGACACCTCGGCAAATAACCCGAACCGACAGACCGTCTCCTCACGTTGAAGCTCTAGCAAGCCGAAGCCCGCAAGGCGAAAGCCCCGCCGGGGGAGGACGGGGCTTTCTGAAAACAGAGCATCGGGGAAACTGCTCCGGCTTTACAACCGGTCGCGCCCGGAATCGTTCCGCAGCGTTGTTCGGATACGCGTCTGCATGGCTTCGTAATAGACGTCGCGCTCGTGGATCATCTGGGCTTGGCGAGCCTTGAACGACGCAACGCGCTTGAGGATCTCGGCCCGTTCAGATGGGCCCGAATAGAGTGGATCTCTCCGGGCAGGAGTTGGCACGTTGGTAGGAACTGCAACAGGAATGTCCTGCGAACTGCGCTCTGAGGTTTCAATTGCTGCGTTCGCCGCATGTACAATCAGAGCAGGAGCCATCAAACGATCTGCGTCCACGGTGGCAGGCGAGGTGACGGTTTCCGCTGAATAGGACGCGTGCGACGGCGCGTGGCTCGGCGGTTGCCAGATGTTCAGTCGCTGGGCCGCGACCGGATGCGCTGCGGCGACTTCCTGTACGAATGCGAGCGTCTGCGCGACCAGCCGGTCACGCTCTTCTTTCCAGGATGCCATGACGCGTTTCCCCAATCCCGCATCCATTCTCTGCGAAGCGTGAGCTCGACGTCAATTGAATTGCATCCATCATGATGTCTTCGGTGGATGATCGCGCTGCCGCGCTTGCGGCCCATGGATGTTACCGCTAGTTCGGAATAAACGGAGATTTCCATGGCCAAGATCGATCTGGACTCACTGAGCATCGAGGAACTTGCGGCACTGCGCGATCATGCATCCGACAAGCTGGCGGAAAAAGTTGCTGCGCGTCAGGCTGAGCTCGAAGCCGAGCTCGATAAGCTCGCGCAGTACGGCAAGTCCGTGAAGAAGTCTCAGGCAACGCCTGTGGCAAAGCCGAAGAAGGACGATCTGCCGAAGAGTGAGCTCTCCGCCGATGTTTCGCGAGCTGCATAAAGATTTCGCAAATCGGTATTTAACTACTGGAGGGCGGAGCGCATTTCAGCTTCGCCCCGATATTTGATTTTGATGTGGTGTTTTGACACCGTCCGCATTTCATTTAATTGACGCTCGCTGGCGCGTATTTTGCGCGCCTTGGGGAAGGAGTGCGGACGTATTTTATCGGAGCTTATTTATGCCGACCCTTGATATCAAATCTCTTTCGGTTCCCGAACTCCTCGCATTGCGGGAGGATATCGACAAGCAACTGCAAGCCCACCGCGCCGAATTGCAGGCGCAACTCGCACAGATCAGAAGCGTCGACGGCAAAACCAGCCGCGTCAAAGGCATCAAGGTTCCGGCGAAGTATCGCCATCCCAAAACGGGAGAGACCTGGACCGGGCGCGGCGGTGTTGCGGGCTGGCTCGCGAAGGAGATCGCAGCCGGCCGCAAGCGGGAAGACTTTTTGATCGACAAGCCCGCCAGGAATGGGCGCGCCAAAGCGAAATAGATCCTGGAAACGTGGCGACGAAGCAAAACATGCGTTGATCCCGGCATGGCACCGGATCCCGGTCTGCGGCATTGTCGTTGGATCACTTCCTCTCGGACCTTCCAATGATTGCAACTGACCTTCGCACTGGCGTGGATCGTCTTGGCGAGATGATCGCCGAAGCCAGAACCATCGTGCCGTTCACCGGCGCGGGGATCTCGACCGAAACGGGCATTCCCGACTTTCGTTCGCCTGGTGGCTTGTGGACCCGTAACCGGCCAATTCCGTTCGACGAGTTCGTCGCCAGTCAGGATGCGCGCGATGAAGCCTGGCGCCGGCGCTTTGCGATGGAAGAGACATTCGCTGCCGCCAAGCCTGGTCGCGGGCATCGCGCACTCGCCTCGCTCTACAAGGCTGGCAAGATTCCTGCTGTGATCACCCAAAACATCGACAACCTGCATCAAGCGTCCGGCTTCAAGGCTGACGCCGTGATCGAGCTGCACGGCAATACGACCTATGCGCGCTGCATCGGTTGCGCGAGGCGCTATGAGCTCGATTGGGTGAAGAGCAGATTCGATTCCGAAAGACAGGCGCCAGACTGCACGGTATGCGGCGAGCCCGTGAAGGCTGCGACGATCTCATTCGGTCAGGCGATGCCTGAAGATGAGATGCGTCGCGCAGCTGAGCTATCGCAGCACTGCGATCTGTTCATTGCGATTGGATCGTCGCTCGTCGTGTGGCCCGCAGCGGGATTCCCGATGATGGCGAAACATGCCGGTGCACGCCTTGTCATCATCAACAATGAGGCGACCGAGCAGGACGATCACGCTGACCTTGTCATTCGCCATGATATCGGCGAAACGCTCGGACCATTCGTCGGAAATTGATGCGCATCTGATTCGTTTGAGCGCAAGCTGTTCATAGCTGTCACTGTGTTCGTTTTTTGTCTTTGCTGATCAGGCGACAGTGTTATCTTCGAATCGAAAGATTCGCACCGCGCCATCGTGAATTAGCTTCGATGGGGCATGTGAGATGGCGCTGACAGGGCTGACAGCGCAAATGATAGTGGGATCCGGGGCCATGGGGTCGGACGCATTTGAGTCCAAGCGGTTGGGGGGACTGATTCCCGGAGCGGGTGGTCCGCGACCAGGGAATGAGCTTTCAGGCAACGCAAGCCGCGACGCACTCGACCCCTTTGCGGGTGTCGGCGAAGGCAACGCCGTCGATCTCGTCGAGATCAGCGGTGTTATCAAGTGGTTCGATGCTTCCAAAGGTTATGGCTTCATCATTCCTGACAATGGCGCAGCCGACGTGCTCCTGCATGTGACCGTGCTTCGCCGCGACGGCTACCAGACGGCCTATGAAGGTGCCCGTGTGGTCGTTGAATGCACCCAGCGGTCCAAGGGCTATCAGGCTTTCCGCGTTGTCTCGATGGACGAGTCGACTGCCATCCATCCGGCGCAGATGTTGCCGCCGCGCACTCATGTCAGCGTGACGCCTACCAGTGGCCTCGAGCGGGCGCAGGTGAAGTGGTTCAACCGGCTGCGTGGCTTCGGCTTCCTGAGCTGCGGCGAAGGCACGCCGGACATCTTCGTTCACATGGAAACCCTTCGCCGCTTCGGCATGACCGAGCTGCGTCCCGGCCAGTATGTGCTGGTGCGCTTTGGGCCCGGCTCCAAGGGCATGATGGCTGCCGAGATCCAGCCCGAAGGCGGTACGCCGGGTCTTTCGTCGCACTAAGCCGTCCACGGTTTTCCAAGTTTCTTGCAGGTTTCCTGCCAGCCTTGCCGTCGAGGGCTATCACGCGGCTGTGCATCACGACCGTCTGGCGCTGGCACGCGTCGTCAGGCTAGGGTCGCGCCGCCCGGCATCCTGACCGGGCTCTTTGCGTGGATTGCCCTTCATGAGTCTGTTTCGCTTCGCCGCCCGCTGCCGCCTCTCGATGCTGGCGGTGATCGCCGCTCTGGCCCTTGTCGGCCCTTACAAGCCAGCCGCAGCCGCCGAATTCCAGCCGCTCGAAATCGTCACCAAGTCGGGTGTGCGGATGTTCTCAGTCGAAATCGCCAAGACCGACGAGGAGCGTACGACCGGTCTGATGTACCGCAAGGAGCTCGCGGATGGCCGCGGCATGCTGTTCGACTTCACGCCGGAGCAGCAGGTCTCCATGTGGATGAAGAACACCTTCGTTTCGCTCGACATGGTCTTCATTACCGGCGACGGCCGGGTGCTCCGGATCGCGGAGAATACCGAGCCACAGTCCCTCAAGATCATTTCATCGGGAGGCCCGGCACGGGCTGTTCTCGAAGTGGTCGCAGGCACCGCCAAAAAATACGGAATCGCGCCGGGAGACCAAGTGGTCCATCCGCTGTTCAAGAAGCGCTAAGTCATTGAATATTATGGGGGATGGTCGGGGCACTAGGATTCGAACCTAGGACCTGCGGTACCCAAAACCGCCGCGCTACCAGGCTGCGCTATACCCCGACGATGCGGTGTCGATACACGCTTAGGCCGGGGGCAGCAAGGCATCTGCCGGCGATTTCTCGCCTGTCCCGCACCATGTTCGACAACGGGTCTATTCTGCGGCTTTCGACGGCGATGCCTGCTGTTCTGACGCTGCGGGCGCAGCCGGCTTCGGCAACGGCTTGTCCTGCTTCTTCGACCACGAGATGTAATAGGCCACGCAGGTCATGATGCCGATGCCGGCGGCGCTGACGAATATTTGCGCCAGCAACGAGCCAGACGACATCATCAGCTGGAAGTGGCCGACGAAGGACAGGAACACGCCGACGCAGAATACGGCGAGCGACTGCTGGCCGCATTTGATGAGCGGCTGAAACACCGGCCACTCCAGGCCTTTCCATTCTTTCGGCACGAAGCGGGTGACGAAGAAGGCGATGATCACGAAATGCAGCACGCGATAGGGCGCGAGGTTGGTCTTGTCGTTTGGATTGAACGCGTCGAACAACCAGTCCGGCATGATCATGTGGCCGGTGTCCGGGAAGCGACCGGCCATGGTCATGACAAGCGAGAACAAGAGATAGGCGATGCCAAAATACAGCAGCACCTTGGAACGGATCACCGAGCGTGACTCGAGCGCGCCGCCGAGCGCGAACCAAGCGCCGAACACGAACAGCAATTGCCAGGTGAATGGGTTGAAGTACCAGACGCCGTAGGGATAGGCGGGCAGATTCCAGCCGAACTGGCGGGCTGCGAAATACAGCGCCAGCGACGCGAGCATCGTCAGATCCGGCTTGCGCAGCATCATCCACAGCACCGGCGGGAACAGGCCCATCAGCACAATATAGAGTGGCAGCACGTCGAGATTGAGCGGCTTGAACTTGAGCAGCAGACCTTGCGTCAGCGTCTGGATCGGATTGTCGACCAGACCGGCAACGTTGAACTCGTTGATGATGTCGGGGTCGTTATAGCGCTGCGCCACATAGCCGATGGCGGCGATGTAGATCACGAACAGGATAACGTGGGCGACATAGAGCTGCCAGACCCGCTTGGTGAGGCGTGTAGCGCCGACGATGAAGCCGCGCTCCAGCATCATCTTGGCGTAGACAAAGGACGCCGTGTAGCCGGAGATGAAGACGAACAGGTCGGCGGCGTCGGAGAAGCCATAGTTCCGGGTGGTGACCCAGTTCACCACATTGTCGGGGATGTGATCGAGGTAGATCGCCCAGTTGGCGATACCGCGGAACAGGTCCAGCCGAAGGTCTCGGCCTTTGGGGGGAAGGATGGCGTGAATATCCATGGGTGCCGCTTCAGGAGCCCTTCGTGATGCCGAATTGCGAGATCAGATAGACCGCTTCGTGCCCCGATTGTCACGACGCCGTGGAACGAATATACACAATAACGAAGCCGCCAAACGACGGAATCACGGATCAAATTCGTGACAATTGGATATACCAGCCCCGCCGTTTTCACCAATTTGTCGCAGTGTCGCAGCTGACCAAGGCCGATCCCGAGACGCTAATCCCGAGACGAAGGCCCATCCTTAAAAGGCTATCGCATTCCATGACCGCACGTATCTTCAAAGCCCCCAAGAATGCCATGCAGGCAGGCCTTGCCAAGACCAAGGACTGGCAGCTCGATTATGAGCCGGAGCAGGCGCGGGTGATCGAGCCCCTGATGGGCTGGACGTCGTCCGGTGACATGAAGCAGCAGCTGTCCATCCACTTCGACAGTAAGGAAGAGGCGGTCGCCTACTGCGAGCGCGAAGGCATTGCCTATCAGGTGATCGAGCCCAAGGTGCGTGCGCCCCGGACCATCGCCTATGCCGACAATTTTGCGTTCCGCCGCTCGGAGCCATGGTCGCACTGACGACCGGTTTGCGGGCAAATCAGCCCCCGTAACGCTCCAAATCTCACCCTGACTAGCACCGAAAGTTAGGGTTGCGTCCCGCCACGACGGGGTGACACCATCATGGCAGGCCCGTTGCCGGGCCGCCGTGCAAACAAGAAACAGACCCTGCAGGAAACGGAAGCCGATGTCGCTTCGCTCCACGATCGATCCCACCTCGGCCGAGTTCAAACGCAATGTCGATGTGATGAAGGCGCAGGTTGCCGAGCTCAAGGACAAGCTCGGTGCGGTCGCCGGGGGCGGCGGCAAGGCGTCCCGCGCCAAGCACACCGCGCGCGGCAAGATGCTGGCCCGCGAGCGTGTCGATCTGATGATCGATCCCGGCACGGCCTTCCTCGAACTCTCGCCATTGGCCGCCAACGGCCTCTATGGCGGCGATGTCCATTCCGCCAGCGTCATCACTGGCGTCGGCCGAGTGTCGGGCAGGGAGTGCATGATCGTCGCCAATGATGCGACCATCAAGGGCGGCACTTACTATCCGATGACGGTGAAGAAGCATCTGCGCGCGCAGGACATCGCACGGCAGAACAATCTGCCGTGTATCTATATGGTGGACTCCGGCGGTGCGTTCTTGCCGCAGCAGGACGACATCTTTCCAGATGAGCGCCATTTCGGCCGCATCTTCTACAATCAGGCGCAGATGTCGGCGCAGGGCATTCCGCAGATTGCTGTCGTGATGGGCTCTTGCACCGCCGGCGGCGCCTATATGCCGGCGATGTCCGACGAGAGCATCATCGTGCGCAATCAGGGCACGATCTTCCTCGGCGGTCCGCCGCTGGTGAAGGCCGCAACCGGCGAGGTTGTCACCGCCGAAGAACTTGGCGGCGCGGATGTGCATTCGCGGCAGTCTGGCGTCACCGATCACTACGCACAGAACGATGGTCACGCCATCGGCATCGCGCGAAAAATCGTCGCGACGCTGAAGCCACCACAGCGGGCCACACTGAACATGCAGGCGCCCCGCGATCCCGTATACGCGGCTGAAGAACTCTACGGTGTCATTCCTGCCGACGCGCGCAAGCCATTCGACATGCACGACATCATCGCGCGCATTGTCGACGGTTCCGAATTCGACGAATTCAAGAAGCTCTACGGCACGACTCTAATCTGCGGCTTCGCGCATATCTGGGGCTTCCCGGTCGGCATCATCGCTAACAACGGCATCCTGTTCAGCGAGAGCTCGCTGAAGGGCGCGCATTTCATCGAGCTCTGCTGCCAGCGCAACATCCCGCTGGTGTTCCTGCAGAACATCACCGGCTTCATGGTCGGCAAGAAATACGAGGCCGGCGGCATTGCGCGTGATGGCGCCAAGCTGGTGACAGCTGTCGCCACGGCCAACGTCCCGAAATTCACCGTGGTGGTCGGCGGCTCCTACGGCGCCGGCAATTACGGCATGTGCGGCCGCGCCTACAGCCCGCGCTTTCTGTGGATGTGGCCCAATGCCCGTATCTCGGTGATGGGCGGTGAGCAGGCAGCGATGGTGCTGAGTCAGCTGCGCCGCGACAATATCGAAGCCAAGGGAGGCACCTGGTCGACCGAAGAGGAGGAAGCGTTTCGCAAGCCGACACGCGACCAGTTCGAGACCCAGGGCAGCCCGTATTACGCGACGGCGCGCCTCTGGGATGACGGCGTGATCGATCCCGCAGATACGCGCCTGGTGCTCGGACTTGGTTTGTCAGCGTCGGCCAATGCGCCGATCGAGCCGACGCGCTTCGGCCTGTTCAGGATGTGATGATGGCCAAAGCCGAAATTTCAAAAGCCTTATATCGCCGCTTTCGCACGCTCCTGATCGCCAATCGCGGCGAGATCGCCTGCCGCGTCATCCGGACGGCGCGCGCCATGGGCTTGCGCACCGTCGCGGTCTATTCCGAGGCAGATGCCAATGCGCTGCATGTCGCGGAAGCCGACGAGGCCGTGTTGATCGGCCCGGCGCGTGCGCGCGACAGCTATCTCAATATCGAGCGCATTCTCGAAGCTGCAAAGAAGACCGGCGCCGAGGCGATCCACCCCGGTTACGGCTTTCTCTCCGAGAGCGCCGAGTTCGCGCAGGCTTGTGCCGATGCCGGCCTGATCTTCGTTGGACCTACTGCGGAGATGATCACTGCGATGGGCTCGAAGTCGGGCTCCAAGGCGCTGATGGAGAAGGCTGGCGTGCCGCTGGTGCCGGGCTTCCATGGCGAAGCGCAGGACGACGCGACATTGGCCAAGGCAGCCGACAAGATCGGCTTCCCGGTTCTGGTGAAGGCCTCAGCGGGCGGCGGCGGGCGTGGCATGCGCGTGGTGCGCTCGGCTGTTGAACTGGCTCCGGCCATCGTCAGCGCCAAGCGCGAAGCGAAGGCAGCGTTCGGCGACGACCGCATGCTGATCGAGAAGTATGTCGACAATCCCCGCCACATCGAAGTGCAGATCGTCGGCGACAGCCACGGCAATCTGGTCTCGCTGTTCGAGCGCGAATGTACGTTGCAGCGACGGCATCAGAAGGTGATCGAAGAGGCGCCGTCGCCGACGTTGAACGGCGCGCAGCGTGAGGCGGTTTGCGCGGCTGCACGCAAGGCCGCAGGCGCGGTGAACTATGTCGGCGCCGGCACCATCGAATTCGTCTCTGACGGCAAGGACGTGTTCTTCATCGAGATGAACACGCGCCTGCAGGTCGAGCATCCCGTCACCGAACTGATCACCGGCGTTGATCTGGTCGAGTGGCAGCTCCGCGTGGCGTTTGGCGAAAAGCTGCCGCTGACGCAAAGCGAGATCAAGCTCAACGGCCACGCCATCGAGGCGCGGGTTTACGCCGAGAATCCGCACAAGAATTTCATGCCGTCGGTCGGCAGGATCAGCACCTGGCGCACGCCCGCGGAAACCAACGGTTTGCGCATTGATGCCGGCTATCGCGAGGGCGATGCGGTGTCGCCGAATTACGATGCCATGCTCGCCAAGGTGATCGCTTGGGCGCCAACACGCGATGCAGCGATCAACCGGCTCAATCGTGGGCTGGAAGAAACCGATATTCGCGGCATCGTCACCAACACGCCGTTCCTATCGGCGCTTGTGACGCATCCGGATGTGCGTGCCAACACCATCGACACCGGCTTTATCGAGCGTGAATTGAAAGTGTTGACGCCGGACTCGGCGGCGCCTAGCGCTCTCGAACTATGCGCGGCCGTCGCCGCCATCGTCGCAAGCGAAGAGCAGGCAGCACGGGCTGCCGGTACCTCGCCCTGGCTGACGGCTGGTTGGATGCCGGTCGGGCGTCGCCAGCGGGTGTTCAAATTCAAGCATGGTTCGGACGAACAGCGCGTGACGTTGAATTACGGCAGCGGTCCTGCGACGATTTCGATCGGCACTCGCGAGCTGGGGTTTGAGACGGCTGCGGCCGATGACGGGCATTTCGATCTGACGCTGGACGGAGCGCGCTCGCACATCGTTTCGGTGATCGAGGGCCACGAACTCTACCTGCGTACGCGTCACGGCCGTTTCGACATGCATTGGGTCGATCCGTTCGGCGGCGACGATGAAGAGCAAGTCGGCGAGGACAAGATCGTTGCGCCGTTGCCCGGCACCGTGGTGGCCCTGCTGGCCGAGGAGGGCGCGACCCTTGAGAAGGGCGCGGCCATCCTGACCTTGGAAGTCATGAAGATGGAGCAGACATTGCGTGCGCCGTTTGCCGGCGTGCTCAAGCGCATCAAGTGCAAGGTTGGCGATATCGTTGGAGAAGGCGTCGAGCTTGCGGAAGTCGAGCCGAGCGCCTGATCCTCTGAAAGACACGTGAGATTGAAATTGGCATGAGTGATCTGGTTCGTATCGTCGAGGTCGGTCCGCGCGACGGTTTGCAGAATGAAAAGACGCCGGTGTCGGTCGAAGACCGCATCGCCTTCGTGAAGGCGTTGGTCGGGGCTGGCCTGCATACGGTTGAGGTCGGCTCGTTCGTGTCGCCCAAGGCGATCCCCAAAATGATGGGTTCGGATCAGGTATTTCTCGGCGTGCGCGATTTGCCCGGTGAATTCCATGTGCTGGTGCCGAACGAGAAGGGCTATGAGGGCGCGAAGGCGGTCGGCGCGAAAGTCATCGCGGTGTTCGCCTCGGCCTCGGAAGGCTTTTCGCGTGCCAACATCAATTGCTCGGTCGCCGAATCCATCGAGCGTTTCAAGCCGGTGATCGAGCGCGCCAAGGCCGACGGCATCCGCGTGCGGGGTTACGTGTCCTGCGTTCTCGGTTGTCCCTATGATGGCGACGTCGCGCCGCAGGCGGTCGTCGATGTCTCAAAGACGCTGTTTGATCTCGGCTGCTACGAAGTCTCACTCGGCGACACGATCGGTGTCGGGACGCCGTCGAAGGCGCGGCAGATGCTGCGCGCCGTTGCTGGCTCGGTTCCCATGCCGAAGCTCGCGATGCACTTCCACGACACTTATGGTCAGGCGCTGGCCAATCTCTATGCCGGGATCGAAGAAGGCTGTCGCGTTGTCGACAGCGCTGCCGGCGGTCTCGGCGGCTGCCCCTATGCGCCCGGTGCGACCGGCAATGTCGGTACCGAAGATGTGGTCTACATGCTGGAAGGCATGGGGATTGCCACAGGCGTCGATATGAACAAGCTGCTCGCTGCGACTAACACCATCAGTGCTCTGATCGGCCGCCCGCCGGTCAGCCGTGTCGCTTCGGCACTCAACGCGAAGACGCGCTGAGAGCCAGCTGGCGGACGACAGGATAGGTCAGGCCGGAACGTCCAGCGCGAGCTTGAGGAGGTTCGCGGTGAGCGGCGTCTTGGCGACATAGTCCTTCCACGCCGTATCGCGCGCGATATCGCGCCACTTGCCGACGGTCGCAGCGTCGAGCGCGCTGACCTGGGCGCCGGCCTTCTCATAGACCCTGGACACTTCGACATCGTCTTGCTGCGCGCCCGCCTTGCCGAAGGCTTCCATCTCGGCGCCGACCGAGACCAGAATATCCTGGTGTGCTTTCGGCAATTTGTCGAACACAGCCTTGGACATCATCAGCGGCTCAAGCATGAACCAGTAGGACGCACCCGCGCCGGAGGTCAGATGCTTGGCGACTTCGCTCAGCTTGAATGAGATGAGGCTGGTCGATGAGGTGATGCCGGCATCGCAGGCGCCGCTCTTCATCGCCGCGTAAATTTCGTTGGACGGCATTGAGAGCACGCGTGCGCCGGCAGTCTGCAACATCATGTTCATCTCGCGCGAACCGCCGCGTACCGTGAGACCCTTGGCGTCCTCAGGAACAACCAGCGGGCGCGAGCGGCTAGCCACACCGCCGGCCTGCCAGACCCAGGTCAGCAGCACGATGCCCTTGTCGGCGAGAATGTCGCTCAGTGCCTTGCCGATCGGCAGGTTCTTCCAGCGCAAGCCCTGATCGTAGGTCGAGACCAGACCGGGCATTAGACCGATATTCGCTTCCGGCAATTCATTGCCGGCATAAGGCAAGGGATAAAGGCTGAGATCGAGAGTCCCTTTGCGCATGGCGGAAAATTGCGCATCTGCCTTGATCAGCGACGAATCCGGATAAACCTCGGCAACGAGGTCGCCGCCACTCTGCTTGGCGATGGCGGCGGCGAAAGTCCGGACCAGACGGTCGCGGAAGTCGCCGTTATCGATGGTGCCGCCGGGAAACTGGTGCGAAATCTTCAGTGTAGTCGCTGCCTGCGCCGTACCGACACCGCAACGGAGGATCGCAGGCACGGCGAGAGCCGATCCAAGGATGTGGCGGCGAGTCAGCATGCGTAACTCCTGAAAGTGTTCGTCTGGTGCCGGGCGGGACAAAATGCGCCCGCGTCCTGTTGCTCCGTCACCGCGCGTCCCTTCGTTTATACAATCCGAACCGGCGGGCAAGTGATGTTGCGTCGCACGCAATGGCTATCGGATGCATCATCAAGACTTTTTTGATGCGACGTAACAAACCGCGACCTCCGTACGTCTGGTTCATAGCGACAGACGTCGCGCTTCAGAAATGGATCCGAGGGAAAACATCATGACCATCTCCACCAGGTTTGCGCTCGGCGTGTCCGCCGCGCTCGTCTCGCTCAGCCTCGCGCTGGCACCTGCCGCCTTCGCTCAAGACAAGATGAGCAAGGATGACGGCATGAAAAAGGACACCATGTCGAACGGCGACGGTATGAAGAAGGATGCCATGTCTCACGACGGTATGAAGAAGGACGATGGCATGAAGAAAGACGGCATGATGAAGAAGGACGATGGAATGATGAAGAAGTAACGTCTTCATCATCGTCGCTGTGACGGGCCCGTCCGTGCGATGGGCTCGTCATGTTGCGCTGCTCGTTGCTGGACCTGAAAACTCGGCATAGCCTCCGCGCACAAGAAAACGCCTGGGGAGGCCATGATGAAAAAAGAACGACGCGTCGTCGTTGCGGTGACCTGTCTGATCGCAGCAACACTGTTTCCAAGCGTGACGACATGGAGCGCCACCGATGAGATGGGCTTTGTGCGCATCAATCAGGGCGAGGAAGTTTGGAAGAATCCGTTCGGTGTTGGCGTCGAAGTCGCGACACTTTACGGAGATCCCTCAAAGCAGGGCATCTATGTGCTGCGGATCAAGTGGCCGCCCGGCATCATGAGCAAGCCGCACAAGCATCCCGAAGATCGTCACGTCGTGGTGCTGTCGGGCACCTGGTACACCGGCACGGGCGAAGCCTTCGTGCCCGAAAAGTCGATCCCGATGAAGACCGGCGGCTACATGGTGCATCCCGCCGGTGCGGTGCATTGGGACGGCACACGGGAAGAGGGCGCGGTGATCCAGATCACCGGTTACGGCCCGAGCGGCAACAATTTCGTCAAACCCGACGAGCCGCAATTCGGCAAAACGAACTGACCTCGGACAATCAATTCAGGCAGCGTGCCATCAGATGATGGCACGCTGATCTCGTGCTTATTTACGCTTCTTGCGGGCGGCGTAGCGGGCGTCGCGGGCAGCTTTCTGCTGGGCTTCCAGCGCGGCCTGGGCAAGCGCGGCTTCTTCCTTCTCGCGCGCAGCCTGGACTAGAGCAGCGGCGGCTTCCTCGGCTTCGCGGGCCTTCTGGACGGCCTTCTCAGCGTCGCGGATGGCCTTGGCTTCCGCGCGTGCGACGGCAGCGGCTTCGCGCTCGGCGGCGCGCGCCTTCACGGCAGGATCATCGGGCCCCGGTGCTGCCTTGAATTTGTTCAGAATGTTCTTCTTGGCTTCGATCGCAGCCTTCTGGCGATCCGCGAAGCTGGGTTCCTTAAATGACATGAACGAGGCCTTGTCGCTTTCTTTGGTTTGGGGTGAGTCATTGTCGGGTGCGGCAGCCGGGCGAACACCCAGGCAATGGCCGAAACTCCGCTGCGGTTTACAGCCGACAGCGCGGCAACGCATCAACTATCTGCGATTTACGGCAATCTTACGCATGATTTGCCGGCAAGGAGGCCTGCGCGAGGCTGGGGCGGAGCTTGCGCCGGGGTGATCCGCGTATATCCGCAAATCCCGGGAATCGGGCATGTTTTGGTCATCCGGCGATTTGGAGCGCGCGGAGCAGGCCGCCTGTGCGGCGCGAGGACTGACATGGATGCCCAGAAGACAGCCGTCGATGCCGTGGTCGTTCTGACCGGCTGTGATCGCGACATGGTGACCCACTTCATTCGCGGTCTGTATCTGGCAGGCGTTCGCGACCCCAAGCGTTTGACTTTCAAAGGGCTGCAATTCGCAGCAGAAGCAGGCGCTTAGCAACATTTGTCGCCAAAATGGCCATGTTGCGGCTTTGCAGCGGCCGTGCTGCTGCCTTGAACCTGCGGTGCCCTCCGGCTGACTGATCAGGAACTTTCCGCGAAACGCGGAGTTCCTGTCGCCATCGGGAGTTATCCATGCAAGCAGCCATCGATCGCGTCATCCGCTCGTTCAGCTTCAAACATCCGGCCTCGCTCGCAGAGCCGATGTCGGACAGTCGCTCGCTCCAGGCAAGCAATGAGGCGACAGAGTTGGCGACCCGGTTGCTCGAGAATTACAAGGGTCAGCTGGCCCGAAGCAGCTCGAAGCCTGACTGAGGATCGATTCAAGCATCCTCATTGACCGATTTCCATGGATCGCGGCTTCGGGATTCGGCATTGCCAGGACTTGCGTTGCGGTGCGATGAGGGGGCATGACTGCGCCGCTCGCAGACCCAACCATCCAGGAGACATGATGCGAAACTCCCAGCGTGCCGTTAGAGCCATGGCCGTCGCGCTCAGTGCGGCCATGATCGTGGCCGTGTCCGACGTCTCCCTTTCTTCCGCCATGGCGCAAGCGCCTCAAAAACAAGCGCCGCAGAAAATGGCGCCAGCCGCAGGAAAAACCATGACCACAGCTTCAGGCCTCAAGATCGAAGACACCACCGTCGGCACCGGCGCAACGCCGGCCAAGGGACAGACCTGCGTGATGCATTACACCGGCTGGCTCTATGAGAACGGCGTCAAGGGCAAGAAATTCGACTCGTCGGTCGATCGCAACGAGCCGTTCGAATTCCCGATCGGCATGTCGCGTGTCATCAAGGGCTGGGACGAAGGCGTCGCCACCATGAAGGTGGGCGGCAAGCGCACGCTGATCATTCCGCCGGATCTCGGCTATGGCGCGCGCGGTGCTGGCGGCGTGATCCCGCCCAATGCGACGTTGATCTTCGACGTCGAACTGCTCGGCGTCAAATAAGCCCGATCAAACGACCTATGCCTGCGCAATCCTGCGCAGCAACGTCCGTGACGCTTCCTCGCCGGCATAAATGTCGGCGAGGGGCGCTGCCTTCGCGATGAAGGGGGCCTTGTCCGGCTTGACGAATGTCACGCCCATCGCCTCGACCTGCAGGCGCGTTTGCGTCTCGAATGCGGTCCACAGCTTGTTCATGTGATGATACGACAGGGCGGCGGCTTCCCGGATGATCTCCCGCTGTTTCGGCGTCATGCTGTTGAGCCGGCCGGCGCCTACCAGCAGTACATCCGGGATCATGGTGTGTTCGTCGAACGAGTAGTGCGTCGCGACTTCGGCATGTTTGCCGACGATCAGCGCCACCACGCTGTTCTCTGCACCATCGACCAATCCCGACTTCAGCGCGACATAGACATTGCTCCATGACAGCTCGATGCCTTCGGCACCGAACAGCTGCATCAGCTTGACCATCGTCTCAGACGGCTGGATGCGGATCTTCATGCCCTTAAGATCGTCGGGATGCAGAATCGGTTTTCGGCCATAGAAGCTGCGCGCGCCGGCATCGTAGAAGGTCAAGCCGGTAAGACCCGCCGATGTGGTTGAGGCCAGAACGTCGCTGCCGATCTCGTTGCTCGTTACTTTCAGCCAATGGGAGCGATCGCGGAACGTGAAAGGCAGGTTGAGAACCTTATAGGCGGGATGGAAGCGCTCGAGCACGCTGGCGCTGACTTTCAGGAAATCCAGTTTGCCGGCCTGTACCTGCGACAGCAGGTCGACTTCCTGACCTAGCTGGCCGTCCGCAAACAGCGCGATGTCGAGTTCGCCCTGCGAACGCTCGCGCGCCAGATCGGCAAAGTGCTGCATGGCCGGGTGGACGGGATGGGTGGTCGGCAGGCTATGGGCGAGGCGCATCTTCAGCGGTTCGGCGCGCAGGACTGCAGGGCAGGCGATCGCCATTCCCGCAGTCAGCAAAAGTCGGCGCCGAGAAAGCATTGTCTGCCCCGTGTCCTGGCTGGAATCTGATGCAAGCGTCAGCGCGTCCCCTGCGCCGGACACCATGTTACGTCGGAACCGGAGAAGTTTAAAGTCTGCCGCCAGCTACTTTGGGGCGATTGGCCTGGAGCAGGGCGACATAGCGGTTCTTGGCATCGGGCGCGACGGCACCGCGGCTGGTGAGATGATGCACGCAATTCAGCGCCAGATCGAACGAGCCGTAGCAATGATGCGCGATCAGTGCGAGGTGCTTGAGCTGCTCGCTCTCCATCGCCTCGGCCTGGATGAAATCCCGGACATAGACGACGTCGGCCTCGACGAGTTGATTGATAGCAGCAGCAGGGTTGGGGCCCATCATCGGCGCGATCATCTTCTTGTTGATGGCCGCGAACATGTGCGGAATGAAGCCGAGGCTGCGCAGTTCGAGATCGATGTCGCCGAACACCGGCTGCTTCTCGTAGAGCGGCACGAAGGAGACTTCGGTCTGAATGGCGACGGCCTTTGCCAGTTTGCTGCGACCGTTCCTGAACACCGACAGTTCGCCACCCTGAATGTCGATCTTCAAGAGATCGATGTGCTCGATTTCGGCGATATCGTCGAGCCGCCGTGTATCGAGCGGAAGCCTGTCGAGGACACGTCCGAGTTCGGTAAAATTCGGAAAGTGCGTGAGTGTTTTCGGCTCGGGCTGCAGCAGGCTGGCAAAGCCGATGCCGCGGCAGATGTTCAGCGTATGGCTGCCGCCATCGCCGACGGCATAAGGAAGATAGGTCTCAAACGCGCCCTTGCCTGCCTGCAGTTGCGCCAATGCCTGCGGATGCGGATCGAAACCGGTAACGCGGCAAAGTCCGCTTTGCAGCATCGGCTTGTAGGGCGGGTCACCGTCAATGGGATTGGCACCGATATCGACGACAGCGGTCGGCCGCGCGGGCTGGAGCAGCGCGGATAATCCATCATCGTTGCGTCGAATCGCGCCCTGCCGCATGCGTACCTTTCCTGCGAATGGTGCGACAATGCGTGCTTCAGTGGGCGCAGGCAGCGTGTCAGAGTGTCGCGCGACAATTCGAGCGATTGAGGTACTTGGCGCCGGAATGGGGGACGAATGAAAGACGAACAAAGGGATGATGCAGCGCGCAACCGCCCCATCCATCATTCGCCGCTGTTCTGGATTGGCGTGGTTCTGTGCCTGGCTGCGATCGTCATCTACGTGATGTCCTACGACCTGTCGTGGCCGGTCGCCAGATAACGACGCTCACGCTTTCTTTGGCTTCTTCTTTGTCGAGGTGTTCAGCGCCACCGCAGCGCGGATGAGCGCCTTCAGCGCCTTTTCATCCAGCTTGTCGCCCTCGTGAATATCGATAGCCCGCCGGGTGTTGCCGTCGAGGCTGGAGTTGAACAGGCCTGACGGGTCATCGAGCGATGCGCCCTTCGCGAAGGTCATCTTCACGACCGCCTTATAGGTCTCGCCGGTGCAGATGATGCCCGCGTATTCCCAGACCGGAACGCCGCGCCACTTCCATTCCTCGACCACGTCCGGGACAGCCTGCTTGATGACCTTTCGGACGCGAGCGAGCATCTCGCCGCGCCAGTCACCCAGCTCCTTGATCTTCGTGTCGATCTGCGCGGAGGGAGAACCTGCCTCGTTGATCTCCGTCGATGTGCTGGACGTCTTTTTTGCCATGCGCTACCCCTCAGACGTCCGGCGCCATATAGCCGTGTTGGTGGTGCTTATCTACGTGTCGTGAAAATAACCCCGGCCTGTTTCCGGCGTCCAGCCTTCCACCACAGGCGGACGAGAAATCGCTGCGTATTGCGTATTCCGGATCGCGAACCAATTCCGGTGTCACTAAATTGCGTATAGCCTTGAGTCACCGGCGCTTTGCGTGATTCGTAGCGTTTTTCTTATCCAGTTCAGTCGCGTTCGAGAGCATTCCGCCCGTCACGGCGTGTTTGCTGTCGTCAACTATGTCGCGACCATTTCTGCTGAATGGAAAGGCAGATTTTTAAGATGTGCTGCGTTAGTCGTGACAGTAGCAGTCGCCAAGATGACTCGGAGGAGTCCGGATATGACGTATCGCCACGCTGTCGCTCTCGCAGCTGTCCTGTTGGGGGGCGTCGGCGCCGCCCATGCCCAGACGCTGCCATCCTATATGGCGCCGATTTCCGGGCTCACCGCGACAAAGCCTGCCGAGACCGCCACCAAGGACATGCTCGCGCTCAACACCGGCATGTTCGAGCTTTACGGCGACGCAGCGAAAGTCTTCCGCGCCAATATCCTTGCCAAGCATCCCGTGATCCTCGGTCTGTTCTCCGGCGCCGGTGGCAAGTTCACGCTGTACCAGCCCGGCAAACCGCCGCTCGACGCGCCCTCGGTGCCAATGGTCTATCAGCTGCTCAAGTCGGTCGGCCACAGCACCATGGCACTGGCCGAGGTGGTTGGCCCCTACGTCAACAATCCCGATAACAAATCCTGGCTCGGCTCGATGAAAGCCTATCGCAGCCGCATGCAGTCGGCGCTGGATGGCCTCGATCTCACGCCGATGCAGGCCGACTGGCGCGACAACAACCGTACCATCCTGCAGAACAACCTGGCTTTCATGGACGAGTGCATCGCCAAGGGCGTCATCCCCTTCGATGTGCTGGAGACATTTGGCAAGAAACAGGCGCCGTTCCTTGCGAAGAACGTGACTTGGGCCGCGCAGACCCAGGTCAATCACTGGATGACCGTGCTGGGCGACTGGAAGAAGATGCTGGGTCCCGATTGGGACAAGGCCTATGCCGCGAGCAACACGATTTACGTGGCACGGCAGAACAACGTGTTGTTCAGCGTGCTGGCACAGTTCTTCCCGCCGGAGGCCATCAACGATCGTCTGCTACTGATCGAGACCGTGTCGTTCACCACCACGCAAGCCGACATGCTGGAGTCGCTGACCCGCATCATCGCCGATCGCTCGGTGGGCTCGCTGTTCTTCGGCAACTATCATCTGATGGATTATGAATTGATGGGGGGCGACGCCCGCGCTGCCATCATCGCCGAGAGCGCCAAGCGCGGCATGACGCCGTTCCTGCCGCCCGTGGTGCCGTTCGGCTCCAACCAGTGGCCGACGCTGATCACCACTGGACCGGGGCCAGCCACCATCGCCGATCTCAAGTAATCGGCGCAGCGGCGGACGGCTGTCGATCAGGGGTGGAAGCATGCGGACTTCGCGTCGTGAGTTCATGAAATGGGTATCGGCGGGCGGTATTTCGCTCAGCCTGTCGCATCTGGCTGCGGCGGAGCCGGTGGCGTTCCCGGCACGCGAGACACTGCCGGGGCGGGACAAGTTGAATCCCGCTATCGGCGGCGCCGGCCGTGTCGATGGCGTCGCCAAGGTCACCGGCTCGAAACTCTATGCCTCGGATTTCCGGGCGAATGACCTGCCGGGCTGGCCGGCCAAGACCTCGCACGCGATTTTGGTGCGCGCGCCCGATGCCACCCATGTCTATCTTGGCATGGACCTCGCGCGGCTGAGCGGGGCGCTGAAGCCTACGGTGATCGTCACCGCGGCGGATCTCGCCAGGATCAACATCCGCGTTCCCGCCTACTATGAAGGCGATCTGTTCTGTCCCGTCGGCAAGACGCCGCTCTATATGGGCCAGCCTGTTGCGCTGCTGATCTTTGAGCAGTTCGACACCTATGACCGCGCGCGGATGGCCTTGCGCGATGGTACCTTCGTGCAGTTTGGCGAGGAGACCGGCCCGATCGTAATGCCGAATTATGCGGCGTATCGTTTCACCCGCGTTGCCGGCGCCACGCCCGATGCGCCCGATGTGTACTCGCCGGTCCTTGCCGGCTGGGTCACGCCCGGCCGTACCCAGGCGTCCGCGCTGCCGGTATGGTCCTCGACCGCGCACAAGAACGAGGCCGGTTACGAGAAGGCTGCGGTCTATGGCGACCAGATCCGTGCGGAGATCGCCGCCAGCGAGTCTTCGGCTCTGGTACTGGACCGCACCTTCGATACGCAGTCTGTCGATCCGATGTTTATGGAGCCGGAATGCGGACTCGGCTGGTACAGCGCAAAAGACAAGGCGCTCGAACTGGTGCTGGGCGTGCAGTCGCCGTATGAAGCGGCGGAATCAATCGCGTTTTTGCTTGGCGAAACCAAGGCGCCGTTCAAGCCGAGTGCGATCAACGCGCAATTCGCCTATGTCGGGGGCGGTTTCGGCGGCCGCGATCATACGCCATTCATTTTCTATGTGACGCTGGCGGCGATATTCTTCCCGGACCGTCCGGTGCGGCTGGCGCACGATCGGTATCAGCAATTTCAGGCTGGCATCAAACGCCACGCCATCAAGATGCGCTCGCGCATGTCGGTCGATCGCGCCTCTGGCAAGATCACGGCCTTCGCCGCCGATCACGTGCTCGATGGCGGTGGTCTCGCCAATTTCTCGGCCAATGTCGCCACCTGCGCCGCAACGGCTGCGATTGGTATCTATGACGTGCCGAAGGTCGATGTGACGACTGTGGCAGAGCATACCCGCGGCGTGACCGCGGGCTCGATGCGCGGCTACGGTTCGCTGCAGACCATGACCGCGCTGGAAGTTCTGATCGACGAGGCGGCGCTTGCGCTGAAGCTCGATCCCATCGACTTCCGGCGACGCAATGCCCTGAAGCAGGATGGCCGCACCATGACCGGCAATCCCTATATCGTCTCGGTGCGGAGCTTAGAGGTTCTCGACAAGCTCGAGCAGCACGCGATCTGGAAGCAACGAGCTGCAGAGAAGGCGCGCGCGACCAGTGGCATACTGGTCGGCACCGGCGTCGCCTGTGTGACCAAGGACTACGGCACCGGCGGCGATAGTTCTAACGGTCGCGTTGAACTCAGCCCCGACGGCAGGATCGCGATTTTCTGCGACCATGTCGAGATGGGCAACGGCATCGGCACGGCGCTGGCCAATCGCGTGGCATTGCATCTCGGCAGCATCGCTGACGAGGTGGCGGTGTCGCAGGTCGGCGTGTTCGATGCGATGGAGCTGGTGACCTCCGGCGATTGCTACACCATGGACCAGAAGACCCAGGACAAGGCCGAGAAGGATCCGCGCTGGGTGCCGTCGATCAGTTCGGCCACGTCAGCCTCCATCGGCGCCCATGTCGGTACCCATGCCGCGGCGGAAGCTGCGCGGGTGATCTTCCGCTTCGGTCTGTGGCCGGCGGCGCTGGCGCTATGGAATATCGGCCCGCGCGATCCACGCGCCAGGGACTTTGCCAAAGCGCAGTGGAAGGACGGACAGCTCACAATGGCGGGCCTGCCGTCGCTGCCGTTGGACAAACTCGCCGCCGCGGCCCATGCACGCAATCTGGTCACCGGCGCCGTGGCGCACGGGTTCTCGCGCTGGTCGTGGGCACGCGCACGTTTCCCCATTAACGGCGAGCAGTATCGCGCCGAGATCGACGGGCTCGCGCTACGTCGTGGCGCCGGCAAATTCACGCGCATCAACCGTGCCAGCGTGTTGTTCCCGCCAACCGATAACAACCGGATGGGCACGGCCTATACAGCGGCATGCGGTGCAACAGTCCGGGTCGAGATCGAGAAAGCGACCGGCGTGCTGCGCATCGCCAAAGCCTATACCGCATTCGAATGCGGGCAGGCGCTGGTGCCGGAGGTCGTGATTGGCCAGGCACAAGGCGGCTTCGCCATGGGCGTCGGTTACGCACTTTTGGAAACGCTGCCGCCGTTTGAGGGCGGACCCGGCAACGGGCAATGGAATCTCGGTCAATATCTGGTGGCGCGAGGATCAGACCTGTCGCTGCGCGACGTCGAGATTGAGCTGATGCCGCCGCTGACACCGGACGAATTGCCGAAGGGCATGGCCGAGGTGGTGATGATCCCCATCGTGCCGGCATTGCTCAACGCCATCTATGACGCCATCGGCCACCGCTTCGCGGCGCTGCCGGTGACACAGGCCATGCTCAAGGGAGCGCTCGCGTGACGACACTGGGCATCACCATCAACGGACAGGTCCATGCGCCCACCGAGGTGCGCGACGATCTCTCCATGAACGACTTCCTGCGCGAATATCTGGGCATGACCGGCACCAAATTCGGCTGCGGCGCCGCGCAGTGCCTGAGCTGTGTCGTGATCGTCGACGAGCCCGACGGCACCTGCCACACCAATCCGACCTGCGTGACCTCGGCGGCGAGCTTCCACGGCAAGACCATCCGCACGGTCGAGGGCCACGCCAAGAACGGCGAGCTGTCGCCGTTGCAGAAGGCCTTCATCAGGCATTTCGCGTTCCAGTGCGGTTACTGTACCGCCGGTTTTCTCAATGAAGGGCAGGTGCTGCTCGAGCAGATGGCCAGGACGCCTGTGCCGCGCGCGGGCCTTGAAGAGAGGATCGCCGAGGCGCTTGACGGGCATCTGTGTCGCTGCACCGGCTACTTCAAGTATCATGAGGCCGTGCTCGATGTGATCCTCAGCGACGCGAAGCGCTATCTCATTCAGGAGCCGCGCGGATGAGAGCCGAGACACGCGTCAAGACTCTGGTTGTCGTCGCGACGCTCGGGATGAGCATGCTCACGGCCTATGCGGCCGGGCAGGGCGCATCGAAAGGGCTGGCGAGCCCGGAGAGTTTCAATGGCATCGCCGATACCAGTGCGCGCTCCGCAGCGATCTTTACCGAACTCGGCAAGGTGTTGACGCATCCGCGCTGCGTGAACTGCCATCCCGCCGGCGACATGCCGCGGCAGGGCGATGCGCGCCGTTTGCATCAGCCGCCGGTGACGCGTGGGTCCGATGGCCACGGCACCGCGGCGATGCGCTGCAACTCCTGTCACAAGGACGCCAATTTCGAACCCGGCCGCATCCCCGGTCATCACGAATGGCACCTGGCGCCGCGCGAGATGGCATGGGAAGGCAAGACCGTCGTAGAGATCTGCGCGCAGATCAAAGATCCCGCACGCAATGGCGGCCGCAAGGTCGAGGATCTCATCGACCACATTGGCAAGGATACGCTGGTCGGCTGGGCCTGGGCGCCTGGTTACGGACGTGCACCTGCGCCGGGCACACAGGCGGAGGCGGGCGCACTCGTGGAAGCATGGGCGAAGACCGGCGCGGCCTGTCCGGGCTGATGCCACGACGCCATTTCCGACCCAGTCCCGTTTGTCTCTGTAGACTGGCCCGGCGCCAACAGATTGTATGTTCGTTACGCGGGAACTCTCTGAACAGAAATCCATTATCCGGTCTGAAAAAACCGGAGGTGTGTCATGAAGCAAGTGCCCGACGCTGAAGAAAACCGCCGGCTGGGGAAAATCCAGTCTGACAAGGCTGGCAAGCTACCCGAGGGCGATGCCAAGCAGGCTCACTTGAAGAAAGCTCGAGACTACGAAGCGGATGCTCGTTCGAGGGCTTGGCGGGACTCCAATCTCAAGTCTCCGAAGTAATGATCGGGAACGATTGTACGCTAACTAACTTAGGAGGAGTGCCATGTTGGCTCTCGAGGTTTCGGAATGCCGACAGTGCTGGTTGTTGAGGATGAAGCCCTCATTCGGGATTTGATCAGCGAAGAATTGGTCGAAGCAGGCTTCGATGTTTTGCAGGTCGGCGACGCCAACCAGGCAATTGCCGTCCTAGAGGCCCGCCAGGATATCCACCTCGTATTCACGGATATCGATATGCCCGGCTCCATGGATGGCCTCAAGCTAGCTGCTGCTGTTCGTGACAGGTGGCCACCGATCCACATCATTATCACAACTGGGAAGGCGAGGCCCATGACGATTCCGGCCAACGCGCTTTTCATTCCGAAGCCCTACCTGACCACGGCGGTGATATCTGCGATGCGGACGTTCGAGAACATGCGCTAGGGTGTCTGCGTCGCGCCGCCAGAATGCCCGGGCATACGCAGCTTGATCCGATAACGCCCGCGTTCTGCGTCGGTAGAATCCAGCGCCTAAATCAAACGGATAGCTTTCTCGGCGTCCGTGTAAGCCTCGTCTTCTGACGGGAAATCTTCGGACGTGACAAAGCTTTTCAATGCAACGCCATTCATGGTCAGGACGGCTCCATCTTTGCGGGAAATAGCTGCGCGCCAAAATCCTGGCCGTCGCTGGTAGGCGAGAATGGAGAACTGAGCTTTATTTGCCATTGCAGTGTTCGGCGCCTCAAAGGCTGCCGTGTCAAGGCCGGCAAATTTGGCGAAGTCGCGCGCGCGCAGCTGGGCTTGATGTGAGCTAAGTGAACTCTCCCAGGTATCCAGCGTTAACGGGTGTTGGGAGCAAGTCATGTTTCGGATTTTATACTTAAGCACTGCAAATCAGCCATTTTCATCCCAGGATCTTACTGACTTGCTGCAGAAGGCAAGGGCGCGGAACGAGGCGGTTCGCGTAACAGGCATGCTTGTCCACTCGGACGGCAACTTTCTTCAGGTAATTGAGGGAGAGCCGGAGAATGTCATCGGGGTTTATGATCGTATCAGCGCCGACCCGCGGCACCGAGATGTCAGCGTACTTCAGCGGGGGCTTGGATATGGGGACCGGCTGTTTCCGAACTGGACAATGGGCTTCAAGCGCGTGCCGGATCAGACGTTAGTTGACGAGGCGATTGGCGTTAATGGCCGGGTGAAAATGCGATATCTGGATGCTATGTCGGCTTTGGATTTCCTGCTGGCGTGCAGTCGAAATCAATCCTGACTAGGACCGTACCTGCGCCTCTCGGTCTCCCAGCAAGTATCCTGCGCTGGTGAAGAGTTCTCTGTCTGACCTTCGGCACTTGGCGTCTTTGGTCCGGTCAATGCAAAGACCCGTATCCTCGCAAAGGCGTAGCTATATCGGCCTTATGCAGGCGTCTAACTTTGCTAATGCGCCAGCAGGGACGAAGTTAGAGAGGCGGCAGTAATCATCAAGGACGAAGGCGGCGCCTTCTCCATGACCTGAACTAATACCCGTCTCCCGCTTGGCCACGGATGCCTGAAACTTATCAGCTCGAGGGCTCGTCGGGATCCCCTCCGTTCAAGTGCAGTCCGGCGCGTTCCTCAACTTCCCAAGCTTCTTTCTGGTATTTCGCCGCCAAAGCATTCAGCCGATCTGATACTGACCGAAATCCGACGAATTTGGCGAACTCTTTGCACCTTCGAGACATGGCCCTCAGTTGAACTGCTGTTGCGATCGCTTTTCGTTGGAGCTTTGTGGGAGCCATCGATGTCCTAGGTTTCACCGCGCGACAAACACTCCACTATTTCGCAAAACAGCGGGCGCGTTGAACCAACGACAAGAAGATGAGTGTAGTTCCATGAGACAAAGTATCGCAAGGCCGGCGAAGAGCGGGCCTATTGATATCGGGCCATCAGCTTTCGCGTGCTAGTTCGAAAGATGCGGCGCAGCTCGCATTGATACGCGAATAAAAGTTCCAGCGTTGCCGAAATGAAAGACCTAGCGTGACGCGTGAATGTTAGAAGCTTCAGCAGCATCTGGCAGAGCTGGCTGGTTACAGTCAACGTGATGGTCGCTGATCAAATCAAGCGCCCGATGCTTCCACCTTTCGGCTTCGGCTAGAAATTTCCAACTTTCCTCGGGAAAAAACGAGGCGCGCTGTCGACACATGCTCTCCATTGCTCGTGCATGTAGAAGCTCTTTCATCGCTTCCTCCCCACTTCAGAACAGACCTCATTCTGCGCTCCACAAATCAGACGTAAAGAGCCTCGGAGAAATAAATCGCCCGAAATACCGTGGGGATCTGCATCGGGAGCGCTGCTTCCGTACCGGTATGCGATCAATCTCAGTAATCGAATATCGTTCCGAGCCGAATCCGGCGCCATAGGTCGCTCTGCGGCGCAACAAATTCGCGGTTGTGAAGGAGGTCACCTCCGAAACCGGTTTGGCACAGAAAGCGGTGCCAGAGCCGGCCCGACCGGCGCGCTTCACATGGATGGTCAGAGGATGCTGTCAAGCGACACTGCTGCGAGCGGTCTCTAATGCATTGCTGAGCTCGTGAAGCTCGTAGGGTTTGCGCAATAGCAGAAACTCTGAACCTGATTTCCGGGAGGCGTCACTATAGCCCGTCGCAAGCACCACCGGCATGTGCGGGTGACTCCGTCTGAGATTGCGAGCAAGGCCGAGACCATCCAACTTTCCCGGCATCACAATATCACTAAATACAATGTCGATGCCGTCGCGCTCAATCTCGCGCATTGCGGACTCTGCGTCCGTTACCCATTTCACGCGATATCCCAGCTCTTCCAAAAGAACGGTGCTGGAGGTTGCGACATCTGGATTGTCTTCAACGAGAAGAACGGTGCCGGCGCCTTCGGCCAGAACCTCTGCTTCATGCACGCCAGCATGGCCCTCTCCGCGTGGGAGCCGAATGACGATTTCCGTGCCTGCGCCGAGCTTGCTTTTGATTTCTACACTGCCGCCAGCCTGGTTGACAAAGCCATGGACTTGCGAGAGCCCCAATCCCGTTCCCTTGCCGACAGGCTTGGTCGTGAAAAAGGGATCGAACACCTTCGCAATGACATCCTCAGGAATACCAGCGCCGGTATCGATCACTTTGATATTCACATGCTCGCCTATATCTTCTCCGTCCGCGACACGATGATTTTCTGCTGTGATCGTCAACGTGCCCCCGTCGGGCATGGCATCACGAGAGTTGATGCCGAGATTGATGATTGCGGTCTCGAGCTCGGTTGGATCCGCGAAGACCGGCCAGACTCCGGCGGGTACGGAGATTTCGAGCTTTATCGCGCTGCCTAGGACTGTGGCCAAGACTTCGCGTACAGCTTGCACCGTCTCTCCAACGTCAAGCAGCACCGGGTCGACTTGTTGGCGCCGCGCAAAAGTCAGCAGTTGGCGCGTCAGTGCCGCCCCGCGGCGAACGCTCGCCTCTATCGCTTCTGCTGCCTTGACCACGCGAGGGTCAATGGCGTGGCGCTTGATAAGCCGAGCGTTACCGGTGACCGCCATAAGCAGGTTATTAAAATCATGTGCCACTCCACCGGTCAGCTGACCGAGCGCATCCATCTTCTGTGATTCAGCCAGCTGCCTTTGCATATTTTCAAGTTGCTGCGTCGCCAGGCGTCGTTCCGTGATGTCGCGCGTAATCTTGGCAAAGCCGATCAACTCGCCTGCATCATTGCGGACGGGATCGATGACCACACTCGCCCAGAAAAACGTGCCGTCTTTGCGAACGCGTAAGCCTTCCTCCTCGTAACGGCCGTTCTTACGGGCAGTCTCCAGAGCACGCGCCGGCTTTCCCGCTTCGCGATCACCAGGGGTGTAAAATCGCGAGAAGTGCTGTCCGATAATTTCTTCGGGAAGATAGCCCTTGATTCGCTGGCCGCCCAAGTTCCAGCTGGTGATCCGACCTTCCGGATCAAGCATATACAAAGCGTAGTCGGTGACATTTCCCACCAGCAGGCGAAAATGGTTCTCGCTCTCGTTTAATGCGAAGCGCGCCTGCATCCGCTCGGTGATGTCCCGCGTGATTTTCGCGAAACCGACAAGCACACCATCTTCATAAATGGCATCAATGACGACGGAAGCGAAAAATCGCGAACCGTCCTTACGCATCCGCCAGCCTTCCGCTTCGAAGCGCTTGTCCCGCCGCGCGGCCTCTAGCGCAGCAGCGGGAAGTCCGGCTTCGCGATCCTCCGGGGGGTAGAAAACCGAAAAATGCTGACCCACGATTTCATCTGCGGAATATCCTTTGATCTTCTCGGCGCCTGTATTCCAATTTGATACAATGCCGTTCAGGTCCAGCAGATAGATCGCATAATCTGTGACACCTTGAACGAGGAGCCGAAAGGCGCGCTCGCTTTCGAAAAGACCGCGTCCAGCGTTATTTGTCTCTGCCATCGTTCACTTCCCGCGAAACTACTAACGCGTGTCCGGTTTGGCGGTGCCCACAAGGCTGCACCGCTGTCGGCACGGCGACGGAGAGATCCGCAAGGTCTTCAGCGTAAGCCGTCATGCGCGGGACACAAGAAGACAGTTTTTGGCGAAGGCGGAACTAACGAAGTGCCAGGGAGTTAAGCGCTGTTTAGGCGAAGTCGACGCGGCGCCGAAGAAGGCCGCCGCAAATTTGAAAAATTCGTCGCGATCTGTCCAATCCACGATCCGTATATGATCAGTGCGATCACAACCGCCAATCCTGCAAAACCCACGACTGCGTCTCTGATTGGGGCGCGTTGACCGTGAAAAAAGTTACCGCGTTATAATGTACTGCAAGTCATTGAAGTATTGGAATCGGAAAATGACGTGGCGATCCCAGCAGGATTCGAACCTGCAACCCACGGAGTAGAAATCCGTTACTCTATCCAGTTGAGCTATGGGACCGGCGCGTCGTCATATCACCGTCGGTATGGCTTGGACAGACCGGGTAAATTGGCCGGATTCGGACACGGTTTTCAAGCGTTTGGGCGGTTGGTGAGCTGGCCTTTGTCTTGCTGATTGAGCGGTGAACCCGCGATTTCAGCCAGAAAGTGTGCCGACTTGACCCGCTTTTCGTCCCAAAACCGAACGTCCGTCTGTGCCTTTGACGTCGCTTCGATTCCTGTCCCGTTCGGGGATCGTCTCGCAGATTCGGCGTCGGCAGACTGGCGGGTCCTAAGACTCCGACGGCGGGGGCCGCGATGGTGGCTTGCCGTCCTTACCATTGTCACTGGAGATGCCGCGCTGGCCGGGATCGCCTGGCTCGCCGTCGACGTCATCCTCAAATAGCTGCTCCGGGAAGCCGTATTGCCTGGTCACGAAACGGCCGGCCATATAGGAGATCTGGCACGCGATCAGACATCCCGTCGTGACCGCGACGCCGCCCAGCGCAGAAAATCCCTGGCCCCATGTCACGACGGCGGACAGCACAGCGACCAGCACGGTCGTCACAACAATGACCCATACGGGGCCGACCAGTCCGACGGCAAGGCCCGCCAGTGAACTTGTCGCCAAGAGAAGTTCGATCATGATGCGATGCGCCCAGAACGACCGAACGGTCGGGCGATCGCCGTGATCGTCCGATGCCGCAAGGCGCACCCATCTGACCGTAGCTGGAAGACTTGGGTACCCGTGATCTCCGGTCGTCCCCAGCAGGCTGTTTTTAGTCTTAACGTGTCGCGTTTGATTAAAACGCGCGGGGCGATGACGGCCGGGCCGGCCGTTCATGCGCCTATGACCCGTTGTAACACTGTCACCAAAATCGTCGGCGCGTGCTCGAACCGTTTCCCACATAGGGGCGACCAATCGGCGGTGACGTGGCTTTGCTTTCGGCAGGGCCCGCCGCCATGATGCCCGCGGCTTGCGCGCGGGGCTGCGATTTGAGTTACCCGGGTTCGTCACATGATGTTGCCAGCAATCGTCGTGTCTCGCGTTGCGCCGGTCGAGAGACTCGCGAACAAGCTGGCCATGAGTCCGTCACCGTTTTTACGCACATTTGAATCCAGGCGGCATTCGTCCGTGCAGGGGAGTTGTCCATGATTGGTCTGGTTCGCGCCGTCACTGTCTGCGCCACGCTGGCGTTCGGCCTCGTCTCGGCTCACGCGGCCGACAAGGCTTTCCGACGGGATGAGCTGGCGGATTCCGCGATCAAGCTCGAGGCGCAGATCAAGAGCGAGGCGGGGCCTGTCGCCAAGAGCGCGGCAACTTTGCGCACCGACGCGGACGCCGCCTTCAAACGGTCCGATTTCCGGGCCGGTCTGCAGACGCTGGGCCAGATCGTGGCGATTGCGCCCGACGACAGCGCTAACTGGCTGCGGCTCGCCAAGACGATCTTCCAGATCCGTCCGGCAACCTCGTCCGAAACCACCTTCTTGCGCGAGCGCGCTGCGACAGCGGCCTATATCGCCTATCAGCGCGCCGGCAATGCCGGCGAGGAGGCCGAGGCGCTGGCCGTGCTTGGCCGGGCCATGGAAGAACGCAAACTGTGGCGCCCGGCACTGGACGCGCTGCGCCTGTCGCTCGAGATGCGCGAGGTCGCCGACGTCCGCGGTCAATACGAGAAGCTGCGCGACGATCACGGCTTCCGGCTGCTCGATTACACAGTGGACTCGGATTCCGCCTCGCCGCGCGCCTGTTTCCAGTTCTCGGAAGAACTCGCCAAGCGGGTCGATTTCGCGCCGTTCCTGGCGCTCGCCGGCAGTGACAAGCCGGCACTGACCTCCGAGGAGAAGCAGCTCTGCGTCGAGGGCCTCAAGCATGGCGAGCGCTACAACATCAATCTGCGCGCCGGCCTGCCATCGACGGTGAAGGAAAGCCTCCCGAAGTCGGCTGAATTCAACATCTATGTGCGCGACCGCAAGCCATTCGTGCGTTTCACCGGCCGCGCCTATGTGCTGCCGCGCACAGGCCAGCAGGGCATCCCCGTGGTCTCGGTCAATACCCAGGCGGTCACCGTCAATGTGTTCCGGATCGGCGATCGCAATCTGATCAACACTGTCATCGGCAGCGACTTCCAGACGGCGCTGAGCAAGTACCAGCTCGACAGCCTCGGCGACGAGCGCGGCATGAAGGTCTGGACCGGCGAGCTGGCCACGGCGTCGACGCTCAATGCCGACGTCACCACGGCATTCCCCGTCGATCAGGCCATCGGCGAGCTGCAGCCCGGCGTTTATGTCATGACCGCGGCGGCCAAGGGTCCGGGGTCTGGCAGTGGCGATGACGACGGCTCGCTAGCGACCCAGTGGTTCATCGTGTCGGATCTTGGTCTCACGGCCTTCTCGGGCAATGACGGCATCCATGTCTTCGTCAATTCGCTCGCTTCGACCGATCCGATGGCCAAGGCCGACGTCCGGTTGGTCGCGCGCAACAACGAGATTCTTGCGACCAGGAAGACCGACGACTCCGGCCATGTGCTGTTCGAGGCGGGGCTCGCCAAGGGCGAGGGCGGTCTGTCGCCGGCACTACTGACGGTAACCAGCGACAAGAACGACTATGCGTTCCTGAGTCTCAAATCGAACGCCTTCGATCTCAGCGATCGTGGCGTCTCCGGCCGTGCGGTTCCTGCCGGTGCCGATGCCTTCGTCTATGCCGAGCGCGGCGTCTATCGTTCCGGCGAGACGGTCTATCTCACCGCGCTGTTACGTGACGGACAGGGCAATGCCGTCACCTCAGGCCCAATGACCCTTGTCGTCGAGCGTCCGGATGGCGTCGAGTTCCGCCGCGCTGTGCTGCAGGACCAGGGTGCAGGCGGTCGCAGCCTGACGCTGCCACTGAATTCGGCGGTTCCAACGGGCACCTGGCGCGTTCGTGCCTTCACCGATCCGAAGGCGCCGTCGGTCGGCGAGACCACTTTCATGGTCGAGGATTACGTCCCGGATCGGATTGAATTCGATATATCTTCCAAGGATAAGCTAATCAAAGCTGATGCTCCTGTAGAACTTAAAGTTGATGGTCACTTCCTCTATGGCGCGCCCGCGTCGGGCCTGCAGCTCGAAGGCGATCTGCTTGTCAGCCCTGCCGCGAACCGCCCAGGATTCGCTGGCTACCAGTTCGGCGTTGCCGACGAGGAAAGTGCCAGCAATGAGCGGACGCCGATCGAAGGCCTGCCGGAGGCCGATGCCAATGGTGTCGCGACGTTCCCGGTCAGCCTCGCCAAGCCGCCGTCCTCGACGCGGCCGCAGGAGGCGCAGATCTTCATCCGCATGACGGAAGCCGGCGGTCGTGCCGTCGAGCGCAAGTTCGTACTGCCGGTTGCGCCCAGTGCGCCGATGATCGGCGTGAAGCCGTTATTCAAGGATAAGAACGTCGCCGAAGGGGATAACGCCGCCTTCGACGTCGTGGTCGTATCGCCCGAGGGAGCCTCGTTGGCACGCAGCGGCCTGCGTTATGAATTGCTCAAAATGGAATCCCGCTACCAGTGGTATCGGCAGAATTCGTCCTGGGACTATGAACCGATCAAATCGACCAAGCGCGTGGCCGATGGCGACCTCACCGTTGCCGCCAATGCTCCGGCCCGTATCTCGCTGCAGCCGCAGCCCGGCCGCTATCGGCTCGACGTGAAATCGAACGAAGCCGACGGCCCGATCACCTCGGTGCAGTTCGATGTCGGCTGGTATTCCGACGGCAGCGCCGATACGCCGGACCTGCTGGAGACCTCCATCGACAAGCCGGAATATCTGTCGGGCGACACCATGATCGTTTCGGTCAATGCCCGCACAGCCGGCCTTCTGACAATCAATGTGCTCGGCGACCGCCTGCTGACGACCCAGAGCATTCAGGTCAAGGAAGGCCAGTCGCAGATCAAGATCCCGGTCGGCAAGGACTGGGGTACAGGCGCATATGTGGTGGCGACGCTGCGCCGACCTCTCGATGCCGCCGCCAAGCGGATGCCCGGCCGTGCCATCGGGTTGAAGTGGTTCGGTGTCGACAAAAAAGCACGCACGCTCGACGTGGCACTGTCGCCGCCCGCGCTGATCCGGCCCAGCACGACGCTGAAGCTGCCGGTGAAACTCGGCGGGCTCAATCCCGGTGAGGACGCCAAGATCGTCGTTGCCGCGGTCGATGTCGGTATTCTCAACCTGACCAATTACAAGCCGCCAGCGCCGGACGATTACTATCTCGGCCAGCGCCGCATGACGTCGGAAATTCGCGACATCTATGGGCAGCTGATCGACGGGATGCAGGGCACACGCGGCCAGTTGCGCACTGGTGGCGATAGTGCCGGGGCGCAGATCGAGGGTTCGCCGCCCACGCAGAAACCGATGGCGCTGTATTCCGGCATCGTCACCATGGCCGCCGACGGCACTGCGCAGATCGAGTTCGAGATTCCGGAGTTCGCCGGCACCGCGCGCGTGATGGCCGTGGCCTGGACCGCGACCAAACTCGGCCGCGCCACCGTGGACGTCACGGTGCGCGATCCCGTGGTGCTCACTGCGACCCTGCCGCGGTTCCTGCTGTCCGGCGACAAGGGCACCATGAGCTTCGACCTCGACAATGTCGAAGGCGCCCCCGGCGACTACACCATCGCCGTAAAGACCTCCGGCCCCGTGAAGGTGACGGGTAATCCGGCCACGACGATCAAGCTCGCCGCCAAACAGCGGACCTCGATGGCACTGGCCATCGATGCATCCGGTGCCGGCACGGCCCAGCTCGATGTCGATATCAAGGGACCGAACGGGCTGACACTGGCTCGGCACTATGTGCTCGACTTCAAGGCGGCCACGCAGGTGCTGGCGCGGCGCTCGATCCGCACGCTGGCGAAGGGCGAGAGCCTGACGCTGACGTCGGACATGTTCTCCGATCTCGTATCGGGCACCGGCGGCGTCTCGCTGTCGGTCAGCCTGTCCACAGCACTTGATGCAGCGACCATCCTGAAGGCACTGGATCGCTATCCCTATGGCTGCTCCGAGCAGATCACCAGCCGCGCGATGCCGCTGCTCTATGTGAACGATCTCGCGGCAGGCGCGCATCTGGCGATGGACACCGGAGTCGATCAGCGCATCAAGGACTCGATCGACAGACTGCTGGCGCGTCAGGGCTCGAACGGCTCGTTCGGCCTGTGGTCGGCGGGCGGTGACGATGCCTGGCTCGATGCTTATGTCACGGACTTCCTGACCCGCGCTCGCGAAAAGGGTTTTGTGGTGCCGGACGTGCTGTTCCGTGCCGCGCTGGACCGCGTACGCAACTCGGTCGTCAATGCTGACGAACCCGAAAAGGACGGCGGTCGCGATCTCGCTTACGGCCTCTATGTGCTGGCCAAGAACGGCACCGCGCCGATCGGCGATCTGCGCTACCTCGCCGACACCAAACTGAAGAACCTGGCGACGCCCATCGCCAAGTCGCAGCTGGCGGCGGCACTGGCGCTGGTCGGTGACCGTGCCCGTGCAGAACGCGTCTACGCGGCAGCGGTTGAGAGCCTCGCGCCGAAGCCGATCATCGAGTTCGGCCGCGTCGACTACGGCTCCGCGCTGCGCGATGCTGCGGCGCTGGTCTCGCTTGCCAGCGAAGGCAATGCGCCGCGTGCAACGCTGACGCAGGCGGTCCAGCGTGTCGAGGCCGCGCGCGGCCTGACGCCGTTCACCTCCACGCAGGAGAATGCGTGGCTGGTGCTGGCGTCGCGTGCGCTGGCCAAGGAAGCCAACACGCTGGCGCTCGACGTCAACGGCTCGGCTGTGAAGACCGCTCTCTATCGCAGCTACAAGGCGGCGGAGATGTCCGGGCAACCGATCAAGATCACCAACACTGGCGATACGCCGGTGCAGGCGGTCGTCTCGGTGTCCGGTTCGCCGATCACGCCAGAGCCGGCGGCATCCAACGGCTTCAAGATCGAGCGCAATTACTTCACGCTCGACGGCAAGCCAGCCGACGTCACCAAGGCGAAGCAGAATGATCGCTTTGCCGTGGTGCTGAAGATCACCGAGGCCAAGCCGGAATACGGGCACATCATGGTGGCCGACTATCTCCCGGCCGGTTTCGAGATCGACAACCCGCATCTGGTGTCGTCGGGCGACAGCGGCACGCTGGACTGGATCGAGGACGGCGAAGAACCCGAGAACACCGAATTCCGCGATGACCGCTTCACCGCGGCCATCGACCGCAAGAGCGACGACAAGGCGGTGTTCACCGTCGCCTATATCGTGCGTGCGGTGTCGCCCGGCAAATACGTGCTGCCGCAAGCCTATGTGGAAGACATGTATAATCCGTCGCGCTACGCGCGGACGGGGACGGGCAGTGTCGAGGTCGCGAAGGCGAAATGAGCGAGGGCACGTCCACACCACACACTCCGTCATCCCCGGGCTTGTCCCGGGGATCCATGTCTTCTTGTGTGGATCGTGGGCAAGACGTGGATGGCCGAGACAAGCCCGGCCACGACGTGAGAAGAGGCTGGTGGCTTATCCGAAAGGCTGTCGCCGCTGCCACCGTAGTTGTGGTCCTGACTGGTGCAGCGACCGCCGCGTGGGTGGCCTCCCTCGGCCCTTTGCCGCTCGACCAGGCTCGCGAAATCTCCACCACCGTTATCGATCGCAACGGCAAACTCTTGCGCGCCTATGCCATGACCGACGGTCGCTGGCGGCTTCCGGTCGATGCGAGGACGTCCGTCGATCCCGGTTATCTCAACATACTGCTCGGCTACGAGGACAAGCGCTTCTACAGCCATCATGGCGTCGATCCGCTGGCGCTCGGCCGCGCCGCGCTGCAGCTCGTCACCCGCGGCGAGATCGTGTCGGGCGGTTCGACCATCACGATGCAACTTGCGCGGCTGATCGAACCACGGCAGCAACGCTCGATATCGGCGAAGATCAGACAAGCCATCCGTGCGCTGCAGATCGAGCGGCAGATGAGCAAGGATCAGATCCTCGATCTCTATCTGGCGCTGGCGCCGTTCGGCGGCAATCTCGAAGGTCTTCGCGCCGCGTCGATCGCCTATTTCGGCAAGGAGCCCAAACGGCTGTCGCTGGCGGAATCTGCATTGCTCGTAGCGCTGCCGCAATCGCCGGAACACCGCCGGCTTGATCGCCATCCCGGCAATGCCCGCGTGGCGCGCGACCGCGTGCTCGAACGTATGGTCGGCGAGGGCAGGGTGTCGGCTGCCGATGCCATGCAGGCGAAATCCGTCAGCGTGCCAAAGCTGCGCAAGCCGATGCCGATCCTGGCGCCGCATTCGGCGGATCAGGCGACATCACTGCACAAGGATCGCTCGATTATCAGGCTCGCGCTCGATGCGGGTATCCAGCGTGCGCTTGAAGGCCTCGCGCGTGATCGCGCGGCGACGCTGGGCAACAATATCTCCATCGGCCTCATCGCTGTCGATAACGAGAGCGGCGACGTGCTCGCCCATGTCGGATCGCCCGACTATTTCGACGATCGCCGCGCGGGGCAGGTCGATATGACCCGCGCGGTGCGCTCGCCCGGTTCGACGCTGAAGCCATTCATCTACGGCCTCGCCTTTGAAGATGGCTTCGTGCATCCGGAAAGCCTGATCGAGGATCGGCCGGTGCGCTTCGGCAGTTACGCGCCCGAAAATTTCGACATGAGCTTTCAGGGCACCGTGCCGGTGCGCAAGGCGCTGCAGCTCTCACTGAATGTGCCGGCTATTGCGCTGCTGGATCGTGTCGGCGCATCGCGGCTGTCGTCACGGCTCAAGCAGGCGGGTGGCAATCTGGTGCTGCCGCCCGGCGAGGCGCCCGGTCTCGCCATGGGCCTCGGCGGCGTCGGCATTACGCTGCAGGATCTCGTGCAGCTCTATACAGGCGTGGCGCGGCTCGGCAGTTCCAAGCCGCTGCGGGAGATCATGCAGGCCAATGGCGGCGACGATCGCGAGCCGTTGCGGTTGATGGATCCGGTCGCAGCCTGGCAGGTCGGCAATGTCCTGATCGGCACGCCGCCACCGGAGAATGCCGCGCATAACCGGATCGCCTTTAAGACCGGCACCAGCTACGGCTATCGCGACGCTTGGTCGGTCGGTTTCGACGGACGCATGACCATCGGCGTCTGGGTCGGCCGGCCCGATGGCGCGCCGGTGCCCGGCCTGGTCGGTCGCACGGCCGCGGCTCCGATCCTGTTCGATGCCTTTGCCCGGACCGGCAAGCTGCCGGCTCCGTTGCCGAAGGCGCCCAAGGGCGTGCTAATGGCCAATAATGCAAAATTGCCGCTGCCGCTGCGTCGGTTCCGCCCGGTCGGCGAGTTGATCCGTACTGGCAGCGATCAGGCCCTGCACATCCAGTTCCCGCTAAACGGTTCCCGGATCGATGCCAGTGGCGGCGAGGGGCAGCTTTCGGCAGTCCCGGTCAAGGTTGCCGGCGGGGTGCTGCCCATGACCGTCCTGGTCAATGGCATGGCCGCCGGGGAACTCGACAGCCGGCGCCAGCGGCTGGTCGATCCGCCTGGTCCGGGTTTCGTCCGGCTGACGGTCATGGACGCCATGGGCACCGCAGACACAGTTGTGGTCAGAATCCAATAAGCACGGGCTAACTGGTTGTCCGGTCGGCGGTTTCAGCGTATGCGACAGGCATGGCCGAGACCTATCCAAGACCCCGATTTGGCGCCCCGCGCGAGCCGAAAACCCGTGTCGATCCAGGCAGCAGACTGGTGCGCGTGCTTGATTTCGTCAGCTCCGGCCATGCCCGCGCAGTCGCGTTCCTAACCATTTGCGGGTTCCTGTTCTTCCTGCCCGGCTTCTTCACTATCCCGCCGATCGACCGTGACGAAGCGCGCTTCGCGCAGGCGACCAAGCAGATGGTCGAGACAGGCGATTTCGTCGACATCCGGTTCCAGGACGAGGTCCGCTACAAGAAGCCGGTCGGCATCTACTGGATGCAGGCGGCCGTGGTCGAGACCGCTGAGGCGCTGGGCTTGCAGAACGCCGAAGTTCGCATCTGGCTCTATCGCGTGCCATCGCTGATCGGTGCCATTGGTGCAGTGTTGCTGACCTATTGGACCGCGCTGGCCTTCCTGGCGCGGCGCGGCGCCGTGCTGGCTGCGTTGATCATGTGCAGTTCGGTCTTGCTCAACGTCGAGGCCCGGCTCGCCAAGACCGACGCCATGCTGCTGCTGACGGTCATTGCCGTGATGGGCGCGATGGCGCGGATTTACCTGGCGTGGCAGCGCGGCGAGGAGGCCGACAAGTCGCGCTGGCAGGAGCCGGCGGTGTTCTGGACGGCCATGGCGATCAGCATTCTGGTCAAGGGCCCGCTGATCCTGATGTTCGTCGGGCTGACGATCATTGCGCTGGCGATCATGGATCGCTCGGTCGCATGGCTGTGGCGATTACGGCCGCTGGTCGGCGTCATCTGGATGCTGTTCCTGGTGCTGCCGTGGTTCGTCGCGATCTTCCTGAAGTCGGGGCAAGCGTTCTTCTCCAATTCGCTCGGTGGCGACATGCTGAGCAAACTGGCTGCACAAGAATCCCACGGCGCGCCTCCGGGCATGTACTTCCTGCTGTTCTGGATCACCTTCTGGCCCGGAGCGCCGCTGGCCGGTATGGCCACGCCGGCGATCTGGCGCGCGCGCCGCGAGCCCGGCGCACAATATCTGCTGGCCTGGCTGATCCCATCCTGGATCGTGTTCGAAGTCGTGATGACCAAGCTGCCGCATTACGTGCTGCCGCTCTATCCGGCGATCGCCATCCTCGTCATCGGCGCGCTTGAACGCCAGGTGCTGGCGCGCAATTGGCTGGCGCGCGGCGCGGCTTGGTGGTTCGCGATCCCGGCGCTAACCGCTGTGGTCGCCGAGATCGGTGCCGTCGCGATCGTCCGCCATCCGGTGTTTCTGGCCTGGCCATTTGCCGCCGCAGCACTGGTCTTCGGCCTGTTTGCCTGGTGGCTGTATGATAACGCCCGCGCAGAACGCTCGTTGCTGAATGCGGTTGTGGCCTCATTGTTCATGAGCGCCGCCTTTTATGGCGTGCTGCTGCCGTCGCTCCGACCGCTGTTTCCGAGTGTGCAGATCGCACGTGCGCTGCGTAACGTGGTCTGCGTCGGTCCCAAGGCTGCGGCAGCGGGATATCACGAGCCGAGCCTGGTGTTCATGACCGGCACATCCACACAACTCACTGATGGTGCCGGCGCGGCGGATTTCCTCGGGCAGGGCAGCTGTCGCTTCGCGCTTGTCGAACTGCGTTCAGAACGCCAGTTCGCGATGCGCGCTGAGGCCATCGGCCTGCGCTACAACATGGCAACCCGCATCGACGGCTATAACTTCTCGCAGGGCAAAGCGATTTCGGTGGCGATCTATCGCTCCGAAGGGACCGAGTAATGGTAGCCCCGGACAAATCGCAGCCACAGACCTATCTGTCGCAACTCGTTGCGCTGGTCTGGCAGTCATTCGCACAGCTCGTTCGCGCACCGTCGCATTCGCGGCGAGCCGAAGCTGCTCGTTATTGGGCGCGCCGTTCGCTGGCGCTTGGCGCCGTGACAGCCGTGATCATCATCGCACTGATGTTCATCGTCGATGCCACCGAGATCGGACTGATGCCGGCGCGGGGCACGGCTGGCCTGTGGCCGCTGCGTATCTTCACTGACTTCGGCAAGGACGAATATGTCCTGCTGGCGTTGTTCGCGTTTATGATCGTTCTGGCCCTGCTGGCGCCGCTGCGGCACGGCACGTCGCGCGCCGTACTTGTCAGCTTCGGCACGCGCATTCAGTACATCTTCCTGTCGGTCGCGCTGTCAGTCTTCGTGGCTGAAATCATCAAAGGCATGCTCGGCCGTGGCCGACCTTTCGTCAGTGGCGCGGCGGATCCTTTCCACTTTTCGCATTTCGCCTGGACGCCGGCCTATGCCAGTTTCCCGTCGGGTCATGCGACCACGAGTTTCGCATTGGCTTTCGCGGTCGCCGCGCTTTGGCCGCGGCTGCGCACGGTGATGATCGTCTACGCTGTCGCCATCTGTGCCAGTCGGCTCGTCCTGCTGGCGCATCATGCCAGTGACGTGGTCGGCGGCGGGCTGGTCGGCTGGATTGGCGCCATGACGGTGCGATACTGGTTTGCGGCCCGACATCTGGCGTTCACCATTCACCAGGACGGCACGATCGCCCCGCTGCCAGGGCCGTCCGCAGGCCATCTCAAAAGGGTTGCCCGCGGGACCGCGGCCCCATAATAAGCGGTCTTCGCCGGGCCGGCTGCGACAAGTTCCCGCAGGACCGCCCTCCAACCATGAGCTCCGATTTGTCCGCTCCCGAAGCTGCCCCCGTCGACGTCTCCATTGTCGTGCCCGTGCGCAACGAGCAGGACAATGTCGCGCCTTTGATCGCCGAGATCACCGCCGCGCTCGACGGCCGCTGGCCCTATGAGATCATCTACGTCAATGACGGCTCCACCGACGCGACGCCAGCACGGCTCGCCGAGTTGATGCAAACGCGCGCCAACCTGCGCCGCATCGACCACGCTGCGTCATCGGGCCAGTCGGCAGCCGTGCGAACCGGCGTGCGCAACGCCCGCGGCGCCATCGTGGCCACGCTGGACGGCGATGGCCAGAACAATCCGGCATTCCTGCCCAACCTGATTTTGGCCATTCAGGATGGCGGCGGACGTGTTGGTCTCGCCGCCGGGCAGCGGGTTGGCCGCAAGGATACCGGCTTCAAGAAAGCCCAATCGAAGATCGCCAATGCCGTACGCAATGCGATCCTCAAGGACGGTACCCGAGATACCGGCTGCGGTCTGAAGGCGTTCCGCCGTGATGTGTTCTTGTCGATGCCTTATTTCGATGGTCTGCATCGCTTCCTCCCGGCGCTGGTGCGTCGTGAGGGCTTCGACATCGCTTATGTCGATGTCACCGATCGGCCGCGCCATTCCGGTGTGTCCAATTATGGTTTTTTCGATCGGCTCTGGATCGGCATCATGGATCTCGCTGGCGTCTGGTGGCTGATCCGCCGCAAGCGTACGACGCCGGTCGCAACCGAGTTCAAATAAATGCTGATTCAATACGGTCAGGCGCTTGGCGACTATATCTACGACGTATTCGTCGCGAAGTTCGATTTCTGGCTCGCCTTTGGTTTGATCGCGCAACTGCTGTTTACCGCGCGCTTTCTCGTGCAGTGGATTTCCAGCGAACGCGCCGGACAGAGCGTGGTGCCAATGGCCTTCTGGTTCTTCTCCATGGCCGGCGGCTTCATGACGCTGATCTACGGCATCGCGAAGCGCGAGCCGGTGATCATCCTCGGCCAGGCCTTCGCCACGGTGATCTATGTCCGTAACATCATGCTGATCATCAAGAACCGCGGCAGCGGATCGAAGACGCTCGAGAGCTGAGCGTCTTCGTCTGGCGTCCTCGCCGATCAAAGCGCCGCGTTGAACGCCGCCAAGCCGCGCTCCAGATCGGCCTTCAGATCATCCACGCTTTCCAGGCCGATATGAAACCGCAGCGCCGGACCGCCGGGCGCCCATGTCGTCGCGCTGCGATAATCCGAGCAGTCGAACGGGATCACGAGGCTCTCGAAGCCACCCCAGGAATAGCCCATGCCGAACAGCTTGACGGTGTCGAGCAGGGCATCGACGGCCTTTTGCGGCGACGGCTTCAGGATGATGCTGAACAGGCCGGATGCGCCTGTAAAGTCGCGCTTCCAGATGGCGTGGCCTGGATGGCTGGGCAAAGCGGGATGCAGCACCTTCAGCACTTCGGGGCGGGTCTCCAGCCACCGGGCCATCTCCAGCGCCGAGCGCTGATGATGCGCGAGGCGCACCGACATAGTGCGTAGTCCGCGCAGCGCGAGGAAGACGTCGTCCGGACCGGCACATGTCCCGAGCAGCCTGATGCCTTCGCTGATCAGCGGCCACGCTGCGTCATTGGCGGAGATGGTGCCGAACATGATGTCCGAGTGGCCGCCGATATATTTGGTCGCCGCCTGGATACTGATATCGACGCCCTGTTCGAGCGAGCGATGATAGAGCGGCGTGGCCCAGGTGTTGTCGTCGAGCACCAGCGCGCCGCGCGCATGCGCAATGCCGGCAATGAGAGGCACATCCGGCATTTCGAAGGATTGTGAGCCCGGCGCTTCGACCAGGACGGCGCGGGTATTCGATTTGAACAGCGCTTCAATGCCGGCGCCGATCAGCGGATCGAAATAGGTGGTCTCGATGCCGTAGCGTGCCAGCATGCCGTTGCAGAAATTGCGTGTCGGCCGATAGGCGCTGTCGCTGACGAGGAGATGATCGCCGGCCTTGAGCACCGATAGCAGGGCGTTCGAGATCGCGGCGAGGCCCGATGGCACGAGCCCCACGCCGGCACATTTCGGGCCTTCCAGTGCCATCAGCGCTTCCTGCAATGCCTTGGTGGTCGGCGTGCCGTGGCGGCCATACTGAAACTCGCCGCGATGCGCGTGGAGGTCGTCGGCGGTCGGATACAGCACCGTGGAGCCGCGCACGACCGGTGGATTGACGAAGCCCCGCTGCGATTTGGTGTCGCGGCCGGCGGTGACGATCACGGTGTCCGTGTCGAGCGAGGTGGTGCCGTGATTATCGTTCGAAGCTGTCATAATGGGGCCGCCGGTCTGCAGGTGTTGCAAGGCCATTGGCATCTGGGTTGCCGAATGGCTGGTTCCGTCACTAAGAGGACACGGCGGATGGCCGTCAACCCCTTGACCCGGCTGGCTGATCGTTCTCTGTTGCGGACCTCGCGATCCCCCGCGGCACGTTGAGGGGCCTGCCGCGAAATCTGCGATTTCCTGCTGATTCGTACGGTCTTTTTAGATCGTCTCTGCTGTCGTTCGCCTTTCCGGTCGGGCCATTCACGGCTATGGAACTGATCCGTAGGCTCGTCATTCAATTCTTTGCGTCGACCGAGCGTCCTGACGTCCCCAAAGAGGCCTTACATGAAACGCGCAACCTTGATGTTCTCTCTCGCTCTTGCCGCCAGTCTGACCGCGCAAGGCGCATCTGCGCAGACGCTCAAGACCGTGAAGGACCGCGGCATGCTGTCCTGCGGCGTCACCCAGGGCTTGCCGGGTTTCTCGGCGCCGGATGACAAGGGCAACTGGGTGGGCTTCGACGTCGACCTGTGCCGCGGCATCGCGGCGGCGATCTTCAACGATGCTACCAAGGTGAAATATGTGCCGCTCTCGGCGAAGGATCGCTTTACTGCCTTGCAGTCCGGCGAGATCGACGTGCTGTCGCGCAATACGACCTGGACCCTGTCGCGCGATACGTCGCTTGGCGTGAACTTCGCCGGTATCAACTACTATGACGGCCAGGGTTTTCTGGTCCGCAAGGCGCTCAAGGTGAATTCGGCACTCGAGCTGAATAGCGCCTCGATCTGCCTGCAGACCGGCACCACCAACGAGCAGAATGTTGCCGACTATTTCAAGGGCAACAACATGAAGTATGAAGTGATCGCGTTCTCGACCGCCGACGAGACTATCAAAGCCTATGAGTCGGGCCGCTGCGACGTCTTCACGGCTGATCTCTCGCAACTTTATGCAGAACGCCTGAAGCTCACAGTGCCTGCAGATCATGCCGTGCTCCCTGAGGTGATTTCCAAGGAGCCGCTTGGCCCATTGGTGCGTCATGGCGATGATCAGTGGCTCGATGTGGTGCGCTGGACGCTGTTCGCGATGGTCAATGCCGAAGAGCTCGGGATTACCCAGAAGAACGTTGATGACCAGGCGAAATCCGACAAGCCAGAGCTAAAGCGCATCTTCGGCACCGACGGCAATCTCGGTGAAACGCTGGGCCTCACCAAGGACTGGTTCGCGCGCATCATCAAGGCGACGGGCAATTACGGTGAGGTGTTCGACCGTAATGTCGGCGCAGGCTCGAAGCTCGGGATCTCGCGCGGACTGAACCAGCTCTGGAACAAGGGCGGCATCCAATACGCACCGCCGATCCGCTGAGCGCATCATCGCCCGTGGCGACATCGACCGAAGCCAGAAAACCGCCGCTGCAACTCGTTGCAAAACTGCGACGTGTGCTGGGCGGGCAGGCGGGCTGGAGCGGCTTTGTGCTCCAGGTCGTGTTCGTCGCAGCCCTTGTCTGGATCGGCTATGAGATCGTCGAGAATGCACGCTCCAACCTGGCCGCGCAGAAGATCGCATCCGGCTTCGGATTCCTATCAAATACCGCGGGCTTTGCGGTCAGTCAGGCGCTGATCCCGTATTCGGAATCGGACACCTATCTGCAGGTGTTTTTCGTCGGCCTCGTCAACACACTCGTCGTGTCGCTGATCGGCATATTCTTTGCGACCATCATCGGATTCATCGTCGGCCTCGGCCGGATGTCGCCGAACTGGCTGCTGGCGCGGATCGCAGGCGGCTATGTCGAACTGATCCGTAACCTGCCGCTGCTGTTCCAGATCCTCTTCTGGTATCTCGCCGTGCTCGCCACACTGCCGCAGCCGCGGCAGAGTATCTCGTTGCTGGACAGTTTCTTTCTTAGCAATCGCGGCTTTGGATTGCCGAAGCCGATCGGGACGGAGGCTTTTACGGCGTTCGCGGTCGCTGTGATCGTTGCGATCATCGCCGCGCTGGTGTTGCGCGTTTATGCGCGACAGCAGCTCTTCGCCAAGGGGCGTGTAATAGCCGTCTGGCCGATCACCTTGGGCTTGCTGATCGGTTTGCCGTTGCTGACGGTGCTCGTGCTCGGCAAGCCCGTGACATTCGAGTATCCGGTACTGAGAGGCTTCAATTTCTCAGGCGGCCTGCGTGTGCTGCCGGAATTCGTCGCGCTGACACTAGCGCTCTCGACCTACACCGCCGCCTTCATCGCCGAGATCGTGCGCGCAGGCGTCCAGTCGGTGCATAAGGGACAGGCCGAAGCGGGCGCATCGCTTGGACTTAGCCGGGGTGCAACGCTCCGACTGATCGTGGTGCCGCAGGCGATGCGCGTGATCCTGCCACCGCTGACCAACCAGTATCTCAACCTCACCAAGAATTCGTCGCTGGCTGTTGCCATCGGCTATCCCGATCTGGTCTCGGTCTTTGCCGGGACGACCATGAGCCAGACCGGGCAGGCCATCGAGATCATCGCCATCACCATGGCGGTCTATCTCGTGATCTCGCTGGTCACGAGCGCGCTCATGAGCGTCTATGGCTGGCGGATCTCGCGGAGCATGGGCGCATGAGCGATACCAGCTTCGTTGCAAGAGAACTGGTTGCAGAGCGCGCCGCTCCGGTGCGCAGCACGGGTTTCGTCGGCTTTGTGCAGACACGGCTGCTGAATTCACCGACCAATATTCTGCTGACTGTCATCAGCCTGTTGCTGCTGTGGTTCACCATTGCCCCCACGGTCAAATTCCTGCTGATCGACGCCGTCTGGCAGGGGCAAGACCGCACAGCGTGCCTGCCGGAAAACGTTGGCCACGCCGTTGGCGCCTGCTGGCCGTTCGTGCAGGCCAAGTTCACGCAGTTTATCTACGGCTTTTATCCTGAGTCGGAACGCTGGCGCGTCAATCTCACTTTCCTGCTGGGCGCGCTATTGCTGTTGCCGCTGCTGATCCCGCGTCTGCCCGCGAAGAGCGTGAATGCCGGACTGTTCTTCCTTGCCTTCCCTGTCGTGGCGTTCTTCCTGCTGTATGGCGGTGGCATCAATGGCTTCGGAATCAGTTGGGCCACGGATTTTCTGTCGACCGTCGCGGTCCACATCACGGATGTCGGTCGCCGGCTCAGGGGCATCGGCCTTCTGTCCGATATTGCTGTCATCGGTTATCCGCTTACGCTGATAGGCGACGGCGTCGTAGCATTCGGCGACGGCCTGCAACTCGTCGCGCTGCCGTTTGAGTGGTTACGCAACGAAGGCGTCAATCATGGCAAACCTGTCTGGTTCGAACTGACGACAACCGCCATCATTGTCTCGCTGCTTATGTTCTTGTTGAACGGCCACTTCCGCAGCGGCTGGCGTGCGCTGGCCAACAGTATCTCCGTCTTCGCTGGCATCGCCGTCGTCATCGCCCTGCTGCGGCTTGATCGTGGCGGATTGCCGATCGTCGATACGCGGCTCTGGGGCGGATTGCTGGTGACGCTGGTGGTGTCGATCACAGGCATCGTCACGTCGATGCCGGTTGGCATCGCGCTGGCACTTGGCCGACGCTCGACCATTCCGTTGATCCGGCTGTTCTCGATTGCCTTCATCGAATTCTGGCGCGGCGTGCCGCTGATCACCGTATTGTTCTTTGCGACCTATATGCTGCCGCTGTTCCTGCCGGGCAATTTCACTGTTGATGGGCTGGTGCGCGCGCTGATCGGCATAGCGCTATTCGCTGGTGCCTATAATGCCGAGGTGATCCGCGGCGGGTTGCAGGCGATCCCGCGCGGTCAGGCGGAGGCGGCAAGTGCGCTAGGCCTGTCCTGGTGGAAGACCACGCGTCTGGTGGTGATGCCGCAGGCGCTGCGCCATGTTATTCCCGGCCTCGTCAATAGCTTCATCGCGCTTTTGAAGGATACGTCACTGGTGTCGATCGTGGCGCTGTTCGATTTGCTCGGCCAACTCCGCGCGGCGTTCGCAGATCCGAACTGGTCGACGCCGACGACCTTGTTCACCGGTTTTGCCTTTACCGGCATCATGTATTTCGTGATGTGCTTCGGCATCTCGCGCTATTCGCTATTCGTCGAGCACCGGCTCAATGTGCATCGACGGAGTTGAGGTGACATGTCCGTATCCGTGAATCCCATCGTCTCGGTTGCCGGCCTCAACAAATGGTTCGGCGATTTCCACGTGCTGCGCGACATCGATCTTGCGGTCGGCCGCAGCGAGCGCATCGTGATCTGCGGGCCGTCGGGCTCGGGCAAATCGACGCTGATCCGCTGCATCAATGCGCTGGAGGAGTTTCAGGAAGGCCGCATCACGGTCGACGGCATCGAACTCGGTCCCAACCTGCGCCGCGTCGACGATATCAGGCGTGATGTCGGGATGGTGTTCCAGAGCTTCAACCTGTTTCCGCATCTGACGGTGCTTGAGAACTGCACGTTGGCGCCGATCTGGGTACGGCATATGCCGAAGAAGGACGCCGATGCTGCGGCGATGAAGTATCTGGAGCGGGTGCGCATTCCAGACAAGGCCAATGCCTATCCCGGTCAGCTCTCCGGCGGCCAGCAGCAGCGTGTGGCGATCGCCCGGGCGCTGACGATGACGCCGAAGGTGATGCTGTTCGACGAGCCGACATCGGCGCTGGACCCGGAAATGGTCAAGGAAGTGCTCGACACCATGGTCGATCTTGCCGGCGAGGGCATGACCATGCTTGTGGTCACGCACGAGATGGGCTTTGCCAGGGAAGTCGCCAGCCGCGTCGTATTCATGGATGCCGGGCAAATCATCGAGGCGAATACACCGGACAAGTTCTTCGCCAATCCGCAGCATGCGCGGACGAAGCTGTTTCTGAGCCAGATTCTCCGCTGAGGCTTTGCCTCAGACTTTCTCGAACGGCACCGAGATATTGTTCTTCGTCTCCAGCCATGCCGGCACCGGCAGGTTCTTGCTGCGCATGAAGTCGGGATTGAACAGCTTCGACTGATAGCGGCCGCCGGAGTCGCAGAGAAGGGTGACGATGGTCTTGCCTGGGCCCAAGTCCTTCGCGAGACGGATCGCGCCGGCGATGTTAATTCCGGTCGAGCCGCCGAGACAGAGGCCTTCGTGCTGGAGCAGGTCGTAGATGACGGCGACGGCTTCCTCGTCAGGGATCAAGAAGGCGGTATCGACCTTCGCGGTCTCGATGACCGGCGTCACGCGGCCAATCCCGATGCCTTCCGTGATGGAATCGCCGGGCGTGGACTTGGCTTCGCCATGCTTGAACCAGTTATACATCGCAAAGCCATTTGGATCGGCGCAGGCCGTAACAATGTTGTTGTTCTTTTCCTTCAGGTAGCGGGTCGTGCCGGCTAGCGTGCCGCCGGTACCGACTGCCGAAATGAAGCCGTCCACCTTGCCGGCAGTCTGCTCCCAGATCTCGGGGCCCGTCGATTCATAATGGGCTTTGGCATTGTCGAGATTGTTCCACTGGTCGGCAAACAGAACGCCGTTCGGTTCGGTCTTGCGCAGCTGATCTGCGAGTCGTCGTCCGACATGTTGATAGTTGTTCGGATTGGCGAACGGCAGCGCGGGCACTTCGATCAGTTCGGCGCCGTTGAGCCGCAGCATATCTTTCTTTTCCTGGCTCTGCGTCTCCGGGATCACGATCAGCGTGCGATAGCCGCGCGCGCTCGCCACCACGGCGAGACCGATACCGGTATTGCCCGCAGTCGACTCGACAATGAGACCGCCGGGCTTCAGATCGCCGCGCTTCTCGGCTTCAAGGATCATCCATTTGCCCGCGCGGTCCTTCACCGACTGGCCGGGATTCATGAATTCGGCCTTGCCGAGAATGGTGCAGCCGGTCAGTTCGGATGCGCGCTTCAGCTTGATCAGAGGCGTGTTGCCGATCGCCTCGACGACGTCTTTGTTGAAGGTCATGATGCTGAAATTCTTCGCTCGGGTTGTCGATCTCGCGGCGACCCTAGTGGAGGCCGCCGGGCCAGACAAGGGAAGGGTCTGGCCTCAAGATCTGGTGCCGCAGTGCGGAAAGTCCAGAGCGCGGACTATGGGGCTTTTGCGAATACGACCTGGCGAACGTCGATATTCCCCGACAGGAAACCGGCCTCGCAATAGGCCAGGTAGTATTCCCAGAGCCGCCGGAACCGGTCGTCGAAACCGAGCGGCGTCAGGCTTGGCCAGGCCGCGCGGAAACTATCTCTCCAGGTCGCCAGCGTCTTGGCATAATCCAGTCCGAATATGCGTTCCTTGATGACAGGAACGCCGTATCTGGCCCCGAGGGATTTCAGGATTTCCGGCGACGGCAGCATGCCGCCGGGAAAGACGTAGCGCTGAATGAAGTCGACCTCGCGCCGATAGGTCTGGAAGAACTTGTCTTGGATCGTGATGGCCTGGATACCGATCAATCCGCCGGGCAGCAGCCGGTCGCGCAATTGTGAGAAATACTGCGGCCAGAACTGTTCGCCGACGGCCTCGATCATCTCGATCGAAGCGATGCGGTCATACTGTCCACGTTCGTCGCGATAGTCCTGAAACTTGATCTCGACTTTGTCGCCAAGGCCCGCGTCCTGCATCCGCTTACGTGCGAAATCGCGCTGCTCGGTCGAGATGGTGAGACCGGTGACATGCGCGCCGTAGTTTTTCGCGGCATATTCGGCAAAGCCACCCCAGCCGCAGCCGATCTCCAACACCTTCTGGCCGGGCTTCAGATCGATTGCTTCTGCAAGCCGGCGATATTTGTTGTTTTGCGCGGCCGTGAGATCCTGCGTACCGTCTTCGAAAATCGCGGACGAATAGGTCATGCTCGGATCGAGCCACGCAGAATAGAACGCGTTGCCGATGTCGTAGTGCGCGTAGATGTTCTTGCGAGCTTGCCGCTTGGTGTTGCGATTGAACCAGTGACGAACGATCTGGACGAAGCGCATCAGCGGATTGTTGCCGAGCATCACCTGAATGAGATCGTGATTGACGCAGAACAGATACAGGAATTGCGTGAGATCCGGCGTGTCCCATTCGCGGTGTAGATAGGCTTCCGCGATGCCGATATCGCCGCCATTCACAAGACGCGACGCGAACGCATAGCTGGTGATCGTCATCTCCGCGGCAGGACCAGGTTCCATGCCGCCGAGGCGGACACGCCGGCCATCGGGAAGTGTCACGTCGAGCGTGCCGCGGCGCAGACGTGAGCCGAAGCCCAATGCCAGCCGGACGATGCGCGGCAGATCGGGCAGCGCCTTGTCGACATTTTCCGGAGTGAGAACGATCAGATCAGACATGTGCAGATCCAGGGGAGTTCGTGGTTCTGTGCCCGAATTCAAGTCGCATGGAAGGATGTGGCCGCCGCTCTTTTGTCGAACAGGATCGTCTTTGTGCGCTGCGAAATTCGGTCAACGCGCGGACGATTTTGCAGGAGTATAAGCGCGGCCTTGTTTGCTCGCCAAGCGGGTATTTCTTGCATGGTTTGCTTCACGCGGCACGATTGACGTCGAACGGCGGTGGCATCCGGTCCGCATCGTCAAGCCGATCATGATCGACCAACAGATCTTCACGCGGCAACTGAAGCGATGGCCCATGGGCTTGAGCCGCGCATACATCACATCCCGGCGGGTTTCAAAACGCTGCCGGTGCACAGGGGAACGCAATCCGGGCGTCAGCAACAAATGAACACATGAAATCTTCGTAAGCCTGACCTGCCGGCGCTTCTGTTAGGGACCAAAAAACCCCACAAAATCGGGAGAATCTGTGCAAATCCACTCATTTGCGGGCATCCAGCATTCGTGTCGCTTGCACGTTGCGACACGTAAGAACACTGTCCGCAGGATGATTGGGCAGCTAGAATGCGGGCTCGTTTCATTGACCAAGCATCACCCGGTGAACGTGTCTCAGGCTACATACTCCAACGCCTCGAATCTCGGCGCAAAGCGCGCGCGGCGGAGCCTTGTCCGGATGTCCGTGCGGTGAGTCTCCTGTTTGCGAAAAAGATCGGGCGTTCGGTCGTCGCCTTTGCCGTCGTTGCCAGTTCGGCAGGCTGCATCCTGACCAAGGATCTGCCCGATCCGGCGCTCGATATCCCTGAAGGCTACAAGGCGGCACGGCTGGCCAATCCGAACGGCGCCACGCCGACACTGGACTGGTGGCGCGGCTTTCGCTCCAAGGAACTGACGCAGCTGATGGAGGAGGCCCAGACGGTCAACCTCGATATCGCTGCGGCAACATCGCGAATCATGCAGGCCGATGCGCAGGCACGAATCACCGGCGCAGCGCTGCTGCCCAGCGTGAGCGGCGGCGGGCAGGAGACCTATTCGCGGACCTCGGGCTCCAGTTCCAGCGGTCTGACCAACGGCGGCCGCGAGGTGGTGACCTATTCGGCCTCGCTCTCGGCCAGCTACGAGATCGATTTCTGGGGCAAGAACCGCGACGCGGCGCTGGCTGCGGAAGAAACCTCGACGGCCAATCGTTTCGACCGCGACGTGGTGGCGCTGACCACTATGGCGGCGGTCGCCAATGCCTATTTCCAGGTGCTGACATCGCAGGACCGCATTCGCACGGCGGAGCGCAACATCGCCAGCGCGCAGCGTATCCTTGATGCGATCAAACAGCGCTTCAGTGCCGGCACTGGCACCGATCTCGATGTCGCGCAGCAGGAAAGCGTGCTGGCCAATCAGCGCGCTGCGGTGCCGCCGCTGCGGACCACGCTGGCGCAGAACGTCAATGCGCTCGCGACGCTCGTGTCCCGCCCCCCTGAAAGCGTGCGCGTGGCCGGCGGGTCGCTGAACAATATCGCAGCCCCGCGCATCACGCCCGGCCTGCCGTCAGAGCTGTTAACCCAGCGGCCGGATATCCGCCGGCAGGAGGCGCAATTGGCCTCGGCCACGGCCAATGTCGGCAGCGCCCGGGCGCAGTTCTTTCCGAGTATCCAGTTGACCGGCTCGGGCGGTTATCAGAGCGCAGCGCTGGCCTCGCTGTTCCAACCCAATGCCGCCTTCTTCAGCCTCGTCGGCGGCCTGACACAGCCGATCTTCGATGGCGGGCGCATCCAGGGCAATTTCGAGCTGACCCAGGCACGGCAGGACGAGCTCCTGCAGACCTATCGCAAGACGGTCGTGCAGTCCTTTGCCGACGTGGACAACGCGCTGGTCGCGATCCGCCAGACCACAGAGCGGCTGCGGCTGCAGCGCGAGGTCGTCCGGGCGTCCCGGCGGGCCTTCGAACTGTCCGAGCAGCAATTGCGGGCTGGAACCGCTGACATCGTAACTGTGCTAAACACCCAGCTGACGCTGTTCCAGGCGGAAGATGTCCTGTCGCAGGCGCAACTGGCGCGGCTGCAGGCTATCGTCAGCCTCTATCAGGCGCTGGGGGGCGGCTGGGAGCCGAAAATGGAAAGACCGGTCAATGCTCTTTAAGCCGGAGTTGAAAGAGGCCGCGAAAGCGACGGGCGATGGTGTCGCCAGGGTCGCCGGCAAGGCGCGCCGACGCACGGTGTCGATCGCCGTGACGCTGCTGATCCTCGGCGGGCTCGGCTATATCGGCTGGAACGCCTTCCAGCAGCGTCAGACCGCCAACCGCGGCGGTTTCCGACCGGACATGATGACGGTGCCGGTGCTGGCAGCGACGCCGAAGATCCAGGACGTGCCGGTCTATCTCGATGGCGTCGGCTCGGTGAAGGCCTTGAACAATGTCACCGTGCGCGCACAGGTCGACGGCAAACTGATCAAGGTCAATTTCAAGGAAGGTCAGGACGTCAAGGCTGGCGATGTGCTCGGCGAGATCGATCCCGTTCTCTACAAGGCGCTGTACGATCAGGCTGTTGCCAAGAAGGCGCAGGATGAGGCGACGCTGGCCAATGCGCGGCTCGACCTGATCCGCTACCAGCAGCTCGCAACGTCAAACGCCGGCTCCAAGCAGCAGGCCGACACCCAGAAGTCGCTCGTCGCCCAGCAGGAGGCGCTGGTGAATGCCGATCAGGCTGCCATCGACAATGCCGCCGCGACGCTGAGCTACACCAAGATCATCGCGCCGCTCTCTGGCCGTGCCGGCCTGCGTCAGGTCGATCAGGGCAACATCATCCACGCGTCCGATACCACGGGCCTCGTGGTGATCACGCAGCTGCAGCCCATCGCCGTGCTGTTCAGCCTGCCACAGCAGCAAATCGTTCGCGCGAATGCCGCTGCTGCCAAGGGCACGCTGATGGTCGATGTGTTCGGCAATGACGGCGTGACCGTCATCGACACCGGTACGCTCACCGGCATCGACAATCAGGTCGATACCACGACGGGCACCGTGAAGCTGAAGGCCGAGTTCCCGAACCCGAATTATCAGCTCTGGCCCGGTCAGTTCGTCAATGTGCGGCTGAAGGTCGAGACCCTGAAGGATGCGATGGTGGTGCCGACCTCGGCTGTGCAGCGCGGTCCCGCCGGCACGTTCAGTTACGTGATCGAGGAGGGCGACATCGTCAAGGCGGTGCCGGTCACCGTGACGCAGCAGAACGAGACCACGGCCGTCATCGCCAAGGGCCTGTCGGCGACCCAGCGTGTTGTCACCACTGGCTTTGCCAATCTCGCAGAAGGATCGAAGGTTTCTGTCGGCACCAACGATCAGGAGCCGACCGCCGACTTGGCCCCACGCAAGCGTGGCGGGGGCAAGGGCAATGATGCCGGCGAGCGTCGTGGCAAGCGCGGCCAGAATTCAGGTGGTGCGGGTGGCCAAGGCAATCCGCAGGCGCCGATTGGCCAGACGCCGCCTCCAGCTGGACCGAGTGCCGCGCCATCGGGAGCGAAGTAGCCATGATGTTCGCACGATCGATCGCTTGAGTTGATGATTTCGATACAAGAGAGCGCACAGTCATGAGCGTCTCGGAGCCCTTCATCCGCCGGCCCATCGCGACGTCGCTGCTCGGCATCGCGTTGTTGATCGGTGGCGCGCTTGGCTACTTCGGGCTTCCGGTATCGGCGCTGCCTCAGGTCGATTTCCCGACCGTGCAGGTCTCGACGCAATTGCCGGGCGCGAGCCCCGAAGTGACAGCGTCGCTGATCACCGCGCCTCTGGAACGTCAGCTTGGACAGATTCCATCGCTGTCCTCGATGACCTCGACGAGCTCGTTCGGCGTCAGCCAGATCTCACTGCAGTTCGATCTGAACCGCGATATCGATGGCGCGACCCAGGACGTGCAGGCGGCGATCAATGCGGCCGCCGGTGTGCTGCCGAAGAACCTGCCATACCCGCCGGTTTATGCGAAGGTCAATCCGGCCGACGCGCCTGTGATGACGCTGGCGCTGACCTCGGACACCATCTCGCTGCGATCGATGAGCGATCTGTCCGATACATTGCTGGCGCAGCGGCTCAGCCAGATCTCGGGTGTCGGCAAGGTTGCCGTGCTTGGCGGCTTGAAGCCGGCGGTGCGTGTGCAGGCGGATCTGGCGCGGCTCGCTGCCTATGGCATCGCGATGGAAGACCTCCGTACGGCGATTGCCGGCGCCAATGTGTCAGGTCCCAAGGGCTCGCTCGATGGCGCGCAGCAGGCCTACACGATTGCGGCTAACGACCAGATCGCGGCGGCGGATCAGTATCGACCGATCATTATCGCTTATCGCAACGGATCCCCTGTCACCATCGGCGACATCGCGCAGATCGTCGACGGCCTGGAAAACGACCGCACTGGCGGTTGGTATCAAGGCACGCCAGCCGTGATCATCGAGATCCAGCGGCAACCCGGTGCAAATGTCATCGAGGTCGTTCGCCAGATACGCGAGGAAATTCCGAAGGTGCAGCGCTCGATGCCGGCCGGTGTCAAGCTGACCATCGTGAGCGACCGCACCGTGACCATTCGCGCCTCGGTCCATGACGTGCAATTCACGCTGGTGCTGTCCGTCATCCTCGTGACTTTGGTGGTGCTGCTGTTCCTGCGGTCGCTGCGGGCAACGTTAATTGCCGGCGTGGCCCTACCGCTGTCGCTGATCACGTCCTTCGGCGTGATGTATTTCGCCGGCTTCAGTCTCGACAATCTCAGCCTGATGGCGCTGACCATCGGCACCGGCTTCGTCGTCGACGACGCCATCGTGATGATCGAAAACATCGTCCGTCACATGGAAGAGGGCGAGAGCCCGATGGAAGCGGCGCTGGCGGGAGCGAAGGAAATCGGCTTCACGGTGATCTCGCTGACGGTGTCGCTGATCGCTGTCTTCATCCCCCTGCTATTCATGTCCGGCCTCGTTGGCCGCATGTTCCGCGAATTCGCGATGACGCTGACCATTGCCGTGGTGATGTCCGCCGTGGTCTCGCTGACTCTGACACCGATGATGTGCTCGCGGCTTTTGAAGCACACCAGGGATGAATGGCAGGTGCCGGGTCTGGGAGCCGTCAGCCGCTTCATCGACCGTATGGTGGCATTCTATCACCGCACGCTGTTGTGGGTGTTGCAGCATCAGCCAGCCACGCTGGTTGTCACGTTCCTGACCATCGTCGCAACGCTCGGCCTCTATGTCATCGCCCCCAAGGGCTTCCTGCCGCTGCAAGACACGGCCTCGATCACGGCTGTGACGGAGGCTGGTGCCGACGTGTCCTTCGCAGAAATGCAGAGCCGGCAGGGCGCGGCAGCCGCAGCGATCCAGGCCGATCCGGATGTGACGGGAATCATCTCGGTGATCGGCGGCGGCTCGGTCAATCCGACCACCAATGTTGGCCGGCTGGTGATGACCCTGAAGCCGCGCGGCGAGCGCAAGGACGACATGACCGCCGTGATCGCGCGGCTCAAGGATCGCGTCGCCGCGATCCCTGGCATGACTGTGTATTTCCAGCCGGTGCAGGATATCCAGATCAGCACGCAAGCGAGCCGTTCGCAGTATCAATATACGCTGACCGGGACTGATGCGGCGCAGGTCACCGAATGGTCGCAGAAGCTGGTCGCCGAATTGCGCCGCGATCCGATGTTCCGCGATGTGTCTTCGGAAGCCCAGACTGGCGGATTGCGGGCCTCGCTCGATATCAACCGGCAGCGTGCCGGTCAGCTCGGCGTCAATCTGCAGGGCGTCACCGACACGCTGAATGACGCCTTCGCGCAGCGCCAGATTTCGACCATCTACGGTCAGGCCAATCAGTACCGCGTTGTGCTGGAGGCATTGCCGTCACAGCAGCGCGATCCCGATGTGCTGTCGAAACTGTATCTGCCGGGTGTGGCCGGCGCGCAGGTGCCGCTGTCTGCCGTAGCCACATTGACGCGTACCACGGCGCCACTGGCGATCTCGCATCAGGCGCAATTCCCCGCGATCTCGCTCAGCTTCAACCTCGGGCCGAACGAGGCGCTTGGGGATGCGGTCGACGAAGTGAAGAAGATCGAGACCCGGATCGGCATGCCGACCAGCATTGTCGGGATGTTCTCCGGCGATGCTGCGGAATTCTCCAAGTCGCTGTCAGGGCAGCCTTGGCTGATCCTCGCGGCGCTGGTGACGATCTATATTGTGCTCGGTGTGCTCTATGAGAGCTACATTCATCCGATCACGATTCTCTCGACGCTGCCATCGGCTGGCGTCGGTGCAATCCTCGCATTGATGTTGACAGGACAGGACCTGTCGGTGATCGGCCTGATCGGCATCATCCTGCTGATGGGCATCGTCAAGAAGAACGCGATCATGATGATCGACTTTGCGCTGGATGCCGAACGCAATCGCGGCATGGCGCCGGAAGCGGCGATCGTCGAAGCCTGCCTGCTGCGGTTCCGCCCCATCATGATGACGACGCTGGCAGCATTGTTTGGTGCGTTGCCGCTGGCGATCGAAAGCGGCACCGGCGCAGAGCTGCGCTTCCCGCTCGGTGTGTCGATCATCGGCGGTCTGCTGCTCAGCCAGATACTGACGCTCTACACCACGCCGGTGATCTATCTGGCGCTGGATCGCATCAATCGCCGGTTCGAGAAGAGTGCACCGCCCGTCGCTGGTGCAGCCGGGACAGCGGGAGCAGGGGGGGCGCCCTAGTGGCTTCCATCTCCATCTCAGCGCCATTTATCATGCGGCCGGTCGGCACTACGTTGCTGGCGATCGGACTGTTTCTTCTCGGCGTCGTCGCTTATCATTTCCTGCCGGTCGCTGCGACGCCCAATGTCGATTTCCCGATGATCCGCGTGCAGGCGTCGCGTCCCGGCGCCGACCCGTCAATCATGGCGGCGACCGTTGCTGCGCCGCTGGAACGACGTCTGGGCATCATCGCAGGCCTCGATCAGATCACCTCAACGAGTTCGCTGGGCTCGACCAGCATCCAGTTGCAGTTCGCCATCGGCCGCGATGTCGATCGCGCCGCGCGTGACGTCCAGGCTGCCATCAATGCGTCGATGGCCGATCTGCCGACCGATCTTCCGACGCTACCGACGTTCCGCAAGGCGAATCCGTCAGCCGCACCTGTCTTCATTCTCGCTTTGACGTCGCCAACCATGTCGGCGTCCGCGATCTACGACGTCGCCGACACCGTGATCGTACAGCGGCTGTCGCAGGTGCCGGGGGTCGGCGAAGTCACTGCCAGCGGCGCCGACCAGCCCGCGGTGCGCATCCAGCTCAATCCGGTCGCGCTGTCGAATGCCGGGATTGCCACCGACGACGTGCGCACCGCCATCGTCAATGCCAATCCGCTTGGTCCAGTCGGCATCTTCCAGGGATCGCGGCAGAGCGAGACGATCTCGATGAATCCGCAGATGCGCACGGCGGAAGAGTTTCGCGAGATCATCGTCAAGAGTTCGAACGGTAATTATCTGCGGCTGTCTGATGTCGCGGATGTTCAGGACGCCACGCGCAACAGCCGCTCGGTTGCCTGGTTCAACAAGCAGCCGGCGGTGCTGATCCAGATCACCAAACAGGGCGACGCCAACGTCATCGACACCGTCGATCGCGTGAAAGCGCTGATCCCCGATCTGAAACAATGGATTCCCGCGGGGATCGAGATTTCGGTTCTGACTGATCGTACCGGCACCATTCGCGCCTCGGTCGAGGACATGGAGTGGACGCTGTTTGCCACCGCCGTGCTGGTGATGGCCGTGGTGTTCCTGTTCCTGCGTCGCGGCACGCCCACCATCGCAGCCGGCGTCTCGGTGCCGCTGGCGCTGGCTGGCACCTGCGTCGGCATGTGGCTGGCCGGCTTCTCGATCAACAACCTGTCGCTGATGGCGCTGGCGATCTCTGTCGGCTTCGTGGTCGACGACGCCATCGTCATGATCGAGAACATGTACCGCAATCTTGAAGAGGGCATGGCGCCGATGCAGGCGGCGCTCGCAGGCGCCAGGCAGATCGGCTTCACGGTGCTGTCGATCAGCCTGTCGCTGATCGCCGCCTTCATCCCGCTAATCTTCATGGATGGTCTGGTCGGCCGATTGCTGCGCGAATTCTCTTTGACGCTGACATTCTCGATTGTCGTCTCGACGCTGGTATCGCTGACGGTGACACCGATGATCTGTGCGCAATATATCAAGAGCGGTCTGTCGAGCACCGAGACCCGTTTCGACCGTATCGTCGAAGGCACGCTGTCACGCGTCGTGGCGTTCTATGAACGCACGCTGCATGTGGTGCTGGGTTTTCCACTCCTGACGCTGTTGGTGTTCTTCGCCACCATCGCGCTGACGGTCACACTCTACATCAAAACGCCGAAAGGTTTTTTCCCGAACGACGACAGTGGCTTCGTGATCGGTGCAACGCGCGCATCGGCCGATGTCTCGTTTCAGGCGATGCTCGGATTGCAGCAGCATATGGCTGATCTCGTGCTGAGCGATCCTGGCGTGGCCAGTATCGGTTCGTCGCTTGGCGGCACTGGCGGGCCGGGCGGCGGCGGCGCAAACCGGGGCACCATGTTTATCGCCTTGAAACCACCAGAGGAGCGCAACGGCGCATCGACTGAAGACGTCATCAATCGGTTGCGTCCGAAGCTCAGCGCGGTCCCGGGTATTCGTCTCTTCATGTTTGCTGCGCAGGATCTGCGCGCCGGCGGACGCCAGAGTGACTCCAACTATCAATACACGCTGACCTCGACCAATCTCGATCTCCTGCAGAAATGGGCACCGCTGGTCGGCAAACGGCTGGAGAGCGTCGAGGGCATCACCGACGTGTCGAGCGACCGCGATCCCGGCGGATTGCAATTGACGCTGACCATCGACCGCAAGATGGCATCGAGCCTCGGCGTCAAGGTGCAGGACATTGACAACGCCTTGAACAACGCGTTCTCGCAGCGGCAGATCTCGACGATCTATACCCAGCGGAACCAATACAAGGTGGTGCTGGAAATCGATCCGAAATTCCAGAACGATCCGTCCGATCTCGATCGTATCTATGTCGCGGGCCTGAATGGGTCGCAGGTGCCGCTGTCGGCGGTTGTGCGCATGTCGCGCACGTTGTCCGCGCTGGCGGTGTTCCACTCGCAGGGTTTCCCGTCGACGACGGTGTCATTCAACACGCTACCCGGGGTGCAGCTCGATGCCGTAACCGGCAACATCCAGCGCGCCGTCGACGAACTCCATATGCCGGAAGGCATCCGCGGCGGCTTCGACGGCAATGCCGGTGACTTCAGCAAGACGACGGGGCGGCAGCCGCTGCTGATCCTCGGCGCGCTGATCGCGATGTATATCGTGCTGGGCGTGCTCTATGAGAGCCTGGTGCACCCTCTGACCATCATCTCGACGCTGCCCTCGGCAGGACTCGGCGCGTTGCTGGCGTTGCAGATCACCAATACGCCGCTGACCGTGATCGCCTTCGTCGGCATCATTCTCCTCATCGGTATCGTCAAGAAGAACGGAATCATGATGGTCGACTTCGCCATCGAGGCGGAGCGGCATCGCGGACTGTCGCCCGCCGAGGCGATCTTCGAGGCCTGCACCGTGCGCTTCCGCCCAATCCTGATGACGTCATTGGCCGCGGTGTTCGCCGCGATCCCGCTGGTCATCGCGACCGGGCCGGGCACCGAGCTGCGCCGCCCGCTGGGCATCACCATCATCGGCGGGTTGTTCGTCTCGCAGGTGCTGACGCTTTACACGACGCCGGTGATCTATCTCCTGATCGACCGGTTGCATAACCGCTTCCGCCCGGCGCCGGTGCCGGCCCCGGCTGAATAGCCAGATCCGGGCATTACGGCGGTTGAAGCCTCGGGCCGCGCGGCGTATAGCGGGCAATGTCCAAGAAATCAGATCTGCAAGCCGCCGAGGTCGCCGAGGCGATCCCGGAATGTCCGCATTGCCAAAAGCCGATGCCGCTGTGCATCTGCGACAGCATCACGCCCATCGACAACAAGATCGAGCTCCTGATCCTGCAGCATCCGCAGGAGCAGGACAGGGCGCTGGGCACCGCCCGCGTCGCCGCGCTACATTTCAAGAAGGCCACGGTCAAGATCGGCCTGTCCTGGCCGAGCCTCGCCAAGGCGCTGGGGAAGCCGGTCGCCGATCCCGCTCGTTGGGCAATCCTCTATCTCGGCTCGGCCAAGGTCACCGATTACGAGACCGACCGTGATATCCTCGCCATCGACCGCAAGGGTCAGGCTGAGGAAAACCAGCGCGCACTGCTGAAAGACATTCAGGGCATAGTGCTGCTCGACGGCACCTGGAGCCAGGCCAAGGCGTTGTGGTGGCGCAACGCATGGATGCTGAAATGCCAGCGCGTCATTCTCGGACCGGCGAAACCGTCGCTTTACGGCAAGCTGCGCCGCGAACCGCGCAAGGACGGCCTGTCGACCATCGAAGCCGCGGGGATGCTGCTGGCCAGCCTCGAACGGAAACCGGATATCGAAGCGACACTGAACGAGGCCTTCGAGCGGATGCTGGCGAAATATCGCGAAGCCCAGACCGTCATGCCGGAACTGGCGCCAAAGCCCAAACCCAAGCGCGACTGGCGGCGTAAGAAGCACGCCTGATCGCGTTCGGTTTTGATTGATCCCGGCCTATCGGCTGCTGGGCGGCGGACCGACGCCGGCTTCACGCTCGTCACTCGATGATGACGGTCTGACGAGCGACGAAAACGGATTGCGGAACAGTCCGCCGCGAGCTTCTTCCACGACGGGTGCGGGAGGCGGTGCCGGGGCTGCAGCCTGCGGCGGCACCACCGGAACCGGCAGCTTCTCGCACTTCAGGGAATAGACCAGCTGGCCGTCGGCGGTCCGGCCAATCGGCGCACAGGGATCGGTGCGAACCGGAACGGGCGGTTTGGCCTGGGCCCAGCCTGGCGAGGTCATCAGCAATGTGGCGATCAAGACCCGGATGTTCATCGTGCCCCCTAGGGTTAGCAGGATGCTACGATCAATAGTCCAATCCTGCCAAGCGAAGTGTTGCAGCGCACCACTCATAGCAGTCGCGCCCCGATCACGGGTCTGGCAGGCTAAGTTATTGATTGGATTGATGGAGGCCACGTCGGGAATCGAACCCGAATAAACGGTTTTGCAGACCGGCGCGTAACCATTCCGCCACATGGCCCCATAGCGGGTTAGTTACAGACCGTTCGCCATTTAGGCAATGCCCGGCTGAAATCTTTCATGGGTTCCGACATACCGACACAAGATCAGCAGGAGGCCTGCCAGCCATCCGGAAACGGGATCAGCGGCCAAGGGCCGTCATTGTCGTTCGCAGCGGTCGGAATCGGGGCGAAGAACATTTCCTGGCTGCGCAGATCGTCCCGCACATCGGCCTCGATTTCGGCCCGGACCGTCTCCAGCAGATAGTCAAATTCGGCTTCGCTCATCTTCTAGCTCCCTGTCTTGGGAGCAATCTGACGCAAAGCCTTTGTTGGGCTGTTGAATGGATCGTTCAAATTGTACCGATCCACACGCGAGGCCCGTCATGGTTACCGGGACGTTTACCTCATTGAATCAGGTGTGGGGTTTCCCGGCACCGATCAAATGGTTCGCGGTAACATCAAACTGTTTGCTCGGTAGCGGGTGTGTCGGTCTCCAGCAGCGTATCCAGCATCTTGCGGCCCTTGGTACTGGCCTGCATCAGGGGATCTGCCTTGAAGGTCGACTTCAGGAAGCTCGACACCGCGCGGATACGCGGCACGAATTGCAGGTCATTGTGGACGTTGATCCACAGCTCTCGCGTGGTGGACAGCTTGTCGTGCAGCACCGGGATCAGGTCAGGACGGCGCGCCGTCGCAAAACTCGGCAGCAGCACGAGCCCGATGCCGCCGGCCGCAGCGTTCATCTGCGCGCACATGCTGTTGGAATGGAACGAGACTGGCGGGCTCTTGATGATGTCATCGAGCCAGCGCACCGAGTCGAGCTGGATCTGGTCGTCGATATAGGTGACGAAGCAGTGCTCCGTGAGCTCGGATGCGTTCTTGGGCATGCCATGTGCGTCCAGGTAACTCTGCGACGCATAGAGCCCAAGTTGGAAGCAGCCGATACGCTCCGAGACCATGCCCTGACCGGTCGGGCGGAAGAAGCTCAGAAACAGATCGGCCTCGCGCCGGTTCACCGAGACGCTCTGCGGTGATGTCAGCAATTCGACGGTCAGGTCCGGATGCTGTTTTCGCAATTCGACGAAGCGGTAGGCGAGGTAGAGCGAGGCGATGCCTTCCATCGTGGCGAGACGGACCCGGCCGGCCATACGGCTGCCGCCGCATTGCACGTCTTCCCGCATGGCAATCACCGCGCTCTCGATGCGTTCGGCGTGGCAGAGCAGGCGGTCGCCGGTCTCGTTGACCTTCAATCCCGACGGCAGTCGCTCGAACAGCGCCACGCCCAGCGTGCTCTCCAGATGCGCGATGCGGCGGCTGATGGTGGATTGATCGACCCGGAGGCGCTTGGCCGCACTGCCAAGGCTGCCGCCGCGCGCCGCGTGAATGAAGACCTTGAGGTCATCCCAATCGAGCGATTTGAAATTGTCCATCCGAGAGTAACAGCAAGAGCTGTGCCAGTGCGCGTCGCTGGGACGCCATGTCGCGGTGGAAAAGCCAGTCTGCAAGGCCCTTTGCAGGATTGTCTATACCCCGTGCGATCCGAAGCAACCTAGCCTGACGGGAACAAAGAACGATCCGTCTCTCTCGCTTTGCGGACGCAGCGCTGCCGGTATTTCAGGTTCAGCGAGTGACCACGAATGAGGCTCCTGCGATGATCTCGCAGGCACCACGAGAGTCGCGACGGCATGCCGTTCCAGAAGCTCAATTTCGCGGGGGCCAGCCCCCATCGCAGCTCACTGGCCAATGGCGGCGGTGATCGAACAAGAAGGGTGTGTCATGCAGTTTGACCGTCGACAGCTTTTGCTCGGGGGAGTCGGCACTGCCGCGGGCCTCTTGCTTCCAGGCAGCGCGTTCGCGCAATCGCCGGCGACGATCGGTACATTTCCGGAAGGCGTCACGGCGGATTCTGTGTTCGTCGGTCTGACCATCCCGCTCACCGGCGTATTTTCGGGCGACGGCGGCGACCTCAAGCTCGGCTATGAACTGGCCATCGCGCAGATCAATGCCGGCGGCGACATCGCACAGAAGTGGGGCCTCAAGGGCAAGGGCGTGCTCGGCCGCCAGATCAAGTACAAGGTCTCCGACACCGAAGGTAAGCCCAACCTCGACGTGCAGAGCGCGACGCAGTTCATCCAGCGCGACAAGGCGATCATGGTGTCGGGCTCGGTGTCATCAGCCAGCGCCATTGCGCTCGAAGAACTCGGATCGCGCGAGAAGGTGCTGTACATGGTCGGCATCGCCGGCTCCAACGACATCACCGGCAAGAACTGCCAGCGCTATGGCTTCCGCTCGCAGCAGAACGCTTACATGGCCGCGAAGGCGATGGCGCCGGTCGTCGCCAAGGCGCTCGGCAAGAACGTGAAGTCCGCCTTCCTCGTGCCCGACTACACCTATGGCCACACCGTCTATGACAGCTTCGCCAAATTCTCGGCCGAGCAGGGCTGGAAGCAGGTCGCCAAGGAGGTCGTGCCGCTCGGCACCACCGACTATTCGTCGGCGCTCCTGAACATCGCCAACAGCGGCGCAGATGTGTTCGTCAACATCGCCTTCGGCGGCGACGCCGTTGCGTCGACCAAGCAGGCCGAGCAGTTCGGCGTGCTGAAGCGCATGAAGCTTGTGGTGCCGAACCTGTCCTCGTTCCAGGACAAGGAGCTCGGTGCCGAGCTGATGCAGGGCGTCTATGGCAGCTGCGATTTCTGGTGGGGCCTGCAGGACACCTATCCGCTCGCCAAGACCTTCGTCGAAAGCTTCGTGGCGCAGAACAAGTACTATCCGCGCTGGGGCGCGCATATCGGCTACATGCAGACCTATCTGTGGGCGATGTCGGTGGAGCGCGCCGGCACGTTCAATCCGGTCGATGTGATCAAGGCGATGGAGAGCTCCAAGGCGCAGCCTTACGAGACGACCATCGGCAAGGTCTATTTCCGTGCCGAAGATCATCAGATGGTGCGGCCGATCCCGATCCTGCGCGGCAAGAAGCCGTCCGAGATGAAGAACAAGGAAGACTTCTACGAGATCGTCGATATTGCGGATGGCGAGAGCGTGATGAACGCGCCGGACTTCTTCGGCTGCAAGCTCGGCCCCTACACCTAAGGATCACCATGCCAAGCTGGCCCGTCCTCATCTCGCAGGCCTTCAACGGCCTCGCACTCGGCACACTGCTGGCCCTTGTCAGCAGTGGTCTGACGATCATCCTGGGCACGCTTGGCGTCCTCAATTTCGCTCACGGCGCGCTGTTCGCCGTGGGTGCCTATGCCGCTTTCGTGCTGCTGCAATACACCTCGTCCTTCGTGCTCGCGATCGTGGTCGGCTGCGGCTTCATGCTGGCGCTCGGCTTCCTGCTCGAGCGTATCATCATCCGCTATTTCTACGACCGTCCCCATGAGGATCAGATCCTTGTCACTTACGGCGTGGGCATCGTGCTCGTCGAATGCGTGCGTGCAGCCTTCGGAGGCAATGCGCAGCGTGTGCCGGTGCCGTCCTGGGGGCAGGGCGCGACCCAGATGGGCTTCCTGATCTATCCGACCTATCGCCTGCAATTGATCGCGATCATCGCCGGCCTGCTGCTCAGCCTCTATCTCGTGCTCTATCGCACCTCGATGGGCCTCGTGGTCCGCGCCGGCATCGAGAATCCCGGCATGGTCGGCATCCTCGGCATCAATGTGCGCCGCGCCTTCCTGCTGGTCTTCGCCATCGGCGTGGTCGCCGTAGGCCTTGCCGGCATGCTCTATGCGCCGGTCGTGGCCGTGACGCCGGACATGGGCGCCAACTTCATGGCGCAATCCTTCGTGGTCATCGTGCTTGGCGGACTTGGCTCGTTCCCGGGCGCAGTCATCGGCGGCCTGATTGCCGGCGAGATCATCAGCCTGACCAGCGCTTTCAACTCGTCCTATTCGGAAGTGATGCTCTACGCGCTGATGGCGGTGCTGCTGATCATGCGCCCGCAAGGCCTGTTCGGTTCGGAAGGCCGCGCATGATGCGTCCTCGTTCCGGCGGCTTGCGGGGCTGGCTTCCCGAACTCGCGGTGCTGTGCACGCTGATCGTGGCACCCATCGTGTTTCCGCATCTCGGTTTCTCGACCGATCTGCTGACACGTGTGTTGAACTGGGGCCTGATCGGCCTCGGCTTCGATATCCTGTTCGGCCTGACGGGCCTGCTGTCCTTTGGACAGGCCGCATTTTTCGGCGTCGGCGGCTTTGTCAGCGCCTATCTGCTGGTGTCCCACACCATCGATAGCGTCTGGCTGGCGCTGGCGATCGGCACCGTTGCAGCCGGCCTGTTCGGCCTCCTGGTCGGCTGGTTCGCCGTGCGCCGGGTTGGCATCTATTTCACGATGATCACGCTGGCCTTCGGCCAGATGGCCTATTTCATCGAGAATTCCCCGCTGTCGGACTACACCGGCGGCGAGAACGGAATCCCCGGCGTGCCGGTGCCGGTGCTCGGCTTCGGCGCCAATGCGATCCGCATCAGCGCGGGCATGCCGATGTATATCCTGTTCGCGGTGATCTTCTTTCTCGGCTATGTGCTGGCGCGCCGCATCGTCGGCTCGCCGGTCGGCGCGATCCTGCTGGCGATCAAGGAGAACACCGGTCGCGTCGCAATGCTCGGCCATAACGTGCCGGCCTACAAGCTGACGGCCTTCGTCATCGCCGCGCTCTATGCGGGCCTTGCCGGCGGTCTGCTCGGTTCGTTCCAGAGCTACATGCCGCCGGATGCGTTCTCGCTCGAAACCTCCGGGCAACTCGTAGTTCAGACCATTGTCGGCGGTGCCGGCACGCTGATCGGTCCGCTGGTCGGCGCGGCCGTCTGGCTGTGGCTGCGCGACAATCTGCAGCTCATTCCGGGCTTTGCGATCCTGTGGAAGCTGGTGCTCGGCATCGCCTTCATCATTCTGGTGATCGGACTGCGCCGCGGCATCTGCGGCGAGATCGCCCATTGGTGGAACGAACGCCGTAACCTGGCTGCCGCACGGGCGGCCGAGGCTAAAACCGAAGCCATCGAGGCGCATAATATCGACGTCGCCACCAAACCCGTCGCGCCGCCCAAGGAGGTCAGGCTGACCCTTGCCGAGCCCATGACAGGTGATAGCGACATCGCACTCGAAGCTAGATCTCTGGCCCGCCACTATGGCGGTCTCAAAGCCGTCGATGGCGTCTCCTTCAAGGTCCGCCGGGGCTCGATCCATGCGGTGATCGGCCCCAATGGCGCCGGCAAGAGCACGCTGTTCAAGATGCTGCTTGACGAGGTCAGCCCGTCCTCCGGTGAAGTCTTGTTGTTCGGCGAGAAGGTCACGGGTGTCGGCGTCAGCCGCGCGGCGCAGCTCGGCATCGCCAAAAGCAACCAGCTCAATCAGCTGTTTCCCAACCTGTCGGTGCGCAAGAACCTGCGGATCGCGGCACTGGCACGCCGTCGCGGCCCGATGCGCTTTGACCTGTTGCGCGGAGCCGGCAGCATTCCCGACGTCGAGGAGCAGATCGTCTCGATCCTCGGCCTGCTCAATCTCGTCGAACGCGCCGATACGCCGGCACATATTCTGGCCTACGGCGAAAAGCGCCGGCTCGAAATCGGCATGGCGCTGGCGACCAGCCCGAACGTATTGCTGCTTGACGAACCGCTGGCCGGCATGAGCCCGGCAGAACGCCTCGCGACCTGCGCCTTCATTCGCGATATCGGGCGCTCGCGAACCGTGGTCATCGTCGAGCACGATCTCGACGCCATCTTCGAACTCGCCGAGCGCATCACTGTGCTCTATGAGGGCCGGCTGCTGGCGGATGGCACCGCCGACGAGATCCGGCGCAATCCGGCCGTGCAGGACGCCTATCTGGGAGGGCTGCACGCGCATGAGCCTGCTTGAAGTCGACAAGATCAATACGCTGTATGGCGATTCCCACGTGCTGTTCGACCTGTCGATCCGGGTCGAGCAGGGCGAGGTCGTGGCACTGCTCGGCCGCAACGGCGCGGGCAAGACCACGACGCTGCGCTCGATCATGGGCGTGCTGTCACCGCGCAGCGGCCATATCCGTCTTGATGGCAAATCCATCGAGGGCCTGCCGCCCTCGGCCATCGCCGGCATGGGCGTCCAGCTTGTGCCCGAAGAGCGCGCCATTTTCGGCGGCTTGACGGTCGAGGAAAACCTGCGCATCGCAGCGCTGACGGCGCCGAATGCCTGGTCCTACGATCGCATCTACGACGTGTTTCCGCGCCTCAAGGAGCGCCGCAAATCGGCCGGACGCACGCTGTCGGGCGGCGAGCAGCAGATGCTGGCGATTGCCCGCGCGTTGATCCGTGATGCACGCATCATCCTGCTGGACGAGCCGTTCGAGGGCCTGGCGCCGCTGATCGTGCGTGATCTCGTCGAGGTCTCACGCAATCTCGCCGCCGAGGGCCGCACTATGATTGTGGTCGAGCAGAACGTTGCGGCGGCATTGAGCTTCGCCAATCGCGTTTATGGGCTCAATAACGGCCACGTGGTGTTCGAAGGCACGCCGGCGGACCTCAACGCCAGCCCCGACCTGATGCGGGACTTCCTCGGCGTCGGAATGTGATTCCCTGGATATCATCCCCGGGGACGAGGTCCCCGGCTGCCTGATTCCCTAGATTTCGATCGGCACCGCGAGGCGCCCGATCAGGAGCGCCACCTCATCGAGGTGATCGCTGTCATGCGCCTCCACGGCTTCGGCGAGCCGGGTGACGCATTCGTCATCACTGATAAAGGGCAGGGAGTTGAGGTCGGTCGGAAGCGCGCGGTCGGTGTGCGTGGCTGGCATCGGTCACCTCGTTCGATTCGGAACTTGTTCAACGTCGCAACGGGCAGTCTTGCGGTGCAATAAGACTAAATAGCGACACGGTTGGAAAGATTATTCTGCGCGCGCATGCGACATGGGCCCGGTGAGAACGGGCCGAGCATCAAGAAAATCCCGTAACATGAGGCTTTTTCTGAGTTTTCCCCGATTAGCGGCCTCTGTGGGAAGAGGTGCATTTCCTGCTTTCCAAGCGCGGATCGCTTTGTTATACGCTGCGGCCTGCGAACAAGCTTCGCACGTTCCCTGGTAGCTCAGCGGTAGAGCATTCGACTGTTAATCGAATGGTCGCTGGTTCGAATCCAGCCCGGGGAGCCAAACATCCTTCCGCAAAAAAGGCTGCCAGAAACCGCGCTCGGGACCGCCTCGATAGCGCGTTGGCTGCTGTGTTTTTACGAACCTTGCATCCCGCTGTGCGCTGCCGTAATTCCTGCAAAAGGAACTTCCAGCCGTTTGCAAGGGATTGCTCATGTCCGACTTTTCGACCGCACGCCAGAAGATGGTTGATGGTCAGGTGCGTCCCAGCGATGTCACCGATTTGCGCATCATCGATGCCATGCTCGCGGTGCCGCGCGAGGAGTTCGTTCCTGCCAGCCAGCGCGCCATGGCCTATCTCGACCTCGACCTCGAAGTCGCCCCGAATCGCTTTCTGATCAAGCCGGTGGTGCTGGCGCGGATGCTGCAGGCCTCCGACGTAAAGGCAACCGACAAGGTTCTGGTGGTCGGTTGCCCCACGGGCTATGCGGCCGCCGTGATCGTCCAGTTTGCCGGGCAGGTCACCAGCGCGGCCGGCATGCCGGCCGATGGCGATGCCGCGAACGGCCCCTATGATCTGATCGTTCTGGCCGGCGCGACGGAAGTCTTCCCGACCGGGCTTTACAAGCAGCTGGCCCCCGATGGTCAGCTAGTGGGCGTATTCGCCCTGACCAAGCCCGCCCGCGCCGTGATCGTGACCCATTCCCACGAGGATTTTGGCTCCCGCCCCCTGTTCGATGCTACCGCGCCGGTTCTGCCGGGCATGGAAAAGCTCCCGTCATTCGTTTTCTAGGGCCGACTGTCCGCCTTATCGGGCATCGGGGCACCGCTAATATCGCCAGCGGTAATTACAAGTGTGGCTTGGATGTCCCATTCGCCAAGTTTTCACTGTCAAGTTTCCACGAGAGGTTCCGTCTCGCCCATGCGAGGAATATGGTGAGTGGAGACTCGCTAACGGACATCATCTGTTCGGTCGCCATAAGTGTGCGCCCGGATCAGTGAACGGCATGAATGGATTACCAAGAATGGGCGGCGTAAAAGCTCTCACCGGTGCTGCAGCTGTGGCCCTTTTGCTGGCATTTGCCGGAACGTCACCCGTTCTGGCTGATACGATCGAAGCGGCGTTGGTTCGCGCTTATCAGAACAATCCTCAATTGAATGCCCAGCGCGCTTCGGTGCGCGTCACTGACGAGAACGTGCCGCAGGCTTTGTCGGGTTATCGGCCGAGGGTCGCTATCACCGCGAGCGGCGGCTATCAGTACACGGACGCGGTCAACAGCATTGCAGGTACTGCGACCGCAATTCACGGCGTGCAGGTTCCCCGCGCCGTTGGCGCGACCATCACTCAGAATGTGTACAACGGCCAGCAGACTGCAAACCGTACCCGAGCTGCCGAAAGCCAGGTATCGTCCGCACGCGAAGGCCTGCGCGTGCTGGAACAGTCAGTGTTGCTTTCCGCCGCGACTATCTACATGGATTACCTGCGCGACGCGGCCACCGTCGAGGTTCAGCGCAGCAACGTGCGTGTGCTCGAGCAGACGCTGAAGCAGACCCGCGACCGGTTCAATGTCGGCGAAGTCACCCGCACCGACGTGGCGCAGTCCGAGGCGCAGCTCGCCGCCGGCCGTACGCAGTTGCTGAGCGCCGAATCGACGCTGACGACCACGCGCTCGAATTTCCGCCGCATTATCGGCAACGAGCCGGTGGCTTTGCAGGCAGGTTCGCCAGTCGACCGCTTTCTGCCCGCCACGCTACCTGCCGCTATCGAGCTCGGCCTCACTGAAAATCCGAGCGTGACCGCAGCGATGTTCGGGGTCGACATCAGTTTCCTGAACACCAAGGTCAACGAAGGCGCACTGTTTCCAACAGTGACGCTGACGGCCAACATCCAGCAGGGTTGGGAACAGTCGATCTCGCAGCCGCGCGGTCTGACGGCATCAGGCATCGCCCAGGTGTCGGTCCCGGTTTACCAGGGCGGCGGCGAATATTCGCTGATCCGTCAGTCCAAGGAAACGCTCGCGCAGCAACGCCTCGCTCTCGACCAGACGCGCGATCAGGCGCGCGCGAGCGTCGTGCAGGCTTGGGGGCAGTTGCTGGCGGGTAGGGCGCAGGTCTCGTCCGCACAGGCACAGGTGCAGGCTTCCGAAATTGCGCTGAACGGCGTTCGCGAAGAAGCCAAGGCCGGCCAGCGCACCACGCTCGACGTGTTGAATGCCCAGCAGGCGCTGGTGAACGCGCGCGTCGCGCTTGTCACGGCGCAGCATGATCGTGTGGTGGCATCATACTCGGTGCTCAACGCAGTTGGCCGTCTGTCACCGATGGTGATGAAGCTGAACACCAATGTGTATGACCCCAGCGTGCACTATCATCAGGTGCGCGATAGCTGGGTCGGCGTGCGTACGCCCGACGGACGCTAACGCGCTCGGATATCACCTGATATCGTGTCGAAAGGGCCGCTTGTGCGGCCCTTTGCTTGCAATCAATTTGTCCGATGACGTACCGTTTGCATTGCTGGCTTAGCGATTCGGAATGCCTCTCCTAATTCCTTGGGCATTTCCCACGCGACAGTTGGTGGTCAGGCGTCGCTTGATCTTGGGGACAAGTCAGGCTTACGCGCTGAATCGAACGGTCGTCAAAACGACAACCCGCAAATTCAGCCTCGTCTGGTGTAAAATATTGACGAGAGCGTTGATGATGCGGAGTCGGACATGACGCAACCTGCAAAGGTCCAGGAGCCCTCGATGGAGGAGATTCTGGCGTCGATCCGACGTATCATCGCCGACGACGAAGCGAAGCCGGCCGTCGCCGAAGTTGCTCCTCCGCCGCCGCCCAAGCCGGCTCCTGCACCCAAGCCTGCTGCGATGACAGACATCCCGCCGTCGGCGATTCCTGCCGCGCAGGCTGCTGCCGCCAAAGCACCGCCGCCAGCCCCGAAGCCCGCGCCGCCGCCGCCGGAGCCTGCTGCCTCCAACAGCCAGGACGACATCGACGCGATGTTGGCTAGCCTGGAAGCCGCGACCACCGAGGAAGAGGTGCGCCCGGCGCAGCCCGACGGTGACGTATTCGAACTGACCGACGAGATGGTGGTCGCCGCGCCCGAGCCGGAACCCGCATTCCAGCATGTCGAGCCGGATGACGACCTCGAATTCGCCGAAGCTGTAGCCGCCAGCAGCCAACGCCCCGCACCGCGCTTCGACCCGCCGTCCTATGATCCGCCCCCGGTCGCACCGCAGCAGCAGATCCTGTCGCACAGCACCGTGTCGTCCGTGGAGTCGGCCTTCAATGCGCTGGCCAATACGGTCCTGAGCAACAATGCGCGGACCCTCGAGGATCTCGTCAAGGAGATGCTGCGTCCGATGCTGAAGTCCTGGCTGGACGACAACCTGCCGGGCCTCGTCGAGCGCATCGTCAAGGCTGAGATCGAGCGCGTCTCACGCGGTGGCGGCCGCTAGGCCCGCGAGACAAGCAACGACGGCCTTTCGGGGCCTTCGTTTGGCCCTCCGGGGTGGCTAAACAGCCCTATATGTTGACTTGAGCCGCGCTGGCGGGTTTCTAGCGCCATCGGCTTCCTGCGTTCGCCCCAGGCCTCAAAACCGTGGCCAAAAACCCCTGATTTGATTGAATTGTCATGATCGAAAAGACCTATCAGCCCGCCGATATCGAGACCCGCATCGCCGCTGCCTGGGAAGCCGAAGGCGCGTTCAAGGCGGGCCGCGCGGACCGGGTGGATGCCGAGCCCTATACGATCGTGATCCCGCCGCCGAACGTCACCGGTTCGCTGCATATGGGCCACGCCCTCAACAACACTTTGCAGGACGTGCTCTGTCGTTTCGAGCGCATGCGCGGCCGCGATGTGCTGTGGCAGCCCGGCACCGACCATGCGGGCATCGCGACCCAGATGGTGGTCGAGCGCCAGTTGATGGAGCGCCAGGAGCCCGGTCGCCGCGACATGGGACGCGAGGCATTTCTCGAACGCGTCTGGAAGTGGAAGGCCGAGAGCGGCGGCGTCATCGTCAATCAGTTGAAGCGCCTCGGCGCATCCTGTGACTGGTCGCGCGAGCGCTTCACCATGGACGAGGGCCTGTCCGAGGCCGTCATCAAGGTGTTCGTGCAGCTGCACCGCGAGGGCCTGATCTACAAGGACAAGCGCCTTGTGAACTGGGATCCAAAGCTGCTGACTGCGATTTCGGATCTCGAAGTGCAGCAGGTCGAGGTCAAGGGTAACCTCTGGCATCTGCGCTATCCGCTCGAAGGCAAGAATTTCGATCCGGAAGATCCGACCTCGTTCATCACCGTTGCCACCACGCGTCCCGAGACGATGCTCGGCGACAGCGGCGTCGCCGTGAATCCGGATGACGAACGCTACACCCATCTGATCGGCAAGAACGTGGTTCTGCCGCTGGTCGGCCGCCTGATCGCGATCGTCGCCGACGAATATTCCGACCCGGAGAAGGGCTCCGGCGCGGTGAAGATCACGCCGGCACACGACTTCAACGACTTCGAAGTCGGCAACCGCCACGGCCTTGCACGCATCAGCATCCTCGATATCGAAGGCAAGCTCGCACTCGCCGACAACGAGGACTATCTGCGCGGACTGCCGCTCGCGGCGTCAGAGCTGGTCGAAGAATTGCACGGCATGGAGCGCTTCAAGGCGCGCAAGACCATCGTGCAGCGGCTGGAAGATTTCGGCTTCCTGGAGAAGATCGAGCCCAACACGCATATGGTGCCGCATGGCGACCGCTCCGGCGTCGTCATCGAGCCCTATCTGACCGACCAGTGGTACGTCGACGCCAAGACCATGGCACAGCCAGCGATCGCCGCGGTGCGCACCGGCGCGACCGAGTTCGTGCCGAAGAACTGGGAAAAGACCTATTACGAATGGATGGAGAACATCCAGCCGTGGTGCATCTCGCGCCAGCTCTGGTGGGGTCATCAGATCCCGGCCTGGTATGGCCCGGATGGTAAGGTGTTCGTCGCCGAGACCGAGGAAGAAGCGGTCGGCAACGCGCTCGGCTATTATGTCGAGCAGGAAGTGATCACGGAAGAGCAGGGCCACGAGATGGCGCTCGATCCAGCGAAGCGCGAGGGCTTCATCACGCGCGATGAAGACGTGCTCGATACCTGGTTCTCGTCGGCGCTGTGGCCGTTCTCGACGCTGGGCTGGCCGCAGAGCTCGGTCGATGTGGATCGCTACTATCCCACCAATGTGCTGGTCACCGGCTTCGACATCATCTTCTTCTGGGTCGCCCGGATGATGATGATGGGCATGCACTTCAAGAAGGACGTGCCGTTCCCGACCGTCTACATCCACGCCCTCGTCCGCGACGAGAAGGGCGCCAAGATGTCGAAGTCGAAGGGCAACGTCATCGATCCCCTGAACCTGATCGACCAGTACGGCGCCGACGCGCTGCGTTTTACGCTGGCTGCGATGGCCGCACAGGGCCGCGACATCAAGCTCGCGACCCAGCGCGTCGAGGGCTATCGCAATTTCGCGACCAAGCTCTGGAATGCCTGCCGCTTCGCCGAAATGAACGAGTGCGTGCTGCCGGCGGGCTTCGATCCGACCAAGGCCAAGGAAGTGCTCAACCGCTGGATCGCGCATGAGACCGTGAAGGCAACGCGCGAAGTCACCGAAGCCATCGAAGCCTATCGCTTCAACGATGCGGCGGGCGCGGCCTATCGCTTCGTCTGGAACGTGTATTGCGACTGGTATCTCGAACTCGCCAAGCCATTCATGATGGGCGAGGACGGTCCGGCCAAGACCGAAACCCGCGCGATGGTCGCTTGGGCCCGCGACGAGATCCTGAAGCTGCTGCATCCGTTCATGCCGTTCATCACGGAAGAACTCTGGGCCGTGACGGCGCCGCGCGACGGTCTGCTGGCGCTAGCGCCGTGGTCGCGCAAGGCGAGCGGCCTGACGCGCGAGCAGGAAGCGCTGATCATCGCGACCGCCGCGAGCGATCCGATCGTCGCGCCGATCCTGATGGGCGATCCCGAACCGGTCGCCGATTTCAAGGATGACGCCGCCGAAGCCGAAATCGGCTGGGTCATCGACCTGGTGACGGAGGTTCGTTCGGTGCGTGCCGAGATGAACATCGTGCCGGCAACATTGACGCCACTCGTGCTGGCCGGTGCGTCTGCCGAAACTCAAGCCCGTGCCCAGCGCTGGAGCGATGTCGTCAAGCGCCTCGCTCGTCTCGGCGACATATCCTTCGCCGAGGTCGCGCCGCAGGGCGCCGTGCAGCTTCTGATCCGCGGCGAGGTCGCAGCGCTGCCGTTGAAGGGCGTGATCGATCTCGGCGCCGAGAAGACCCGTCTCGACAAGGAACTGGTGAAAGCCGAAGCCGATATCAAGCGCGCCGACGCCAAGCTCTCCAACGAGAAATTCGTCGCCAACGCAGCGGAAGAGATCGTCGAGGAAGAGCGCGAGAAGCGCGAGGCAGCCGAGGCCCGCAAGGCCAAGACGCTGGAAGCGCTGGAGCGGCTCAAGAACGCGGTGTGATGCGCCGCAATTCCGCGACTGCTACAAGTCTCAATGTTCGTCATGGCCGGGCTTGTCCCGGCCATCCACGTCTTCCGTGCTAGTAGTGGCGAAGGCGTGGATACCCGGGACAAGCCCGAGCATGACGGCGCTATAATTACCTCGCAAACGGCTTGCTGAGATAACGCGAGCCTCTCACCCCGTATCGCCACGGCAATTCCACGGCCTTGGTGATGCCGATGCGGATACCTGCGATAATGTCCGGCACTTCCGTCCTTGCGTGAATCGCAATCGGCGGCTTGTCCAAAGCCAGCCCGTTATGCGCGATGCTGATGCCGAGCGCCTGGCAGACCTTGCCAGGTCCCGAGCACAGCATGTGCTCATCCTGCAGCCCGCGTCGCAGCTGCATCTCGCCAATCCCGAAGGTCGGTTGCAGTGCCCGGATCAGCACCGCGCTGGCCGAATCCTCGGCCTCGCAGACGAAGTTCACGCACCAGTGGATGCCGTAGGAGCGATAGACATAGGCAAAGCCGGGCGGCCCGAACATGATCTGGTTGCGCGGCGTCTGCCCGTTGAAGGAATGGGCCGCGGGCTCGGTGTGATGATAGGCCTCGACCTCGACGATCTCGCCACCGATGCCATCGACCAGGAGCGTCGCGCCGATCAGTTCGGGGGCCACATCGTGCACGCTCCGAGCGAAAAAGCTGCGTTTGAGTGCCTTGCCGAGCTTTTGGGGGATTTGGTGAGGTTTTGGAGCCATTCTGCCTGCTATGTTACGATGCAGGGCCGGGCAAGGCGAGGGCGGGTTGCAGGACAGGGCCCGGCGGATTACCTAAGGCTTCACTCAGAACGGACAGTTCATGGTCGTCGTCCTCGATACCGTATCCACCACGCAGCTCCGCCCACGTCACCCTGAAAAAGTGAATCGGCCGGATTCGTTCTCGCCGCCGAAGCCGGACTGGATCCGGGTCCGTGCGCCGACTAGCCGTGGCTATGGCGACACCCGCAAGATCGTCAAGGAAAACGGCCTCGTTACCGTGTGCGAGGAAGCCGGCTGCCCGAATATTGGCGAGTGCTGGCAGAAGAAGCACGCCACCTTCATGATCATGGGTGACACCTGCACCCGCGCCTGTGCGTTCTGCAACGTCAAGACGGGCATGCCCAACGCACTCGACGGCATGGAGCCCGAGCATGTCGCCGAAGCCGTGCGCAAGCTCGGCCTGCATCATGTGGTCATCACCTCGGTGGACCGCGACGATCTCGCCGATGGCGGTGCCGAACATTTTGCGCAGACGATTCGTGCGATCCGCGCGGCATGTCCCACGACCACCATCGAAATCCTGACGCCTGACTTCCTGCGCAAGCCGGGCGCCCTCGAAGTCGTCGTCGCGGCGAAGCCCGACGTGTTCAACCACAATCTGGAAACCGTGCCGTCGCGCTATCTGACAGTGCGACCGGGCGCGCGCTATTTCCATTCGCTGCGCCTGCTGCAGAAGGTCAAGGAACTCGACCCGACCATCTTCACCAAGTCCGGCATCATGGTCGGCCTCGGCGAGGAGCGCCCTGAAGTGTTGCAGGTGATGGACGACATGCGCTCGGCCGATATCGACTTCCTGACCATCGGCCAGTATCTGCAGCCGACGCGCAAGCATCACGTGGTGTCGCGCTATGTCACCCCCGATGAATTCAGCGGCTATGAGAAAGTCGCCTACACCAAGGGCTTCCTGATGGTGTCGGCGAGCCCGCTGACGCGCTCGTCGCATCATGCCGGCGAGGATTTCGCCAAGCTGCAGGCTGCGCGCGCCGCTCTCGCGCGCTGAGAACGCGACAATGCCGAGATTTGCCAACAAGCGCCGCGTGCGCCACAGCGCCTCCCAGATGTTCGATCTGGTTGCCGATGTCGAGCGCTATCCGGAATTCGTGCCGTTGTGCAAGTCGTTGAAGATTCGCCAGCGCACGCCGCAGGAGAATGGCACCGAGATCATCGTTGCCGACATGACCGTGTCGTTCAAGCTGGTCCAGGAATCCTTCACCAGCCGCGTGACGCTGGATCGGCCGAACCTGAAGATCATGGTCGAATATCTGCGCGGTCCGTTCAGCAATCTCGAAAACCGCTGGACCTTTGATCCGAAGGCTGAAGGTCAGGAATGCGACGTCGGCTTCTTCATTGCCTATGAGTTCAAGAGCCGCATGCTGGCGATGCTGATGGGCACGATGTTCGACGCGGCATTCCAGCGCTTTGCCGTAGCCTTCGAGAAGCGCGCGGATGAAGTCTATCGTGTGCCGCGCGTCACGGGCGTTCCGTCTACTTCTTAGTCGTCGGCTTTTTTAGCGGCGCGGTCGGCCGGCGACGCTTGACGGCGGTCCGTCGCGGCGAACGCGCCACGCGCGGGCGCGCCAGACTCGCTGCTTCGCGCTTCTTGGCCGGCGGCTGTGGCCCACGTGCCAATTCCATCAGCATCCGTAGAGCTTCAAGCACGGAGCGCTGACGCACCGCGCTGCGGCCAATGGCGCCGAAACGGCATTCCTTGTTGACGATGCGGCCGTCACGTGACGCCACAGCAAAATGCACGAGGCCGACCGGTTTGCCCGGCGTGGCGCCGCCGGGACCTGCGATGCCTGTGATCGACACTGCGAGGTCGACGTCGGCTTCTTCCAAAGCGCCGACCGCCATCTGGATCGCCGTCTCCTTGCTGACCGCACCAAAGCTGTCGAGCGTCGCAGTCTTGACGCCAAGCATCGCGTGTTTGGCGGCATTGGAATAGGTGACGAAGCCGCGATCGATCACATCGGACGAGCCGGGAATTTCGGTCAGCGCGCCGGCGACAAGACCGCCGGTGCAGGACTCGGCGGTCGCGATCGTCAGCTTGCGGCTGCGGCAGAGATCGAGCAGCGCGCGGGAGAGGGCTCGTGCGTCGCTCGCTGCCATGTCAGTCCATCCAGGGAAGGCGAATGGTGGCAGCCGCAGTCGCGGCGATGCCTTCTTCACGGCCGGTGAAGCCGAGACGTTCGCTGGTGGTCGCCTTCACCGCGACGCGTGACAGTGCCACGCCGGAGATCTCGCTGATCTTCTCGCGCATCGCATCGCGTAGCGGGCCAATCTTGGGCCGTTCGCAGATCAGCGTTACTTCGAGATTGGCGATACGGCCGCCACGTGCGGTGACGCGGTCCACGGCGTATTTCAGGAACTTGTCGGACGCCGCGCCCTTCCACTGGGGATCACTCGGCGGGAAGTGCGAACCGATATCGCCGTCAGCCAGCGCGCCCAGGATCGCATCGACCAGCGCATGCAAGCCGACGTCGCCATCTGAGTGAGCAAGGAAGCCGCGCGTATGCGGCACACGGACGCCGCAGATCATCAGGTGATCGCCGTCGCCGAAGGCGTGCACGTCATAGCCCGTGCCCATGCGGATATCACCGAGCGAGGCGGCGAGACGCGCTTCTTCGCGAATGAAATCTTCGGGAGTCGTGAGCTTCATATTTGCAAGATCGCCTTCAAAGGTTGCCACGGTCAATCCCGCCCATTCGGCGAGCGCGGCATCGTCGGTGAAATCATCGCGGCCTTCCTTTGCAGCACGACGATGCGCTTCAAGGATGACATCAAAACGAAATGCCTGTGGCGTTTGCGCGCTGCGCAAGCGTGCACGGTCCGGCGTCGCTTCCACGTGTCCGGCCTCGTTGACCTGTTTGATCGTATCGGTAACGGCGACACCGGGCACCGCAGCGCCAGTGATCTGTGCCGCGGCAATCGCGCGCTCGATCAAAGCAGGGGTTACGAACGGGCGGGCTGCATCGTGAATCAGCACGATGTCCGGCGCGTGATCTGCCAGCGCTTCGAGTCCAGCATGCACCGACGCCTGACGCGTCGCACCGCCATTGGCAGGAACATGATACCTCAAATCGCTGACCGCCTCGTTGAACACAGCGATATCGTCAGGATTGGTGATCGGCTGGACCGCAAAGACCTGGGGATGGTTGCAAAACGGCTCCATAGCCCGCGAAATAACGCTGCGGCCTCCGATCATGCGATATTGCTTCGGTCCACCGGCGCCGGCACGGAGGCCGCGGCCGGCGGCAACGATAATGGCGGCTGTCTTCAAACCGGCAGGATTAGGTGATTTTGTCATCAGGGTCAGGTGATTAAGGGGTAAGCGGTGATCGCACAGCCCTTAGCACGGCCGCACGCAAAAACAGTATGATTACATTCTCGTGGCTGCATAAGAGTGCATTGCTGCACTGCACTTGCAAAATGAGCGCATCTGTCTAATGTGTAGGCATGACGGTTGACTGCACAACAAATGTGCGCATTATGCGCCCTATGCCCGCAATGCAGCGGACGAGACAACGACGAGCAGGTCTGTGACCACCCCGGACTCAGTATACAGCAAGCCGTTACAAATCGGTGGCATCGAGATCGCCAACCGGGTCGTTTTGGCGCCGATGTCGGGCATCACCGATGCGCCGTTTCGCAGGCTGACCGCCGAACTCGGGGCCGGCCTCGTCGTGTCAGAAATGACCGCCAGCGACGATCTCGTCAATGGTCGTCCCATGTCGGTATTGCGCTGCGAAGCGACCGGGATCGGGCCCCATGTGGTCCAGCTGGCCGGCTGTGAGACCCACTGGATGGCCGAGGGGGCCCGTGTGGCCGAAGCCGCCGGCGCCGACATCATCGATATCAATATGGGCTGCCCGGCGCGGCATGTGACCGGCGGCCAGTCGGGCTCCGCGCTGATGCGCGACCTCGACCACGCATTGAAGCTGATCGAGGCGACCATCGCTGCCGTGAAAGTACCCGTGACTCTCAAAATGCGTCTGGGCTGGGACGATCGCATGCTGAACGCGCCTGAGCTTGCGCAGCGCGCAGAGCAGGCGGGCGTCCAGCTCATCACCGTCCACGGTCGCACGCGATGCCAGTTCTACAAGGGCGAAGCCGACTGGAGCGCCGTGCGCCCGGTGAAGGACGCGGTGAGCATCCCAGTGATCGTCAATGGTGACATCACCTCCTACGACAAGGCGGTGAGTGCGCTGAAGATGTCCGGCGCCGATGCCGTGATGATGGGTCGGGGCGCGCAGGGCATGCCCTGGCTGCCCGGCCAGATCGGCCGACGTCTTGAAACCGGTATCGCGGAAGCCGTGCCGTCGCTGCAGCAGCAGCTCGCCTATATCTGCGCTCTCTACGACGATGTGGTCCGTCACTACGGCCTGCGCATCGGCCTGCGCCACGCACGCAAACATCTCGGCTGGGCGCTCGATGCGGCCGCGGCTACGAGCTGCGCGCCGACCGAGACCCTGAAGACCTGGCGACAGAAGATCCTTACATCCGAAGATCCCTCCGGTGTGCAGCGATCTCTGAATGACGCTTTTGATGATTTCGCATGGAGTGCTGCCGCATGAACGCCGCAGAGCACCGTCGCCCTGTCCCGACCGACAGTGAGGCCATTCTCAACGCACTACCTAATCCGGTGATCCTGATCGCGCCCGACGGCAAGATCGTCGACGCCAATATGGCGGCCGAATCCTTCTTCGAGATTTCTACGCAATTCCTGCGCAGGCAGTCTCTGAAAGAACTGGTGCCATTCGGCAGTCCGCTGCTGGCGCTGATCGATCAGGTTCGCGCCGCGGGTTCGCCGGTGAACGAATACAAGGTCGATCTCGGCACGCCGCGCATCGGCGGCGACCGCCAGGTCGATCTGCATGTCGCGCCGCTCACCGAGCGTCCCGGCCATATCGTGGTGATGCTGCAGGAACGCACCATTGCCGACAAGATGGACCGTCAGCTCACCCATCGCAGCGCCGCGCGTTCGGTGATCGCGCTGGCGGCCATGCTGGCGCATGAAATCAAGAACCCGCTGTCGGGCATTCGCGGAGCCGCTCAGCTCCTTGAGCAGTCGGCATCGTCGGAAGACCGCATGCTGACACGCCTGATCATGGACGAAGCCGATCGCATCGTGACGCTGGTCGATCGCATGGAAGTGTTCGGCGACGACCGCCCGGTGGCGCGTGGCCCGGTCAACATTCACTCCGTCCTCGATCACGTGAAGCGCCTCGCGCAGTCCGGCTTCGCCCGCAACATCCGCTTCATCGAGGATTACGACCCGTCGCTGCCGCCGGTGCTGGCCAATCAGGACCAGCTCATCCAGGTGTTCCTGAATCTGGTGAAGAACGCTGCCGAAGCCATCGTCGATCTCGGTTCCGATGGTGAGATCCAGCTCACCACCGCGTTCCGGCCGGGCGTCCGCCTGTCAGTGCCGGGCAAGAAATCGCGCGTCTCGCTACCGCTGGAATTCTGCGTCAAGGACAACGGACCCGGCGTTCCCGAAGATCTGCTGCCCAACCTGTTCGATCCCTTCGTCACCACCAAGCCCACCGGAAGCGGCCTGGGTCTTGCATTGGTTGCGAAGATTGTCGGCGATCACGGTGGGATCATCGAATGTGAATCGCAGCCACGAAAGACGACTTTTCGCGTGCTGTTGCCGATGTTCAACCCCGCCAAGAAATTGGACGACAAGACCCTTGATCCGAGCAGCGCCGATGCCCCCGCGGCACCGACGCACACCTCACAGACGTAAGACGAGGACTAACGATGGCTGCAGGTAGCATTCTGGTTGCGGACGATGATACGGCGATCCGCACCGTCCTCAATCAGGCGCTATCGCGCGCCGGATATGAGGTTCGCCTGACCGGGAACGCAGCCACGTTGTGGCGCTGGGTCAGCCAGGGCGAGGGCGACCTTGTGATCACCGACGTGGTGATGCCTGACGAGAACGCGTTCGATCTGCTGCCGCGTATCAAGAAGATGCGGCCCAATCTGCCGGTTATCGTGATGAGCGCGCAGAACACCTTCATGACCGCGATCCGCGCCTCCGAGCGCGGTGCCTATGAATATCTGCCGAAGCCGTTCGATCTGAAGGAATTGATCGCCATCGTCGGTCGCGCGCTGTCCGAGCCGAAGGAGCGTGTCGCAAGCCACGCCGATGACGGCGAGTTCGACTCGATCCCGCTGGTCGGCCGTTCACCGGCGATGCAGGAAATCTACCGCGTCCTCGCCCGCCTGATGCAGACCGATCTGACGGTGATGATCTCCGGCGAGTCCGGCACCGGCAAGGAACTGGTGGCCCGCGCGCTGCACGACTACGGCAAGCGCCGCAATGGCCCGTTCGTTGCGGTCAACATGGCGGCGATCCCGCGCGACCTCATCGAGTCCGAACTGTTCGGCCACGAGCGCGGCGCCTTCACCGGCGCCAATGCCCGCGCCACCGGTCGCTTCGAGCAGGCTGAAGGCGGCACACTGTTTTTGGACGAAATCGGCGACATGCCGATGGAAGCCCAGACCCGTTTGCTGCGCGTGTTGCAGCAGGGCGAATACACGACGGTTGGCGGCCGCACGCCGATCAAGACCGACGTGCGTATCGTCGCCGCCTCCAACAAGGATCTACGCATCCTGATCCAGCAGGGCCTGTTCCGCGAGGATCTGTTTTTCCGCCTCAACGTCGTGCCATTGCGCCTGCCGCCGCTGCGCGAGCGCATCGAGGATCTGCCCGATCTGATCCGCCACTTCTTTGCACTCGCGGAGAAGGACGGCCTGCCGCCGAAGAAGCTCGACGCTTTGGCGCTTGAGCGCATGAAGCAGCATCGCTGGCCGGGCAATGTTCGCGAACTGGAAAACCTCGCGCGCCGTCTGGCAGCACTCTATCCGCAGGACGTCATTACCGGCTCGGTGATCGACGGCGAACTGGCGCCGCCCGCTGTGGCCTCGGGTGGTAGCGCGCCGACCGGCGTGGATAATCTCGGTGGTGCCGTCGAGGTCTATCTGTCCTCGCACTTCTCCGGCTTCCCGAACGGCGTGCCGCCGCCGGGCCTCTATCACCGCATTCTCCGCGAGATCGAGGTACCGCTGCTGACCGCAGCACTGGCCGCGACCCGAGGCAACCAGATTCGCGCTGCGGATCTGCTCGGCCTCAACCGCAACACCCTGCGGAAGAAAATTCGCGATCTCGACATTCAGGTCTATCGAACCGGCGGCTGATCTCGGTAGCGGGATCGAGCAATTCCAGGGTTTGAGACGCAAAAACACACGAAAACGCAGGGTATGCGTTTTCGTTGGCTAGTCTGCGCCGTGGATTTGTCGTAATTGGGCAACATTGTTGTATGATTGCATCAGTGCGGTCCGGGCTGTCTCCGGCAGCCGCACGGCGTCCACGCTCACCACATTGTCGGAATGACCAGCGCAGACACGTCGGCTACAGCCTATGAACCGTCGATGGCGGAGCCGCGCAGGTGGACCCTGCGGCGGCTGTTCGTGCCATTGGCTGTCGGCCTGGCACTCCTGTCGTCATGCCTGACCTTCCTCGTCCTGAATGGCCTCACGCCGATCGCGCCGACCCATCAGGTCGTCGTCACCTTCCTGCTGATCAATGCCGCCAGCGTCCTCCTGCTGGTCCTGATCATTGCGCGGGAGATCTGGAAGGTTGTCCAGGCGCGTCGCAGGGGCAGGGCGGCGGCCCGGCTACATGTGCAGATCGTCAGCCTGTTCTCGGTGATCGCCGTGCTGCCGGCGGTGCTCGTCTCGATCGTCGCCAATGTGACCCTCGACCGCGGCCTCGACCGGCTGTTCTCCGGCCCAACCAAGGCGGTCATCAACAATTCGCTCGTCATCGCCAGCGCCTATCTGCACGAGCACGGCCAATTGATTGGCGGTGATATCCTCGGTATGGCCGACGATCTCGCGCGCATCCAGCCGCTTTTCTATCAGGACCGCGGTACGTTCCGTTCGTTGATGATGGCAAATGCAACCGCGCGCAATTTGCCGGGCGCCATGTTGATCGACAAGGATCGCAACGTCATCGAACCCGACCAGCCCGGCGTCAAACAGGAATTCTCACCGCCGCCGGCAGACTTCCTCGTCAATGTCAGCGCGTCCGAGCCGGCCATCGCTGTGATCCCCGAGGGAAATTACGTCGCCGCCGTGATCCGATTGCGAGCGTTCGACAACATGTTCCTCTATGTCGCCCGCAAGCTCGATCCGCGCGTGGTCGCGCAGATGAATCAGAGCCAGGCCGGCGCGGCCGAATATGCCGAACTGGAATCGCGCAGGCTCGGCATTCAGGTCGCCTTCGCGCTGATGTTCACCGTGATCGCACTGACGGTGCTGATGTCCGCTGTGCTGATCGGCCTGAATTTCGCCAACTGGCTGGTGGCGCCGATCCGCCGCCTGATGGGCGCTGCGAACATGGTCTCGACCGGAGATCTTCATGTCCAGGTACCGGTGATCCAGTCCGAGGGCGATCTCGCTCATCTCGGCGAGACTTTCAACAAGATGACGCAGGAGCTGCGCACCCAGCGTGACGAACTGGTCAGCGCCAGCGACGTCATCGACAGTCGCCGCCGTTTCATCGAGGCCGTGTTGTCATCGGCCAGCGCCGGCATCATCGGCGTCGATGGCTCGAACATGATCGGCATTCTCAACCGCTCGGCCGAGAAGCTGGTCGGACATTCGGAGTCCGAGACGCTGGGCCACCCGCTGCACGAGATCATTCCCGAGCTCGATGAATTGATGCAGACCGCACGCGAGGGATCGCAGCGGCTGGTGCAGGGCCAGGTGACGATCACCCGCGACGGGCAGGAGCGCAATCTGTCGGTGCGCGTCAGCGCCGAACAGACCAGCCAGTCGCGCGACAGCTACATCATCACCCTCGACGACATCACCGAACTCGTCTCGGCTCAGCGCACCTCGGCCTGGGCCGACGTGGCGCGCCGCATCGCACATGAGATCAAGAATCCGCTGACGCCGATCCAGCTCTCGGCCGAGCGCATCAAGCGCAAATTCGGCAAGGTGATCGTCGATGACAAGGCGATCTTCGAACAATGCACCGACACCATCGTGCGGCAGGTCGATGACATCAGGCGCATGGTCGACGAATTTTCGCGCTTTGCGCGCATGCCCAAGCCCGTGATCGAGGGTGAGGATGTCGCCGACACTGTGCGTCAGGCCGTATTCCTGATGCGGGTCGGTCACCCCGAGCTCGACATCTCCGCCGAGATCAAGGAAGAGCCGATGCGCGCGCGGTTCGATCGCCGGCTGATCTCGCAGGCGCTCACCAATATCATCAAGAATGCGACAGAGGCGATCGAGGCCGTGCCGCCAGAAGAACTCGGCAAAGGTCGTATTGATGTCACAGCGTCGCGCGAGAACGACATGATCTTGATCGACGTGATCGACAACGGCATCGGTCTGCCGACCGTCAACAGGTCGCGTTTGCTCGAACCCTATGTCACGACTCGCGAGAAGGGCACCGGCCTCGGCCTCGCGATCGTCGGCAAGGTGCTCGAGGATCATGGTGGGGGCATCGAACTTGGCGACGCATCGAGCGTTCGTCCTGGACAGCGCGGTGCCTGGATGCGGCTGCGGTTTTCTATCTCCGGTCAGAAGGCTGACGCGGACAAGAGTGAACCGGAAGCCCCGCCTGATGACGAACCGAAGATCAAAACTGCTACCGGCAACTGACAAGAATAAACGTGACCAGGATATTTTGACCCATGGCAAATGACATTCTGATCGTCGACGACGAAGCCGATATTCGCGATCTTGTTGCGGGCATTCTGGACGATGAGGGCTTCACCACCCGCACCGCACGAGACAGCGATTCCGCGCTCGCGGAAATCGCCAATCGCCGCCCCAACATGGTGTTTCTCGACATCTGGCTGCAGGGCAGCAAGCTCGACGGCCTGCAACTGCTCGAGCAGGTCAAACGCGACAATCCCGAATTGCCTGTGGTGATGATCTCAGGCCACGGCAATATCGAAACCGCTGTCGCGGCAATCAAGCGCGGCGCCTACGACTTCATCGAAAAGCCGTTCAAAGCTGACCGGCTGATCCTTGTCGCGACGCGCGCGCTTGAGACCTCGCGGCTGAAACGCGAAGTCAAGGAACTGAAACAACTCGCACCGGTCGCCAATTCGCTGACGGGGCGCTCGGCCGCCATGAACCAGCTACGCCAGACCATCGATCGCGCCGCCAAGGCCAATAGCCGCATTCTGATCGTCGGCCCGTCGGGCGCCGGCAAGGAGCTCGCCGCGCGCACGCTGCACACGGCCTCTGCTCGCTCCACGGGACCGTTCGTCGTCATCAACGCTGCAGCGATTACGCCGGAGCGCATGGAAGTCGAACTGTTCGGCATCGAACAGTCCAATGGCGAACAGGCGCGCAAGGCTGGCGCTCTGGAAGAAGCCCATGGCGGCACGCTGTTCATCGACGAGATCGGCGATCTGCCCCGCGAGACCCAGAACAAGATCCTGCGCGTGCTGGTCGACCAGACTTTCATGCGGGCAGGGGGCACCACCAAGGTCAATGTCGACGTCCGCATCATCTCGTCGACCGCGCGTAATCTCGAAGAGGAAATCGCCGAAGGTCGTTTCCGTGAGGATCTTTATCATCGCCTCTCGGTGGTGCCGATCCGCGTTCCGCCGCTGTCCGAGCACCGCGAGGATATCCCGGAGCTCATCGAATATTTCATGGAGCAGATCTCCATCGCGACGGGCCTGCCGAAGCGGCAGATCGGCGAGGACGCCATGGCGGTCCTGCAATCCCACGTTTGGCCCGGCAATATCCGCCAGCTTCGCAACAACGTCGAACGCGTCATGATCCTAGCGGGCGGTGGGCCGGAGGTGATCATCACCGCCGACATGCTACCGCAGGACGTCGGTTCGATGGTGCCGTCGATGCCGACCAGCAACAATGGCGAGCACATCATGGGCCTGCCACTGCGTGAGGCCCGCGAAGTGTTCGAACGCGATTATCTGATTGCGCAGATCAGCCGTTTTTCGGGTAATATCTCGCGCACCGCTGAATTCGTCGGCATGGAGCGCTCCGCCTTGCACCGCAAGCTCAAGGCGCTCGGCGTCGGCTAAATCACTCACCTCACCTCAAGCTTTCAACTCAAGCCTCGGAACGAACATGTCGCGCATCGCCTATGTGAATGGTCAATACGTCAACCTGCGCGATGCCGCCGTGAACGTCGAGGACCGCGGCTATCAGTTCGCCGATGGCATTTACGAGGTTTGCGAGATCATCGGCGGCAAGATGGTCGATTTTCCCCGTCATATTGCGCGCATGCAGCGCTCGTTGCGGGAGCTGCGCATCGCCGAAGCCATGCCGCTGACATCGCTCAAGGTGGTGATGCAGGAAGTCATTCGTCGCAACCGCATCAATTACGGCATCGTCTATCTGCAGATCAGCCGCGGCGTCGCCCATCGCGATCACGGATTTCCGTCGCCGGACGTGAAGCCAAGTGTGGTCGTGACGGCGAAATCGCTCAACTTCGCCAAGAACCAGGCGACTGCTGCCAAGGGCGTGAAGGTCATCACCACGGCCGAGAATCGCTGGCCGCGCGTCGACATCAAGACTGTCGGCCTGCTGCCCAATGTGCTGGCGCGACAGGAAGCCCGCGACAAGGGCGCCTATGAAGCCTGGTATGTCGACGCCGACGGTTTCGTCACCGAGGGCGCGTCGTGCAACGCCTGGATCGTCACCAAGGACGGCAGGGTGGTGACGCGCACGGCCGCGTCAGGCATTCTCGCGGGCATCACCCGCGCCGTACTGATCGAGGTCCTGGCCTCGATGCAGCTCAAGCTGGAAGAGCGGAACTTCACACCAGCCGAGGCTTATGACGCCGCAGAAGCCTTCGTCTCGTCGGCGAGTCAGATCGTGATGCCGGTCATCAATATCGATGGCAAACCGATCGGCGACGGCAAGCCTGGTGGTATCGCGACGCGCCTGAGGCAGGAATTCCATAAATTCGCAGCGATTTCATAAAATTTGCCGGGCTTTTAGGCACCAATTCCGCGTTCCGGCTTGCCTAAAAAGCGCGCCTGCCGTCTAATCACGTCGTCGCGCTCCCGGAGGGGGATCTCAGGGGAAAGTGCGGCAGCTTGGTAAGGCCCCGGAGAGGGCTGCGCCGGGTTCAAAAAAAGCAACAAAACAGACTGCGGGATTAAAAAAAATGGCGGCAGACCGCGCACAAAATCTACAGGACACCTTCCTCAACCACGTACGCAAGACCAAGACTCCGCTCACGATCTTTCTGGTGAACGGCGTCAAATTGCAGGGCATTGTCACCTGGTTCGACAATTTCTGTCTTCTGCTCCGGCGCGACGGACACTCGCAGCTGGTGTATAAGCATGCGATCTCGACCATCATGCCGGGCGCACCGATTCAGCTTTTTGAGGGTGGCGAGGATCCGGCTTGAGCGAACTCCTGAGAGACGCTTGATTGGAATTTCGTAGCTTCGAAGGCAATGCTGCTGACCGGCCCTCGGCCAGCAGCGAATCGACCGGCCGCGTCCTCGTGGTCGGTCCTTACCTGCGCGAACGGCGGGGCGACGCCGACGCGCAAGCCTATTCTCATGTCCGCGATACGGAAGCCCGGCTCGAAGAGGCGGTCGGTCTCGCACGCGCCATCGACCTCACCGTGGTCGAGGCCGTCGCCGCGCCGCTGAGCCAGATCCGCCCGGCCACCTATCTCGGCAAGGGCAAGGTCGAGGAGATCGCCGGCCTGATCGCGGCGAACGAGATCGGCATCGTGGTGATGGATTGCGCGCTGTCGCCGATCCAGCAGCGCAATCTCGAAAAGGAACTGAAGGCCAAGGTGCTCGACCGTACCGGTCTCATCCTTGAAATCTTCGGCCGCCGTGCCAAGACCAAGGAAGGCACGCTGCAGGTTGAGCTCGCGCATCTCAATTATCAGCGCAGCCGTCTCGTCCGCTCATGGACCCATCTGGAGCGCCAGCGCGGCGGCTTTGGCTTTATGGGCGGCCCCGGCGAAACCCAGATCGAGGCGGATCGCCGCATGATCGGCGACCGCATCGCGCGGCTCGAAGCCGATCTGAAGAAGGTCCAGGCGACGCGGCGCCTGCATCGCGCCGGCCGCCAGCGCGTGCCGTATCGCGTTGTTGCGCTGGTCGGTTACACCAATGCCGGCAAGTCGACGCTGTTCAACCGGCTGACGCGCGCCGACGTGCAGGCCGAGGACATGTTGTTCGCGACCCTCGATCCGACGCTGCGTGCGCTGACGCTGCCGCATGGCGGCAAGGCCATGCTGTCGGACACGGTGGGTTTCATCTCCAACCTGCCGACCCAGCTCGTAGCCGCGTTTCGCGCGACGCTGGAAGAGGTACTGGAAGCCGACATCATTCTCCATGTCCGCGACATCTCGCATGAGGATGCGGAAGCGCAGCAAAGCGACGTCGACAACGTGCTGCGCAAGCTCGGCATCGATACGGATGCAACAGCGCGCATTCTCGAAGTCTGGAACAAGATCGATCGTTTCCCTCCGGAGGAGCGCGAGAACCTCGCCAATATCGCGGCGCGGCGGCCGCTGGACAAGCCGTGCTTCATGGTCTCAGCCGAAACCGGCGAGGGCATCGACGATCTGCTCGCTGCCATCGAAACACGGCTCGCCGCCAGCCGCATCACGCTGGATCTGTCGATCGACGCTGCGGACGGTGCTGGCGTGAGCTGGCTGCATCGCAATGCGGAAGTACTGGTGAAAGAATTGCACGACGGCCATTTCGACATGGTGGTGCGTGTCGATGAGACCAAACGCGATATCGTCATGAGTCGATTCAGTGCAGTGCTGCATCCGGTCGCGGATCTGAGTGCCTGACGAAACTCCGTTGTTGTTCAGGTGGCAGCTTTAAACGCCATGAACACCGCCATGCCGGCGATGACAGCGATGAGTGTTATCCGCAAAGCTCTCTGACTCATGCGATTCGCCAGCCGTGATCCAAGACCGGTACCGATCCACAGCCCAATGATCAGACTTGCAATCGTGAGCCACGGCAGCTCCGTGCCCTGCTGCACATAGAGCAGGGCGGCCGGTAAAGTGACGGGCAGTGCTGTAACGGCAAGGCTAAGGGCCTGGGATTGATGCTGGGACACCTTCAGCAGGCCCGTCATCAAGGCGCTGATCGCAAGCCCGCCGCCGATCCCCAGAAATCCCGACGACCAGCCCGCGACCGCGCCGATGGCGACGAGCGCTGACCCGCGTAACGGCACCTCTTTCGCTTCGTCTGCAGTGCCTTCGAGCTTGGGATGTGACGGCCGACAGATGACGATCACTTCGAGAACGAGCAGATAGCCGACAAAAGTCCATTGCAGCGCGCGAGCAGAAACGGTTGTTGCGAGCAAGGCGCCAACGCACCCGCCCACTGCAAATCCGATGGCCAGCCAGGCAAGCCAGCGCGGCGGCACGTGATGGCCGCTGCGTTGATAGTTGCGGACGCCGGAAAGACTGGTGGGCACGACCTGCACGACGAGAGAAACGCCCTGGGCGACGTGCTGATCTTTGCCAAGCAGGAGCACCAGCAGCGGGACGAGGATTCCGCCACTGGTAATACCGAGCAAGCCGGACGCCATGCCGCCGACACCGCCCGCCAGAAGACCGCCGAGGACGTCAGTCCGTGTCATCGTCGATTGTTCCTTGGCGGTTGGGAGTCATTCAATCCGCGATTTCGTTACCCTTCGCCTCATTCCACAGCGCATCCATCTCCTCGAGCGACGCCTCCTGCAGGGTCCGTCCCTTCGCCGCCAGCGCCTGTTCGATATAGCCAAAACGTCGCTCGAACTTCACGTTGGTGCCGCGTAGTGCGAGTTCGGGATCGGCGTCCACATGGCGCGCCAGATTGACCAGCGCGAACATCAAGTCGCCGGTCTCGGCCGCGACTTCGCTCTGGTCGCCGCGATCGAGTGCGGCTTCGATCTCGTCGGCTTCCTCGCGGATTTTCGCCAGCACGGCACGCGGATCATTCCAGTCGAAGCCGACGCTGGAGGCTTTTGTTTGCAGCTCCATGGCCTGGCTCAACGCGGGTTGCCCGGCCTTAACGCTGGCAAGGAACGAGGAGGGCGGCGTGGCCTCAACGCCGCGCCGGGCGGCGCGTTCAGCCTTTTCCTCGGCCTTGATACGCCCCCACGTCCCCTTCACATCCGTCGGTGCGATCTTGCCATCCTTGCCGGGAAACACATGCGGATGCCGGCGGATCATCTTGCGGGTGATCGCCTCAACGACGTCGCCGAAAGCGAAGGCGTTCTGCTCCTCGGCCATCCGCGCATGGAACACCACCTGCAGCAGGAGATCGCCGAGTTCATCGCAGAGGTCGTGGAGATCGTGCCTGACGATGGCATCGGCGACCTCATAGGCCTCCTCGATCGTATAGGGCGCGATACTCGCGAAATCCTGCTCCAGATCCCATGGGCACCCCGTCACGGGCGTGCGCAACTGGGCCATGATCTCGATCAGGCCGACGATATCGCGGGAAGGGGTCATGAGGCACCACGGTTCACAGCAGGAGCCTTTGCTATGCCGCAGGACGGCGGCGTGGCCCAGCGGAAATGCCCGGTTTTGCCTGTCTTTCACACAGGGCTGCAGAGTGCTATCTGCAGCCGATGAGCGACACTTTCCCAGATCAAACCGCGCTGGTGCTGTTCTCCGGCGGCCAGGATTCCGCAACCTGTCTGGCCTGGGCGCTGGCGCGCTTCAAGCGCGTCGAGATGCTCGGCTTCGCTTACGGCCAGCGTCACGCCATCGAACTCGACAGCCGCGACAAGCTGCTGGCGGGCGTGAAGGCCTTGAATGCTGATTGGGCCACGAAACTCGGTGACAGCCACACGCTGGACATCCCAACGCTATCAGCCATCTCCGATACCGCGCTGACGCGTGACGTCGCCATCGAGATGGGGGCCGACGGGCTGCCCAACACCTTCGTGCCCGGCCGCAATCTGGTGTTCCTGACCTTTGCTGCAGCGCTGGCCTATCGGCGCGGCATCACCCACATCATCGGCGGCATGTGCGAGACCGATTACTCCGGCTATCCCGATTGTCGCGACGACACCATCAAGGCGCTGCAGCAGGCGCTCAATCTCGGCATGGCCAAGAACTTCACGCTGCATACGCCGCTGATGTGGCGCGACAAGGCGGCGACCTGGGCGTTGGCGCATGAGCTCGGCGGGCAGGGCCTCGTCGACCTGATCCGCGAACACTCGCACACCTGCTATCTCGGTGAGCGCGGCGCGTTACACGACTGGGGCTATGGCTGCGGCAAATGCCCGGCCTGCGAACTACGCGCCAAAGGCTGGCGCGGGTTCGCAGCCACGGCTGTCTAGACGGACAGCGACTCGCGGACCTTGGCCGCTTCAGTAGCGCTGAGGCCTGTCAGCGGCGGACGCACCCGCAGCCAATTGTCATTGTTGTCGCGCTTCGCCAGCAGCACCTTCAGCGAGGGAAGCTGCGCATAGCTGGACACCGCATTGCGCGCCGCGACGATACGCTCCTGCGCAGTAGCAACATCGGCCGCCTTGGCCGGATCCTTGTAGCCATTGAACACCGTGGCGAGCTCGCGGCTCACGAGGTTGGAGGTCGCCGTGATGCAGCCGGCGCCGCCCATCGGCAGCAGCTTCAACATTAGGGGATCGGCGCCGACCAGCACCGAGAAACCCGGGAAGCGGTCGACGATGGCGCTCATATTGGCGAACTCGCCCGCGGAATCCTTGATACCGACCACGATCTCCGGGAAGCGCTTGCGCAACCGATCGATGACGTCGAGCGAGATCGGCACCGCCGACATCTGCGGGATGTGATAGAGCACAACGCGCAGGCGTGGATCGGCGACGCGCTCGATCACAGCCGTATAGGCATCGACGATGCCATCATCGGACACGCCCTTGTAGTAGAACGGCGGCAGCATCACGACGGCACCGACGCCATTGGCGACCGCGTGCTTCGTGAGTTCGACCGTTTCCATGATCGACGCAACGCCGGTGCCCGGCAGCAGCTTCGACGGCGCGATCCCGGATTTCACCACGGCTTCCAGCAGTGCCATGCGCTCGCGCGATGACAGCGAATTGGCCTCGCCGGTGGTGCCGAGCATGGCGATGCCGGTGCAGCCGTCATCGAGCAGGCGCTGGCAGTGGGAGGTGAACAGGCCCTGATCCACCGACAGGTCGGCCTTGAAGGGGGTGGTCGCGGCGCAGTAGACGCCGGTCGGGAAGGGAGCTGTCATCGTTGTGCTCTTTCGGGTGCGTGTTGCAGGAGTTCTTCTAACGAAGTGCTTGTTTTTTTTACCTCTCCCCGCAAGCAGGGAGAGGTAAATACATTACGGCATGATCTGGCCGCCATTCACCTCGATGACCTGACCGGTGATGTAGCTGCTCATGGTCTCGTCGGCGAGGAACTGATAGGCGCCGACGCAATCCTCAGGCGTGCCTATCCGGCCCAGCGGAATGCCCTGGCGGGCGCCTTCGAGCTGCTCCGCGGTCGAATAGCGCTGGTGGAACGGCGTCATGATCACGCCCGGCGCCACCGCATTGGCGCGCACGTTGAACGGAGCCAGTTCCTTCGCCAGCACACGCGTGATGGTCGAGACAAAACCCTTGGCCGAACCATAGAGGCCGGCGCCGCCGCTGCCGCCGTTACGGGCTGCGACCGAGGTCGTGTTGATGATCGAGCCTGAACGCTGCACCTCCATGATCTTCGCGGCCTTGCGGCAGGCGAAGAACACCGAGCCGATGTTGAGATCGACCACGTCGTCATACTGTTCGTCGGTGGCATTGGCGATCGATGTGCGGCCGAACATGGCGCCGGCATTGTTGATCAAGACATCGATGCGGCCGAGCTTGGCATGGGCTTCGTCGATCACGCGCGCAGCCTCAGTACGCTCCGACACGTCGCCGCGCACAAGGTCGGCGGTGCCACCACTCGCGCGGATATTCGCGACCACTTCCTCGGCGCCTTCCGGATTGCCGTTGTAGTGCACGATCAGCTTGGCACCGAGGGCGCCGAATTTCTTCGCCACGGCAGCGCCGATGCCGGAGCTTGCGCCAATGATCACGATAGCCTTGCCGTTCAGTCCGTTGGTCACGCCTGGTCCTTTCCGATTGAGCGAGCGTTCGACCACGATTTCAGCAGCCTGACAAGTTATCAGCATTTGTGCGATGCAGCACGGCATTTGATCAGATCAAGCGATTTAAATGTTATATATCAATGCTATACGACCCAGAGAGTTCATCCGCACAACATTGACATGTTGACAAGTTTGCCTCCGCCTCTCATGGTCGCCGAAATTTTTGGGCGAGGAAGTGTTTCCATGCGACGGCGCTCCTGGGCGATCGGACCGTCACACGAAACCTCCGCCGCCATCCCTGTGAGCCGCGGTTTGACCGATCATGAAGCCGATTGATCCCTCTGAATTGCCTGAAGCGCCGCGTCCGCGCGGTGCCGCCGGTTCGCTTGTCGACAAGGTCTATGGCGAACTCGCGCAGCGCATCGCCAATGGCGACTACGCGCCGGACCAGAAGCTGCCAGGCGAGCACGAGCTTTCCGATATGTTCGACGTCTCCCGCCCGGTGCTGCGCGAAGCGCTCGGCCGGTTGCGCGAAGACGGCCTGATCACGTCGCGACAGGGCGCAGGCAGTTTCGTCCAGATGCGTGCGCAGCCACAGCCACTCGGCTTCGCGCGGGTGGAGACCATCGCCGACATCCAGCGCTGCTTCGAATTCCGCATCACCATGGAGGCCGATGCCGCGCATTTTGCAGCGCTCCGACGCAGCGACGACAATCTCGGCAAGATGGAAGCCGCGCTCGGCCTGCTGCGCGAGGCGACGAAGAAGCGCAAGCATCGCGAAGACGCTGACTATGCTTTTCATCTCGCCGTGTCCGAGGCGACCAACAACCACTATTTCGCGACCTCGCTGAACGCCCTCAAGGACCACGTCGCCGTCGGTATGAAGCTGCACGGCCTGTCGCTGATGGGCCCGCGGCCCGGCCTTGAACAGGTGTTCGAGGAACACAGCAGTATTTTTGAAGCGATCCGTGATCGCGACGCCGAAGCGGCGCGCACGGCCATGCGTCTCCATCTCGAACGCTCGCGCGATCGCCTGTTCGAAGGCCGGCTGCTCGACCTCTCGTTCCGGTGACGGGGAGAGTGAATTGACCGACCATACTGCATTTCTCGCAACGCTTGCCGGCATCGTCGGCGACCCCCGTCACGTCATCGGCCCCGGCGGCGATTTCGAACCCTATGTGGTGGACTGGCGCGGCCGCTATCACGGCAAGGCGTTGGCCGTCGTGAAACCCGGCTCGACGCAGGAGGTCTCTGATGTCGTGAAGGCCTGTGCGGCTGCGGGCATCGCGATTGTCCCGCAGGGCGGCAACACCGGCATGTGCGGCGCTGCGACTCCGCTCGGCGAGCACACCATGATCGTGTTGCGTCTTGATCGCCTCAACAAGATCCGCAGCATCAGCCGTCTCGGTGACTCCATCGCCGTCGATGCCGGCTGCATCCTCGCCGACATCCAGAAGGCAGCGGACGATATCGACCGCCTGTTTCCGCTCAGCCTCGGCGCTGAAGGTTCGTGCCAGATCGGCGGCAATCTCTCCACCAATGCCGGCGGCACCGCCGTGTTGCGCTATGGCACCACACGCGAACTCGCGCTTGGCCTCGAAGTCGTTCTGCCCGATGGCGAGATCCTCGACGGCATGACGGCCCTGCGCAAGGACTCCACGGGCTTTGACACCAAGCAGCTCTTCATCGGCGCCGAAGGCACGCTCGGCATCATCACTGGCGCAGTGCTGAAGCTGTTTCCGAAGCCACGGGCGAGGGCGGTGTCCTTCGCCAAGCTGAACAGCATCGATGCGGTGCTCGACCTGCTCGCGCAGGCACGTACCGAACTCGGTGACCGCATCGGCGCCTTCGAAGTGATGTCGCGCGGCCAGATCGAGGTGATCGCCGAGAACCTGCCGCTGGTGAACATCCCGTTCGAGCTGGATACGCCGTGGTATGTGCTGATCGAACTCGTCGATACGCTGGTGTCGGTGGATCTGAATGCGGCGCTCGAAGCGTTGCTCAGCAACGCCTATGAGCGCGAGCTGGTCACCGATGCGCTGGTGGCTTCGAGCGAGACGCAGGCCGCGGCGTTCTGGAAGATCCGACACAGCGTGTCGGAAGGCAGCAAGAAGGCCGGTTACGTCATCTCGCATGACAGCGCCGTGCCCTTGTCGCAGCAGGCGACCTTCGTCACGCAGGTGGAGAAGCGCATCGCTGCCTATCGGCCTGATGCACGTATCGTGATGCACGGCCATATCGGCGACGGCAACATCCACATCCTCGCGATCATTCCAGGCCTCGAGCAGAACCAGAAGGATCAGATCCAGGACACGATCCGCGGCATCAACACCATCGTCGATGAAGAGACCGTCGCGCTCGGCGGCAGCATCAGTGCCGAGCACGGCATCGGTATCGCCAATCGCGAGCGGCTTGCCCGCGTCACCAAGCCGACCGAGTTGCGGCTGCTGCGCAGCGTCAAGCAGATGCTCGATCCGAACGACATCATGAATCCCGGAAAAGTGCTGCCTGCGCAATAGGCGAGGCGGCCGCAAGCATTCATCAGAACACTCATTCGAGAAGAGGAACACGCATGAAGATCAAATCCATCCTGATGGCGGCCTGCGTCGCCGTGGGCGCCGTCGGGCAGGCGAGTGCGCAGGACGCAAAATATCCGACCAAGCCGATCACCATCGTCGTGCCCTTCGCGGCCGGCGGCACGGTGGACATCATCGCCCGCATGGTGTCGGAGAATTTGCAGAAGAAACTCGGCGCTACCGTGCTGGTCGAAAATATGGGCGGCGCCGGCGGCAATATCGGCGTCAACCGTGTCGCCAAGGCGCAGCCTGATGGCTACACGATCGGCCTCGCCAGCACATCGCCGCTGGCGATCGCGCCCTCGCTCTATGGCAGCAAGCTTCAGTTCCAGCCGGATAAGGATCTGGTGGCCTTCGCGCAAGTGAGCATCGTGCCTAACGTGCTGGTGGTGAATCCCGATCGCATCAAGGCCCGCACGGTGCCGGAGTTGATCGAATACATGAAGGCCAATCCAGACAAAGTGACGTTCGGCTCGGCCGGACCGGGCACGTCGCAGCATCTTGCCGGCGAGCTGTTCCAGCAGATGACCGGCACCAAGATGGTTCACGTGCCCTACAAAGGCTCGAGCCAAATGGTCACCGACCTGATCTCGGGGCAGATCGACATCGCTTTCGACAATGTCCCTCTGCTGCTGCCGCATGTGGCCGGCGGCAAGCTGGCGATGCTCGCCACGGCAACGCCGAAGCGCGCCGAGTTCGACGCGAATGTGCCGGCCGTCGCCGAATTCCTGCCGGGCTTCGAGGCTGTCGCATGGCACGGCTTCATCGCGCCGGCGGCAACGCCGAAGCCGATCGTCGACAAACTCTCGGCGGAAATCCGCGAATTCATGAGCCTGCCGGAAACCAAGAAGAAAATGGCTGAACTCGGCGCAGTCGCCGTGGCGATCCCGCAAGATGAGTTCACCAAATACATCGCCAGCGAGACCTTGCGCTGGAAGGGTGTGATGGAGAAGGCCAACGTCACGATGAACTAGGCGACCGCGCAGGGTGGTGACGACGTCACATTCGTCACCACCCCCAATATCGAGCGTCCATCAAAGGACGCCGACGATCAAAATAGAAAATACATGGAGGAATGTTCAATGAGACTTCGGTCAATCCTGATGGCTGCCTGCCTGACGCTGGGAACGCTCACGCAAGCGACGGCCCAGGACACGAATTACCCGAGCCGCCCGATCACCAGCATCGTTCCGTTCGCCGCCGGCGGCACGGCCGATATCTTTGCGCGCATGGTGTCGGAACATCTGCAAAAGAAGATGGGCGCGACGGTCATCATCGAGAATGTCGGCGGTGCCGGCAGCATCATCGGCGTCACCCGCGTCGCGCGCGCTACGCCTGATGGCTACACGATTGGCCTTGCCAGCACCTCGGCGCTGTCGATCAATCCGACGCTGTATGGCGCAAAACTGTCCTACAATCCCGAAAAGGATCTCGTGCCGATCGCGCAGATCAGCATGGTGCCGAATGTCTTGGTGGTGAACCCGACCAGGATCGCGGCGCGCACGGTGTCGGACCTGATCGCCTATATCAAAGCCAATCCCGACAAGGTGACATTCGGCTCGGCCGGCGTCGGCACCACGCAGCATCTTGCCGGCGAATTGTTCCAGCAGATGACCGGCACCAAGATGGTGCACGTGCCTTACAAAGGTTCGAGCCAGATGGTCACGGACTTGCTGAGCGGCCAGATCGATATCGCCTTCGACAACGTGCCATTGCTGCTGCCGCATGCGGCGGCCGGCAAGCTCGCGATGCTGGCGACGGCCTCGCCGAAGCGCGCCGAGTTCGATCCGAACCTGCCGGCGGTGTCCGAATTCCTGCCGGGTTTTGAGGCCGTCGCCTGGCACGGCTTCATGGCACCGGCCGGCACGCCGAAGGCCATCACCGACAGACTGTCGGTCTCGATCCGCGAATTCATGCAGTTGCCCGAGACGAAGAAAAAGATGTCCGAACTCGGGGCCGTCGCCGTGGCGGTCCCGCCGGACGAGTTCGCCAAATACATCGCCAGCGAGACGCAGCGCTGGAAGGGCGTGATCGAGAAGGCCAACATCACGATGAACTGAGCTGTGCGTAGGGCGGATCAGCTTCGCTCGTCCACCCTATGGCTGCGTCTCCTTCACCGATGCCAGATAGCGCGACAACCGATCCGCATCGGGCGTATGGTGGCTATGGCGGTCGCGAAGCTCGGCAGGCGCGCTCCAGCCGGGTTCGATCCCGGTCATGTCAGGCAATTCATGCGCGATGCCCTTGTGGCAATCGATACAGGTGCGCTCGCCGGTGACGAGGAACCTGGCATGGATCGCCGCCGCGCGGGGCGCCTGTTTGGTGAAATCCATTGCGATCGCCGAGTGGCAGTTGCGGCACTCCAGCGAGTCATTGGCCTTCAGGCGCGCCCATTCATGTTTGGCAAGCTCCAGACGCATGTCGAGGAACTTCTCGCGCGTCGAGATCGTGCCGAAAATCTTGCCCCACACTTCCTTCGACGCCTGCATCTTGCGCGCGATCTTGTCGGTCCAGTTATGCGGCACATGGCAATCCGGACAGGTGGCACGCACGCCGGATCGATTGGCGAAATGCGGCGTTCGCTGCAGCTCCTGATACACGTTGTCACGCATCTCATGACAGCCGGTGCAGAATTTCTCGGTATTGGTGACTTCCAGCGCCGTATTGAAACCGCCCCAGAAGATCACGCCACCGAGGAAGCCGCCCAGCGCCAGAACGCCAAGACTGATATGCGTGGCCGGTCGGCTGGCGATGCGCCAGAACCACAGAAACTTGGATATCAACCACTTCATGGCGCTCACCTGCCGGATGCCTTCATGTCGGTGAAGGTGTTCGGGACGAGCGGACGCGCATCGGTTTGCGGCACGTGGCAGGCCGTGCAGAAATAGCGTCGCGGTGTCACATCGGCGAGCATCTGGCCGTCGCGATCCATGAAATGGGTGATGCTGATCATCGGCGCACCGGAGCCTTCGGTATATTCGCGGCGATGGCACTCAAGACAGCGATTAGCTCGCAGCGTGAGCTGATAGTTCTCGATCGAATGCGGAATGACCGGAGGCTGCTCCGGATAGTTCCGCATCACGCGCTTGTCGTCGGTGACGGGCCGCGGGAAGGGCGGCGCAGGAACGTCGCCCATCGGCTGCGCTGCGCCGGTGACGCGCGGCACGATCCGTGGCGTTGTCTGGACAGACTGCGCGTAGATCGCACCGGACACTAGCACCATGGCGCCGGCGATGATTGCCGCGATGACCGTCTTCATCGCACTTAAACGGAAACGATCTTGACCGCGCATTTCTTGAAGTCCGCCTGTTTGGAGATCGGGTCGGTTGCGTCGAGCGTGACCTTGTTGATCAACTGGCTGGCATCGAACCACGGCACGAACACCACGCCGCGGGGCATGCGGTTACGTCCGGTCGTATCGACGCGCGTGCGGATCTCACCGCGCCGCGACATCAGCCGGATTTCGGCGCCCTGGTTCAAGCCGCGTGCGCGCGCGTCTTCGGCATGCATGAAGCAGCGCGCGCCGGGAAACGCCTTGTAGAGCTCGGGCACGCGCATGGTCATCGAACCGGAATGCCAGTGCTCCAGCACGCGGCCGGTTACCAGCCAGAGATCGAACTCAGCGTCGGGCGACTCGGCCGGCGGCTCATAGGGCACCGCGATGATGCGCGCGCGTCCATCCGGGTTGCCGTAGAATTCGATCTTCTTGCCCGGTTTGACGTAGGGATCGAGACCTTCGCGGTAGCGCCACTTGGTCTCCTTGCCATTGACCACCGGCCAACGCAGTCCGCGCACATCATGATAGGTGTCCCAAGGGGCGAGGTCGTGGCCATGGCCGCGGCCGAACGTGGCATATTCCTCGAACAGCCCCTTCTGCACATAGAAACCGAAGTCCTTGGACTCGTGGTTTTCATAGTCAGCGGGGATTTCGCCGACGGGAAATTTGTCGACCTCGCCGTTGCGATACAGCACGTCGAACAACGTCTTGCCCTTGTAGTTCGGATTGGCGTCGAGGAGGGCGGCGGGCCACACTTCGTCCGTCGTGAACCGCTTCGAGAACTCCATCAGCTGCCAGAGATCCGAGCGCGCCTGGCCGGGCGCATCGACCAGCTGGCGCCAGACATGAGTGCGTCGTTCGGCATTGCCGTAGGCGCCTTCCTTCTCGACCCACATCGCCGCCGGCAGCACGCAATCGGCGGACATCGCCGTCACCGTCGGATAGGCATCCGACACGACGATAAAGTTGGCAGGGTTGCGGTAGCCCGGATAGGTCTCGCCCGAACTGTTGGGCGCCGCCTGCACATTGTTGTTCACTTGAACCCAATAGAAGTTCAGCTTGCCGTCATGCAACATGCGGTCCTGCTCGACGGCGTGATAACCGATCTTGTCGGGCAGGAGGCCATGCGGCACGCGCCAGATTTCTTCAGCGTGCTTGCGGTGCTCCGGATTGGTCACCACCATGTCGGCGGGGAGACGGTGCGCGAAGGTGCCGACCTCGCGCGCCGTGCCGCAGGCCGATGGTTGGCCCGTCAGCGAGAACGGCGAGTTGCCCGGCTCGGAGATTTTGCCGGTCAGCAGATGGATGTTGTAGACGAGCTGATTGGCCCAGACGCCGCGGACGTGCTGGTTGAAACCCATGGTCCAGAGCGACATCACCTTGCGCTTCGGATCGGCATAGAGCTCGGCGAGCTCCAGCAGAAAGCCGGGCTCGACACCGGTCAGCTTCGACACCTTCTCGAGCGAATAGTCCTTCACGAATTCGGCGTAGGCCGCGAAATCGATTGGCGTCGTCGCTGCGGCCGTGGCTGCGCCCTTGGCTTTCTTCTCCAGTGGATGTTCGGGACGCAACCCGTAGCCGATATCCGTCGTGCCCTTCACGAACGTCGTATGGTTGTTGACGAATTCGGTGTTCACGCGACCAGTCGAGATAATGTGGTTGGCGATGAAGTTGAGAATGGCAAGATCAGTGCCCGGCTTGAACACGATCGGGATGTCGGCAAGGTCAGAGCTGCGATGCGTGAAGGTCGAGAGCACCGCGACTTTCACATGCGGATGACCAAGGCGGCGATCGGTGAGGCGGGTCCACAGGATCGGATGCATCTCGGCCATATTCGAGCCCCACAGCACGAAGGCATCGGCGGCCTCGAAGTCATCGTAGCAGCCCATCGGCTCGTCCATGCCGAAGGTGCGCATGAAGGCCACGGCCGCAGACGCCATGCAATGCCGCGCATTGGGATCGAGATTGTTGGAGCGGAAGCCAGCGCGCATCAGCTTGGTCGCGGCATAACCTTCGAGGATTGTCCACTGGCCAGATCCGAACATACCGATCGCAGTCGGTCCTTTTTCTTTCAGCGTCGCTTTGGCGCGCTGGGCCATGGCGTCGAATGCTTCGTCCCAGCTCACCGGGGTGAGTTCGCCGTTCTTGTCGAACACGCCGTTCTTCTTGCGGAGGAGGGGCGTGGTCAGGCGGTCGGCGCCGTACATGATCTTGGAGAGGAAGTAGCCCTTGATGCAGTTCAGGCCGCGGTTTACTTCCGCCAGCGTGTCGCCATGGGTGGCGACGACCTTGTTGTCCTTGACGCCGACCATGACGCCACAACCGGTGCCGCAGAACCGGCACGGCGCCTTCGACCATTTGATGGACAGCGACCCGACGCCGCCGGCAATCGACTGAGCGGCCGCCGGAACGTTGATGCCGGCCGCCGCTGCAGCGATCGCTGCTGCCTGAGCCTTGAGTAGATCACGCCGCGAAAGGGGCATTTTGTCGTTCTCCTAGTCGAGACGCTGTTCGAAGACCATGTTGGCCGAGAGCACGCCCGGCCACGATGAGATGTCTGCGAGCATCGCACCTAGTGCGCCGCTGCGTGGCCCTTCGAGAACCGCCACGAGTTTGGAGGCCGTGCGGTGATGTATCTCGACACCGGGAAGGCTCGACAACCGCGCAGATACCGCGTCGATATGGGCCGGAAGCACCGACACGACGGCGCTGGAGATGTGCTCATTGTCGTGCGCGGACGCGCCGGCGGTCGCGCCGGTCAACAGAGCGCGTCTGGTGAGTTTGTCTGTCATGTGAAAGTCCTAGTGAAGCAGAGGCGGGCCGGGCGGGCCGAAAATCATCTGGGTCATCCAGACCAGAAAGCCGTAACCGCCGACCACGCCCACCGCGACGACGGGCCAGATGAGAACGACGATCGTGAGAAAGACGAGCAACTCCGACATGCGGCTGTTGCGTCTTTGAGCCTCTGCAGGCTGAGCGATATTCTGGTCCGTCACCATACGCTCCCCCTTCGGTTTGCGGCCATATGCCTGGAGAAGAGGCGAGATTCGCCTAGAGCGAGGGCAATATGCCTGCTGCAGCGCCCACCTTCTTTGCGCTGGATCAAACAACAGACTCTGCGGAGGATTTATTTGATATCGTTGTTCTGATCGCGATGTCGTCGTGCAGAGCCGCTCGCATCAGAATCTTTGATGACAGTTTTATTTGATTGCGACAGCTGCTCGGCGAAATCGCTCGTTCCGGAAGGCGAGCAATGGATCGTGAGATGTGCAATTCGTTTGGTCAAACGCCGCTTTTTGCGGGCCTGGACGAGGGCGCACGCGGCATTGTCATCGAAGCTGGCAGAAAGCACGTTCTGGATTGCGGTTGTTCGCTCTGGCAACAGGGCGACGTACCGGCGATAATCGCTGTGGTCATGGATGGTCAGCTCAAGAAGACAATGATCGATACGCATGGCGCGCAGAAAACGCTGCAATTCATGCGACGCGGCGATCTCGCCGGAGCCGCATCGATGTTCGGCAATTTTTCTCGCCCGACAACCCTGCGCGCGACAGTCGCGACCGAACTGCTGTGCTGGTCCGCCGATCGCTTCAGCGGACTGATGCATGTTGTCCCGCAGCTCGCGATCAATGTCCTCGGTATCGTCGGACGGCAAACCGATCATCTGCTGCGCCGTCTTCACGAGGCAACGAGTGAGAATGCCGATCGACGTATCGCACGGATCGTTCTGCGCCTGGTGCGGGAAGGAGATCCGGATGGTGAGTGCGTTCCGATCGAACTGAGGATCTCGCGCCAGGAACTGGCCGAACTCAGCGACACCACGCTGTTCACGGTCAGCCGCACCGTTTCGGCCTGGAACCGGATGCTGATCCTGAAAGCCGGTCGCGGCCGCTTGACGGTCATCGATCCCGCCAGACTCGCGGGCCTGGCGGGCGACGTGCGGGCGCACTGAGGCAATTACGTCGGGTCGAGATATGGCTCGAACGCCTCGACCGACACTTTCAGCGTCGGATCGCCATCGGGTCCCCACAGTTCGGCGCCGTCGAACACGACAGTGTAAAGCCACTGCGGATTTTCGCCCTGCTCATGCGCCGCAGTGTCGGGATAGACATGCGCGCCGTGAATTCGCTCGATCACGCCGACATGACCGCGGACATAGCGCGGCAGCCGCGTATGCGTGGTCGGATGGATGTTCTTCATCCGCACGCGATCGCCGATCGCGAATGTAGCATGCGCCGAAGCAGGGCGCGTGAACGAGCCGCGGGTCAGCACGCGCTCGACACTATCAACGGTGAAGCTGCCGCGCTTCAGCGGCTTCGGCGGCACGGATGCGTGGCCGGCCTTGATCTCATCGGCAGCGAGGAAGCCGCGTTCGACCAGCATATCCTCAAGGCCGAGAAACCATTTCTTGTAGTAGCTGCTGGAGAGATAGACCTCCGGCGGCAACGTCTCGCGATAGAAGCGCGAGGCGTCGATGTTAAAGGCGCCTGCCGCGCCCATGGCACGCACCATGGCCAGCACGCGGGATTCCCATTCCGCATGAAACATCGGCTCGTTCGGTTCCGGCTCGACCTTGCCGAAACCGTCCATGCCGCCCATGTCGTGGACGCCGTTCATGACGGCGCTCCCGGCGCTGTCACCAGACCTGTGCCAATCATCGAGTCGCGCGTGACCAGTTCAGCCAGTTGTTCTTCGCTCCAGCCCTCGGTGCCTGGAGGTCGCATCGGCAAAACCAGGAAGCGGGTTTCAGCCGTCGAATCCCAGACGCGAATTTCCGTCTCATTCGGAATCGTGAAGCCGAAGTCGGCCAGCACGCCGCGCGGATCCTTGACGGCGCGGGAGCGGTAGGGTGCCGCCTTGTACCAGACCGGGGGCAGGCCGAGCATTTCCCAGGGGTAACAGGAGCACAGCGTGCACACGACCATGTTGTGTCGCTCGGGCGTGTTCTCGACCACGACGAGATGGTCCCCGGTGCGGCTGACATGGCCGAGGGTGCCGACTGCCGCTGAGCCATCGGCCAGTAGCGCCGCCTTGAAGGCCGGATCGGTCCAGGCTTTCGCGACCACCAAGGCGCCGTTATGCGGCCCGATCTTGGTCTCATAGGCCTGGATCATCGCGTCCAGCGCCGCCGGATCGATATAGCCTTTCTCGGTCAGAATGGTCTCGAGTGCACGGACGCGCAGCTCGGTCTCCGACAATTCGGAATGATCGTGGTCGTGATGATGGTGTTCGGTCATACCGGCAGGATAAGCGAGGCGCGATTGTTCTGTCGAGCATTTCAGGACTCAGCTAGGTCTGTGACATGGCTGCCAATCTCTATCGCGCGATCACTCTGTCCGGTTTCATTACCGTCGCGTTGCTCGTAGCGGCGGGGCGGGCAGAGGCGGCCAATGGCGCCTATGCGGTCGATGCGGCGGATATCTCGGACCTCGGCTCCTGCAAGGTCGAGAGCTGGTATTCGATGGCCACCAATAGCGACTTTGCGGCGGTGGCCAATCCGTCCTGCGTGGTCGAGATCACGCGTCCGGTCGAACTCAGCGTTCTCACCAATCACAGCCGCTCCGATGGCGAGTTCAGCACCACGCTGGCGCCGAAAGCGAAGATCAATATCGAGCCGACCGGGATCGGCAAATTCGGCGTATCGGCGCTGGCCAGCGGCACGTTCGACGCCATGACCGGCCAGAACACCGCCGTCTTCGCCGAGATTCCGGCGACCTATCGCTTTTCCGAGACCACGCGCATCAATCTCAATGCCGGCTGGCTGTGGGACCGCACCGTCGATCGCCACTACTTCACCTATGGCGTCGGCTTCGACTGGAAATTCACCGACGTGCTGCAATACACAGTGGAACTGTACGGGCAGGCGGGTCGCGCCGAATTCGCCAGCGTGATCCAGCCACGCATCCAGACCGGCTTGCGCTATCGGCCCAACGACATCTTCTCGGTCGACGTGATCTATGGCCGCAACATCACCGGGGAGAATTCCAACTGGATCACTTTGGGCACCACGATCCGGTTTCCGCCGCCCGGAAGCGTGAGCAAACCCGACGCGCATTTGTGATTCACCTGGGGCCGGCAATCGCTGTAAAACCGCGATATCGGCAAATTGCGTGATTTTCCGACAAGCATCTGAAATATCTCGATGTTAACGTCCGGCCGTGTTCAAGCCGGCTTGCGGAAATCCAGTGTCAATCTTGCGACGATCTTGCGACTTCCTATCCGTCCTCACCATCGCCGCAGCGCTGGTCACGCCCGCATTGGCAGGCACCAGCCTGCTGACCGACAAGCCTGACCTCAACAGCTTTTCGCAGGACGGCCTGAACCGCGTCTCCGACATGCTCGACCGCGAGGTTGGTCAGGGCCATCTCGCCGGCGCGATCATGCTGATCCAGCACCGCGGCAAGCCGGTCTACTATGAAGGTTTCGGCGTCCGCGATCCCGCGACCATGGCGCCGATGACGACGGATACGATCTTCCGGCTGTATTCGATGTCGAAGCCTGTGACATCGGTCGCGGCGATGATTTTGGTGGAGCAGGGTAAGCTCAGGCTGGACGATCCCATCGCCAAATTCATTCCGTCTTTCGCCCATCCGCAGGTCGCGACCGAGCGCGCGGATGCCGGCGGCAAACCCTATCTGGACTTTGCGCCGGCCGAGAAACCGATCACCGTGCTCGACCTGATGCGGCAGTCGTCCGGCATCAGTTCGGCCTTCACCAATCTTGGCCTGATCACGCAGCTTTATCTCGATGCAGGCCTGTTCGACGGCGATTTCGACAATGCCGATTTCGCAGCAAGACTTGCGAAACTGCCGCTGGCCTATCAGCCAGCCACAGTCTGGGACTACGGCCATTCGACCGATCTTCTCGGCCGCGTCATCGAGATCGCCTCGGGCCAGTCGCTGTACGATTTCCAGAAGCAGTATCTGTTCGATCCGCTAGGCATGACCGACACCGGCTACTACGTGCTCGATCCCGCCAAAGCGCCGCGGATTGCGCAGCCGATGCCAACCGACCGCATCATCGGCAACGAGACCATCAGCGATCCCACAGTGAAGCGGAAATGGGAATCCGGAGGAGGCGGGCTTAACGCCACCACGGGCGATTACGCGCGCTTCCTGCAGATGCTGATCAATGGCGGCACGCTCGACGGCGTCCGAATCCTCAAGCCCGAGTCGGTTCAGCTGATGCGCCAGAACCAGGTCGCGCCGGCCAGCGACGTGAAGCCCTGGGCTTATTACTATCCCGGCGCCGGTTTCGGTTACGGCCTCGGCTTCGGCGTCCGCACCGGACCCGGCGAAGACGGCGTGCCGGGTTTCGTCGGCGAGATGGCCTGGGGCGGCGCCGCCGGGACTTACTTCTGGACCTATCCGGATCAGGACATGGTGATGATCCTGATGGTGCAAACACCGACCCAGCGCGGCCGTATCCAGCCGATCCTGAAGACGCTGGTCTATGAGGCGATCAGGAAATAGCGGGAGCGTGGCCGGCGTGCGGCTTTAAGAGAACTGAAACTGGGACCACACGCCAATGTCTCTGATTCGCATAAGGTATATTATGGAATATATTATCCCGTAGCGATCCCAGAGACTTAGCTCAAATTGTTGCGATATCCGCTTGAACTAACGGCCATTCGGGCCAGTTTGTGGCCCCACGTCATTGCGCTTCAGCCGCCGAAATATCTGACGTGATCGAGGTCCGGGATCAATCCTGACTGTGTTGGTCGCCACCCCAGCTGCTGTTGTGTCCAGTCGCTGGATGCCGGCGCATCCATCGAGGCGAAGCCTGCGAACCAGCCGAAGTGATCGGCGGCTTCAGCCGGCGATTTCGAGACGACTGGCAGGTTCAGGTGCCGGCCGATGACCTCGGCAATCTCACGGAATGCGACGCCTTGTTCGGCGTTGGCGTGATACCGAATGTCGGCGGAACCGCGCTCGAGGACGAGCCTGTAGAGCCGGGCGACGTCCAGCCGATGTGCGGCGGGCCAGCGGTTGAGACCGTCGCCGAAGTAGGCCGAGGCACCCTTCTCCCGCGCGATATTGATCAGCATCGGCACGAAGCCATGGTCGCCATCGCCATGGACCGATGGCGGCAGCCGGACCGACGAACTACGCACACCGCGTGCCGCCAGACGCTCGGCGACCTGTTCCGATACGCGCGGGCTTGGCGACGCGCTCGACGGGCCCATGTCTTCGGTCGCCAGACATCCGGGCGCGATGAAGGCCATGCCGGAAGTTACGATCAAGGGCCGCTCGGAGCCCGCCAGCACGTCGCCAAGCGTCTCGATGGCACGCGCGTCGATCGCGCAGTTTTCCTTGAATTTCGAGAAGTCGTGGATGAAGGCCGTGTGTATCACGCCGTCTGAATTGGCAGCCCCGGACCGCAGGCTGTCCAGATCTTCCAGATCGCCGCGACGGATCTGGGCACCAGCGTCGGCCAGCGCCTTGGCAGATGCATCCGAGCGCGCGAGACCGAGCACCTGATGACCGGCGCCAATCAATTCCTGAACCACCGCAGATCCGACAAAGCCCGAAGCACCGGTAACGAAGACACGCATGTGATATTCCTCTCGTGAATGCGCGGATGTATCGGTCCTGCGGTACAGTGCGTGAAGCCGTGACGTTATACGGGTATGGCGACTAACAGGCTGAGCATGACGGTCACCGAAACAACTTCCGGCGCTGGCTCCAATCCGCTGGGCGCTTATCTCAGGGATCGCCGCGCCAGGCTGGATCCCGTGGCATTCGGCTTCTCGTCCGAGCGCCGCCGCACGCCGGGCCTGCGGCGCGAGGAAGTCGCGCAGCGCGCCAATGTCAGCGCCACCTGGTACACATGGCTGGAACAAGGACGCGGCGGCGCGCCATCGGCCGATGTGCTCGACCGGATTTCACGCGCACTGGAATTATCGACAGTCGAGCGCGAGCATCTGTTTCTGCTGGCGCAGCACCGGCTACCCGAGGTGCGCTTTGCGCCGTCCGATATCGTCACACCGACGCTGCAGCGCGTGCTGGATTCGATGGAGTTCAGCGCTGCCGTCGTGCGCAATGCGACCTGGGACATCGTGGCCTGGAATCGTGCGGCACTGGCCGTGCTTGGCGACTATCCGAACATCGCGCCCGAAGACCGCAACGTCCTGCGAATCCTGTTCTGCCGGCCAAATGTCCGCGCCAAGATGCCGGACTGGGAGAACGATGCACGTTTCGCCGTGGCGGCATTTCGTGCGGATATCACACGCAGCGGCGCATCAGAACGCGCCCAGACATTGATCGATGAATTGTGCCGGATCAGCCCTGACTTCGCAGCCATGTGGCATGACAACGACGTCAGCAGCTACGGTGAAGGCCGCAAGCATGTGAACCATCCCGTCGTCGGGCCATTCACGATGAGCTATTCGACATTTTCGGTCGATGGTCAGCCGAATTTGGGCATGGTGGTCTATACGCCGGAGACGGCTGCAGATGCCGAGCGGATGAAGGCGCTGATAGCGGCGAAGGGCTAGCGCTCTAACGCCTGTGTTCGTCGTCATGCCCGGCCAGCGCGAAGCGAGCTTCGCTAGATGTGCCGGGCATCCACGTCTGGGCTGCGAGCGAAGAAAGGCGTGGATGGCCGGGACAAGCCCGACCATGACGGAGCTTTTTTTGCTCCTACGGATATTTCGGCAGCAGTCCATGCGCAGCGAAGCCGCCATCGACGTTGAGAATGTGGCCCGTCACGAAGCTCGACTTGCTGTCATCCAGCAGGAACATCGCGGCACCAGCGACCTCCTCCGGCTCGGCATAACGCCGCTGCGGCACCACCTGCATCCAGCCTTCCCGCGTTGCCACCGTATGCATCTCCTGCACCATGGGCGTCTCGAACGGGCCCGGCGCAATGGCGTTGACGCGGATCTTCAACGGCGCCAGTTCGCAGGCCATCACCTGGGTCAGCGTGACGACGCCGCCTTTGGACGCGCCATAGGCCGAGCGCTCGATATTGCCGCGCAGCCCCGACACCGACGCCACATTCACGATGGCGCCGCCGCCATGCGCCTTCATCAGCCGCGCAGCTTCCTTGGCAACGGCAAAGGTGCCGACCAGATTGATGTCGAGGATCTCGCGAAACAGTTTCACCGAGGTCTCGAAGAACGGCACCTGACGGCCGATACCCGCAGAATTCACCAGGCCGCGCACCGGGCCGAAACCGGCTTCGCAGTCCTTCAGGCCGGCAATCACGGCGTCTTCATTGGCCACATCCATGACAACGGTTTTGGTCACACCGGCTTTGATGGCGTCGACTTGGGCCTTGGCGGCATCCAGAGCAGGCTGGGTGAGGTCGGCAAGCAGCACTTTCCAGCCCTCACCCACGGCCGCCTTAGCGATCGCCAAACCGATTCCCGATGCGCCGCCGGTGATGATCGCTACGCCGTGATCCCTATTCATATGCTGTCCTTGCGTTTCCTCCACCGGTCCTGGCTGCCGGCGGCTTCAGTCGCGCGATGCTTCCCACAAATTCGCGCGGTGCAAAAGCCGTGCGCGGGCGTCCTCTATTGGGTCTTGGCCTTTGGTCGCACGGCGAAAAGGCTTGACCGGGCAGCCCGGGCATGATGACCAGACGGCAAGGGCCCTTGGGCCTCACAAAGGCAAACAAAGAAGTGGTTGGGAGAAACAAAATGACGATTTCACGCCGGACATTGTTGAAGGCATCGGCCGCCGCGACTGCATTTGGCGGCGTCAGCATGCCGTTCATCGCGCGCGCGCAGCAGGCCGAATACGTCTACAAATACGCGAATAACCTGCCCGATACGCATCCGATGAACATCCGCGCCCGCGAGATGTCGGCGGCGATCAAGACCGAGACCAATGGCAAGGTCGACCTGCAGGTATTCCCCAACAACCAGCTCGGCTCCGACACCGACATGTTGAGCCAGATCCGCTCCGGCGGCGTCGAGTTCTTCACGCTGTCCGGCCTGATCCTGGCCACTTTGGTGCCGGCCGCCTCGATCAACGGCATCGGCTTCGCTTTCCCGAATTACGACACGGTCTGGAAGGCCATGGACGGCGATCTCGGCGCCTATATCCGCAAGGAGATCACCAAGGCCAATCTCGTGGTCATGGACAAGATCTGGGACAACGGTTTTCGCGAAATCACCTCGTCCACGAAGCCGATCAAGAGCCCCGACGATCTGAAGGGTTTCAAGATCCGCGTGCCGGTGTCGCCGTTGTGGACCTCGATGTTCAAGGCGTTCGACAGTGCGCCCGCCTCGATCAATATCAGCGAAGTCTATTCGGCGATGCAGACCAAGGTCGTCGAAGGCCAGGAAAATCCGCTGGCGATCATCTCGACGGCGAAGTTCTACGAAGTGCAGAAGTTCTGCTCGCTGACCAACCACATGTGGGATGGCTACTGGTTCCTGGCCAACCGCCGCGCCTGGGAGAAGCTGCCAGCCGATCTGCGCGACATCGTCGCCAAGAACATCAATGCCGCCGGCATGAAGGAGCGCGAGGACGTCGCCAAGCTCAACGCCAATCTGCGCGGCGAACTGGAATCCAAGGGCCTCGCCTTCAATGAGCTCGAGCCCGGCCCGTTCCGCGACAAGCTGAAGTCGGCCGGCTTCTATAAGGAATGGCAGGGCAAATATGGCGACGAAGCCTGGGCCATCCTTGAGAAGGCCGTCGGCAAGCTCGGCTGATCGGAACCATTATGGCCGTGCATGACATCTCCGCCCTTGAAAGCGGGGCGTCCAGCGTGGAGAGGGCGCCCCTCTCCCGCCGCGACGCCATCCTGACCTCCATCGACCGCACCCTCGGCCATCTGGTCGAGATTCCCGCGGCGCTGCTGGTGGTGGCGGAGGTGATCATCCTGTTCATCGGCGTGGTGGCCCGTTACGGCTTCCACCGTCCGCTGATCTGGTCGGACGAGCTGTCCTCGATCCTGTTCCTGTGGCTCGCCATGCTCGGCTCCGCCGTTGCGTTCCGGCGCGGCGAGCATATGCGGATGACCGCGCTTGTGGCGTCGGTCGGTCCCCGGATGTGGGCCTTTCTCGACGTCGTCGGGACCTCTGCGGCGCTCGCGTTTCTCCTGATGATCGTCGCTCCGTCCTTCGAATACGCCTATGAAGAGAGCTACATCACGACGCCTGCACTGCAGATCGCCAACAGCTTCCGCGCGGCCGCGCTGCCGGTCGGCATCTCGCTGATGATCGTCTTCGCGCTGCTGCGGCTGGTGCGCTACGGCCAGGTTCGCACCGTGCTGACGGCGCTCGGCACCGTGGTGGCGATCATCGGCCTGTTCTGGCTTGCCGAGCCGCTGCTGCGGACCCTCGGCAATCTCAACCTGATCATCTTCTTCGTCGGCGTCGTGGCGCTGTGCGTATTCGCCGGCGTGCCGATTGCCTTCGGTTTTGGCCTCGCGATCTTCGGCTATATGGCACTGACCACACGCACGCCGATGATGGTGCTGGTCGGCCGCATGGACGAGGGCATGAGCCATCTCATCCTGCTGTCGGTGCCGCTGTTCGTGTTCCTTGGCCTGCTGATCGAGATGACCGGCATGGCCCGCGCCATGGTGGCGTTCCTCGCCAGCCTGCTCGGCCATGTCCGCGGCGGGCTGCATTATGTCCTGATCGGCGCCATGTATCTCGTCTCCGGCATTTCCGGCTCTAAGGCTGCCGACATGGCCGCCGTGGCGCCGGTGCTATTCCCGGAAATGAAGGCACGCGGCGCCAAGCCGGGCGATCTCGTCGCCCTGCTCTCGGCGACCGGCGCGCAGACCGAGACCATTCCGCCGAGCCTGGTGTTGATCACCATCGGCTCGGTCACCGGCGTCTCGATCTCGGCGCTGTTTACCGGCGGCTTGCTGCCGGGCGTCGTGCTGGCGATCACACTCGGCGCATTGGTGTGGTGGCGCTATCGCGGCGAGGACCTCAGTCACGTCAAACGGGCATCCGGGCGCGACATATTCAAGGCCTTCATAATCTCGGTGCCGGCCATCGCGCTGCCCTTCGTGATCCGCGCTGCCGTGGTCGAAGGCGTGGCGACCGCCACGGAGGTCTCCACCATCGGCATCGTCTATGCCGTGCTCGCGGGCCTGTTGATCTATCGCCAGTTCGACTGGAACCGGCTGAAGCCGATGCTCGTCGATACGGCCTGCCTCTCCGGCGCAATCCTGCTGATCATCGGAACCGCGACCGGCATGGCTTGGGGCCTGACCCAGTCCGGCTTCTCGCGCTCGCTGGCGGCGGCCATGACGGGCCTGCCGGGCGGCGGTGCGACCTTCATCGCGGTCTCCATCGTGGCCTTTGTGATCCTCGGCAGCGTGCTCGAAGGCATCCCAGCCATCGTGCTGTTCGGGCCGCTGCTGTTCCCGATCGCGCGGCTGGTCGGCGTCCATGAAGTCCACTATGCGATGGTCGTCATCCTCGCCATGGGCATCGGACTGTTCGCGCCGCCCTTCGGGGTGGGCTATTATGCCGCCTGCGCCATCGGCCGTGTTGATCCCGCGGAAGGCATCCGGCCGATCCTCGGCTATCTGCTGGCGCTGCTGATCGGCCTGATCATCGTGGCAATCTTCCCGTGGATATCGATTGGATTTCTTTAAGATACGTTCTTTCAGAAGGTTACGGTCATCACCTCGCGTAATTTTGGAAGATCATTTCTGTGATAATCTGATAGATGAAATATCTTACATAACCTACTGAACTAAATATAGGAGTCTTAAAAATGATCCCAGATCAGGGCGCCTATAGCGTCGGCCTCGACCAGACTCCGGCCAACTTCGTGCCGCTGTCGCCGCTGAGCTTTCTCAAACGCAGCGCGGCGGTTTATCCAGACCTCACCAGCACGGTCTATGAGGGCCGCCGTTTCACCTGGGCGCAGACCTATGAACGCTGCCGGCGCTTTGCCTCGTTCCTGACGGGGCGCGGCATCGGACGGGGCGACACCGTCGCGGCGATGCTGCCGAACCTGCCGGCGATGAACGAAGCCCACTTCGCAGTCCCCATGGCCGGCGCCGTCCTCAACGCCCTGAACATCCGCCTCGACGCCGCGGCCATCGCGTTTCAGCTCGACCATGGCGGCGCCAGGCTGCTGCTGGTCGATCCGGAATTCTCCGGCGTGATCACCGAGGCCCTCGGCCTCATGACCGGACCGAAGCCGTCCGTGATCGATATCGACGACGCGTCCTTCGCCGGTGGCCAACGGATCGGGGAACTCGAATATGAAGCCGCCCTCGCCGAAGGCAGCCCCGATTTCACCAGCGCCTTCCCGCTCGACGAATGGGACGCCATCGCGCTTGGCTACACCTCGGGGACCACAGGCAATCCGAAGGGCGTCGTCACCCATCACCGCGGCGCCTATCTCAATGCCGTCTCCAACATTCTCGCGGCCGGTCTCGGCCAGCATCCGGTCTATCTCTGGACCCTGCCGATGTTCCACTGCAATGGCTGGTGCTTCCCCTGGACGGTCGCGGCGAGTGCCGGCGTCAATGTCTGCCTGCGCAAGGTCGACCCGACCAAGATCTTCGCGCTGATGCGCGAGCACGGCGTGACCCATATGTCGGGCGCGCCGATCGTCTACAACACGCTGATCAATGCGCCCGATGCGCCGATCTATTCAAGCGGACCGCTGGTGCAGGGCTCGATCGCAGGTGCACCGCCGCCGATGGCGGTCCTGTCGGGCGCCGAGAAAATCGGCATCAAGCTGACTCATGTGTACGGCCTGACCGAAGTCTATGGTCCCGCCTCGGTTTGCGCCGAGCAACCCGGCTGGGATGCCCTGCCCGCCGACGAGCGCGCCAACCTGAAGCGCCGCCAGGGTGTGCCCTATCACCTGCAGGAAGCCGTGACGGTGATCGATCCCGAAACGATGCTGGAAGTGCCGCACGACGGCGAGACCATTGGCGAGGTCATGTTCCGGGGCAATATCGTGATGAAGGGCTATCTGAAGAACGAGAAGGCCACCAAGGAGGCCTTCGAAGGCGGCTGGTTCCACACCGGCGATCTCGGCGTGCTCGACGCTGCCGGCTACGTGACCATCAAGGACCGCTCCAAGGACATCATCATCTCCGGCGGCGAGAACATCTCGTCAGTGGAAGTCGAGGACGTACTCTACAAACACCCGGCCGTGCTGTTCGCGGCCGTGGTCGCCAAGCCCGATACGAAATGGGGCGAAGTGCCCTGTGCTTTCGTGGAGCTGAAGGCCAGTGCCGAGGCGACGGAAGCCGACATCATCGCGTTCTGCCGCGCGCAGATGCCGGGCTTCAAGACACCCAAGGCCGTGGTGTTCGGCGTGATCCCGAAGACGTCGACAGGCAAGATCCAGAAGTTCCTGCTGCGGGATCAGGTGAAGTCGACGGGGTCGTTTAGTAGCTGATTGCAGCAAACTCGTCATTCCGGGGCGGGGTCTCGGCGAAGCCGAGAGCACGAGCCCGGAATCCCGTTATGTTCAAAACACTTCTGGATTCCGGGTTCGCCCGCGCAAGATGCGCGAGCGCCCCGGAATGACGAGATTGGTGTAAGGGTCTCGTCGTCCCCTTGCCGACGCAGAGGTCCCACATATGACGCAGAACTTCGCCGCAATCATTCTCGGCGGGACCGGGCAAGTCGGTGGTGCAGCCGTCGCGGAGCTGCTGGCAATGCCCCAATGCCGGGAAGTGGTGATGATCACCAGGAAGCCCATTGCCGCGCGATCACGCGTGCGCAACGTCGTGCTCGATACCGGCGCTCCAGACTTTGCCAAGCACACGGCCGTGCTTGCTCGCGACGTCCTGAGCCAAGGGCCCGTCAGCGCTGTGAGCTGTGTGGGTGTCGGTTCCGGCTCGATGCGGTGGAGCGAAGAGGAACTGAAGCGCCTTGAACTCGGCGTTGTCGGCGCCTTTGCGCGTGGCTGCCGTGACGCCGGCATCGCCCAGCTCTGCCTGCTGTCTGCAGTAGGAAGCACAGCCCAAAGCCGGTTTCGCTATGTTCGCGTCATGGGTATGAAGGAAGACACCGTGCGCAAGGTCGGTTTTACCCGCCTCGCCATCTTCCGCCCCGGCATCATTGTCGGCAATGCGCATACCCCGGCCTGGGTCGGCTGGTTGGGACGCCTCGTGCCTGGTCCGTTTGGCAATATCGATCAGCGCGAGATCGGTCGCTCAATTGCTGTTGAGATAGCGTTGCATAGTCGAGAGGCCGGCGAAGTAACCTTTGAAAATGCCGCAATGAAAAAACTCGCTGCTCAAATTACTCCAGCGTCAGCCTGATCCCGTCATAGGCGGGGACCACACTCTCCGGCAGGATCGCCTTTACCGCCTCGTAATCCACATCCGCCGTCATATTGGTGATCACCGTCCGCTTCGGCTTGAAGCGGTCGCGCCAGCGCAGCGCATCACTGATGCTGAAATGGCTGGGATGCTGCGTATAGCGCAGCCCATCGACGATCCAGAGATCGAGACCTTCGAGCGCCGGCCAGCTCTCTTCCGGGATGTCGTTGAGATCAGGCGTATAGGCGGTGTTGTCGATCCGGTAGCCCAGCGCCGGGATGTTGCCATGCTGGACCAGGAACGGCGTCAGCGTCAGGTCGCCGCCCTTCCCGGTGATGGTTCGGCTCTCACCAGCCTCGATGCTGAGGCGGTCGAGGATCGGCGGATAGTCGCTGCCGGGAGGCGACTGAAAGCAGTAGCCGAAGCGCAGCATGATATCCGTCGCCGTCGAGGCGTTCATATAGACCGGGATACGCTTGCGGCGCTTCAGCACCACTGAGCGGAGGTCGTCCATGCCGTGGGTCTGGTCCGCATGCTCATGCGTCAGGAACACCGCATCGATGTCATCGACATCGGCGTCGATCAATTGCTCGCGCAGGTCCGGCGAGGTGTCGATGACAACGCGCGTGACGCCCTCGGGCCCGATCCGCTCCGCCATCATCGAACAACGACGGCGACGGTTTTTGGGATTGGCGGGATCGCAGGCGCCCCAGCCCAGCGCCGGACGCGGCACACCCGCCGAGGATCCCGAGCCGAGAATGGTAAGCACCAGCGTCATGCCGGCACGCCAGTGCCAGACGCGTTCACGGCAGGCACCTTGCTGAACAGGCGGAAGAAGTTTTCGGTGGTCTGCCGCGACAGTTCTTCGAGCGACACGCCGCGGGTTTCCGCAAGCACCTTCGCCGTCTCGACCACATAAGACGGCTCGTTGCGCTTGCCGCGCCATTTGCCGGGCGCCAGATACGGCGCATCGGTTTCGACCATGATGCGGTCGGCGGGAAGCTCAGCCGCGAGATCGCGCAGCTCCTGTGACTTCTTGAAGGTGATGATGCCGGTGAAGGAGATCGACAGACCCATGTCGATGGCCTTCATCGCCAGCTCCCGTCCACCGGTGTAGCAATGCAGCACCGCCTTGAACGCGCCCTTCGCCATCTCGTCTGCGAGAATGGCGCCGCACTGCTCGTCCGCCTCGCGCGTGTGGATCACCAGCGGCAATCCGGTCGCGCGCGCGGCGGCGATATGGGCCCGGAAGCCGCGCTCCTGCGCGCCGGACGATTCATGCTCGTAGAAATTATCGAGCCCGGCTTCGCCGAGTGCGATGACCTTCGGATGCCTGGTCAGTTCGATCAGTTCTTCCGCCGGGATGCCGTCTTCCTCGTCGGCATTGTGCGGATGGGTGCCGACCGAACAATAGACATTCGGAAAGCGCTCCGCGATGGCGAGCAGCGCCGGCAGGCGGCGCACCCGCGTCGAGATGGTCACGAGCTTGCCGACGCCTGCGGCTTCGGCGCGCGCGACGATACCGTCGAGATCTTCGGCGAAATCGGGAAAATCCAGATGGCAGTGGCTATCGACAAGCATCGTTGAACTCAGGTCGCAGCGGCGGGCTCGACATAGCGCGGGAATACGCCGGTGGGTGTCGGCAATTGCGTCCCAGGCTTGATGCGGGTCGCAATTGCCGTGAAGTCACGCTCGCCTTCGGGTATCCCGAGCACGTCGAGCAGCTTCGCACATGACGCCGGCATTACCGGCTGCGCCAGGATCGCGACCTGCCGCACGACTTCGGCGGTCACGTAGAGCACCGTGGCCTGCTTCTTCGGATCGGTCTTGGCGAGCGCCCACGGCGCCTCGCCCGCAAAATAGCGGTTGGCTTCGGCGACCACGGCCCAGACCGCATTCAGCGCCTGATGGATCTGCTGTGTCGCCATCGCGGTGCGCGCGAGTTCGAGCATGCCATCGGCCTGCGCCAGGATGGCCTTGTCGTTGTCGCTGAAATCGCCGGGTTCAGGCAGCACGCCGTCATATTGCTTGGCGATCATCGACAGCGAGCGCTGCGCGAGATTGCCGAGATCGTTGGCGAGATCGGCATTGGTGCGATTGACGATGGCTTCGTGATTGTAGCTGCCGTCCTGCCCGAACGAGACTTCGCGCATGAAGAAATAGCGCATCTGATCGACGCCATATTGCTGGGCCATGCCGATCGGATCGACCACGTTGCCGACCGACTTCGACATCTTCTCACCACGGTTGAGAAGAAATCCGTGACTGAAGACGCGATGCGGGACATCGACCCCTGCAGCCATCAGGAATGCAGGCCAGTACACCGCGTGAAAGCGAACGATATCCTTGCCGATCACATGCAGATTGGCAGGCCAATAGCGTTTGAAGTCGTCGCCATCGACATCCGGATAGCCGGCTGCCGTGATGTAGTTGGTGAGCGCATCGATCCAGACATACATCACATGGCCGGGCGCATCCGGCACCTTGATGCCCCAGTCGAACGTGGTGCGCGAAATCGACAGATCCTGCAGGCCGCCTTTGACGAAACTCGTCACTTCGTTAAGGCGCTCGCGCGGCAACACGAAGTCCGGAACGCGCGCATACAGATCGAGCAGCTTGTCCTGGTAGGCGGACAGACGGAAGAAATAGGTTTCCTCCTCGGTCCACTCGACCGGCGAGCCCAGCGGCTCGCGCCGCACGCCATCGTCGCCGAGCGTCGTTTCCGCTTCGTCGAAATAGGCTTCCTGGCGCACCGAGTACCAGCCGGCATATTTGTCGAGATAGATGGCGCCGGCCTTCTCGAGCGCGACCCACAGCGCCTGAACGGAGCGCTCATGGCGCTTCTCGGTGGTGCGAATGTAGTCGTCATAGGAGATGTTGAGCGCAGCATCCATCTCGCGAAAACGCGCAGAATTCCGGTCGGCCAGTTCGAGCGGTGTCAGGCCTTCCTTGACGGCGGTCTGCTGCATCTTCAGACCATGCTCATCCGTTCCGGTCAGGAAGCGAACGTCGTAACCGTCGAGCCTCTGAAAGCGGGCAATCGTGTCGGTCGCCATGACCGTATAGGCATGACCGATATGCGGCACGCCATTGGGATAGAAGATCGGCGTTGTCAGAAAATACGCCGGTCGGGTTGCATCGGTTGCAGATGTCATGGCTGACTTTACGGACCTTGAATAAGACGATCTTGGTGAAGCGCGGATCGGCTGAAACCAGTCTCGCAGCGATCAGCGCGTTGCTTCCGCGAGCAGTCCAAACACCGAGAAAACCAGCGGTTTTCGCTCGAGATTGTAGGATTCGGTCTCGCGCGCGGCTCGGTTGATCTTTTCCCATACCTCCGCCAGCCGCGCAAGGCGGGGCAGATTGGCGTTGGCATTGGCGTCATCGGCCCGCATGCGCTCGCCGATCCAGCGGTCGACGCTGTCGACAAAGGCGCCGAGCGCGACACGGTCACTGGTCCCCAGCGCATCCCCCAGCGCATGCAGCTCGCGTGGATCGACATGGGGCAGCGTGTTCAGGAGCGAGGCAGTGCGCTGGTGCAGTTTCAGCGCGCCGCCGCCGAGCAGATTCAGAGCGCGCGACACGCTGCCTTCGGAGGCTTCAGCGACCTCTTTGAGCAAGGGATCGCTGGTTTCGATCTCGGCAGCCTGCGACGTGGCGCGGGTCACGTCGGCAACGGACAGCGGACGCAGCGCCAGCTTGCGACAACGCGACTGGATGGTCGGCAACACGCGCGCCTGCGCATGTGTCACCAGCAGGAATAGCGAACGCAACGGCGGCTCTTCAAGCACCTTCAGCAGCGCGTTGGCGGCATTGGCGTTCAGCTCATCGACGGTGTCGACGATGCAGACGCGCCAGCCGTCGACAGCGGCGGTCGAGCCGAAGAACGACACGGTCTGCCGGGTCTCATCGACGGTGATCACCGTGCGCATCACGCCCTTGTCATTGAGCGAGCGTTCCAGTGTCAACAAACCGCCATGGGATTCGGCGGCGACCTGGCGCACGATCGGATGCATCGGATCGAGACCGAGCGATGTTGCGGATTGCACTTGCGGTGATGCGGGATCGCGATGCGCCAGTACGAAACGCGCCATACGATAGGCCAAAGTCGCCTTGCCGATGCCCTGTGGGCCGCCGATCAGCCAGGCATGCGGAATGCAGCCGCCGCGATAGGCATTGAGCAGCGTGGCCTCGGCATCCTGATGACCGAACAGCGCGGTCCTCTCGCGCGGATGCGGAACCGAGATCGTTTGCTCGGATGACTTTGCGCTCATGCCGAAGTGACCTCGTGGTTCGACGGCGTCAGAAGGCGTCGGCGCAACACGCCCCAGATATTGTTCGATACGATCTTTGAATCTGCATTGGCGTCGATCAGTACGCAGCGTTGCGGTTCATCGGCTGCGATCTGCCGGAACGCGTCACGCAGCCCCTGATGAAAAGCGATGCCCTCGGCCTCGAACCTGTCGGGCACATCATTGCCACGCCGCGCTGCTGCGCGTCGCATGCCGATCGACACCGGGATATCGAGAATGACGGTGAGATCCGGTTTAAGCCGTCCGATGGTGACGCGCTCCATCGCATTGAGCAGTTCCGGCGAGACATGGCCGAGTCGGCCCTGATAGGCCCGCGTCGAATCCGAGAAGCGATCACACAGCACCCAGATGCCCTGCTCCAGCGCCGGCGCAATCACCGCATGGACATGGTCGTCGCGCGCGGCGGCAAACAGCAGCGTCTCGGCTTCGGGCCCCAGCAGCTTGCCCATGCCCGACAGCACCACATGGCGGATGATCTCGGCACCGGGCGAACCGCCAGGCTCGCGGGTGACGATGACGCGCTTGCCTTCGGCCTCCAGCCGGTCGGCCAGAATCTTGATCTGCGTCGATTTGCCGGCGCCCTCGCCGCCCTCGAAACTGACGAAGCGACCGCGCAGCGGCGGTGTCGTGGGCGTGTCCGTCATGTCAGAGCTTCTCGGCGCCGGCGCGGAACAGTCCGATCACCAGCTCACCGGCGCCGTCGACGGCGCGCCGCATGGTCGATCCCGTGCCGACGGCGGCCGCCGTATAGAGCGGTGTCTCGACGGCGATATTGGCGCCGCGCCAGACCTTGATCACGCCGACCGGCTGACCGGGCTCGATGGGTGCACGCACGGGGCCCTTGTAGACGACGCGGGCGATCAGCTTGTCGGTGCCGTTCTTCTGCACCATCACCTTGACCGGCTCCTTGGCCGAGAGCGCGACCGAGCGGCTCTCGCCGCCAAACACCTTGGCGAAGCCGACGGTCTGGTCGGCTGCGAACAGCGTGCGGGCCTCGAAATTCTTGAAACCCCATTCCAGCAGCTTCTTTGCCTCGGTCGCGCGATCGTCCGGATCGTCCAGACCGTTGATCACCACGATCAGCCGCATGCCGTCGCGGATGGCCGAGCCGACCATGCCGTAGCCGCCGTCCTTGGTGTAGCCGGTCTTGAAACCGTCAGCCCCGTCCAGCGTCGCCAGCAGCGGATTGCGGTTCTGCTGGCGGATCTTGTTCCAGGTGAATTCGCGCTCGCCGAACAGCTTGTAAAATTCCGGATAGGTGCGAACGATGTGGCGGGCGAGAACGCCGAGCTCGCGCACCGTCATCTTGTTGCCGGGGTCCGGCAAACCGTTGGAATTGGCGAAGGTGGATTTCGGCATGCCGAGCACACGTGCCCGCGCTGTCATCTTCTCGGCAAAGGCCGCCTCACTGCCGGCGATGCCCTCCGCCAGGATCATGCAAGAGTCGTTGCCGCTCTGGATGATGGCCCCGCGCAAAAGATCAGCGACCGGTACGCGGCTGTTGATGGCAGCGAACATGGTCGACGCGCCGGCCGGCGCGCCGCCCTTGCGCCAGGAATTCTCGCTGACGCGGTATTCGTCCGTGAGCTTGATGTCGCCGCGGGTCAGCGCGTCGAACACCAGTTCGACGGTCATCAGCTTCATCATGCTGGAGGGCGCGCGGAGCTCATCCGCATTCTTCTCGAACAGCACGCTGCCGGAGCCGGCCTCGATCAGGATCGCGGTCGGCGCATCGGTGTCGTAACCGCCGTCCTCGACGACCTTCTTGGCGCCCTGCACGCTCTGGTTCGCAGCCTGCGCTGTTGGGCCGAGGACGACGCCAAACGCCACCAGCGCAGCCAGCAGCGTTCGCCAGCTCCGCGCGGCGAATTGCGGTCGTTTCAAGGGGATGGAGCCAAATGCCATGTGCTGTCCTGAGTGCTCAGGTCTTAACAGGATCGCCGATGGCAAACAACGCGGCAAGGTGCAACGCGGATCAGGGCGCCATGCTGCGCCCGTCTGGTGTCGGTCGTGAACGACGAACCGGCTTAGTAGAGACCGCGGCCGGACAGGATCGCCTGGGCGCCGCGCGCATCGACCGTGCCGTCATCCGGCTCGGCAGGCGCAGCATAAGCGGCGTTGCTCTCATAGGACACCGCGCGATGGTTCTCGGTCATCCGCGGCGCCGATGCCGTGCGCATGCGGCTCGATGCCGACATTTCCGACGTCGAACGGATCGACGCCACATCGGCCGAGGTATTGCCGAGCGAATACGGGCGGCCCTCCGGCAGAGGAACATCGCGGGAGACGACGCGACCGCCCTGCATGTCGGGCACGAAGGAGCGCGCCGAGGCGACACGCACCAGCGATGGCGACGGTGCCGGCTCACCGGTGCGCAGCGTGGCAACGAGCTGGCGATCGTCCGACCCTTCAAGCGGCGCGCGGCCGACATATTCGACGCGAACCTTGGCGGTGCCGTTACCCTTGAATTCGAGCAGTTCGGCGGCCTTGTTCGAGACGTCGATCAGGCGGTTGCCGTGATACGGGCCGCGATCGTTGACGCGCACGATCAGCGACTTGCCGTTATAGACGTTGGTCACACGGGCATAGCTCGGGATCGGCAGCGTCGGATGGGCCGCGGTGAGCGAGGCCATGTCGAACACTTCGCCATTGGCTGTCAGACGGCCATGAAACGCGTCGCCATACCAGGAGGCGATGCCTTCAGCGCGGTAATTGATGTTTTCTTCCGGCACATAGAGCTTGCCGGCGACCGTGTAGGGCTTGCCGATACGGTAGGTGCCGCCGCCCTTGGGAACTGGCTCGCCCATCCCGACGACCCGAGGACTGCTCGAGACGCCGTATTTCGGATCGAGGCGGCTGAAGCTGGTGGTGGAGGAGGAACAATTGGCCAGCGCCAGACAGGCGCTGATGGCCGCTGCTGCCTGAACAGCCTGGCCGAGTCGGTTTGACCCACGAATCCCCATACGCCCCAATACCATTCCAGCGGCCGCCTGCCCATCTCCGGGCATCCCCACGGCCAAAATCCCGATGCGGCCCACTTCCGCATCAAGTGGTGAATATATCGCAGCCGGATCGCGGCGGAAATGGGGAGAGCCCCGGTATGGTAAACAGAGGATGTGGGTTTTCAGCCCGCACGCCGGGTGTCGCTCGCACCGCGCACGTCGCGCTAGAAGTTCCTCCTGCGATCGGTGAGATGGCACCGTGATTGTGTTCAACCACTTCAGAACACGCGCATTTTTTCCGGGATCGACGCTTACATATTTACCCCGGATTCAGACGAGCTTCGTAGCGTGCACCACTATGAAAAACCTCATCAAGCGATTTATCGCAGACGAAACCGGCGCCACGGCCATCGAATATGGACTGATTGCTGCCGGCATTGCCCTCGCCATCATTGCCGTCATCAACGGCATGGGCACCAAGCTCAATGGCAAGTTCACATCGATCAACTCGTCACTGAAGTGACGACCTGACGATCCATTATCACTCCCCGCGCCGCCACGGCGCGCGGAGTTCTCCCTCAAGTTACGTCTCGCGCGATCAATCGTACCACTCGCGGCGGATATACGGGCCGTACAGCACGTCCTGACGCCAGCGATAGACCTGCACCAGCAGGCCGCCGACACCGGCAACGACACTCAGCAACAACAAGGTCTCGATCACCACAAAGCCCCCGGCATTCTCGTTGGGCACAGCAATACATGATGATTTTTAAGATCCCCGCTGCGGTTTGTTTTGAATTTGCGGCCCGCCGCTAACGGAGATTAATTTCCGCAACTCGCTCCCCCGTCCGTTTCAACTATTTGTTAGTTGAACGATCGCGCATGATTTGGATTTGATAGCGGACCGCGCTGACGCGATTCCTGACGGGACTCTTGCGGCGGGATGTTGGGGATGGAGATGGACGTTTCAAGGACGGATTGCGGCGGAATAACCGGTGCGGGAGAGTACAGGTTTCGCGATGGCCACCTGATCGTGACGCTCTACCAGATCGCGATCTGGGCCGAACATCCCCAAGCGATCTTCACCGTCGTCACATCGCGCTTCCACAACAGCATGAAGCTCTATGTGCTCGGGTCGTGGCGCCTGCCGAATGCTGCAACGTCGAGTGAGCAGCCACCTGCTCCCGCTAGTGCGGAAGGAATGTCGCTGCATTGATCACGGTGACGACCGCGAAAGCCATCACCCATAGCGGCCAGACGGGCGCCTGCGCCCGCGGGCGGAACTGTCGGGGAACGCCGAAATTGCGTGCCATTGCCTGCTCCATTGCATCGACCGAACGACACTGAATGTGAGCATGCATTCTGTTAAAATTGCGTCGTGGCTTCGGCTATAATTTGTGCGTCCACGGCAAGCATAGCCTCGGCGCGCGGCGCTTCGTAATGACGCGGAGTGAGCTGGCAGCCAAGCGGGGCACCATCGCATCGTGACGATGGATGCCTACCGACGATCAGACGCACATGCTGCCGGTAAGGTTGATTGGTTAGGTTAAACCGGTAATTGCATTGACCGCACCTGCAGCCTTGCTCAATTGCCGGCATGATCGACGATGACGACAGCTATGAGTTGAATGACCAGGGCATCCGGGTGCTGATCGGGCTGACCGTGGAAGAGACTGCGGAATTCACCCGCCTTGACGGCACCATCGGTCACGGCCGCCCGCCTGGGATCTCGCTCGAACAATGGGCCCACGCCGAAGACCGGCGCTGGCTCGAACTCTATCAGAAACATGAAAATGCGCGGCAGCCGTTCTTGCAGACAGGCAAGACCAGGCACTGAGCGCACGGAAGCGCCATTCTCCGACACCGTAAACTAAAAGCACTCTGCAAATTAAAAGCCGCGCCAACCCGAAGGTTGACGCGGCCATGGCCGTTCTGTTGCAAGGTGGACCTACCCCGAACGGTTACGCCGCGAGGCGCACTTCGTTCATGCGAACGTTATCGTTTGCATTTAGGTTTTGACCCGATAACGGCGGTATCATGCCGAGCACAATTCACAACTTCTTCGCGGCCATCGATCCTGTTTCGCCCCCGCCTGAGCAGCCCGTGCATTTCACCGTCCGGCGAAATCGACCTCACCTGGGTGAGATCGCGAGCTGCTGAGGTGGAGGCGCCGGGTACTGCCCCCGGGTCTGCCCGCAGTCCATTGAGAGGTTCAGCGCCATCGTCTTGCGACGAACCAGATATAGGCGCGATCTCAGGCGAAATCTAGGCTCGGTCCGCCCTGCATTCCGGGCGGAATGCCGCTGGCCGCTAGCCCTTCTTGGCGGAACTCTTTTTGGTAGCGGTCTTTTTGGCAGCGCCCTTGGCCGCCTCTGCCTTGGCCGGCTTTCCTTTAGGTGCTTTGATCTTTGCAGGTTTGGCTTCGGCAACCGGAGCTTCGACCGGCGGCACGTCCGCAGTCTGAGGCCCTGAACCCTGCGTCTCGACCGCCAGAACCTCGACAGCCGGCTCCCCGGCAGGCTTCGCGGCAGCCACCTTCTTCGCCGCAGGCGCAGGCTTGCTCTCCGCGGGCGCGGCGGCCTTGCCGGCCTCCTTGATCAGCCGCTGCGCGGCTTCGAATTTGGCCTCGCGCATCGCACGCAAGGCGTCGGCGCGCGGTGTCGGGTTTGCCATGATGGTCTCCGTCCTCAGAATCGTCAGGCTTTGCTTAGCACGCCCGGCGCCCGGCACCGACCGGCCCAAGGGAATCCCCGTGTTAGATGATTTCAGCCCCGGACAGCTGCCCCGGCGCAATCCTCTCTTTCCCTCGGCAGGCCGCTTTGCTAAGCGCTGTCCCACGACGGAAAGGTGGCCGAGTGGTTTAAGGCAGCGGTCTTGAAAACCGCCGTGCCTGCAAGGGTACCGTGGGTTCGAATCCCACCCTTTCCGCCATTTGCCGCATCATCCTCTGTCGGACGACATGATCGATCAATCCGAGCCAACGACGCCCGCTGAAACACTTGGCGCTCTCAAGCCGCCGCGCTGCGCGATGTGCCGGGCGCGAATGGCGTTGCTGCGAAGCGAGCCGGATCCCGGCGGCGGCGACAAGTGCACCTTCACCTGCCCGAAATGCGAATTCCTGAAGACCAAGGTCATCGGCGGGCCGCCCGATCTCAGCCGCCACAGGCCGCCCAAAAAAACACGACAGCCCCAGACACGTTAGGCCGCCTGAGGGATTACCGCGGCGGCTGTGCTGCCGCCGGGAGCGGAGCGCCGCCGACCGAGATGGCACCAGCGGGACGATCGGCGGGGCGCTTGCGCGGCGCCGTGGGTGCCGGGCGCGCGGCCACTGGCGCAGCCGGAGCTGCGGCCATGGGCGCTGGCGCCGCAGCGGCTGGAGCCGGAGCTGCGAGAACGCCCCTACCCTGCAGCGTATCGATCTTGGCGGTTAGTCCAACGACCTGGGTCGTGAGGCCCTGGATCTGATCGGACAGGCGCTTCAACTCCGTCTGCTGCGCCGTCAGCAGTTCGGTAGCAGCCTGGATCGAGCTTCCGGTCTGCTGCTGGAACGCCGCGAAATCAGTCGCGCTGACGCTGCCCTCCGCCGCGCTCGCCAACACCGGGGCGCTCTCTCTGGGGCCAGTGCTTCCTGTCACCGCCTGTGCCATGTCAGTCAGTGCGTCGTGGTAGTTCAGCCAGAGATATCCACCGCCGCCAGCGAGGATCAACAGCACGGCGACGACTCCGAACGGGCCGAACGACCTGCGCTTGCGCAGCGGTACAGGGGGCGGCCCGACATTGATCTCGTTGTTGAACGTATCGGCCACTGGAGATCCTCACTTGCGACGTCCGATCCTGCGGCTCGGGGAGCGAGACAACCGGCGCGATTCCTTGAAGCGTATGTAAGCAAAAAATCCACTGAGGTGAACTGCTGCGACTCGGTCATCCCCCATGTCGCCTCATCATGCCCGCGCAGATGTGCCTTCAGCGCCCGTTAACCCTGCGCCGGGCTGGCGTCGCCTCGCCGGCGCCGCATTGTCATCGCCGTTGCGCCGCGATCGCTCCTCGCAACCGCGTAAAATGTTGCAACGACGCATCACTACAGCTCCGAATGAAAAGCCGACCGCGAATCTCTTTGACTGTGCGGCCCCCTGTGCCGTCTGTAGTTCGCGGGGGAATAAGGACTACCACGATGATTGAGACCGTCACTGCACTCTTCGGATTTCTCAGCGCCGGCATTCTGGCAGCTCACGCCTATGACGGTTACCGCGCCCGCTTCTAAGCGCGCGACGATTTCGCGACACCGCCGCTCAGCCATCTCGCAACTCGGCTAGTCGGTGCGCCTGCAGCCACTGCGCTGCCCTGATCGAGAGACACGGCTTCGATGAAAGCTGTCTCCGACGAAACAAGACTGAAACACGATTCTCCAGAACCGCTTTGAACGCGCCCGACGAGGGCAGCGACTGATGGGCAGGGACACAGCAAAGCGCTCGCGCGCCCACCCAATGGAGAAGATCTATGTTTCGCAAAGTAACCCTCGGACTGATCGCTGCAGCCTCGCTCGGTGCAGCCGCCCTCGCCCCCAGCGCTGCATCGGCCCATAGCTGGCATGTCGGTGGCTGGCACGGTGGATGGGGTGGCTACGGTCACCACGCCTTCTATGGCGGGCCCACCTTCTATGTCGGCGGCCTGACCGACGGCTGCCTGCAGCGCCGGGTGGTGGAAACGCGCCGTGGGCCGCGCGTCCGGACGGTCAACGTCTGCGCCTACTGATCACATCAAGTTACGGAAAGCCCGGCCGCCCAACGGCCGGGCTTTTTGCTGCCGTACTCAGGTATTGTTCTGCTTCTGTTGCCCCCCGGTGACAGCCAAGGTCAGCGTTTCCAGCTAAAGCTTGTGTCGAATTCGCTCAATATCTTCAGAGCGATGGAAGGTCCTGGATGCGAACGCTTTGGCTGGCCGCGATCATCGCAGCGTCGGGCGCGGTGAATGCCGCTGCTGCCGACCTGCAGTCGCGCGTCTGGACCAAGACGCCCGCGACGACCGAAGCAGGCTATAGCTGGGGCGGTTGGTATGTCGGCGGCAACGCCGGTGGTTCCTGGGGCCAGAGCAACGTCTCCAATGCTTTCGTCAACGGCACCGCGCCGATCGCAAACCAACAGGCGATTGCGGCTGCCTCGCCGCGGCTCAATCCCGATGGCTTCACCGGCGGCGGTCAGGTCGGCTACAATCATCAGGTGGACCGCTGGTTGTTTGGCGTCGAAGCCGACGCGAACTATTTCGGCCTGAAGCAGTCGCGCGGTTTCACCGCGCCTTTCCCGGCTGGCGGTTCGTTCACCACCACAAATTCCGTAACGAGTGATTGGCTGGTCACGCTGCGCCCGCGCGTTGGTTACACGGTCGATCGTACGCTTTTCTACGCAACCGGCGGCCTCGCGCTCACCGAGTTGAATTTCGCCTCCTCGCTAACCGACACGACTGGCCAGAACGAAACCGCGTCACTGTCAAAGACCGTGGCAGGCTGGACCATCGGTGCCGGTATCGAACACGCGTTCACCAAAAACTGGTCGGCGAAGGTCGAATATCTCCATACCGATTTCGGCAAGCAATCGGTCTCGGCTCCGACCTTCACCGGGCCAGGCGCCGCAACCGGTATCATTGCCCACGATATCGACCTGAAGACCAATACGGTACGCGGCGGATTGAACTATCATTTCGGCGGCCCGTCGGTCGCACGCTACTGATCGCTGCAAAGATCTCCAAACAAAAGGCCCTCGCTAGCGAGGGCCTTTTGTTTGGAGATGCGTGCGCCGGTCAGCCGGTCATCGCTAAGACGCGGCTTTCGACCGGATACGGCTCCACGGTGATCGTCCAGCGCAGTGGCCAGCAGGTCAGATCCGGACGAACGGCGTGAACATAGCCGTTGACGAAAACGCTGTCGGCATCGTCGCTGAATCGCTCGTCGATCAACTCGCCATGAAGATGCGCCATCCGGCAGCGGCGCATCTGCGCGTATTTCGTCGTTTCGTATTTGGCCAAATCGGGCCTCCCCAACGTCGCAATGTCCCCATCGGGAACTTTGGGCGACTCGCGGTTAACAAAGCCTCAAGCGGATCCGCGACGGTATCGGGCTGGAGTGCGCGTATCAAAAATGCGCAAAGCCCCCGACTTTCATCGATTCGATTCACGGCTGCTTCAAGAATGCAGAACAGTGTGGCGCCAATATTATTGGAGCGTCCCATGTTCATGATCGCGAGCATTCTGACGGTCGCTGCCGGTGTGTTTTACGCAGCGAGTATCAACAACAGCAGATGGGCGATGCAGGTGTGCCACTACGGCGACATATTCTGCATGAACCCGTCATGGCTTGTCATCGCCGCCGTCCTGTCCATCATCTGGGCATTCTTTTTGCGCGTCGATCGACTGTAGTCGTTCGATCAGCAGACGACCTGGTCCGCAACGAGTTCAGCGGGCTTGAGGTGTTGCCGGCGCGGCGCCAAACGCAGCGATTTCGACGTGGCACAATGTGGACAGCCAAAGGTGCGAATTTCACCGCCCTCTTCGTCCGTCTCGATCTTGATCAGATAAACTTGGGTCCTGCAGCCCGAACATTTCAGATGTTCGGTGCGAATGTTATCGTTCAGATGAACTCTGCGGGTGCCGGACATCTGCAGTCTCCGAAAACCGATGACAGCCTGCCCAGACTATCGCGTTTTCACGCATGCCGAGCGCCGAAATAGACAACCTGTAATTGCTTAAAAGAATCTCTGCGCCCTTAAGGAATCGCCGCCGTATTGAGCTACCTTGTTCCGGCAGGATTATCCAGATTGCGGGTTCCACGCGATACGTCTTTTCACGCAGTTTAGAGTATATCTAAATTCTTCGATTGCGGTTCATCATCACACAACTATAGATGTTGATGGATCGATCTGCTCGACGACCCTGGAATGTCGCAATGCACAAGCGATATCAGCCGCTCAATATCCCCATCGAGATCGTTCGCACCGTGGTGGCGATCGCGGAAACCGGCAGCCTGACCAAGGCCGCCGAACGGCTGGGCCTGAGCCAACCCGCTGTCAGTTCCCAAATCAAGCGCATTCAGACCATGGTGGGAGGCAACCTCTTCACCAAAACGGTCAACGGCACGACGGCTACCCAGCTCGGCAAGCTGGTGCTGCATCAGGCCAGACGGATTCTGGAAGCCAACGACCAGATGTTGCGGATTGGCGGCGTGGCCAATCTTCCGCAGCCGATCCGGTTTGGATTGAGCACACTGTTCGTCCAGGATTTCTTCAGCCATCAGACCTCCCAAAGTCTGGCCGATCTGGTCATTCACACTGACAACTCGGTGGGCATCACCAAAGGCCTGATCGACGGCTATATCGATATCGCGTACATTCTCGAAAATCCGGAAATGAGCAGCGAGATATCGCACCTGATCGTCAACGAAGCCGATGAGGAGTTCGTGTGGGTGCGCGCAAAGGACTTCGTCCTCAGTCCGGGCGCACCGATCCCGATTCTGACCTGGCCGGGCGACGATCTGATGATCCGGACGCTGACGCGCCACGGCCTGTCCTACAAGATCGTATTCAACAGTCCCGATTATCACGCCAAGTTGGCGGCTGTGGAAAGCGGCATCGGCTTCACCGCGATTCCGAAGCGGATGATTCCGCCTGCACTTGTCTGGGCGCAGGAATATTATCTGCCACACCTGCCGCCCGTCAAAGCGTTGCTGTGTGCGCGCTCGAACCTGGAAACAATGCAGAGCACGGAATTGCTCAACGAGATCTCGTCACGCTTTTTCAAATCGCCGGTCATGGTGAACCCTGTAGCTCAGCCATGATCCTGAGCCCGGCCGCAATCCCTATCAGCAGTCAGCGTGGCACGAGATAGTGTTCGTCCCATTCGCTACGCGGCACCTCGGTGCCAAGCTGATAGGCAAAGGATTTGACGTCGAGCCCGTCAGGAGTGGTCTCGCAGACATAGGACAGCCTGTACCACTTGCCCCCGCTGCGGATGGCACCGCCCGGCGCTTTGATCTGGTTGCCTCGAATGACCGGATCGGCAAATGCGTAGGCAACGAACTCGTCCGGCTTGTATCCCTTGTGCTCGCGGCCCACGGAGCCCATCGCACGCGCATCGCAACGCTGCTCCAGACGAGTTTCCGGCGACAGTTTGAGCATCTGATCGGTCCGGGACGACGCTGCATGTAGGGGAGACTGCGCAGCGATGCAGGCAAGAGCCAAGATCGCGAATGCCATTTTTCTCATCGACTTAGGCCAATTACCTTATGTGAATTAGGAGGATTCTTCGGCGCGAACCTACCATGTTCGCACGTGCAAAAAACCCCGCTCGTGTTACCGGCGGGGTTCCAAGTTCGGGATCGTCAGCCGATCCGTTTGAACGTCAGCAACTGATGAAATTCCGATGGCGAGAATTGGCGGCCACCGAGACCGGAGATACTGACCCGCCACCCCGCATCGTTGAGCGTCCGGGCCTGCGCGACGGCGACGTCCGGAATGATCCGGTGCGTCACCATGCTCTGATCATTGCGCGTCGCGTGGATGGTGAAGATATCGCCCCGCCGTGAAGCCGCAGGGATATCGGCTGCTTCAAGATCACTGTCAGAGAACACGGTCGCCAACGCCAGCCTCCATCATCAGTCAAAGCCCGATGTGATTGTGCAGCGCACGTGGTTAACTAATTACTACAACAGCGCACGCGCCGTCAGGATTTGAAGACGCCCGTGATCTTGTTCCAGAGCGATGAGCCGTCGTCGTTATCGTGTTTCGACCGGTCAGGCTGCGTCACACTCACAGGATCCGAAGCCGGGAAACTGTCCTTCAGGCCGGTCTTGAGTTCCTCAGACGTTTTGCGATCAGCACGCGCTGCCTCCTTCACGCCAACAGCGTATTTATCGTGGGGTGCGGGATCGAATTTCTCGGCCATGATCGTCTCCTTCATCTGATGAAGGAAAAACGTCCCCGTGGCCAAGAGGTTCCTCTCTGCGGCGATTAGTCGAGACCGCGCTCGCGGCTGAGGCCAACCATCTCCTGAATGAACAGCGCCTTCTGCTTGTCATCCAGCGTGGCGAATAGCGGCTCCGCGGCATCGGCAACGGCGCGCTGATCGACGGCCCGGTCGTTGAGGAACTGAGCCTCGTTGCGCATCTGCTCGATGATGTCATCCGGCGGATCGCGCTTGGCGCGGGCGATACGCAGTTTCAGACGCTCCGCGCCGTTATTGCCGAGCGTATGCATGGCGTTGCTAAAACCGGCCCAGTTCTTTTCCTGCTCCGGCGTCAGGTTGAGCGACGTCTTGATACGGCTAGTGTTGGCGTCGCTACTCGCGACGATCTGCTCGGCGGTCAGTTCCGGCTCCGCCGCGGGTTGAGCGCCCTTCTTGCCCTTCTTGGCGGCCTTGGTTTGTTTGGCGCTCGACTGCCCGCCCACGGGACCGCGAACATTGTTCGAGGGCACGCCCAGTACGCCGCCGACAACGCCCACGACGCCGCCGATCGCACCACCCAAAACACCGCCAATCGGCCCGGCCGCACGATTGCCGTCTCTTGCACCCTGCTGCACGCCCTGCACCAGCCCCTGCGCATGGACCGCTGCGGAATTTCCGAGCAGCAGAACGGCGGCGACGCACAGCACATGGCGCAGTGGTCGATGCGTGCGCTTGGGCAAATTCATTCTGGTCATCATCGTCTCCTCACCGCAATTTCGCGGCGCAGCAAATCACTTGTGATCATCAGCAACCATAGTGGCTTCAACACGGCCAAGTCCACACGCCACGTCTCCGCCAATGGTAGACCTCATCGAGCCAAGCCTGTTAGATAACGCCCGCGTGGCCCCTGGCGGGCGCGCAACAACGTAGAATGCTTCAAGGGGTGGAAATGGCGACCAACAAGAAGAAACTTCTGATCACCGAGTCGATGTCGACCCAGGGAATGGACCTGTTCAATGCACGCGATGACATCGAAGTGGTCAAGTTCAGCAATCTCATTTCCGCTGCCGACTACATCAAGCTGATTGAGCAACACGCACCGGTGCACGGCACCGCACTCGGCGCCACGCGGTTCGGCGAGCCCGAACTCGAAGCCTGCAAGGACATGAAGGTGGTGGCGCGCATCGGCGTCGGCTACGACGCGGTCGATGTGCCCGCGCTGTCCAAGCGCAAGGTGCCGCTGATGATTGCTGGCACCGCCAACTCGCCCTCGGTTGCGGAACAGGCGCTGTTCATGATGCTGACGCTCGCCAAGCGCGCAGTCGAACTGCATGCCATGGTCAAGGAAGGCAAATGGGCGTCGCGTTTCGGAGCGCTGCCATTCGACCTGTTCGGCAAGACCGTGCTGGTGGTCGGCTTCGGCCGCATTGGCACCCGCACCGCCAAGCGCTGCCAGGCGATGGAAATGAACGTGCTGGTCTATGACCCCTATGTCTCGGCCGATACAATCAAGGCTGCCGGCTGCGAGCCTGTCAGCGATCTCGACGCGGCCCTGCCGCGCGCCGACTTTGTCAGCCTGCATTGCCCGAAGACTCCGGAGACGACCGGCCTGTTCAACGCTGCGCGGATCGCCCGCATGAAGCCGTCGGCCTATCTCATCAACACCGCGCGTGGCGGCATCATCGTCGAAGCCGCGCTGCATGACGCGCTGGTGTCGGGCAAGCTCGCCGGCGCCGGCCTCGACGTGTTCGAAGCCGAACCGCCGCCGCTCGGTCACGCGCTGTTCGAACTGCCGAACGTGATCATCGCGCCGCATGTCGCCGGCGTGACCCGCGAGGCACTCGACCGCATGGGCGCGCAGACCGCGCGCAACATGCTCAGCGTGCTCGACGGCGAGCCGATCAAGCAAAATGCCGTCAACGCGGACGTGTTCGGCTGAACCGGCGATAGCTGGCGCGGATGATTGATCCGCGCTAGCACGTCCGCAGTCCTCACCAGAGTACCCCGCGATGGCATTCAAGGAATACGGCGATCACGACGCGCTCGACCTTGCCGGGCTGGTGCGTAGCAAGCAGGTCAGCCCGCGCGAACTGCTCGATGAAGCGGTGGCGCGCACCGAGCGCGTCAATCCCCGGATCAACGCTGTCGTGGTGCGCCATGAGGACTATGCGCAGCGCCAGATCGACGAGGGGTTGCCCGACGGGCCGTTCACCGGTGTGCCATTCCTGCTGAAGGATCTCGAACTCCTCGACGGCACGCGTACGACCTTCGGGGCGAGTGTCTACAAGGACTTCGTCGCCGATCACACCGGCACCCTCGCCCAGCGCTTTCTCAAGGCCGGCCTGACGATATTCGGCAAGAGCGCGAGCCCCGAATTCGGGCTGATGCCGACGACCGAGTGCCGGCTGCACGGACCGACGCGCAATCCCTGGAATACCGATCACGCATCAGGCGGCTCGTCCGGCGGCGCAGCCGCTGCCGTGGCTGCGCGCATCCTGCCAGTCGCCCATGCCAGCGACGGCGGCGGTTCGATCCGTATTCCCGCCTCGGCCTGCGGCGTGTTCGGTCTGAAGCCGACCCGCGCGCGCAATCCGACGGGTCCTGACAAGGCCGAAGGCTGGGGCGGCTTTTCCTGCGGCCACGTCGTCAGCATCAGCGTACGCGACAGCGCCGCGATGCTTGATGCTGTTCACGGACCCGAACTGACCAGCCCCTATATGGCGCCCGCACCGGAACGTCCCTTCCTCGATGAAGTCAGTCGTGGTCCCGGCAGGCTGCGCATCTTCTTCACCGACAAGTCGCCCTATGGCGATGCGATCGATCCAGAAGTCGCCGCTGCCGTCCGCGATGTCGCCAGGTTGCTCGAAGCACAGGCGCATCATGTCGAAGAACGCGCGCCGGTGTTGCCGCTGGACCCTGCGCAAGTGATTGCGGCGATCGTGTCGGCCAATACAGCGGTGACCGTGCAGTTCGCGGAGAAGAAGTTCGGCCGCCCGATGACCTCGGATGATTTCGAGAAACTCACACTCGGCAGCGCGCACAATGCCCGCAAGGCAAGCGCAGTCGACTACGTGACAGCACTGCAGAACGCATTCCAGGTCTCCCGCAGCGTCACCGAATTCTTTACCGGCTGCGATATCTTCCTGTCCCCGACGCTCTGCACGCCGCCGATCAGGATCGGCGAGATCGATACGATGTCGGACGATCTCGGCCATGTGGCGCCTTTGCTGCGCCGCTACATGCCAGGCACCAGTATGGCCAATATGACCGGCCAGCCATCCATGTCGGTGCCCCTGGCCTGGAGCAGCAAAGGTCTGCCGATCGGTATGATGTTCACGGCGCATTTCGGCGACGAGGCCATGCTGTTCCGTCTGGCCGGGCAACTCGAGCAGATCCGGCCCTGGAAAGACAGGCGCCCGCCGATCTCTGCCTAAAAACAGCCACAGCGATTACCAAAATGAAACCACAGCCGATTAGATTATCGGCGATATGTGGACGTTGCGTAATTACGGGGAGGCGCATTTCGATGACCCAGAACGATCCGACCGATCACGCCCTCGCGGCCATTGCGAGCATTCTCGACCGCAAGGAAGCGGAATCGCAAGTGGCCGAACACGGCGACGCCGAGCCCGCTTCGATTACCGTCGTCACTGAAACCGTGGTCACCGAGACTGTATCCGTCATGGTCGCCGCCGAACCCGAAGCGCCGCTCGTCGAACACGAGTCGCCCTCCACGGTTCCAGAGGCCCTCGAGGTCGATGGTTACTCTCGTCTCGGTCCAGGTCCGCTCGATGCCATCCGCTTTCGCTGGACCGCACGCCGCGACGACGACGGCCAGTATTTCGTCGATGAAACCATCGGCAGTTCACGGCCGATTTCGTCAGGCCCGATGCCGCGTGACGAAATCATCGATTTCATCGATGGGCGCGAGCGCGCCGCCCGCGATCGTTTCGAGACGCTGAAGAGCCAGATGACCGTGGGCAGCAACGTCTCGCGCTACAGCGACTACTGACGAAAGCCAGACTTCAGTCGACGCCGCCGTCCAGTGGCGGCGTTGGGGCCTGTCAGGCTGCCTGAAACGGCATATGTCCGGCGCATGATTGAACCACTTCTTCAGTCGGCGCCACACACCAAAGCAATTGCAATTCCCCCTGAGTGACGCGGATCACAGTGTTCAGGCGCATCCGCGGCGCTGTTCAGGGGCAGGATTTCAACCGCCTTGGAGGACACATGAAGCCGCTCTTCGCCCTCGCCGCCATCCTGCTGACCAGCACCGCCGCTCAGGCTGGCGACAGCTACTCATTCGACATCGGTGGCCGCACCATTACCATCGAAGCGCCAAGCGACTGCAATTCGACGGACTGCATCTCGGTGTCCATTCCCGGCGTCTACGAATATGGCACCAAGCGCAGCAAGCGCGAGCGTGACCGCGAGACGCGCGAGCAGGCCCCCAACACTCCGCGATCCGAACAGACGGCCAAGCCTGTGGAGACGCAGAAGCCCGTTGTCGCCCCAAAGGAGGCGGCAGCTCCGGCGACTCCTGTCACGCCATCCGTCGCAGTAGCCCCGCAGCCTGCCCCGGCTCCCGCGCCTGCCGAGAAATCTGCGCCCTCTACGGTCATCGCCAACGCACCGCCCACAGATCCAGTCAACAAGCAGGATGCGCCCACACCGGTTACGCCTGCCGCGGCGGCAACGCCGCTCGGCATCTGGATGACCGAGAAGAAGGAAGGCAAGGTTCGCATCGAACAATGCGGCGCCAATCTGTGCGGCTATTCGATGAATGCCAAAACCGAGGCCAATGGGGAGAAAGTGCTGATCAACATGAAGCCCGGCAACAACAAATGGGCGGGAAAGATCTTCGATCCGAACAGCGGCAGCACCTACGAATCGACCATCGCTCTGAAGGGCAGCGACACGCTGCGTGTTCAGGGCTGTGCCTTCGGCGGCATGTTCTGCGGCGGACAGACCTGGACGCGGGTGAACTGATCCCAGCCGACGCTGCTCATCGATTGAAAGGTCCAACATCCCCTGTAAGCTGATCGTAACGCGGTGCGCCCCTGAACAGTGCGCTTCGCGATACAAACGGGGAGACGTCATGATCCGGATCACCGCCGCCTGGCTTGCGGCCTGCCTGCTGCTTGCCGCGCCCTTGCATGCACAGACGCCGGCCCCTGCGCCCTCACCGTCCCGCCTCGACGATATCATTGCCCGGGGGACGCTCCGCGTTGGATTGACCGGCGACTACATGCCGTTCAGCGCGTTCGATCCTGTCACGACATCGTTCAAGGGCTTCGACGTCGAGATGGCAGAGGCGCTCGGAAAAGCACTCGGCGTCAAGGTCGACTATGTGAAGACCAGCTGGCCAAAACTGTCAGCGGACTTTGCGGCAGACCAGTTCGACATGGTGATGGGCGGCGTGTCGATCACCCTCGACCGGCAGAAGAAGGGTGTGTTCTCGATCCCGATCATGCGCGAGGGCAAGACGCCGATCGCGCGCTGCACCGATGCAGGGAAATTCGGCACGCTCGCTGAGATTGATCGGCCTGGTATCAAGGTGATCGTGAATCCGGGCGGCACCAATGAGCGCTTTGCACGGACGCATATCAAGTCAGCCGAGATCACCGTCTTCAACGACAATACCCGTATCTTCGACGAGATCGCACAAGGCCGTGCCGACCTGATGATGACCGATGCGTCAGAGACCCGCTATCAGCAGAAGCTGCATCACGGCGTGCTCTGCGCTGTGCACCCCGACACGCCGTTCGATTTTGCCGAGAAGGCCTATTGGCTCCAGCGCGATGTGGCGCTGAAGGCCTTCGTCGATCAGTGGCTGCACATCATGCAGGAAGACGGCAGTTTCCGTGCGACCGTCAACCGCTGGTTCGAGTGACCGGAGGTAATCGGCGCATCGGCCGCAAAGCCGGCGCACGCGATGTGACGGCCTCTAGCCATTACGGAACGCGTAACCGTATCCATTCAGCGCGGGCGCGCCGCCGAGATGTGCATAGAGCACCTTGGATCCTTCAGGGAAGTACCCCTTCTGCACGAGGTCGATCATGCCCTGCATCGATTTCCCTTCATAGACAGGGTCGGTGATCATGCCCTCGAGGCGCGCGCAGAGACGGATGGCGTCCTTGGTCTCTTCCGATGGCACGCCATAGACGGGATAGGCGTAGTCCTCGATCAGCACCACATCATCCTCGACGAGGTCTTTGCCTAATTTGACCAGCTTGGCGGTGTTCTGCGCGATCTCAAGTACCTGCGCCTTGGTCTGAGCCGGTGTGAAAGATGCGTCGATACCAATGACCCTGCGCTGACGATCGTCCTTGGCGAAACCTACCAGCATGCCTGCATGGGTAGAACCTGTAACCGTGCAAACGACGATGTAGTCGAACGCGAAGCCGAGTTCCTTCTCCTGCGCCCGGACTTCTTCGGCAAAGCCGACATAGCCGAGCCCACCGAATTTGTGCACGGAGGCACCGGCCGGAATGGCGTAGGGTTTGCCGCCCTTTGCCTTCACATCCTCGATCGCCTCTTCCCAGCTATGGCGGATGCCGATGTCAAAGCCTTCGTCGACGAGCTGCACATCCGCGCCCATGATCCGGCTGAGCATGATATTGCCGACACGGTCGTAGACGGCATCCTCATGCGGCACCCAGCTCTCCTGCACCAGCCGGCACTTCATACCGATCTTGGCCGCAACGGCCGCAACCATGCGTGTATGATTGGATTGCACGCCGCCGATCGATACCAGCGTATCGGCGTTCGACGCGATGGCATCGGGGATGATGTATTCGAGCTTGCGCAGCTTGTTGCCGCCATAGGCCAGCCCGGAATTGCAGTCCTCGCGCTTGGCGTAGAGTTCGACCTTACCGCCGAGATGGGCCGAGAGCTTCTCTAGCTTCTCGATATAGGTGGGTCCAAAGGTGAGCGGATAGCGTTCGAAGCCTTCGAGCATGTGACACCTGTTGTCGTGAAAACTGGCGGTACAGCTAGCATTATCGGTGCGGAAGGTGCTTTCAAAGATATGGTTGTGTTCTGCTATATATCGTACCATATCCATCTAAACTGGACGTAAGACGCATTAAATTCCAAAAATTCGGAAGATTCTTTCATGGCAGAAAATCTGGATAAAATCGGACTTCGCATGTTGCATTTGCTGCAGAAAGACGGGCGTCTGAGCAATGCCGATCTGGCGGCTAAGGTGAATGTCAGTCCCGCCACCTGTCATCGCCGCACGCAGCAGCTGTTTGACGAGGGCTACATCAGGAATACACGCGCCATTATTGCGCCCGAGAAGGTCAACCGCGGCGCGCTGGTCATGGTCGGTGTCGTGCTCGATCGCTCGACGCCGGAAAGCTTTTCAGTGTTTGAAAAGGCGGTGGCCAAACTGAAATTCGTTCTCGATTGCCACCTGGTCGCCGGCGACTTCGACTATTTTCTAAAAATCCGCGTCGGTGACATGGCCGATTTTAATCGTATCCACGGCACGCAGCTCATCGCACTGCCCGGCGTCCGTCAGACCCGGACCTTTTTCGTCATGAAAGAGGTGGTGGACAATGCACCGCTAGACTTTTGAACCCAGCGCTCGTCCCCGCACCCGGCGATGCCTTGGCCGTCCTAGCCGACCGGCTTCGCATATTGTTCGTCGCTGACCTTTTCCATCCAGTCCGCAGTCTTGCCGTCGAGCGCTTCCTGCATGGCGATATGGGTCATGCCGGTGGTCGGCGCCGCGCCGTGCCAATGCTTCTCGCCCGGCGGAATCCAGATGGTGTCGCCCGGCTTGATCTCGACGACTGGCTGACCTTCGGTCTGGAAGCGCCCGACGCCCGCGATGACATAGAGCGTCTGCCCGAACGGATGGGTATGCCAGGCGGTGCGTGCGCCGGGCTCAAAGCTGACGCGGAATGTCACAAGCCGCGCCGGCGCTTCCGCGACAATGACCGGATCCTGCCAGACCGTGCCCGTGAAGTATTCCTCTGGCGCCCTTTTGGTCGGGCGCGAACCTGCTGGAAAAAGCTTCATGGCACGGTCTCCAATCTCTGGCCCTCATGGCGAGGAGGCGCGCAGCGCCGTCTCGAACCATGAGGGATGAACACTCCCTCACCCTTCGAGACGCGGCCAAGCGGCCGCTCCTCAGGATGAGGGTATTGAGTTGGTTGATTACTTCTTCGACGCGGCGTAGCGCGCCTTGGTCTCGGCATTCATCGGATACAGGCCGGGCAGCGTGGCGCCGTTGTTCACCTCGTTGACGATCCAGGCTTCCATGCGCTCCTGCTCTGCGCCTTCGGCGAGGATGAGATCGAGGAAGGCCTTCGGGATCACGACAGCGCCGTCCTGGTCGGCGACGATGACGTCGTCCGGGAAAATGGCAACGCCGCCGCAGCCGATCGGTTCACCCCAGCCGACAAAGGTCAGGCCGGCAACTGACGGCGGAGCGGCATAGCCGTCGCACCAGACCGGCAGATTGGTGCCGAGCACGCCTTCGATGTCACGCACCACGCCGTCGGTGATCAGTGCAGCGACGCCGCGCTTCTGCATACGGGCGCAGAGGATGTCGCCGAAGATGCCGGCATCGGTGATGCCCATGGCGTCAACCACGGCGATACAGCCTTCCGGCATCGCTTCAATGGCGGTGCGGGTCGAGATCGGCGACGACCACGATTCCGGGGTGGCGAGATCCTCGCGCGCCGGCACAAAACGGAGGGTAAAGGCCGGACCGACGAGACGGGGCTGACCCGGGCGCAGCGGCTTGGCGCCGCGCAGCCAGACATTGCGCAGGCCCTTCTTCAGGAGAACGGTGGTGATGGTCGCGGTGGTGACCTTCGACAGGGTGGCAATGGCTTCGGGTGTCAGGGACATACGCAGGGCTCTTCAGGTCAGAGGGTGCAGGACGTTGGGCTTACGGCGGCGCATCTTGCGGTGGAATGCCAGCGCGTCAAGGGCTGCTGCTTCAAAGCGCCATGCAATGTGATGAAACCTCTGCGATCAGTACGGCTTATCGCCAACATGCGTATTAATTTATTGAAGATGCACGGCTATTTTCAGATTGCGAATTCCACTCGCTGGTAAAACGCGCTATGCATGATTGTCCAATACTGACGTTGTGAGGCCATGGTCGCAGCTCTCTCCCCGCCCCGCATCCTCCCCAGTGGCGATGCTGCCATCACCGTCGAATTCAGCCGCACCATCGACGAGGAAGCCAACCGCCGGGTGCTGGCGCTCGACAAACTCGTCGCGTCGGCCGGCCTTGCTGCCGTCGCCGAAACCGTGCCGACCTATCGCTCCCTGCTGGTGCATTACGATCCCTTGCAGATTGGCTTCGATGCGCTGGGCGAGAAACTGACCGAACTGGCACTGCAGCCGCTACCCGAGGCCAAGGCGGCCCGACGCTGGCGCATCCCGGTCGCCTATGGCGGCGAGAACGGCATCGATCTCGAAGACGTCGCGAAGGCGCTCAACATCACGCCGGACGAAGTGGTCGCGCGCCATGTGGGCGGCGACTACAAGGTGGCGATGATCGGTTTCACGCCGGGCTGGTCCTATCTCAGCGGGCTGCCGAGCTCGATGCAGATGTCACGCCGACAGAATCCCCGGCTGCTGACGCCGCCCGGCACGATCTCCATCGGCGGCATCCAGACCGGCGTGCAATGCCTTGCCGGCCCCAGTGGCTGGCATCTGCTCGGACGGACCGCCGTGCGCACCTATCAGCTCGGCCGCGATCCCATCTTCCTGCTTGAACCCGGCGACGCCATCACCTTCGCGGCTGTCGATGAGAAGACCTTTGCCGAACAGGAACGCGCCGCCGCAGCTGGCGCATTCGTCGCGGAGCTGATCGCGTCATGAGCAAGCTCATCGTCACATCAGTCAGTCCCGGCACGTCGGTGCAGGATGTCGGTCGCTTCGGCGCGCAGCGCTATGGCCTGGTGCCATCGGGCGCCGTCGATCGACTGGCGATGGCCGCCGCCAATGCCCTGCTCGGCAACACGCTGTTCGCAGCCACCATCGAACTCGGCCCGCTCAATTCAGTCTTCACCGCCAAAGGCGGCGCCGTGCGTGTTGCACTCACCGGCGCGACGCGGCCGGCCGATATCGCGGGCACGCCCTTCAACGTCAATACATCCGTCACGCTGGCCGATGGCGAGAGCCTCAATCTCGGCGTCGCCCGCGCCGGCACCTTCGGCTATCTCGCGATCGAAGGCGGCGTGCGCGGCGAGCCGATGTTCGGCAGCCTGGCCGTGAACGCCCGCGCCGGTCTCGGCAGTCCCTATCCGCGCCCGCTGCAGGCCGGTGACGAATTGCTGGTGGCGGCTGCGAGCAGCGCCAACGAGAAGCGCATCGAGTTGCCTGCGCCGGCCGAAGGTCCGATCCGCGTGGTGCTTGGACCACAAGACGATGAATTCGGTGACGCCAAAGAATTGTTCCTCAGCAGCGAGTGGAAGATCTCGGCGACCAGCGACCGTATGGGCTATCGCCTTGAAGGCCCCGTCATCAAACATCTGCACGGGCACAACATCGTTTCCGACGGCACCGTGAACGGCTCGATCCAGGTACCCGGCAACGGCCAACCCATCGTGCTGATGCCGGACCGCGGGACGTCAGGCGGCTATCCGAAAATCGCGACCGTGATCTCGACGGATCTCGGCCGGTTCGGCCAGACCCAGCCGGGCCGCGCTTTCCGCTTTAAAGCCATCACCATGGCCGAGGCGCAGGCGGAATACCGCGCCTTCGCCGAACTGCTGCAGAGCCTGCCCGGCCGTGTCCATGATTCCAACATCCTGATGTTGGACATCAAGGCGCTGCTGTCGTCCAATGTCGCTGGTGTCGCCGTCAGTGCAACCGATGACAACACGTGGCAGGCACCGCAGACGGCAGACGCACAAGACTGATTTCGAATCCTACTCACGAAAGAGCACGACCATGGCGACCATCGATCTGAACTGCGACCTCGGCGAAAGCTTCGGCATGTGGGAGATGGGCAACGACGCCGCGATGATCGACCTCGCGTCCTCCGTGAACATCGCCTGCGGCTATCATGCCGGCGATGCCGATGTGATGCGCAAGACGGTGCAGCTCGCCAAGGCGCGCAACGTCAAGATCGGCGCGCATCCCGGCTATCGCGACCTGCACGGTTTCGGCCGCCGGCCTATCGTTGGTCTCACCGCACTCGAGATCGAGAACCTGATCGCGTACCAGATCGGCGCCTTGCAGGCGATCGCCGCCATGGAAGGCTACAAGGTCACCCATGTGAAGGCCCATGGCGCGATCTCCAACGTCGCCTGCGAGGACGACATGACTGCCCGCGCCATCGCCGCCGGCATCAAGGCGGTCGACCGAAATCTGACCTTCGTGGTGCTGGCGAATTCCAAGCTCGTGACCGCAGGCGAAGCCGCCGGACTCCCTCTGGCACATGAAGTGTTCGCCGACCGCGCCTATGAGGACAACGGCAATCTCGTCTCGCGCAAGAAGCCCGGTGCGGTGCTGCATGATCCGGTGATGGTTGCTGATCGTGTGGTGAAGATGGCACAGACCGGCGAAGTCATCTCGATCACCGGCAAGGTGATCAAGATGAAGATGGACACCGTGTGTATTCACGGGGACACGCCGGGAGCCGTCGAACTTGGCCGCCATGTACGAGATGGGCTGAAGGCGGCGGGGATCGATGTGGCGCCGTTCAAGACGGCGCTTTAAGCCCACTCGTCATTCCGGGGCGCGTGCATCTTCGCACGCGAACCCGGAATCCCGACATGTTCATCACTTCCAGATTCCGGGTTCGCCCGCGCAAGGTGCGCGGCCGCCCCGGAATGACGAGGTTGGGGCTACCGATCGTTCAACATCCCCTCATGTGGCAGTCCCTCGATCGGACATTCCTCGACACCGACCGTCGGCCGCGTGAAGGCCTCGACATTCTCCCGCGCCTTGTCGGGATTGTTGACCCAGTTCGCGTAGAAATCGAACGGACACGCCGCGACGCCTTTGTTGCTTTCGCCGGAATTGATCGTGCCGGTGTAGCCGCGATGCAAGAGCTTGAAGAGATGGTTCTCCGACTGCCCGGTGCGTCGCGCGTCGCGGATCAATGATTTCGACAGTGCCGCATATTGAATGCCGTAATCTTCCTCGCCGCATTCGCCGAGCGTGCGGCCATCGAAACCGATGATCGCCGAATGGCCGAAATACGAATAGACGCCGTCGAAGCCTGAGGCATTGGCAACGGCAACATAAGTATTGTTGGCCCAGGCCATCGCCTTGGCCATCAGCACCTGCTGATCCTTGGCGGGATACATGTAGCCCTGACAGCGCACGATCAATTCGGCGCCCTTCATGGCGCAATCGCGCCAGATCTCGGGATAGTTGCCGTCGTCGCAGATGATCAGCGAGATCTTCAGTCCCTTCGGCCCCTCCGACACATAAGTGCAATTGCCGGGATACCAGCCTTCAATGGGCACCCATGGCATGATTTTGCGATATTTCTGAACGATCTCGCCCTTGTCGTTCATCAGGATCAGCGTGTTGTACGGCGCCTTGTGCGGATGCTGCTCGTGCCGCTCGCCGGTCAGCGAGAACACGCCCCAGACCTTGGCCTTGCGGCAGGCCTCCGCGAAAATCTCGGTTTCCTCGCCGGGTACGATCGAGGCGGTCTCGTACATTTCCTTGGAGTCGTACATGATGCCCTGGGTCGAATATTCCGGGAACACCACCAGATCCATGCCGGGCAGACCGATCTTCATGCCGACGATCATATCGGCGATCTTCTGCGCATTGGCGAGCACCTCGGCCTTCGTGTGAAGCCGCGGCATCTTGTAATTCACGACGGCGACGCCGACCGCGTCCTTGCTGGATGAAATATCGCCGTGATGCATCTGCGCTGGTCTCCGTTGCCGGGCGATGGTGGGCCGACGGAGGGAGACCGGGAATACGTGGATTTACGGATGTCTGTTCTGCGACGCCAATCAAGAACGTTGTCATGGCCGGGCCTGACCCGGCCATCCATCTTCCGTCGCTAAGATGGATACGCGGGTCAAGCCCGCGTATGACGTCGGAGTCTGAGGAGGCTCGACTACAACCCCGCACCCTTCCCGATGGCATCGTTGAACGACCGATCTACAATCGCATTGGCATCGAGCTTCTGCTTGATCAGTCCGCTGCGCAAATAGAGATCGATGGTCTTCTGCTCATCCGCGGCGACGCCATCGTCGATCGGTGCAATGCGGATTTTTGCGCGTGTCAGCCAGTTCAGCGGCACCGACGGCGCCACGTTCATCAGCTTGCCCCAGGTCTGCGCGTAGGCCTCCGCGTTCTTCAGCGCCCAGGCGCGGGCTGCGGTGAGACGGCGGAGATAGTCCTCAAGCTCGGCATGCTTGTCGCGGATCGCATTCGGCGTCGCCACGACAAAGCTCAGCCCCGATGTCAGGCCCTCGGCATTGAGCAGGACGCGCGACTGGAACAGCACCTCTTCCTGACTCACGTAAGGCTCCCAGGTCGACCACGCATCGACTGAGCCGCGGGTATAAGCGACCTTGGCATCCGAYGGAGCGAGGAACACGATCTGCACATCGCTCGCCGTCCAGCCCTTTTGTTCCAGCGCGGCGAGAATGAGCTGATGCCCGATCGAGCCGCGGCCGGTGGCGATCTTCTTGCCCTTCAGATCGTCGAAGCTCTTGATCGTCGAGTCCTTCGGTACCAGCACGGCGAGACCGTCGCCGGTCTGCCGGATCGCGCCGATTGCCTTGACCGGCACATTGGCCGCCGCGGCAAACGTAAAGGGCGCATCGCCGACCAGCCCGCTATCGAGCGCGCCCGCACCGAGCGCCTCCAGCAGCGGCGCTGCCGCCGCGAACTCCTTCCACTCGATCTTGTAAGGCACGTCCTTCAGCACGCCGGATGCTTCCATCACGGCGCGCGCATTGCCCTTCTGGTCGCCGACGATCAGCGTGGTCTCGGCGTGGGCGGAAGTGGCAAACGCCGCGAGGATCAGGCCGGCGGCGAGAACAAGCCGTTTCATGCTGCGACAACTCCCTTGGCGGCGTCACGCGCGGCAATCAGTTCGCGGGTGCGTGGGATCAATTCGCGGCCGTAATCGATGGCGTCGATCAGGGGATCGAATCCGCGGATCAGGAAATGGCTGACGCCAAGATCGTAATAGTCGGCGAACACTTCGGCGACCTGCTCGGGCGTTCCGACCAGCGCAGTGGTGTTGCTGTTCGCGCCGGTGAGCGCCGCCATCTCGGTCCACAGCCGCTTGTCGATGCGGGTGCCCTGTTCAGCCAGCGCCAGCAGACGCTTCGCACCGGCGGTGGCGTGGCCATCGGCAGGCCTGCGATAGCCGGTCTTGTCCTGCAGCGCGGTGGCGCGGGCGAGAATGTCGTCGGCCTTGGCCCAGGCTTTCTCCTCGGTGTCGGCGATGATCGGGCGCACCGACAGGCTGAAGCGCGGCGCCGGACGACCATACTTGGCAGCAGCGGCCCGCACGCGGCCGGTGACGTCGCGGACTTGCGCATATGATTCACCCCACAGCGCAAAGGTGTCGGCATGCTTGCCCGACACGTCGATGGCCGCATCCGACGCGCCGCCGACGAAGACATGGATCGGGACCGTCGGCTTCACCTGCGAGAACCCACCCTCGACCTGATAGTATTTGCCGGCATAGTCGAATGGTTTCTCGCTCGTCCATTCCTGCTTGATGATGTCGAGCCATTCGCTGGTGCGGGCGTAACGCTCGTCCTTGTCGTCGAGCGTATTGCCGTCCTGCCGCAGCTCCTTGGCATTGCCGCCGGTGATGACATGCAGCGAGACGCGGCCATGGTGGAAATTCTCGATGGTGGCGAGCTGGCGCGCCAGCACCGTCGGTGCGGTGAAACCCGGACGCTGCGCGATCATCACCTTCAGCTTTTCGGTGACGCCGAGCGCATGCTGGGCGACCTGCAGGCCGTCCGGCGAGGTCGAATGGAAGGCGAGCAGCGCGCGGTCGAACCCAGCGAGCTCATGCGCCTTCGCGACGGTTTCGATATAGGCGGGATCGAGGATCGGACCGGAGCGGACCCGGGTCTCGGATGCGTCATTGTTGGTGATGAAACCAATGAATTCGACGGACATGGTGCTCTCCACTTCCTGCTGTTGTTCAGATGCCGAGCGCGATGCGGCCGGCGGAAATCTTGGTGCTGTCGTCCTGCGGCGTGTGCACGCGGCTACACAACACATCGCGATAATGCCGCTCCAGCGGATTGGCGCGGGTCAGTCCGTGATTGCTGGTCAGCGACAGCGCGTCCTCGACGACAGCCACGGCATTATTGGTGACGGTGAGCTTGAGGATGTTGGCTTCGACCGGCGTCAGCGTAACACCGTCATCGATGTCCCGTGCGAAAGTGTCGAGCAGGCGCGCATTAACCGCGAGCTTCACCTCGATACCGCCGGCAATCTCCTGCGCTCGCGGCAGCGTCGCCAGCGGCGCGCCGAGGCTCGATGGCGTGCGGGTCTTGAGAAAGTCGATCAGCCAGTCGCGAGCAGCGCGTGCAACGCCGTCATAGACGGTGCCCACCAGCACAGCCTGGATGGTCGCCTGCGACACATCCGGCGCACCCCAATCACTGGGACGGCGCAGATCCACTTCATGGTCGAGCGGAATGAGCACGTCGTCGAACACGACGTCGTGGCTGCCGCTGGCGCGCAGACCGAGGTGATCCCAGGTCTCGACGATCTCGGTGCCCGGCAGACCCGCCGGCACCAGAAAGACGCCGACCCGTACGTCGGGCTCGTCCGTCTTCGCCCATACAGTGTACCATTTGAGGATCGGCGCACCGGTCGAATAGATCTTGCGGCCGGTCATGCGCCAGCCTTCGGCCGTGCGCTTCGCGGTGGTTTGAGGCAGACCGCCCCGCGATGGCGATCCCTGATCGGGCTCCACGCGCAATGCGTTGATCAGCGCCAGACCATTCACGGCGTCGCGCGACACGCGCTGCGCCAGATGCGCAGGCCAGTTGCCATTCCGCGTGATGACCAGATGGTGGATATAGTGCATCGCCAATACAAGCGCGGTCGCGGCATCGGCCTTGCCGACCGCGTTCACGACGCGCGCAGCCTCGCGCACCCCGGCGCCCGCGCCGCCCAGCACCTTTGGCACCGGTAGCGCCAGCAGGCCCGCCTCGGACAGTTCCTGAAAATTCTCGAATGGAAAACTTGCCGCACGATCATGCGACGACGCACGTTCCGCAAAGCCCGGAACGAGCAAATTAACTCTGTCGATAACGCTGGGAACCGCGTCCATATCGTATTGCTTTCGGCTTCTCTGACCCTAGAGAATGCCGTTCGGCAGGGGTTACAAGCGGTATCCGGAAATAACGACAGCGGGACTGATGGGTCTCAGACCTACAGGTGAAAATCCTCCCCAACGACCTCAAGCGAGAATTTTATTCGCGCGATTTTGAAGCCCGATTCAGGAATCTGCCGCCTTGCCCCGACTGCCGGCGATATGGCTCGTGAGCTTCTGCGTGACCTCGCGCCGCAACGCGTTGAACTCCGGCGATGCGACATCGCGCGGACGCGGCAGATCGACCTCGATTTCGCAATCGATCCGGCCCGGCCCCGCCGACATCACGATGACGCGATCCGCCAGCATCACGGCTTCCTCGACCGAATGCGTCACGAAAATCACCGTGAGGCCGGTGGTGCGCCAGATCTCGACGAGTTCCTCCTGCAGCTTGCTGCGCGTCAGCGCATCCAGCGCGCCGAACGGCTCGTCCATCAGCAGCACGTCGGTGTCGTTGCTGAGCACACGCGCGATAGCAACGCGCTGTTTCATGCCGCCGGAGAGCTGGTGCGGATAGCGATCGGCGAAGGCGGTCAATCCGACCATCGCCATGAACTTGTCGGTGAGCTCGCTCACGAGTTTGGTGGCGAGACGGCGATGTTTGGGGCCGAAGCCAATATTGTCGCGCACCGTCAGCCACGGAAACAGCGCGTAATCCTGAAACACCATGCCGCGATCCGGGCCCGGCTTGTCGACGGGAAAGCCATACATGGTCACGGAACCCATCGTCGCCGTCTCAAAGCCGGCGACGATGCGCAGCAAGGTGGACTTGCCGCAACCGGACGCGCCGAGCAGGCAAACGAACTCGCCCTTGCGGATGGTGAGATTGACACTGCGCAGCGCTTCAACCGGGCCGTTGGAGGCCCGATAGATTTTCCCGACGTCGCTGACCTCGAGGATATCAGGCGCAATTGTGGTTGGTCGATCAAGCATGATGCTGTGGGCTCCAGCGAAGGAAGTAGTTGCTGAGCATCAGCAGGATGCGATCCGACACGAAGCCGGTGATGCCGATGATGATCATGCCGGTGATCACGAGATCGGTGCGCGACAGCGTGCGGCCATCCATGATGACGGCGCCGAGCCCTTCGGGCACGCCGGTCATCTCGCCGACGACGATCAGGATCCACGCAAAACCCGCACCGAGACGAAGCCCGTTGAAGATGCTCGGCAACGCTGCCGGTAAGACGACGGAACGGAACTGCTGTGCGCCGCTGCAGCCGAGCATCTCCGCGGCTTCGAACAACCTGATATCGACGGAGCGTACGCCGAACACCGTATTGAGCAGGATCGGAAAGAACGCGCCGAGAAACACCAGGAAGATCGCCGCACGCGGACCGAGGCCGAAGAAGATCATCGACAACGGCAGCCATGCCGTCACCGGGATCGGTCGCAGCAACGACAGCGTCGGATCAAGCAATTTGCGCAGCAACGGCATGCGCCCGATCATCAGCCCGAGCGGAATGCCGATCGCCGCCGCACAGAGAAAGCCGCCATAGACGCGTTGCACGCTCTTCCAGAAATGGATCGGCAGGCTGGCGCTGTAGGCGTCGTCATAGATTCCGCCGAAAGCGAAATCCCACATCATCACGGCGACCCCATAGGGCGACGGCACCAGTCGCGTGCCGGTCCAGCGCACCATGACGTCCCAAATCACCATCAGGCAGACCGGCACGATCAGCGCGAGCGCAACTGTGCGCGCCCGCTGCACGCCCTGCCCGCGCTTGCCGGCCGCAAGCACCGGCGGGGTCTCCGCTGCCGGCGCAAGCTGTACGCTGTTGGACGTATCGTCCATCGTGCTTTGCAGGCTCACGACGCGCTCACGTAGCCGCCAGCGCCTTCACGAAGCTGGCGTCGATGAAGGTCTTGTAGTCCGGCAACTGTCGGATCTGCTTCTTGGCCAGCATCTGGCCGCCGTAATATTCCGCCTGCTTCATGAACTGGTCGTCGATATTCCAGGTCAGCTCCACATTCGGTGCGGCCTTCTCGATCGACGGCTTCTGCTGGCCGAGCTTCTGCATGGCGATGGCGATAAAGGCCTCGCGGTCCTTCATGGCATATTCGCTGGCCAGGCGGTGGGTCTTGAGCAGCGCCTTGATCAGTTCCGGATCTTTCTCGATCAGTTCGCGGCGCGTGGCCAGCACCATGTTCAGCGAACCGGTCGGCGTGGTGTAGGGATATTCAACGATCTGGCCGACGCCATTGGCGAGGCTGATGCCCGGGCCGGGCTCGGCGCCCACATAGGCGTCGATGTCGCCGCGGGCGAGCGCCGGCGCCATGTCGCTGAACGACAGACGCACGGACTCGACGTCCTTCACTGTCATGCCTTCGGCGGAGAGACGATCGAGGATCACGACTTCCTGGGTCGAGCCCGGCAGGATCGCGACTTTCTTGCCCTTCAGGTCCTTGATCGTATTGATCCCGGAATCCTTCTTGGCGACGACCGCCATGCCACGATTGCAGGCAGACGCGATCACCACGATCGGCTCGCCATTGGCGCCGCCGAGCGTCGCCGCGGCAAAACCGAAGATGCCGAAATCGACAGTGCCGGTCACGACGGCGTTCTTGCCGTCGGTCGGGGTTTCAAACGGGATCACCTCGAACTTGACGCCATCAGGCGCGAATTTCTCGTAGAAATACGGCGTGACGCCGTGAATGAGCTTCAGCGTTCCGATCTTGACCACGCGTTCAGCGGCGAAGGCCTTGATGCTGGTCGTGGACAGCGCCGCGGCAATGGCCGTCAGGCGGATGAAATCACGTCGGTTGGTGCTGTACATGTCATTCCCTCAGGCTGAACCGTGTGTCAGCTCAAAAGGAATGCAATAACCGTGCCTCGTATACAGCTATCGGTAGAGCATGCCCTCGCCCGCAACGGACCATAGTCGCGAGGAGCTCACCACGTCGCGTCCAGCCCGAGCAGCCCCAAGATCTGCCGTCGCAGCTCGGCCAGATGCGGATCGCCGCGATGGCGCGGATAGGGCCGGTCGACCGTGATATCCGCCGTTACCCGCGCGGGACGATCGCTGAACACGATGACGCGGTTGGCGAGAAACAATGCCTCCTCCACGTCATGGGTTACCAGCAGTGCCGTGAAGCCGTTGCGTTGCCACAGCGAAACCAGTTCGGCCTGCATGGTGATGCGCGTCAGCGAATCCAGTTTGCCGAGCGGCTCATCCAGCACGAGGATGCGCGGATCGTTGACCAACGCCCTTGCAAGCGCGACACGCTGTGCCATGCCGCCCGAGAGCTGATGCGGATAAGCCTTCCTGAAGGCTCCGAGGCCGACGAGATCGATCGCCGCATCGACGCGGTGACGCTGCGTCTTGAGTAAGCCCTGCGCTTCCAGCCCGAGCGCGACATTGTCCCACACCGTCCGCCACGGAAACAGCGTCGGGTCCTGAAACACGACAACGCGGGACGGGTAAGGGCCGGTGATGGCGACACCATCCTCATCCAGCGTGCCGGCACGCGGCGGCTCGAGACCCGCCACCAATCGCAGCAACGTGGACTTGCCGCAACCGGAGGGGCCAAGCAGCGCGACAAACTCGCCGGGCGCAACGCTGATGCTGACATCGTCGAGCACCGGCAGCACGTTGCCATCGATATCGAAGGCATGGCTGACGCCTTCGACATCCAGCGACGCGCCGGTCGCTGCGGGCTGAAACGGTTTTGCCAGCGCTACCATTTGACGACACCCTTCTGCCAGACCAGCAGTCGGTCACGCACCTTGAACAGCAGCGTGATCGCGCCCGAGCACAGCAACGACATCACGATCAGCGCCGCATACATGTTGTTGTAGGACGCCCAGCCCTGCGCCCATTGCAGATAGAAGCCAAGGCCCGCCTTGACACCGATCATCTCGGCCACGACCAGCACCGCGAAGGATGCGCCGAGCCCCATGAACAGACCAACAAACACATGCGGGAGTGCCGCGGGGATTGCGACCTTGGTCACCAGGAAAGACGGCTTGGCGCCGAGCGTTCGCGCGACATCGTAATAGGCGGTGCTGACGCTGGCCACGCCCGACCAGGTCAGCACTGTCACCGGAAAGCCGGTGGCCAGCGCGATCAGGAATGTGCTGGCGCTCCAGGCTGACGGGAACGTGAAGAACGCAATCGGCAGCCAGGCCGTCGCCGGCAACGGTCCGATGAAGCGCAGGATTGGATGCACCCAGTAGCCCGCGAGCCGCGACCAGCCGATGGAGACGCCGGTGAGGAAGCCTACGACCGCGCCGATGAAGTAGCCGCCAAGCTGCAGCTTCACCGAGGCGAAGGCGCTGTCGAGCAGTTTCGGCAGGTCGTCGGTATAGACCTCGACGATGGACTGCGGTGGCGGAAAGAACGGCAGCGGCAGCCAGCCGAATTTTGCCGTCGCAAGCTCCCACAGCGTCAGGAACGCTCCCAAGGCAAACAGCCAGGGCGCGCGCCGCTGCACGCCCTCGCCGAATTTGCCGAGCGCCGCCTGCGCCGTGGTCGCAATCGCGATGCCGCCAGCAATCGCGAATGCCGTATAGGCTACAGCCTCGGTGCGTGGCCAGTCGCCGATATCTGGCCATCGCAGGCACGACAGGCCGAAAGCCAGCCACGCAAGCCCTGCCCCGATCCCCGTGATGCTGAAACAAAGCTTGCTGACGAATTGAAGTCCGCCATCGCCAGCAATGAGCGCGGTCTCGCGGTCACCGCCAAGCGGTGCGATCTCAGACGCGGAATACGTCGGCATAGATGCGCTCCGCGAATTTGGTGGTGTCGGTGCTCGGTTTGAACACCGAAACCGTCTTGAGATCGTCGGCGTAGGATTTCAGCTCGCGCTTCAGCGCATCGCCGACGGGATGGTGATGATGGGTGTGATACTTCACCATGCCCAGCAGATCTTCGATCGTCGCATTCTTCGGCGCATAGGGCTGGAACGACTTCGCAGCCTTCTCCGGATTCTGCGACGCGAACATCGCCGCATCGAGCAGCGCCTGCGTCAGGCCGCGCGCGACCAGTGGATCGTCGCGCAGCAGGCTGCCGCGCACGCCGACGATGCAGCAACTGATATCCTTGTAGGGGCCATCGAGGTTGGAGCCGACTTCCTTCAGCTCGCCGTCCTTGAGCCAGAGATAGGCCAGCGGATCGGAGGCGAGCCCGATCTGTGCTTCGCCCTTCTCCACGGCGAGCCGCACCAGGTTGCCGGGATATTGCCGCCACTCGACGTCCTTGTCCGGATTGAGTCCGGCTTTCGCGAGCTGGATCGAGAAGAAGTTCTTGTCGGGCCCGGCCATATCGCCGACGGCGATGGTCTTGCCCTTGAAATCCGCAACGCTCTTCACCTCCGACTTCGCCGGTGCCAGCGCGCGCAGGCAGCCGCCATGAGTGCCAGCAACGATCTTGACGTCAAAGCCCTGCTCCAGCGGCTTCAGCCAGCGCAGCGCCATACCCAGGCCCGCATCGGATTTCCCGGTGGCAATGGCTTCGAGAAGCTGGTCCGTCGAGCCGCTGTAATTGACCAGCTCGACATCGAGGTTCTGCTTCTGGAAGAAGCCGTGATCGATGGCGACCGGCAGCGGCGCAAGGCAGACCGCGCCGGCATTCCAGGAGAGCTTCAATTTGCGCGGTGCACCGGTGAGCGCGGGCGCCTCCGATGCGGTCCTGCAGATCGGAAATTCGGAAAAATCGATGGGTGACGCCTGCCGGAACGGAAACGCCTGCGCGCCCCATACGCCCAGTGGCGCCGCCAATGCGGCTGCAGCGCCGCCGCGCAACAGCGACCGGCGATCCATCAGCGGCTTGCGGTTGTGATCATCGTTCGACATCTGGTCTCCTTGCGATCGGCACAGCGCTGCCCATGGCCGCAACGCATGGTGTTGCGGCTCGCGCTGATGCGATGGTCAATGTGTTGAGTGGAAGCTCAGCCGTGAGAGTCCGACGACTCCCGCCCCTGTGATTTCAATGGTACGAGGATGCGCAGCGCGGCGGCTTCGGTCAATAAAATGGAATTTTGAATGTCGCGCAGGATGGAGAGATTATCTCCAATGAGAGCAGCGCCGGGAGAGAACGCAATTTATCGCTGAGGAAGCGTTCTACTGATGACGCAGTTGAAGCAAAACAGTTCTCTCGCAAACGCGCGCTCCCCTCATGGTGAGGAGGCGCGAAGCGCCGTCTCGAACCATGAGATGCCGGCGCTCCGAGTCTGCGGCCATCCTTCGAGACGCCCGCTAACGGCGGGCTCCTCAGGATGAGGGCTAGAGATATCAATATACGTCGAGCTGAAACCGCCCCTTCTTCTTCAGCTCACTGACGAACATCACCGCTTCATCAGTCGAACGCGCGCCATGCTGGGCGGCGATATCGACCAGTGCCCGCTCCACATCCTTGGCCATGCGCTTGGCATCGCCGCAGACATAGACATGGGCGCCTTCGGCGAGCCACGTCCAGACGTCACGGCCGACCTCGCGCATGCGATCCTGCACGTAGAACTTTTCGCCGGCGTCGCGCGACCAGGCGAGCGATAACCGTGTGAGAAAGCCTTCGGTCTTCATGCCATTGAGTTCGTCGGCATAGAAGAAATCCGAGGCGCTGCGCTGATGGCCGAAGAACAGCCAGTTCTTGCCCGGCGCCTTGGTGGCCTTGCGGTCGTGCAGGAACGCCCTGAACGGCGCGATGCCGGTGCCCGGCCCCACCATGATAATCGGCGTCTCCGGATTTTCCGGCAGCGCGAAACCATGCGCCTTCTGGACATAGACCTTGAGTTCGTCGCCGGGCTGGATGCGATCGGCGAGGAAGCTCGAGGCCAGACCGTGGCGCTTACGCTTGCCTACCATGTAGCGAACGATATCAACCGTCAGCGACAGTTTGCCCGGCGTGGCGTTGTGCGATGACGAGATCGAGTAGAGCCGCGGCTGTAGTGGCTCCAGCGCCTCGATGAAAGCTTCCGGATGCGGACGCACGCTGGAGAATTTCTGCAGCGCAGCCATCACGTCGAGCGTTGCCGCATCGCCATCTGGGTCTTCCCCCTGCGCCAATGCGCGTGCCTTGGCGCGCTGTGCCCCGCCGGTGAGATAGGACATCAGCTCGAACAGCGAGTCCGGTGCCGGGGCCAGCGAGACGTCGTATTGCAGCACCTCACGTAGCGTCTTGCCACGCACCTCCGTCGTATGCGACGCGCCGAGCAGAGCGATGATCTGGTCGACGTGACCGAGATCGTTCGACGCAAAGATGCCGAAACTGTCGCCGACCACGTAATCGAGGCCGCAGCCCGACAGATCGAAATCGATATGCCAGGTCTCCTTTTCGGAGCCTTTGCCATTGAGCAGGCGGCGGCCAAGAAACACGGCGGGTGCGGGATTGTCGCGCGAGCGGCCGAGCGTCGACGGATCCGGCGCAGCAACTTCGGCCGGCTCCGCAGCAGCAGGCGTCGCTGCTGCCGCGGGCGCTGCACCCGCCGGCGCCTTATCGAGCTCTTCATAGAGCGACTTCAGCATCCGCGCGGTCTCCTTGCCGCCCGGCACGCAGAGATTCAGCCGCGCTTCGGCCTTGGAGGCGATCGCGTCGGAATAGTCGTTGCAGTTATAGCCGCACTGGCCGCAGTCCTGCTGCGCCATCGCCGCCATCATCTTGCGACGAACCGGCTTGCCTTCGGCGAGCTTCATGCGATCGGCGATCGGCATGGTTTGGTCATGCCACGGCGCACCGTCGTCCTCTTCCATGATCGCGGCGCCCTGCTCTGCAGAGAGCGGCGTCGCCGACGCATCGGACAGCAGGCCGGCGAAGAAGCCGTTCAGCCAGGAACGTTGTGCTTCCGAGAACGGCGCAGACGCAGGAATGATCTCGAGTTTGGGCGGCGGCGTCATCTGGTTCATGCGGACACCTGTTCATCAGCGAGCTTACGCAACGAAGCCGCGTCGTGACGGCGCGAGAATGTTAGGAAGGTCTCGTCCGGCGACGCCCGGTGGGCGAGATAGGCTTTCAGCAGCCGCTCGACGACGACAGGTGCGTCCTCGGACTTCACGTTCTGATAAACCTCCTGCCCGACATCGGCCTGCGGGCCGAAGCCGCCGCCGGTGAAGATATGGAAGCCGTCCACGGTGTCGTCGCTATCGTCCAGCGCCACGCGCGCGCCGATCATGCCGATGTCGCTGATGTAATGCTGCGCGCAGGAATGATGGCAGCCGGTGAGATGGATGTTGATCGGCGTATCGACCTCGACGCGCGTATCGCACCATTCGGCGATGTTCGTTGCCGTGCGTTTGGTATCCGCATTGCCGAATTTGCAACCAGCTCGGCCTGTGCAGGCGATCAGGCCGGCGCGAATCTCGGTGGTCTTGATGGCAAGGCCGAGGGCTTCGATGGCCGCAGTCGCCAGCGCGACATTCGCGTCTTTCACGCCGGGGATGAGCAGGTTCTGCCACACTGTCAGGCGGATATCGCCGTCGCCGAGATCGGCCGCAATCTTCGAAAGCCCCCGCATCTGATCGGTCGTCACCTTGCCCAGCGGCAACACGACGCCAATCCAATTCAGACCATCCTGCTTCTGTCGGTGCACTCCGATATGCGCCGTGCGGTCGAAGCTTGGGCGGGGCAGCAGCGCGTCCGCCGGAACGCGGGTAAACGGCGCGCCGAGCTTCTCCTCGACGATGGTCAGGAACTTCTCCATGCCCATGCCGTCGATTACGTATTTCAGCCGCGCTTTAAGCCGGTTGGTGCGGTCGCCGAGATCGATGAAAACGCGCACGATGGCGTCGGACACCTTGGTGGAGTCCTCCGGTCTCACGATGATGCCGGTATCGGTGGCGAAATCCTTGTGACCGGTAATGCCGCCGATGCCGAGCTTGAACCAGACGCCGGGCGCGACGCCGAAACCATCTTTCACTTCGACGGCCTGGAAGGCGATGTCGTTGGTGTCCTCCAGCACGGCGATCTTGCCGGCGCCGTCGAAGGCGACGTTGAATTTGCGCGGCAGGCCGGTCAGCGTGCGGTCGTTGAGAATGTGATAGTGCCACTCGCGCGCATAGGGCCGCGTGTCCAGCAGTTCCTGCGGGTCGATGCCCGCGGTCGGCGTGCCCGTGACGTTGCGGATGTTGTCAGCCCCGGAGCCACGTGAGCACAGACCGAGATCCTGGATACCCTCGATCAGCTTCACGGCATGTTTCGGCGGAATCTCGCGCACCTGCAGATTGGCGCGCGTGGTCACATTGGAGAACGGACCGCAGAGCTCGTCACTGAGATCGGCAAGACCTGCAAGCTGCCAGTGCTTCATGATGCCGTTCGGGATCCGAAGCCGGCACATATAGGAGTCCTGCGTCGGACCCACATAGAAGATGCCGTAATAGCGCCAGCGAAAATTGTCGGCCGGCGATGGCCGCGCATCGATCGCGGCCTGATCGCGCAGCCGCGGATAGGCGTCAAAAGGATGTTCCTCGCGCTTCCATTTCTCCTGCTCGACCAGCTTCTTGCCCGAGGCGATGGTGCGATCCTGCGCCTTGATATGCGGCGCATCCGGTCCGGTCGGCTCCGCATTGGCCTTGGCTGACGCGCCGCCGCCGAGACCCTTGCCGACACGGCTGATCTGCAGCCCTGTCGAAAAGCCTTCAAGGTAGCGCTTCTGTTCGTCAGTAAAGTCGATGGAGAGCGTTTCAATTTTCATGCGGGACGAAGCTCCTGCGGGCCACAGCGTGGCTTCAACGGGGATAAGGATCGCGGACCGCACAGGCTCAGGTCAGCGCGTCGCGCCGGCTTGAATTCTGGAAGCGATCCGATCAGCCTCGTTGCTGCGGAAATCCATCTGAACTGGCCGGCGGGCATCAGCGAACGCCGGTTGACTAGAGACATTCAAGTCTCGTGCCAGATCGTCCTCGGAGGAAAAACGTCAAGAAATCAGGGGATTGAGGTCGAGGTCGGGCGGAACCCGCCCGTTCGGTGCCAGCGTTTGTGCACCGCACGCTCAATAATTAGACGGCGGGAACGTCAATGGCAGCTATCGTTGCGAAGGGCCCGCTCGACGAAGCCATCCAGACTGGGCTCGTGGCCTTTCGGATTGCCGCCTCGGTAAGAGGAAAGCTGGCGAACCAGCTTTCCTTGACCTCATCATGAGGTGCAAAAGTGAGCGCGGGCCTAAGCCGTTAGACCGCCTCGAACGCCGCCAGATTAGCGGCTCCGTCGTCCAGCACTTGCGTCTGCCGCAGCATGTCCTCGATGCCATCTATCGCGCGACCCACATCGATCGTCGACGTGTCGATCCGCAGCTCGACCGTCTCCGGCGCCTGATAGTCGTTGGCGATACCGGTGAAGCCCGGCAGGTCGCCCGCGCGGGCCTTGGCGTAATGCCCCTTGGGATCGCGCTGCTCGCAGATCTCCGCCGGCGTCGCGACATAGATCTCGCGAAATGCGGTATCGACCGCGCTGCGGGCCTCGGCGCGGTCGCCGCGCGAGGGTGAGACAGCCGCAACGATGGCAATATGACCGTTGCGGGCGAGATGGCCGGCCATCTCCGCCAGTCGCCGGACATTCTCGCTGCGATCGGCGGCGGAGAAGCCGAGGTCGCGATTGAGTCCGGCGCGCAGCGTGTCGCCGTCGAGCAGGATCGGCGAACCGCCTTTGGCGAACAGGCGGTGCTCCAGCGCCCGCGCCAGCGTCGACTTGCCCGATCCCGGCAATCCCGTGAACCACACAACTGCGCCTTGATGGCGATAGCGCGCCGAACGTTCCTCAGGCTGCAGTGCCGACTGCACCGGCACGATGTCCGATGACACGACGCCTTGGGCAGCATCGATGGACAGCACGAGACCGCCACCGGCGATCCGGCCGCCGACCTCGATCACGAGACGTCCGGTGCGCGGATTGTCGACATAGCGATCGGCGGCGACCGGTTGCGACAGTGCGATCTCGATTTCGCCGACGTGATTGCGGGCGATCTGTTTGGTCTCGACACTGGCCAGTTCGCCGGGATCGATCGCCTTCTCGATCGCGACCACACGGCCGCGCACTTCGCGCACGCCGAGCCGCACCAGGATCGACGATCCCGCTGTCAGCGGCTGGTCGTGCAGCCAGAAAATCCGCGCCCGCAGTCGTCGTGTATCCGATGGCACCGCGCCAGCATGCGCGATCACGTCGCCGCGCTCGACGAACAGTTCGCGGTCGAGCGTGATACCGACGGATCGCCCTGCCCCGTGCTCGCCTTCCAGCGGCGTCGCCGACCAGCGCTCCACGCTCTTGATCTTCGCCCGCTTGCCGGCGGGCATGATCACCACGTCGTCGCCGACAGCCAGATGACCGGCCTCGATACGCCCGGCCACGATGCGCCGGTCGTCGAACTTGTAGATCGCCTGTACAGGTAGCCGCAGCGGCAATTCATCAAGCGCGAGTGCCGGCTTCAGCGCATCGAGCGCCCCCACGACCGTCGGCCCGCGATACCAGCCGATACGGTCGGTATGGGTGGCCACACCATCGCCATCCCGCGCCGAAATCGGAATCACCGCAGCGGGTGTGACGCCGAGTTCGATGAGATGCGCCGAAATTTCGTCGCTGATCGCCTGAAAGCGCGCGGCGCTGAAATCGACGCGGTCCATCTTGTTGACGACGACGGCGACCTGCTTCACGCCCAGCAGATGCAGCAGATAGGCATGGCGTCGGGTCTGATCGCGCACCCCTTCCAGCGCATCGACAATCAGCACGGCGCCATCGGCCTGCGATGCACCGGTGATCATGTTACGCAGAAACTCGGCGTGGCCGGGCGCGTCGATCAGAATGACGTCACGCAATTTGGTGCGGAACCGGATCTGCGTGGTATCAATGGTGATGCCCTGGTCGCGCTCGGTCTGCAGCGCATCGAGCAGGAACGACCATTCGAACGGCATGCCGCGCCGGGCGCTCACCGCTTTCAGCATCTCCAGCTTGCCATCCGGCAAGCCGCCGGTCTCATGCAGCAGGCGACCGACCAGCGTCGACTTGCCATGATCCACATGGCCGACGATGACGATGCGCAGTTGCGGGCGCGTGGTGCCGTTGGGCATTCCGAGCGAGGTCGGATTGACGATCTTGGTCATGGCATCACCTCTACAGATAGCCCGCGACGCGCAGTCGCTCGAAGGCGTCTTCGGTCTCGTGATCGAGTGCGCGGCCGGCGCGCTCGGGAATCGTGGTGCCGTCGAGCTCGACCAGGATTTCGGCAATCGTGCTGGCGGTGGATGCGACGGGATTGGTGATGTCGGCATCACCCAGCGAGCGGTAGCGCTTACCGTCTTTGGCCAGATAGAGCGGGATGATCGGGATGTTTTCGCGCGCCGTGTAGGCCCAGATGTCGGCTTCGGTCCAATGCAGGATCGGATGAATGCGCAGATGCGCACCGGGCGGCGGCGACGCGTTGAACTGGTCCCAGAATTCCGGTGGCTGGTCGCGCACGTCCCATCCGCCCTCGACGCCGCGCGGCGAGAACACACGCTCCTTGGCGCGGGTCGCCTCTTCGTCCCGCCGAATGCCGGCGATCAATCCGTCGAAGCCGTGCTTCGCCAGCGCAAGTTTGAGACCTTCGGTCTTGCGCGCTGCGGAACGCGCCGCTGGCGGCAGTGTCGGATCAACACTATCGATCGACGGGCAATATTCGACGGTGAGGTCGAGTCCCCACTCCTTCGAATAGTGATCGCGGAATGCGTACATCTCCGGAAACTTCTTGCCGGTATCGACATGCAGCGCGGGGAACGGCACGTGGCCGAAGAACGCCTTGCGCGCCAGCCAGATCATGACGTTGGAGTCCTTGCCGAGCGACCACAGCAGGGCCAGCTTCTTCAGCCGGGCGAAGCCCTCGCGCAGGATGTAGATGCTCTGCGCTTCCAGTTGATCGAGGTGGTCCATCGATACCACGTCCGATCGGACGCGTTCGAGATTGGTCGACGTCATATGCCTTCTCCGAAGTCTTCCGACTTAAGGCCTCAAAACCGCCGTGAGATTCGCCGTTGCTCACGAAGCGGATACGCTCGGAGAAAGTGCATCTCTGGAACTCGATTTATGGGGTCAAAAAATCTAAACTGCGCTTCTCAAATAGAAAGAATATTTTTCTATTAAGTGGCGACAAACAACTGATATATAGAATCTTATTCCAGTCAAGCTGGATGTGTTGAGGAGTTCGAGATGTTGTCGCCCGGAGCCGTCGCAAGTGCTGTCCAATACGATCAAGCGCTGCAATCCGCCTCGCCTGCCGAGGTGATTGCCGCGGCACTTGATGTCGCGGGCCGCGATGGACTCGCGCTGGTATCGTCGTTTGGCACGGAGTCCGCGGCACTGCTGAAGGTGATGGCCGATGTCGATCCCGCCATCCCCGTGCTGTTTCTCGACACCGGCTGGTTGTTCGAAGAGACGCTCGCCTATCGCGACCAATTGATCCTGACGCTGGGCCTGCGCGACGTCCGAACGATCCGTCCCGCAGCGGAAGCGCTTGCCGCTCACGACAGCGATGGGGACTTGTGGTCGTCCGATCCCGACACCTGCTGCCGGATCCGGAAGGTCGAGCCGCTGGCGCAGGCACTGACGCCGTTCAGCGCGTGGATCAACGGCCGCAAGCGATTTCAGGGTGCGTCGCGCGCGGCCATTCCTGTTGTTGAAACCGATGGCGGGAAACTGAAATTCAATCCGTTCGCTAATGTCACGCCGGACGAGATAGGGCTGATCTACGCATCGGCGAAGCTGCCGCCACATCCGCTTGTGGCCTCAGGATTTGCGTCGGTCGGCTGCATGCCCTGCACGACCCGCACGGCGCCCGGCGAAGACCCGCGCGCGGGCCGCTGGCGCGGCCGCGCCAAAACGGAATGCGGCATCCACAAGCCGGCGAACTGACGCCGCCGCTACGACTTCATATGCGCGATCTCGAACGCGGCGAGATGGGCAGCGATGTTGCTGGGATCGAAGGGCGGTCCGGCAAACGCGCCGACCGCGTCCGGCACATCAGTCGGAGCGCTTCCGGTGATACCGAGCGCGGCATCGTAGAGATCGGGGCGGAACACACCCTGTGCGATCTTCAGCGCCTCGGGGCTGACCGCGGCCTGTCCCCAGCGCACCATTTGGGCATAGAGCCAAGCGGCCTGAACGGGATCGGGACGCCCGGCTCCCTCGCGGCCAACCAGCAGATAGCGCCCGCTCTCGCGCATGGTGCCATCCGGCGAAATCTTCAGCCGGCCATCCAGCGTCCGCAGCAGGACCTCCGGCGAGACGCCGATATGCTGGGGCTTGGCGAGAATCGCCGCAATCTCGTCGCGGTTCTCCGGCGCCTCGATGAAGGCAGCCGCGCTCACATGCGCCCGCGTGAGCGCCGCCACGATGTCCGGGTTCTTCTCCGCCCAGCTCTGCCTCATCGCCAGCACCTTCTCGGCGGCGCGCAGCAGGATGTCGGAGACGAAATGCAGGATATGACCGACGCCGAGATCGACCGCGACCGAATTCCAGGGAGCACCGACACAGAACGCATCGACGTGACCGTTGGCGAGGCTGTCAACCATGTAAGGCGGCGGCAGCACCACCAGGCGCACGTCCTCGTCAGGATCGACGCCGCCGGCCGCCATCCAGAAACGGAGCTGGTAATTATGCGTCGAGAACGGAAACGTCATGCCGAACGTCAAGGGATCGGCGCCGGCACGGGCACGCGCGACGACCACGCGGCGCAGCGCCTGCGCAGTGGCCATCGGATCGGTCGGATCACCATCGAGTTCCGACATCAGCGCCGCATGTAGCGCCGGTGAGACGGTGATGGCATTGCCGTTGATGCCGAGATTGAACGACGCCACGATCGGCACTTTCACGTGCCCGAGCCCGAGGCTGGAAGCGATAGCAACGGGCGCCAGCAAATGCGCCGCTTCGAACAGGCCGATATTCAGCTTGTCGCGGACATTAGACCACGACACTTCCCGGACCAGTTCGACGTTCAGTCCCTCGGCCTTCGTGAACCCCTTGTCGACCGCGACAATCAGGGCGGCGGCGTCGGCCAGCGGAATGAAGCCGATGCGAAGCGGATGGTCGATCATTTCAGCAACTCCGCTGCGGTGATGATCGACTGCGCGATCTCGCCGATTTTCTTCTTTTCACGCATCGCCGTGGATCGCAGCAATACGTAAGCCTCTTCTTCATTGAGGCCCTTGAGCTTCATCACGATGCCCTTGGCGCGGTCGATGATCTTGCGCTCCTCCAGCGCCGACTTGGTGCGCTCCAGCTCGTCCTGCAGTTTGGAGAAGGCATTGAAACGGGAAATGCAGAGATCGAGGATCGGCTTGATCCGCTCCTTCTTCAGCCCGTCCACGATGTATGAGGATACCCCCGCCTCGACCGAGGCCCGCGCCGACTCGGCGTCGCTCTGGTCGACGAACATGGCGACCGGCCGGCGCACCGCGCGGGACACCTGGAACATTTGTTCCAGCACGTCGCGGCTGGGGTTTTCGAGATCGATGACGATGACGTCCGGATCCAGTGCGTAAATCCGGGCCAGCAGGTTATGCATCTCCCGGATATGCTGGACGTCCACATAGCCAGCCTCCCGCAGCCCTTCCTCAAGGATCGCGGCCCGGATCGGGCTTTCGTCGACAATGACAATTTTGGGCGACTGGTCGGCAGGCATCGGGCACTCACATGGATGCAGCATACCCATAGCACGCCCGCGCACGGCTTAAAGCCTTGTAATTATGGGCAAATGGGACTACCTGCTGCCTCTCAATCAGGCAGATCGAACATGCAACAGGCCGCCGCGCCCAAAATCTCCTTTGTGTCACTGGGATGCCCGAAGGCCCTGGTGGATTCCGAGCGCATCATCACGCGCCTGCGGGCCGAAGGTTACGAACTCGCCCGCAAGCACGACGGCGCCGACATCGTCATCGTCAACACCTGCGGCTTCCTCGACAGCGCCAAAGCGGAGTCGCTGGGCGCCATCGGCGAAGCCATGGCGCAGAACGGCAAGGTCATTGTCACCGGCTGCATGGGCGCCGAGCCCGAGCAGATCGAGGCCGCCTATCCCAACCTGCTGTCGATCACCGGCCCGCAGCAATATGAGAGCGTGCTCGACGCCGTGCACCGCGCGCTGCCGCCGGTGCATAATCCACATCTCGATCTCGTCCCGCCGCAAGGCATCAAGCTGACCCCGCGGCACTACGCTTATTTGAAGATTTCCGAAGGCTGCAACAACCGCTGCACCTTCTGCATCATCCCGAAACTGCGCGGCGATCTCGTTTCTCGCCCGGCCAACGAAGTGTTGCTCGAAGCCGAAAAGCTGGTGAAGGCCGGCGTCAAGGAATTGCTGGTCGTCTCGCAGGACACCTCGGCTTACGGCGTCGATATCAAATATGCGACGAGCCCGTGGAAGGACCGCGAGGTCCGCGCCAAGTTCTACGATCTGGCGAAAGAGCTCGGCGAACTCGGCGCCTGGGTTCGCCTGCAATATGTTTACCCGTATCCGCATGTCGACGAAGTCATCGGGTTGATGAATGCCGGCAGCAATGTGCTGCCCTATCTCGACATCCCGTTTCAGCACGCGGCCCCGGAAGTATTGAAGGCGATGAAGCGCCCGGCCGCGCAGGACAAGACACTCGCGCGCATCAAGAAGTGGCGCGAGGAATGCCCCGATCTGACATTGCGTTCGACCTTCATTGTCGGCTTCCCCGGCGAGACCGAAAGCGATTTCCAGTATCTGCTCGACTGGCTGGAAGAAGCCCAGATCGACCGCGTCGGCGCGTTCAAATACGAGTCCGTGGCGGGCGCGACCTCCAACGCCATCGCCAATGCGGTGCCTGAAGAAATCAAGCAGCAGCGCTGGAACGCGTTGATGGAGCGTCAGCAGAAAATCTCGGCGCGCCGCCTGAAGCGTAAAGTGGGCACGCGCCAGCAGATCATCATCGACGAGGTCGGCCCGACCGTGTCGAAGGGCCGCTCGAAGGCGGATGCGCCTGACATCGACGGATCGGTCTATGTCACCGCACGCCGGCCGCTAAAGGTCGGCGAGATCGTCACGGCCAAGATCGAACGCGCGGATGCGTATGATCTGCACGGGACCGTGGCGGGGTTTTAGCTAGAACGCCGATACCAGTGGCATCCCTCCCCCAAGCGAAGCGCAGTGGGGAGGGTCGGCCGATAGGCCGGGGTGGGGTCTCTCCCCACGTAACGTTGGAGTGTGAGGCGCCCCACCCGTCTCGAACGCTACGCGTTCGATCCACCCTCCCCACTACGCGGCTTCGCCGCTTGAGGGAGGGAGAAGAAAGAACGCTCACACCTTCAAAATCACCGCACCCGTGGTCTTGCGTGCTTCCAGATCCACATGAGCCTTGGCCGCATCCTTCAGCGCATAAGCATGATTGATCGGCACATGCAGCTTGCCATCGATCACAGCCGAGAACAGCGTGTCGGCGCCCTCCAGCAATTCCGATCGCTTGGCGACATAGTCGTTCAGCTTGGGACGCGTCGCGAACAGCGAGCCGTGATTGTTGAGTTCGGCGATCGCGAATGGCGGCACAGGGCCAGAGGCATTGCCGAACGACACCCACATGCCGCGCGGCTTCAGGCATGACAGCGAGCCCGGATAGGTGGTCTTGCCCACACCGTCATAGACCACGTCGCAGAGTTCGTTACGGCTGATCTGCTTCACGCGATCGACGAAGTTCTCTTCGTTGTAATAGATGACGTGATCGCAGCCATTGGCCAGCGCCAACTCGCCCTTCTCCTTCGAGCCGACAGTGCCGATCACATGTGCGCCCATGGCCTTGGCCCACTGGCAGGCGAGCAGACCGATGCCGCCCGCTGCGGCGTGGATCAACACGCGGTGATGCGGCTCGACCTTGAAGGTCTTGTGCAGCAGATACCAGACCGTGAGGCCCTTCAGCATCAGCACAGCGCCCTGCTCGTGGGTGATACGATCGGGCAGCTTCACCAGCCGGTCGGCGGCAAACACGCGCTCGGTGGCATAGCTGCCGAGGGCCGAATAATAGGCGACGCGATCACCGGGATGAAAACCGGTGACGCCCGGACCGACCTCGATCACTTCGCCCGAGGCCTCATTGCCGGCAATGAACGGCAGCTGCGGCGCCTTGTAGAGGCCGCTGCGGAAGTACGTATCGATAAAATTGACACCAATGGCATGCTGGCGGATGCGCACCTCGCCCGCAGCCGGTGCCGGGACCTGCACGTCTTCATAAGTGAGGACTTCGGGTCCACCGATCTCGTGGACGCGGACGGCTTTGGTCATCGTTCAATCTCCCTGAATGACTTTGGTCTCAAGCGATAACCAACACCCGCGTGATGTCAACCTGGGCCCGGCTGGGCCCGCTTTCGGCGGTTGCGCTTCGCCAGCACGTTGAACAGCTCGACCGCCGCCGAGAACAATATGGCGAAATAGATGTAGCCGCGCGGGATGTGGAATTTGAATCCATCCGCCATCAGCGAGACGCCGATCAGCACCAGGAAGGCCAGCGCCAGCATCTTGGTGGTCGGATATTGCGCCACGAAGCGTGCCACTGGTCCGGACGATACATACATCACCGCGCAGGCGATGATGACGGCGGCAACCATGATCTCGATGTCCTGCGCCATGCCGATCGCAGTGATGATGGAGTCGAGCGAGAAAACGAGATCAACGACGATAACCTGCAGGATGACCCAGGCAAAGGCGTTCGGTGCCGGCTTCTCAGCGTCATGCCCTTCGCGCGCCTCGACCTCGGCATGAATCTCGTGCGTTGCCTTGGCGATCAGGAACAGACCGCCTCCGATCAGGATCAGATCACGCCAGGAGAATGCGAGGCTTCTCACCGTAATGACGGGTTCGGTCAGGCCGATCAGCCAGACGAGGACACTCAGCAGAATGATGCGGAACACCAGCGCCAGCGCGAGACCGATCTGGCGTGCGCGGGTTGCCTGCGGCTCCGGCAGCCGCGACACCAGCACCGACAGGAAAATCACATTGTCGATACCGAGTACGATTTCGAGCGCGGTCAGCGTCAAGAGCGCGGCCCAGGCTTCGGGGCTGGAAAACAGTTCGATCATGATTTGGAGGGCCTCATGAGGCGGATGACGGCGTCACCGCAGACAATGTAAAAAGCGATCGCGCAGAGCGCGACCGTAATAGGCAAAGCAACAGCGAAGTTCTGTATCAGCGTGATGACGGCTAGCACAGCCCAGATCGCCATCAGTGACAGGTTCAACCGGCGCAGGCGCGTCACGCGAATGGGATGCAGCACATGCACCGGCACAAAGGTCAGGACGATCAGCGCCAGAATCGCAAGGCTCGCGATGACGGGTGATGGTTGCAGCAAGAACAGATAGAACGCCGCCCCGTTCCACAGCGCCGGAAAACCGCGAAAGTGGTTGTCGTCGGTCTTCATGCGTTTGTCGGCAAAATATAGTGCGCTGGTGACGACGATCCCGGCACCGAGCAGCACCGCCGTCCACGGCAGCAACAGACCGGAGGCTGCGATCGCATAGGCCGGCACGAACACGTAAGTGAGGAAGTCGACCACGAAATCGAGCGCGTCGCCGGACCAATCCGGCAGTACGCGGCCGACGTCGAAGTGTCGGGCGATCGGACCATCGAGCCCGTCGATGATCAGCGCCAAACCGAGCCAGCCGAACATCGCAGCCCATTCGCCGCGCACGGCGCTCATCATGGCAATGAGTGCCACGCCGGCACCGAGCGCAGTAAAGATGTGAACCGAGAACGCCGCCGCGCGCGCGGATCGTGACGACGACGGGAATTGGTCCGGACTCGAAGCGGTCATATGCCGGGAATTGCTAGCAGGAATCCGGCCGATTTGCACAGGCGCCGATGCGGCACTCGGCCGCCCGACACTGCGGGAACGATTCCGCGGCGCGTAACGGCTTGAAAATACCCGGCCAAAGGCCGATGGTCCGGCCATGACCGAGACCTCTGTTTCCACCTCCATTTATGATGTCGCCGTTGTCGGCGGCGGTCCTGCCGGCCTTGCTGCCGCCCTCGCGCTGGCGGAGACCGGCGCCCGTACCGCCCTCGTCGCCCGCCGCGTCCCCTATGGCGACAACCGCACCACCGCGCTGCTGGGCGGCTCCGTCGCGTTTCTGGAAAGCCTCGACGTCTGGTGCCGCTGCGCCGACAAGGCGGCAGCGCTGACGACCATGCGGCTGGTGGACGACACGGGCCGGCTGATCCGCGCCCCCGAAGTCAAATTCGTCTGCGGCGAGATCGGCCTCGAGACCTTCGGCTACAATATCGAGAACCGCGAATTGATGATCGCGCTCGAAGCGCGCGCCGCGGAATTGACCAATCTCATTCGCATCGATGACGAGGCCGATACGGTCTCGCCGGACGAGATGCAGGTTCAGGTCCGCACGCGGCAAGGCCAGGTCCTGGTGGCGCGGCTGATCGTCGGCGCCGATGGCCGCCAGTCCCTGTGCCGCGAGGCAGCGGGCATTTCAGTCAAGCGACGCGCGCTTGACCAGACCGCGCTGACCTTCAACATCGCGCATAGCCGGCCGCACAAGAACATGTCGACGGAGTTTCATACCCCCGCCGGTCCCTGCGTGTTCGTACCCCTGCCCGGCAATCGCTCCAGCGTCGTCTGGGTCAACAAGCCCCGGGATGCCGAGCGCCTGATGGCATTGAGCGACGAGGCGTTGTCGGACGCCGCCGAGAAACAATCGCATTCGATCCTCGGCCGGGTTCAGGTCGAGCCGGGTCGACACACGTTCCCGCTGGCAATCGAGCAGCCCGCACAGCTAGTAAAGAACCGCATCGTACTGGTCGGCGAAGCCGCGCATGTGGTGCCGCCGATCGGTGCGCAGGGTCTCAATCTTGGCCTGCGCGACGCCGGCGATATCGCTGACGTCGTTCGCGATGCCGGCATGAATGGCGCGGATATCGGGGCAGCGCCGGTGCTGGCGCGGTTCGAGCAGATACGCCGCAGCGATATTTCCTCGCGCACCTTTGCCATCGACATGGCCAACCGTTCGCTGCTCAGCGATCTCCTGCCGATGCAGGTGATCCGCGCGGCCGGCATGCATGCGATGGGGTCTATAGGCCCGTTGCGCCGCCTTGCGATGCGCGAGGGCCTGTCGCCGTCGTGGCGCAAGAGCTGACGTAACTTGTCTTTCGTAGGATGGGTAGAGCGTCTTCGCGAAACCCATCATTCACACGTGCGATAGGTGATGGGTTTCGCTCCGGCGCTTCGCGCCTCCGCTCTACCCATCCTACAAGCGGGTACCCTACGGGAATGCGATCTGGCCGCTCTTAAGGAAATACATCACCGAAGTGAGCGTCAGCACGGACACAAACGTGCCGAGCAGCACCACGACAGAAGCCGGTTCGATCCAGCTATCGTACTGCCGCGCGATCACGAACACGTTCAGCGCGGGCGGCAATGACGCGAGCAGCACGGCCGTCGCGGCCCATACCGGCGGGAACGGTCCGAGCAACAACATCAAGCCGAACACGATTAGCGGATGAATGAGCAGCTTGATGAAGATCAGACCAGGCACCTCCCACGGCACGCGCCCCAGCGGCCGCAAGGCAACCGTCACACCGAGCGCGAATAGCGCAACGGGCGCAGCAGAATTCTGCAGGAACAGCAGCATGCCGTCGATGGCGACCGGCATCTGGATGTGAAACGCCGCGACGAAGGCGCCGAGATAGGCTGCGACGATCAGCGGATGCAGCACGATGTGCTTGATGACGATGCCGATGGTCGGCAGCAGCGGACGCTTGTCGCCTGAGGTCAGCGCCATCATCAGCGGCGCGATCGAGAACAGGAAGATGCTGTCGAAACAGAACACCAGTGCGGTTGGCACGGCCGCTTTCGGCCCGAGCACCGCCAGCGCGAGCCCCGGTCCCATATAGCCGATATTGCCGTAGCCGCCGGCGAGCCCGGCCATCCCGGCCTCGCGCATGGTCAGCCGGCCCAGGAATTTACCGGTGCCGACCGACAGGAAGAACGCCGTCGCAGTCGCCAGCGTGGTCCCGATCACGAAGGGCAGATTGTTGAGTTCCTCGAACGGCGTCTTCGCCATGATCCGGAAGAACAGCGCCGGCAGCGATACATAAAGGAGGAAGAAATTCATCCAGGCGAGGCCCGTTTCGGGCAGGTTCTTCACCTTGCCGCAGGCGAAGCCGATGAAGATCAGCCCGAAATACGGCAGTGCAAGATTGAGGACGTCCATCATGTCGAGCGTGTTTTTCTTGGTTCTTGGCCCGGCGGGCGGGATAGCGGGGAGCGGCTTCCGGCTGTCTTAATTCCGTCGTTTGCCTCTAGCATCGGCCACAATCCTGGTCTATTCGACCAGAATGATTAAAGCGCGGACCGCCAAATTCCAGATTGGACAGATCGTCCGCCACCGGATCTTTTCGTTCCGGGGGGTGGTGTTCGACATCGATCCGGAATTCAACAACACCGAAGAATGGTGGCTGTCGATCCCCGAAGACGTCCGTCCGAACAAGGACCAGCCATTTTACCACCTGCTGGCCGAGAATTCTGAGTCGGAATACGTCGCTTATGTCTCCGAGCAGAACCTGCTTCCCGATGAATCCGGCGAGCCGATCCGGCACTCCCAGGTCGCCGAGATCTTCATCAAGGACAAGTCCGGCAGCTACCGGCCACGCAATCCGTCGCTGAATTAGCCCGCTTAACGTTTCACGCCTCTCCCTCGTCCGTTATTGCGAGGAGCACTTGCGACGAAGCAATCCAGCTTTTGGCTTGCTGAATTGCTTCGCTGCGCTCGCAATGACGTGGATGGGTCAACACCTCAACCCAACAAAAAAGGCGCTCATTTCTGAGCGCCTTTTCGTTTGTCTGTTGAACCAGCTTACTTCGCGGCCGGATTGGCCGGGGCCGCCGGTGCTGCACCAGCTGCCGGCTGCTGGGCTTCGAGCTTGGCGCGGGCTTCCGCTGCGCGCTTCTGCAGCTCTTCCTGCAGCTTCTTCTGGGTTTCTTCGAACACCTTCGGATCGGTCGGCGGGCCGTCATAGGCCTTGGCGAATTCGGCCAGCGGCAGCGGCAGCGTCAGCGGTGCGCCGTTGGAGTTGATCGCCTGCACGATCAGGTTCTGGCCCTTCTTCAGATTGGCCAGGAGCTCCGGGGTGACTTCGTAATCGGACATGCAGCCGTTGGCGAAGCAGATCACATAGGGGCTCTGTGCCGGGGCATTGCTGTCCACGATCACGCGGGTGCCGTGCACGAGCTGCATGCCGAGCGGCAGCGTCACGCGCAGGATCTTCTTCGGTTCGCCTTCCGGCTCGATGATGACGGCGGCGATGACGGGCTGGCCCGACTCGATGCGGCCGTCCTTGCCGGTGAAGCAGACCTGCTTGGCGTTGGCGTCCTGGCCCTTGAGGCAGAACTTGGTCCACGGCGCATAGATCAGCTGAACCTGCTGATCGGCCGGTGGCGCGCCAGCGGCTGGCGCCTGGGCGGCGGGAGCGGCCGGGGTAGCAGCCTTCGGAGCGGCCTTCGGCGCAGCCTTGGGCGCAGCAGCCTTCGGCGCTGCGGCAGGCGGCGCAGCAGGCGCGGGAGCCTGCGCATGCGCAACCGGAGCGATCAACGTGGCGGTCAAGGACGTCGCCGCCAGAAGCGCGAAGCCCCGCCCGCGCGGCAGAACCGACGCAGCCAAGAGACGGAAATTCATTTCGGAAAACCCTTTCTGAACGGAGGCGCTCATATCCCGGAGGCGGCGCTGACAGTCACCCGTTGGCGGGTGTCTCGGTGCCAATTAAGGCCGTTACGTGACAGGCCGCGCCGTCCTCGTCAATTGTCCGCTTTCAATACAGCGGCCGACGAAAAGATCAATGGCGCCAGCCCTATTTGATGCATGGCACAGGTTCGGGGCGGGCAGCCATGGTAAAGTTCCTCTGTGAAATCAACCGAATCAAATCGCACAGATGCACAGGGTCTTTCGACCCTGTCTAAGGTGATCGCGGCGCTGGCCTGCTGGACAGCTCTAGCCGCCCCAGTGGCCGATTCCGCACAGGCCGATCCCAGCCACGCGATCGCCATGCACGGCGCCCCGGCCCTGCCACCCGATTTCAGGCAGACGCCCTATGCCAATCCCGACGCGCCGAAAGGCGGCCGCATGGTCCAGGGCGTGCTCGGCACTTTCGACAGTCTCAATCCCTTCATCGTCCGGGGCATCGCGGTGCCGCAGATGCGCGGCTATGTCATCGAAAGCCTGATGACCCGCGGCCAGGACGAAGCCTTCACGCTCTACGGCCTGCTCGCCGAGAGCGTCGAAACCGACGATACCAGAAGCTTCGTCACCTTCCGGATCAATCCCAGGGCCCAATTCTCCGACGGCAAGCCCGTCCTCGCTGCGGACGTGCTGTTCTCCTGGCAATTGCTGCGCGACAAGGGCCGGCCCAATCACCGGCAGTATTATTCGAAAGTCGCCAAGGCCGAGGCGTTGGATGAGCGCACGGTCCGCTTCGACTTCGGCGGCCAGGCTGATCGCGAATTGCCGCTGATCCTCGGCCTGATGCCGGTGCTGCCGAAACACGCCGTCTATCCCGACACGTTCGAGGAAACCTCGATGGCGCCGCCGCTGGGCTCCGGGCCCTATACGGTGACGGCTGTGAAACCCGGCGCGGCGGTGACCCTCACCCGCAATCCCGTCTATTGGGGACGCGACCTGCCGATCAATCGCGGGCTGTGGAATTTCGACGAGATCCGCCTCGATTACTATCGCGAGGCCAACACCCATTTCGAAGCCTTCAAGCGCGGCCTCTACGACTTCCGCGTGGAGAACGAACCGCTGCGCTGGCACGACGGCTACACATTCCTCGCCGCCACGTCCGGCGAGGTGATCCGCGACGGCATCAAGACCGGCCTGCCGAAGCCGTCAGAATTTCTGGTGTTCAACACGCGGCGGCCGATGTTCGCCGATATCCGCGTGCGTCAAGCGCTGACGCTGCTGTTCGATTTCGAATGGATCAACCGCACTTATTTCTTCGGCCTCTATGCCCGCTCGGCCGGCTTCTTCGCGGGCTCGGATCTCTCGGCCTACATGCGCTCAGCGGATGATCGCGAACGAACGCTGCTGCAGCCCTATGGCGCAAGCATCGCGGCCAACATTCTCGATGGCAGCTACCGCTTGCCGGTCAGCGATGGTTCGGGCCGAGACCGTCCCGCGCTACGCACTGCGCTGGCGTTGCTGAAGGATGCCGGCTACGTGCTCGATAACAACGTGCTGCGGCGGCAGTCGGACAAAGCGCCCCTCGCCTTCGAGATCCTCGTCACCACCCGCGATCAGGAACGCATCGCGCTGGCCTATGCACGCGATCTCAAGCGCGCCGGCATCATTGCCAATATCCGCTCCATCGATGCCGTGCAGTTCGACCAGCGCCGCATCAATTTCGAATTCGACATGATCCAGAACCGCTGGGATCAGTCGCTGTCGCCGGGCAACGAGCAGTCGTTCTACTGGGGCTCGGAAGCCGCCGACAATCCCGGCACCCGCAACTATATGGGCGCGAAGAATCCTGCGGTCGACGCCATGATCTCCGCCATGCTGGAGGCCCGCGACCACGGTCCGTTCGTCGATGCCGTCCGCGCCATGGACCGCGCGCTGATCGCCGGTTTCTACGCTATCCCGCTCTACTATGTCGGCGAGCAATGGATTGCGCGATGGAATCGGATAGAACGACCTTCGACCATCGCGCTCTCAGGCTATTTGCCGGAGACCTGGTGGGCCAGAACGCTGCCAGCTTCGCCGCCGAACCGGAAGTGACACCGTGACATCACCCACGCCGAACGCCTCGCCCACCCTCGACGGTCTGTTTCGCCGCATTCTCAGCCGGCAGCCGCAGGCGCTGGCGCTGGTCGATCCCGCCGACAAGATGCGCGTCACCACAACGGAACCGCAGCGGCTGACCTTTGCGGACGCTGACCGGGCGATCTCGGCGCTGACGGCGCATTTCATGGAGGCCGGCCTCCCCGCCAATTCGGTCATCGCCGTCCAGTTGCCGAACACCGTCGAATTCGTGCTGACCGTGCTGGCCGCACATCGCGCCGGCCTCGTCGTCGCGCTGCTGCCGCAGCTCTGGCGCCAGGCCGACCTGACCATGGCACTGAATCGCTGCAGTGCGCGTGCCCTGGTGACGTCGAGCAAGATCGATGGCGTCAGCCATGCAGATCTGATCATGAACGCTGCGGCTGAAGCCTTCTCGATCCGCTATGTCGGCGGCTTCGGCAGCGACCTGCCAGAAGGCATGACCCCGCTCGACGCTGTGCTGTCCAGCGAGTTCGTGGAGCCCACGCCCGTGACGCAGGACGCCCGCCGCGCGGCCATCGTCTCCTTCGATGTCACGTCCGATGGCTTCCGCGCAGTGCCGCGCACCCATCTCAACCTGATCTCCGGTGGCCTTGCTGTGTTCCTGGAGAGCGGGATGCCACAGGGCGCCACGATCATGTCGGCGATGGTGCCGTCGTCTTTCGCCAGTATCGCCTCGTCGCTGGTGACCTGGCTGCTCTCTGGCGGCGTGCTCGCTTTGCATCATCCGTTCGACAATGCGGTGCTGGAACGTAGCATCGCTGCCAACGCCTGCGACGTGCTGGTGGCGCCGGCGCCGCTGGCGCAACGTCTCGCCGATGGTGGGTTGCTGGATCGCTCGCCGGTGCTGCGTTATGTGCTCGGCCTCTGGCGCGCGCCTGAACAGGTCGCCGCCTCGCCTGCATGGCCGGGCTCGCAGGCATCGTTCACCGACGTCTATCTGTTCGGCGAAGCCGGTCTGTTCGGCGCCGTCCGCGGCGACGACGGCTTGCCCCTCGCCATCATGCCGGGCCCGCACGGCGCGCCGCGCGCCCAGCAAGGCTCCTCCATTGCCGGCGACATCATCCTGACGCCCAGGGGCACGCTGGGCCTCCGCGGACCTATGGTGCCGGTGCTGGCCTATAYGGCCCAGGCCGACGCCAGCAACGCGCTGATCCCCGCCCAGCCGCTCGATTATGTCGATACCGGCTATATGGCCCGGCTCGACCGTGCGACCGGCGCGGTCAACATCACCGCGCCACCCTCGGGCATCATGGCCGTCGGCGGCTATCGCTTCCTGGCGCAGGACCTCAACGAATGGGCCAAGCGGCTCGGCGAGAACGCGATGCTTACCGCGCTTCCCGATCGGCTCAGCGGCTACCGCCTCGCCGGCCGCGCCAGTAATAACGGCCGCGCCCGCGACGCTCTGACGGAACTCGGCCTCAATCCGCTGATGGTCGAAGCCTTCCGCGACCGCGCCGCCGCCGACTGAGCGAGCAAAAGCGATCCTGAAAATGCGAGCGATCTCATTGACTCTGCATTAAGGACGTCGGGCTAGCCTGCCGCGATCAGTTTCGCGTCAGAGGTAGCAGCCAAGCATGTCCGACCAGGCCACGATCGTCGCCGTCTCCAACCAGCAGCCGGCCGCGTTTGCGACAGCCCTGGCGGAGAGCAACATCTTCCCGGTTGTCGATGCGACATGGGCCGAGGCGCTGGATGCAGTGGCCCGCGTCCAGCCGGCCGCCGTGATCGTGTCGGCCTCCGCTGGCGACATGCCGACCTTCCAGGCGCTGGCGAAGCGCCTTGGCGCCAAGCAACCTTACGTGCCGCTGATCGCGATCGATCCCGCCACGGACTTGCCGGGCCATGCGATCCCGCTCACGCAAACCGACGGCAATTTCGACCGGCTCAGCGCGCGGCTGCGCAACGCGCTGCGTGTGCGCACGCTGCACGCCACGGTCATGCGACGCCTGACCGCCGAAAACCTGCATCGCATGTCCCTGCAGTCGGACCCGCTCGACGATGCGACGGTGATGCTGATCGGCCGCGGCGGTGGTTATGCCGCGCTGTCGGTTGCGCTCGGCGAACGCGTCGGCGTGGTCGGCGCGCTCAGCATCGAGGCTGCCGCCAAGCATCTCAATGCGCGCGACCTCGACGGCATCGTCATCGGCGAAGGCTTCAGCACACGCGTCGTTGACGCGTTTCTCACTGTCCTTACCGAGGACGCACGCTTCCGCAATCTGCCCGTTGTTGTCACCGTGCCCGGCCTGACGCCGAGCTACGATCTTGCCAATCTCGAAATGGTCGTAGGCGATGCCGACACCGTCGCGGCCGCGGCGCTGCCGCTGCTGCGCCAGCACGCCTTCGAAGCGCGTCTCGGCCGCACCCTGAAGTCGATCGAATCCGACGGGCTGCTCGATCCCGCCACCGGCCTGCTGACGACGGCAGCCTTCGAACGCGACATCGCGACCGCCGTCTATCACACCCAGACCCGCGGCGGCGGATTGTCGATGGCCCGGTTCTCGTTCGACAACATCCCGCTGCGCGCGCAGCGCGATGCTGCGCGGATCATCAGCCGGCTGATGCGGCGGATGGATTTCGGCACGCTGCAGAGTGACGGCTCTATCGTGGTCGCCTTCGCCGAAACCGACCAGCGCAACGCCCATATGATCGCCAGGCGGCTCTCCAGCGTGATGAAGCACACCATGCACGGACCCAAGCGCGATGCGCGCAACGATCCCCACGTCACCGTGATCACGATGGAGCCAACGGATACCGCAAAGTCGCTGCTGGCGCGCCTGCATGGCGAGGACGCGCAGCGCGAAGCGTCTTAGTTCCAGAAATAAAATCAGGAACGAAGTATCGAACGTCGCATTGTAGGTGCATCCGCAATGGAGACAACGATAATGAAAAAGCTCGCACTGATCACCGCTTCCCTCGCCCTTCTCGCCACGCCGGTTCTGGCGCAGTCGACAGTCACGACGGGGGCTGCGCCCGCCGAGGCAAAGTTCTCGACCGTCTCCAAGGAGGAGATGTTCTCGTCCAAGCTCAAGGGCCTGAACATCACCAACCAGAAGGATGAGACGATCGGCGAGATCAGCGATCTCGCAATCAAGAACAACCAGGTCGACGCGCTGATCCTGTCAGTCGGCGGCTTCCTCGGCATGGGCGAACACTACGTCGCAGTCTCGCCAGCTTCAGTGAAGGTGAGCCTGAACAAGGACAACAAGTGGGTGGCGTCGATGAACACCACCAAGGAAGCGCTGAAGGCCGCTCCGGAATTCAAGTATCCGAAGTAAGCGTCGCGTAGTTCAACAAACGGCCGTCGGCAGCAATGCCGGCGGCCGTCTTGTTTTGCGGCATGCTCTGTCCTCATCCTGAGGAGCCGCACTTTGGCGGCGTCTCGAAGGATGCGTGTTCGGCGCTGACTTCGCAGCCATCCTTCGAGACGCAGCGCCATCGGCGCTGCTCCTCAGGATGAGGACGGAGCGAAAGCGCCTAAGCCGCCTTTTTGCTCTCCGCGAGCCCCGCCAGCGCGCGCAGGATTTCCGTTGCGCCTTCGAGACGTTCTTCCGGTGTTCCCCAATCCTGCAGGAACACCACCTTCATGTCCGGGCGCACCTTCGCGGCCTGGCCATACTGCTTGATGAAGAATACCAGCCTGTCCGGCTGCGCGAACGAGTTGTCGCGGAACGAGATGACAACGCCCTTCGGACCGGCATCGACCTTCTCGACATTGGCGCGGCGGCAATAGGCCTTGATGGCCGCGATCTTGAACAGATAGCGGACCTCGTCCGGTAGCACGCCGAAACGGTCGCGCAGTTCGGCGGCGAAGGCAGCGATCTCGTCATCGGTCTCGAGATCGGCGAGCCGACGATACAGCGACAGACGGACCGCAAGATCGGCGACGAAATCGTCGGGGATCATCACCGGCATGCCGAGCGTGATGGTCGGCGACCACCTGTCGGCGATCGGCTCGGAGATACCCGACTTGAGCGCCAGGATCGCCTCTTCCAGCATCGACTGATAGAGCTCGAAGCCGACTTCCTTGATGTGGCCGGACTGTTCTTCGCCGAGCAGATTGCCGGCACCGCGGATATCCAGATCGTGCGAGGCGAGCTGGAAACCAGCGCCGAGGTTCTCCAGCGACTGCAGCACCTTCAAACGGCGTTCCGCCTGCCCGGTGATCTTGTGCGTCGACGGCAGCGTGAACAGCGCATAAGCGCGCAGCTTCGAGCGACCAACGCGGCCGCGGAGCTGATAGAGCTGCGCCAGGCCGAACATGTCGGCACGGTGAATGATCAGCGTGTTGGCGTTGGGAATATCGAGACCCGACTCCACGATCGTGGTCGACAGCAGGATGTCGTATTTGCCGTCATAGAAGGCCGACATGATGTCTTCGATGACCGTCGGCGCCATCTGGCCATGGGCCACGGCGACCTTCATCTCCGGCACATGCTTGTCGAGGAAGTCCTTCACCTCTGCAAGATCGTCGATCCGCGGCACGACATAGAACGCCTGACCGCCGCGATAGCGCTCGCGCAGCAGCGCTTCGCGGATCATCAGGGGATCGTGCGGCGCCACGAAGGTCCGCACCGCCAGACGATCGACCGGCGCCGAGGCAATGATCGACAGATCGCGCACGCCTGTGAGTGCGAGCTGCAGCGTGCGGGGGATCGGCGTGGCCGACAGCGTCAGCACATGGACGTTGGCCCGAAGCTGCTTCAGCCGTTCCTTATGCGTCACGCCGAAGTGCTGTTCCTCGTCGACCACGACGAGCCCGAGGTCCTTGAACTTGATGGATTTTCCGAGCAGCGCATGGGTGCCGACGACGATGTCGATGGAGCCGTCCGCAAGCCCCTTCTTGGTCGCCGTCAGCTCTTTCGGCGCGACCAGCCTCGAGGCCTGCGCGACATTCACCGGAAAGCCCTTGAAGCGCTCGGTGAAGTTCTTGGCGTGCTGGCGCGCCAGCAGCGTGGTCGGTACCACGACGGCGACCTGCTTGCCTTCCATGGCCACGGCGAAGGTGGCGCGCATGGCCACTTCCGTTTTGCCGAAGCCGACATCGCCGCAGATCAGGCGATCCATCGGCCTGCCATGTTCGAGATCGTGCAGCGCGGCGTTGATCGCGGTCTGCTGGTCCTCGGTTTCCTCATAGGGGAAGCGTGCGCAGAATTCGTCATACTGCTCGCGCGGAACGACGATCCGCTCGGTCTCGCGCAGATGCCGCTCGGCGGCGATCTTGATGAGTTCGCCGGCGATCTCCTGGATGCGGTTCTTGAGCTTGGCTTTGCGCGCCTGCCAGCCGGAACCGCCAAGCTTGTCGAGCTCGACATTGGTCGCGTCCGAGCCGTAGCGCGACAGAAGTTCGATATTCTCGACGGGGAGAAACAGCTTGGTCTCGTTGGCATAGCGCAATTCGAGACAGTCATGCGGTGCGCCGCCGACCTGCAGCGTCTGCAGCCCGACGAAACGACCGATGCCGTGTTCGACATGGACGACGATGTCGCCGGCCGCGAGGCTCGTCACTTCCGAGATGAAGTTGTCGAGCTTGCGACTCGCCTTGCGCGGCCGTACCAGACGGTCGCCGAGGATGTCCTGTTCGCTGATGACGGCGATCTGGTCGGTCTCGAAACCGCTCTCCATGCCGACGACGGCCAGCATGGTCTCGTTGCGCGGCGTCGCCTGCACCGCGCGCCAGGAATTCACCATCTGCTGGTTGAGCAGCTTGTGGTCCTTCAGCATGCTGGCCATGCGGTCGCGCGAGCCCTCGCTCCACAGCGCGACGACGACCTTCTTGCGCTCCGCCTGCAGCGCCTGGATATGGGCGACCACACGCTCGAACACGTTCACATTGGCGTCGGCCCGCTCCGGCGCGAAATTGCGGCCTGCCCGTGCGCCCGCGTCGACCACGCCCGGCGTGCCGTCCGGCACGGCAAACGGCGACAACCGCGCCATTGCGAGATCTTCCAGCCGCTTGTGCCATTCGCTGTCGGTCAGATAGAGCCGGTCCGGCGGCAGCGGCTTGTAGATCGCGCCGCCGCCGGGGATGCCCATGGCTTCGCGGCGCGCCTCGTAATAATCGCCGATCTGCTTGAAGCGTTCGGTGGCGGCATCTTCGCCCTGCGGCTCGATGGCAACCGGCGTGCCCGGCAGATAATCGAACAGCGTCTCCATCCGGTCCTGGAACAGCGGCAGCCAGTGTTCCATGCCGGGATGACGGCGGCCTTCGCTGACCGCTTCATAAAGCTGGTCGTCGCGCTCCGGCGCGCCGAACTGCGCGACATAGCCCATGCGGAAGCGGCGGATAGTTTCGGTGATGAGCTGGAATTCAGACACCGGCACCAGATCCAGCGCGCGCATATCCATCAGCGTGCGTTGCGTCTCGGCATCGAAGGCCCGGATCGATTCCAGACTGTCGCCGAAGAAGTCGAACCGCACGGGCTGGTCGAGGCCCGCCGGAAACAGATCGAGGATGCCGCCGCGCACGGCATATTCGCCGGGCTCCCGCACGGTGCCGGAGCGGGTATAGCCGTTGTGTTCGAGCCAGGCGACGATGGAGTCCATCGGCACCACATGGCCGGGCGCGACCGACAGCGCCTGCGCCGCGACGATCTCGCGGGCCGGCACGCGCTGGACGATGGCATTGACCGTCGTCAGCACGATCATCGGCTTGTCGCTGCCGGTGAGGCGCGACAGCCGCGCCAGTGTGGTCATGCGATGCGCGAGAATGCCGCCATGGGGCGAGACGCGGTCGTAGGGCTGGCAGTCCCAGGCCGGGAATTGCAGCACCGGCAGATCCGGCGCGAAGAATTCCAGCGAGCGCGCGAGCTGCTGCATCCGCGGCCCGTCACGGCAGATCACGGTGAGGCTCACCGCCGGCGGCTTCGGCTTGGCCGCAACCGCGCGTGCCAGATCGGCAACGATCAGGCCTTCGGCGCCCTCGGCGACATTGGCAAAGGTCAGCGCACGGCCGGGCGCAAGCTGCGCGGCCGGCGAGGCAACGGGGGATTTCATAGAGGCTTGTCCAGATTCCGGAACAGCTTGATGCGCTCGAACAGCGGCGTGCGGTACTGCTCGTCCAATTGGGTATCACCGACAAAGGCCGGATAAAGCTCGGGGTCTTCGAGGCCGATCAGGTCTTCGAGCTGCTTGAGTTCGAGGTCCGCCAGAATGCCGATCTCGGCATCCGCAAAGCGGCCCAGAATGAGATCCATCTCGCGCGTGCCGCGGTGCCAACAGCGGAACAGCAGCCGCTTGCGGCGGTCATCCAGGCCGTTGCTCGATCGTGTCGTTCCCGTCATCTGTCCATCCCGCCCAAAGCCCGCAAACGCAGAAAGCCCGGACGTGCCGGGCAGGCTCATATAGCCTCCGCTTCCGCCCCTGTCAGCACCTCATAACGCATTGCTTTCGCCTTGAAATGCATCCAAGTCTCGCAAATACCGTAGCTCTCTCGCCGTGCTGGCCACCTGAGTCGTCCTGATGCGCCCTGAAGTGCTCAATCCCCTGTTCGTCCCAGTCACCAGCATGTCGGGCATCGGGCCGAAGCAGGACAAGCTGCTGCGCTTCCTGCTGGACCGCGCCGAGACGCCGCGCATCGTCGATCTCCTGCTGCATCTGCCGGCCAGCGTGATCGACCGCCGCGACAGGCCGAAGATCAACGAGGCCGAGATCGGCGCCATGGTGACCCTCGAAGTCACCGTCGATCGCCATCGCGAACCGCCGCCCGGCCGCTCCCGCGCCCCGCATCTGGTCTATGCCCACGACGACACCGGCACGGTGATCCTGACCTATTTCCGGACGTATCCGGGCCAGATCGAAAAGCTGCTGCCGGTTGGCGAGAAACGTTATGTGTCCGGCACGACGCAGCTGTTCGACGGCATGCTCCAAATCACCCATCCCGACCGCGTGGTCGACGAGGAGGGCTTCGCCAAACTCACGGGCATCGACGCGGTCTATCCGCTGACCCAGGGCCTCGCGATCACTTCGCTGCGCAAGGCCATCGCGCAGGCGCTGACCAAGCTGCCGGCGCTGCCGGAATGGATCAGCCCGGAAGTGATCCGGCGCTGCAAGTTCCCATCGCTGGCGGAGGCGTTGCAGCGCGTGCATGTCCCGGTCGAGATCACCGACGTCCTGCCGGAAGGGCCGTTCTGGTCGCGTCTCGCTTTCGATGAACTGCTCGCCGGCCAACTCGCGCTGGCGCTGGTGCGTGCGCAACTCCGTCGTCCCGCCGGCGATCGCAATGCCGGCGATGGTCACATCCGCCGCAAGATCATCGACGCCCTGCCCTATGCGCTGACGCAATCGCAGCAGCGGGCGACCGCAGCCATTGCCGACGATCTCACCAAGCCGCTGCGCATGCTGCGGCTGCTGCAGGGCGATGTCGGCTCGGGCAAGACCGTCGTGGCGCTGCTGGCCGCTGCAGCAGTTGCGGAAGTCTGCAAGCAGGCCGCATTGATGGCCCCCACCGAAATCCTTGCGCGCCAGCACATCAAGACCATCGCGCCGCTGGCCGAGCGCGCGGGCCTGCGCGTCGCCATCCTCACCGGCCGCGAGAAAGGCCGCGAGCGCAAGGATATCCTGGCGCGGCTCGCCGCCGGCGAGATCGACTTCATTGTCGGCACGCATGCGCTCATTCAGGACGACGTCGAATTCAAGGCGCTGGCACTGGCCGTGGTCGACGAGCAGCACCGCTTCGGCGTCCGCGAACGTCTCACGCTGACCAACAAGGGTAGCGCAGTCGATGTCCTCGTGCTGTCGGCAACGCCGATCCCGCGCACGCTGGTGCTGACCTATTTCGGCGACATGGACATTTCCGAACTACGCGAAAAGCCCGCCGGCCGTCAGCCGATCGAGACCCGCACCATGTCGGCGAGCCGGCTGCAGGAAGTCATCGACGGCATCGGCCGCGCGGTGGACAACGGCAAGCTGATCTACTGGATCGTGCCGCTGGTCGAAGAGTCCGAAATGGACGGCCCGAAACTCACCAATGCGGAAGAGCGCTTCGAGAGCCTGCAGCAGCGGTTCGGTGACAAGGTTGGCATCGTGCATGGCCGGATGAAGGGGGCGGAGAAGGACGCGGCGATGGCGCGCTTCGCTGCCGGCGAGACACAGATCCTTGTCGCCACCACGGTGGTCGAAGTCGGCGTCGACGTACCCGCCGCCACCATCATGGTGATCGAGAATGCCGAGCGTTTCGGCCTCGCGCAACTCCATCAGCTCCGCGGCCGCATCGGCCGCGGCTCGGAGGCGTCCACATGCCTCCTGCTCTATCGCGAACCGCTCGGCGAGATCGCCACCAAGCGCCTCAAGGTGATCAAAGACTCCACTGACGGTTTTCGCATTGCCGAGGAAGACCTCAAGCTGCGCGGCGAAGGCGACGTATTGGGAACGCGTCAGAGCGGCATGCCCGGCTTCCGCATCGCGCGGTCGGAGGTTCATGCACAGCTGATCACGCAGGCGCGCGACGAAGCGCTGCGGATCCTACAGGACAATCCGAAACTGACAGGCGAGCGCGGCGAGGCGCTGCGCTGCCTGCTTTATCTGTACGAGCGCGATGAGGCGATCCCGCTGATCGGTGCGGGATAGTCGCTCCGGATCAACGACATAGCTTCGTAACGTTGACGCAATGTTCCCCACCTAGGTTCGACGCTTGGCTTGCGGCGAAAGGGTAGTTGTGTGCGCGTGCTTCTCGTCGAGGATGAACCGGAAATGGCAGCGGCGCTCGCGGCCGCGCTCAAGGGCCACGATATGGTGGTCGACCGCGTGGCGACGATCGGCATGGCCGAGGAGGCTCTGCTCACCAACAGCTATGGAGCCATCCTGCTCGATCGCCAGTTGCCCGACGGCGACGGGCTCTCACTGATCCCCAGATTAAGAGCGAGTAGCGTGCAGGCGCCCGTCATCGTGTTGACGGCGCGGGGCGACCTCGCCGATCGCGTAGCCGGGTTGGATACCGGCGCCGACGACTATCTCGGCAAGCCATTTGCGATCGAGGAACTGTTGGCGCGGCTGCGCGCCGTGCTGCGTCGGCCAAGCGACATGCCAGCCGAAATCCTGCAACTCGGTCGCCTCGCCTACAGCGCCGAGCACCGCCAGGCGAGCGTCGCCGGTGTCGCCATGACGTTGCCGCGCCGCGAGTTGCTGGTGCTCGAAACGCTGCTGCGGCGCTCTGGCCGGACTGTCGCACGATCCGCCCTTGAAGAAGCGGTCTACGGCTTCGACGATGAAATCCAGTCCAACGCCCTCGATACCCATGTCTCGCGCCTGCGCCGCAAACTGGCCGATGCCAGCGCGGATGTGGAAATTCATGCCATTCGTGGCATCGGCTATCTGATCAAGCGCACACCATGAACCGAATTCGCGGCAAGTCATTGCGATGGCTGTTGGTCAGTCGACTCGTCGCCCTGCAGGCGCTGATGGTGACCGGACTGGTGTTGACCATTGTCGGTGTGTTGTGGGGCGGCGGCTATATCGTCTCGCTGGAGCCCGAAGACGAGACCATCAACGTGATCGAGAACGCCATCGCGCGTGACCAGGCCGGCGCCATGATCGTGCGCGACACGCCCGCGCTGGCGCGGCAGCGCGTCAGAATGCCCGAACTATGGTTTCTCGTCAGAGACAAGGACGGCCATCGCGTTTCGCAAGGCGACGTACCGCCCGAATTCGCGCGCATAGGCGATGCGCTCGATGACGTCGGCCAGGCTCGTCTCGGCTGGAATATCGGCGATGCTCCGCGCGCCACGGCACGCATGCGCTGGGTCAGCAGCGCCGCAGGCCGCGTTCAAATTCTCACCGGCTCCGGAGGCACCGTGCCCTGGCACCGCGTCGCCGCCGCCATCGCAACGCTGTTTCTCAGCGTGGTGCTGCCGATTCTCGCCGTCATGGCCCTGACGACTCTCGTTGCCACGCCCATCGTGGTCAGACGGGCGCTGCTCGGTCTCGGCCATGCGGCAGCGCAGGCCAAACGGATCGACACCGACAAACGCGGCGCGCGCCTCACGCTGGACCAGGTGCCCAACGAGATCGTTCCGCTGGTCGTGGCCATCAACGACGCGCTGCGCCGCCTTGACGAAGACTTCGATCGTCGCCAGCGGTTTCTGGTCGATGCCGCCCATGAATTGCGGACGCCGATTGCCATTCTTCAAACCCGGATCGAGTCGACCGAACCCGGACCGCATACAGCACGTTTACTCGAGGATGTCCGCCGTCTGTCGACACTCGCCGACCAGCTGCTGGACACGGAACGTTTGAAGCAGACCGCTGCGCCGCAATCGGATATCGACCTCGTCGAGATCGCGCAGCATGTGACCTCGGATCTTGCGCCGCTTGCCATCGCAGCAGGATACGAGATCGCATTCGAGAGCAGCGTGAAGCAGGCCCCCTTGTCAGGAGATCAGGGGGCACTGGAGCGCGCACTCGCAAACCTGATTCACAATGCGATCGAATACGGTGGACGTCGCGGAAAAATAGTCGTCAGCGTCACCGCGTCTTCGGTCTCGGTGACCGATGAAGGCCCCGGCATCCCGCTGAACGATCGAGAGCGCGTCTTCGAGCCGTTCTACCGGCTCAATAGCGGCTCGCGCGGCGCCGGCCTCGGACTCAATCTGGTTCGCGAGATCGTTCGGCTTCATGACGGCATGATCGATATTCAGGACGGTCCGAACGGCGGCACGCGCGTCACCATGGCCTTCGGCAGGCGGCATGCCCAACGCTAGCAGCGATGCACGTTGAATATCGCCGCCGCTTTATTGCAGCGTCAAAGACATCACGTCATGTTCTCTCAATCTCCACTGCACATACCCATGACACTGCCGACGACCGTCGGCGTCGATGCATTTGCAATGGATAGTTCACATGACTGCAAACGGCCTCCTGCTCTTCTTCCGATCGCTCGCATCTGCCCCCCGAACCGTCGGAGCGATTGCACCGTCCGGGTCTGCCCTCGCCAATATGATCACCCGCGATATCAACGGCGCGACCGGCAAGGTGCTCGAACTCGGCCCCGGCACCGGCGTCTTTACGAAAGCTCTGCTGAAGCAAGGTGTGAAGGAAGGCGATTTGACGCTCATCGAATATGGCTCGGACTTCATGCGCCTGCTGCAGCAGCGATTTCCGCGTGCGCGCGTGCTGTGGATGGACGCTTCATGGATCGCGCCGCAAAAGGTGTTCGAACCCGCGACGTTCGGCGCCGTCGTCAGCGGACTTCCATTGCTGAACATGGCACAAAACAAGGTCGATGCGATCCTGGCCGGTGTTTTCAACAGCCTCCGCTCCGATGGCGTAATGTATCAGTTCACCTACGGCGTCCGCTGTCCGATCAGTCATCTGCAACTCCAACAATTCGGGCTCGAGGCGTCCTGTGTCGGTCGCGTGCTGATGAACGTTCCGCCGGCCTCGGTCTATCGCATCACGCGGCGCCAGTCCGCCGTCCGGGTGGCAAAATGAGCGTGATGGCCACAGAACTATCCGATCTTCTGATTAACTGCGTCCACATCGGCCCAATCGGAATCATCGGGCTTGGCATCGCCGAGAAGCTGTTTCCGTTCGTGCCGTCTTACGTCGCATTCGTGGTCATCGGCATCGTCGTCGCTGCAAAGCAGAGCGATCTCGCCTCAGCCATCCTGGCGCTCGCGATCGGCTCGACGGCCGGTTCGCTGTGCTGGTATGGCGCTGGCCTGATCCTGGGAGAACGGCGCAGCGCGACATTCGTGAGACGCTTCGGTCCCTATATCGGACTGACCTCTGCGCGCTACCAGCGCGCAGCGGGTGCATTTCAACGAAACTCCTCGCGGTCGGCCAGACGCTGCCCGTGATCCGAGTCTATATGGCGATCCCCGCAGGGGTGCTCGGCGTGTCCCTTCCGCAATTTCTGCTGGGAACGTTTATCGGCAGCCTCGCATGGAGCGGACCGCTACTGGGGCTCGGCTTCTGGATCGGGGACACCAGTTCGGACCCGGCATCTGCGGCCCTGATCGTCGTGGCGATATTGATCGCGCTGGAAGCGCTGATCGTATGGGGCTGGCGCCGCTTCAACCGGCGCACATCACGACGCCGTCCGGCAGCCAGCTAGAACTATGTCATGGCCAAAACGGCCGTCCGAAGCGGGCCAGACTGAGCCCGGAATCTCGATCCAAGCTCGTCATTCCGGGGCGCGGCCGGCACTTGCCGGTCGCGAACCCGGAATCCCGGAGTGTCTGGCTCTACGGTGACTCCCATGTCGGGATTCCGGGTTCGGTCCCGTCGCCTTCGGCGCCGCTCCCGCCCCGGAATGACAGTTTGGGGCGGCAAGACAGCGCCCAAACATTTTTTCCTATCCTCCGTTGACAGCATCCCCATCAGGTTTATATTCCCCTCCGTCCTGCCCCACCGAGAGGGGCGATCGCGATCGTCACGTTCGCGGGGTGGGATGCGGTGGACGCCGGAGATGCGGCGTCACGCGGTTCATGGGGGAACGTCTGTCTTCGGGCAGGACGAATCTGCGCCAGCACTGCCACTGGCAAGGAGACGGCCGGCCTTCGGATTGACAACCCCCTGGGCAGTGTGACGGACGACCAAGTCAAAACGCGTTCGGCTTACTCGCTTGAGGCTCCCTTCCCATCGCCTTGGGACTTTAATTCGCGATCGGAGCGTTCGTCGAGGCAAAGTGCAAGCAACCGAAAAAACACCGCAGGCGGAACGTCGGGCACTTGCTCGGCGCCTCCGAAAGTCCTGATGCATTCTAAATTGCGGAAGACCGCATCGCATCAGGCCCAAGGGTGCATCGGGCACCCGGCGTTCCGCACGCCCTCTCACAAGGGGGCGGGAATGCAAGAGACGACGGCGCCCCCGCGCCGCAAACAATGGGGGCGATGACGCATGTCTGAAGGGCCGTGGCTGTTTGACAGTTGAATCAGCGATGACGCACAGGCGCCAGAAGTTTCCCTCCCCCAAGCAGCGAAGCTGCGCAGTGGGGAGGGTCGGCCGATAGGCCGGGGTGGGGTCCCTCCCCATGCGAGGACAGCGTTCGTGGCACCACCCCACCCGTCTCGACCGCTCCGCGGTCGATCCACCCTCCCCACGGCGCGGCTTCGCCGCTTGAGGGAGGGAAAGAAAGCTCTACGACCTAATCCACCTGTGCTGGCTGCTTCGCTGGCGGAGCATTCGCGATACCCGCTGCCGTTGCCATCTGCGCCAATGCTGCGATCTTCTTCTGCGAATCTGAACCTGGCTGGACGACGCCTGCCGACATAATCAGCGTCGCGGCATCCTCGGCGGACATGTCGATGTCGATGATCTTGCTCTTCGGCACATAGAAGAAGAATCCCGTCGTCGGATTCGGCGCACAGGGCAGGAACACCGAGATGTGCTCCTCCTGCCCCGGCAGGCTCTTCGCCACTTCGGTGCTTGGCGGCTGCGAGATCAGCACGATCGACCACATGCCGGGCGACGGAAACTCGACGAGACCGACTTTACGGAAACTCGATCCCGAGCCCGAGAACAGCGTCTCGAACACCTGCTTCAGCCCGCGATAGATCGCGCGCACCACCGGCATGCGGCCGAGGAGGTTCTCGCCGAGATCGACCAGGGAGCGGCCGATCAGGTTGGCGGTGAGGAAACCCAGCAGGGTCAGCGCCACGAAAGCGACGATCAGGCCGGAGCCCGGAATACCGTAAGGCAGATACTGTTCGGGCCGATAGGCCTCCGGTACCAGCGGCCGCACGATGGCATCGACCCAGGTGACGAACCACCAGGTGAGGTAAAAGGTAATCGCGACCGGACCGGCAACGATCAGACCGGTGAGGAAATAGTTGCGGATCCGGGCCATGAAGCCGCGCGGCGCCTCGGGCGGCGGGTCGCCAACGGGCGGGGTCAACGGCAAATCGGGGCGTTCCATCAGCGTTTCAAATCCATCTGGCGCGGCGCGCGAAACCGCGCCGTCAGTCCTTATGGGTATCCTAGCAGGATTTCGCCAGTGCGGGGGAAGCCACTTGGCGGCGCCAGGCGGCCAAACCGGCCGCCTGCGACAATCTTGCCGCTTCGCCGGCCTATTCCACCGTGACCGACTTCGCCAGATTGCGGGGCTGGTCGACGTCAGTGCCCATCACCACGGCGGTGTGATAGGCGAGCAACTGCACCGGCACGGCATAGACCAGTGGTGTGAAGGCTGCGTCCATGTCCGGCATCACAATGGTCACCATGGAGTCCACGGTGGCCTCCTCCGCGCCCTTGGCGTCGGTCATCAGAATGATGTTACCGCCGCGCGCTGCGACCTCCTGCATGTTCGACACGGTCTTGTCGAACACCCGGTCATAGGGCGCGATCACGACCACCGGCATGGTCTCGTCGATCAGCGCGATCGGACCATGCTTGAGTTCGCCGGCCGCGTAACCCTCAGCGTGGATGTAGGAGATTTCCTTCAGCTTCAGCGCGCCCTCCAGTGCCAGTGGATAGCTGGTGCCGCGGCCGAGATAGAGCACGTCCTTCGACTTGGCGATGTCGCGCGCCAGCTTCTCGATCGCAGCTTCGTGCGTCAGCGCGTCGGTCATCAGACGGGGGACCTTGACGAGACCGTGAACCAGTTTGGCTTCGTCGGCGTCGGACAGCTCGCCGCGGGCCTTGCCGGCTGCGATCGCAAGCGTCGCCAGCGCCATCAGTTGGCAGGTGAAAGCCTTGGTAGAAGCCACGCCAATTTCCGGACCAGCCAGTGTCGGCATCACGGTCTCGCTCTCGCGCGCGATCGTCGAGGTCGTGACGTTGACGACAGCGAGCGTGTGCATGCCCTGCTCTTTGGCGTAACGCAGCGCTGCCAGCGTATCGGCCGTCTCGCCGGACTGTGAGATGAAGATCGCCAGATCGCCCTTGCGTACCGGGGCTTCGCGATAGCGGAATTCAGATGCCACATCGACTTCGACCGGCACGCGCGCAAAACGTTCGAACCAGTATTTAGCGATGAAACCCGCGTAGCTCGCAGTGCCGCAGGCGGTGATCGAAATGCGCTGGATGTCCTTGAAGTCGAACGGCAGCGTCATCGGCAGCGCCACGCGCTCGTTCGCCAGATCGACATAACGCGCCAGCGTGTGACCGACGACTTCGGGTTGCTCGTGAATTTCCTTGGCCATGAAGTGGCGATAGTTGGCCTTGTCGACCATGAAGGCCGACGCGCCGGATTTCAGCACGTCGCGCTTCACGACCTTGCCGGATTCATCGTGGATCTCGCAGCCCTTGCGGGTCAGCACCACCCAGTCGCCGTCTTCGAGATAGCTGATGTCGTCGGTGAACGGCGCCAGCGCAATCGCGTCGGAGCCAAGATACATCTCGCCGTCACCATAGCCGACCGCAAGCGGCGAGCCTTTGCGGGCGCCGATCATCAGGTTGTCGTGATCCTTGAACACGAAAGCCAATGCGAACGCGCCTTTCAGGCGCGGCAGAGCCTGCTTCACAGCTTCGACCGGCGATGCGCCCTTCTGCAGATAGAAGCTGACGAGATGCGCAACGACTTCGGTGTCGGTCTCACTGGCGAATTTGGCGCCGCTCTTTTCGAGTTCAAGGCGCAATTCGCGGAAATTCTCGATGATGCCGTTATGCACGACCGCGACGCCTTCGGCGGCGTGCGGATGCGCGTTGGCTTCGGTCGGCTTGCCATGCGTCGCCCAGCGCGTGTGGCCGATGCCGATATGACCTGCCAGCGGCGACTTGCCGAGCTTGGCTTCGAGATTCTTCAGCTTGCCTTCGGCGCGGCGGCGATCGATATGCGCGCCTTCCAGCGTGGCAACGCCAGCGGAATCGTAGCCGCGATATTCGAGGCGCTTCAGCGAGTCCACGATCTGGTCAGCAACCGGACCGCGTCCCAAAATTCCGACGATGCCGCACATGCGGTGTATCTCTCCAAGTGGTATCAAATTGCCCAGAAATACTGGAACTCTCTTAGCGAGAATCGCAAATCGACTGTTACTCAATAATTATTGCCGATTGAGACAAGTTACCGCGGTTGTAGGGGCATTTTGCGCGACGCGTTTAACAAACCATCAACGTGTTTGCGAAAGCATCTACCCCTGACCGGAGTAGACGTCCATGTGGGAGGAGCGAGACCCGAGAGCCCCCCGATCGATCGCCGGATCACGGCTGCGACATGTCGAGATGTCGCAGAGCAAACTGGCGCATTGGCCGCCGCCGCAGCGCGATATTGCGGTCAAACCGCATGTCGCCGAGCCCCATACGCCGCAGGAAGAAATTGTCGCCAAGCGTCCGATCCGTCGTGGCTGGCATCTGAAGACCCCGGTGACCTGACGTCATCGCGAACACCGCGCGCTCACTTCGGCTTCTTGTTCGCCGCGTTCTTGTCGCGGAAGCGTTTGCCCCAGCCTTCCTTCATCGACACCTCGTTGCGCTCCACCGCAAGCGCATCGTCCGGCACATCGCGGGTGATCACTGAGCCCGAACCGATGTAAGCGCCGGCCCCGATCTTCACCGGCGCGACCAGCGACGAATTCGAACCGACAAAGGCGCCGGCACCAATGATCGTCTTGCTCTTGTTGAAGCCATCGTAATTGCAGGTGATGGTGCCCGCGCCGATATTGGCGCCGGCGCCGATATGCGTGTCGCCGACATAGGTCAGGTGGTTGACCTTCACGCCCGCTTCCAGAATGGCCGCCTTGGCCTCAACGAAGTTGCCAATGCGCGCGCCCTCGCCGACCGACGTTCCCGGCCGGATGCGTGCGTAAGGACCAATCGAGGTCTTCTTGCCGATGGCAGCCTGCACGATGTGCGAGAAGGCGTGAATAACAGCGCCGTCGGCGATACTGACGCCGGGCCCGATCACCACATACTGCTCAATGGTGACGTCGTTGCCGAACGTCGTATCGGCAGCGAGATGCACGGTCTCCGGTGCGACGATGGTCACACCGGCATCCAGCGCAGCCTTGCGCAGCCGGGCCTGCATGATCGCTTCAGCTTCCGCGAGCTGCGCCTTGGTGTTGATGCCGCGGACTTCGTCCTCACTGGTCTCGATCACACTCGCCCGCAATCCCATGCTGCGCACGATCTCAACGGCATCGGTGAGATAGTATTCGCCCTTGCTGTTGGACGTGCCGATCTGCTCGATGATTGTGAGCGCGGTCTTGCCGGCGAAAGCCATCACCCCGGCATTGCAGAGATCGACCGCACGCTCGGCCGCTGTAGCATCCGCATGTTCACGGATCGCGACCAGTTGATCAGCTTCGACCAGGAGCCGGCCATAACCGGTCGGATCGGCCGCGCGAAAGCCGAGCACGGTCAGCGCAGCGCCTGCAGCCAAGGGCGCACGCAAACGCTCGAACGTCTCGGCCGAAATCAGCGGCGTGTCACCGAAGGCGATCAGCAGATAGTCCGCGCCCTTTGCAATGGCGTCCTTTGCCGCCAGCACGGCATGGGCGGTGCCGAGACGCTCGTGCTGAACGAATGTTGCGGCATCGGGCCGCACCCGTCTGGCTTCATCCGCCACGTCCTGACGATCGGGACCGACAACGACGGCCAGCGCAGAGCCTGCACCATGAGGCGCCGCCGCGAGCACATGGCCCAGCAGCGACTGGCTGGCGACCTGATGCAGCACCTTCGGCGTCGAGGACCGCATCCGCGTTCCCTCGCCGGCCGCGAGCACGATGGTGAGGCTGGTTCTGCCCGTCATCCGAATCCCCGTTGTGGCGACGCTCATGCGCCGCGGCCGTCTTAAATGGTTTTGGGCCAATCTGGAAACCGGTTTGGCTCGCCGTGTGGCCCGACAACCTCAGGTTCCCGCCGGTTTCCTGATAATGTTGAACTGTGATTCGCAGGGGCGATGGGGCGACGCAGACGTCGAATGGCGGATAAGCACGACAAGTGGGCCGATACTCTCTCAGCCGAGCATAGCGGCTGGCTGACCGGATTTCTGGCTGAGGAAGACAAGGTCGACCGCCGCATGATGTGGCGGCTGGGCTCCTGGGGCGTTGCCGCCGTGGGCGCGGTGGTGGTTGCCATTCTGGCCAGCCAGTCGCAGGTCCAGTTGCGCCGCGATCAGGTCGCCACATCCGATACCTTCGCGCGGCAGTCGCAGCAGATCCAGTTCGTTGCAAAGGAGACCCAGGCCGAGGCCCGGCGCCTGACGCTGGCCATCGAGACGCTGAACAGCGACCGCGACCGGCTCTATGCCCGCGTTACCTCGGTCGAACAGGGCCTGGATTCAGTCACCGGATCAATCAAGCGGCAGACCATTCCAACGCCAACAGCCGCCACAACGACGCCAGCACCAGCACCAGCGCCGCAGCCACCTGCCTCCGCATCCGTCGTCGCCCCGCCTGCAGCCACCGAGCCAAAGCCGGTGGCAGAGCTTCCGAGCATTCCGTCGACGCCGGTCATCGGTCCCGTGGCTATCATCGCGCCGCCTGCCGAAACGACAGCCGCCAAACCGGCGCAAGTAGCGGCTTCATCGACAATCAATCCACCAGCCTCTGCGCCGCTCGTTGCATGGAAATCGATGACGGCGCCGCCCGACGCTGCGGCCGCCAAATTGAGCGAACCGGCGCCGACCATCGAAGCTCCTCCGGCCGCTCCGGAGACAACGGCATCGGTCCAACCGGCCGCGACCGAGCCCACCCCCACAGTCGTCGAGGCCGTTGCGACGCCGGTTGCGCGCACGGAGTTCGGCGTTGATATCGGCGGCGCCAATTCGGTGGACGGCCTGCGCGCGATCTGGCGCGGTATGTCCAAGTCACGCGCGCTGAACGGACTGCGCCCAATCATGATGGTGAAGGAACGCCCGACCGGACTCGGAATGCAACTGCGCCTCGTCGCCGGTCCACTCAGCGATGCTGCCGCCGCCGCGAAGATCTGCGCCGTGCTGACCGAGAGCAGCCGGCCCTGCGAGACGTCGATCTTCGATGGTCAGCGCCTTGCTATGAAGGCCGAGACGGCGCCCGCGGAAGCTGCGCCTGCACCAGCCAGGCCGGCGCCACGCAGGCGTGCCGCGCCGAAGCCACAGGAACGCATCGAACAAGCGCCGCCGCCCAAGCCTGTTGAAGAAGTTGCGCCGCCCAAGCCACAATCGTCGCTGACCTCGTTCCTGGGGCTGCGCTAAGGACCAAAAGATCAGATTTTCAATCTCTTGGCGCGCGCGGCTAAAGTGTTATCTAGGCCCGATCTCTCACCGCGACCGCATGCCGGGTTGTTCCGCACCGCGTTTTGAACCATGGTTTCCGCATGAAAAAAGATCCGTTCAAGCTCACCGCCCGTCAGGTGCAATGGCTTCTCATCGTCGGCTTCCTGTCCGTCGGCTACGCCATCTATCTGCGCTATCTCGCCATCGAATTGTCGACGACGGCGCTCGCCTGCGACGCCGGCCTGCAGAGCACCCTGTGCAAGAGCCGGCTGGTGATGACCTATCTGTTCAAGAATTCGGTGTTCGGCATCGCCGCGGTCGTCATTGCGACGCTGAATCTGCTGCGGCCGTCGATCGTGCTGATCACCGTCGCACTGATCGCAGCCGGTTTCGGGATCGTGCTCTACAACGTTGCCCTGTCGGGCATCGCGATCGGCCTGCTTATTCTGGGCTTTGCACGGCCCGCGCCTGCCACAGCGTGATGCCGAACAGCAGATAGATCGCGCAGGTCCACAGCGACTGCCAGTTATCCGGCCCTTCGTTGAAGCCGATATACAGGGCCGACAGCACGAGCACTCCGGCAAACACCGACTCGGCGATCGGCCGCACACCTTCCTGCGGACGGTTGACAGCCATCAGTCCGGCGAACGGCACCACCGCCATGGTCAGCGCCGCGAACGGAAAGTCGCGGTAACGCGGATCGAACACGAAACCGAGCGCGGTCTCAGCGCCGATCAGCGCCGCCACAGCCAGGGTCACCCCGAGCAGGACGGTCGACCACGAACGGGCCAGGAACCGGCTCGGCCCGACCAGTTGGAGGAAGGTCGGTAGCGAGCGGCCGGACATCGTCGCATAGGCGCACAGCAGCGGCGACGCGACACCGGCAGCCAGCAGCGCGCTCCACTGGATCCAGCGGCCGACGCCATAGCTTTCATAGATCAGCTTGTCTGCGGCAACGCCCAGCAGGATGCCGGCCACCGTGGCCGATACTGCAACGGTCAGCCAGGCCGACAGACGCGGCGACCATGGCCGTCGACGAAGCGTCAACATGCCGGTCACGAAAACCAGTAAGCTCAGGCCCATGCCGAGCCCCATCTGCAGCTTCCACGACGGATAATTGGTGATCGGAACGCCCGGTGGATACTTCAATTCGCGCGGCTCATCGTAGATCAGGCCCCAATAGCCGCCGACTGTACCTTCAAGGTCGCGCTTCCACGGCTGGTCATAGGCTTCGATCAGATTGACACGGAACCCCTCGCGCTTGGCCAGATCGAGGATTTCGGACACGACCCGTGCCTGGTTGGTGCGCGACGGCAACGCGCCATCACGCATCCGCCCGGCACTCGGCCAACCTGTTTCGCCGATCAGGATTTCCTTGGATGGAAACGCCACGGCGAGACGCTTGCGGATCGAGTCCACATGGGCGGCGGCGCTCTTCGCGCGAATCGGGAAGTCCTCCCAATAGGGCAGGATGTGGATCGTGACGAAATCGACCGCGTCATAGATCTCGCGATTCTTCAGCCAGAACTCCCAGACATCGGCATAGGTCACGGGGATCTTGCCGACCTGCGCCTTCACCGACCGGATGTTGCCGACGAGATCGGCCGCCGTCATTTCGCCGCGCAACAACACCTCGTTGCCGACGACCACGCTGCTGATCACGTTCGGAAAGCGCTTGGTGAGATCCACGACGCCGGCGATCTGCGCCAGGTTCTTGAGCCGGTTGCTGCCGAGCCAGACGCCCTGAATGACCTTCAGTCCGACCTTGCCGGCCAGTTCCGGCACCTGATCAAGGCCGTTATCGATCGAATAGGTCCGCACGCATTTGGTGATCCCGGCCAGTTGCGCCATGTCCTCGGCAATCTGGCTCGCCGGAATAACGGCGGTCGAGTTCAACGGCGTCTGCTCACCACGGAACGGCGCATAGGAGACGCATTCCAGTTTGGCGGCAGGATCAATCGGCGCGCGCACCAGCGTGACCGGCGTGGCGAGCCACCACCAAACCGCTGCGATCGTACCAAGGGAAAGGATGAGAAGCGCCAGCGGCGTGCGGGTGGAAATTGGTTCCGTCCTCCAAAGTCGTCCGTCGATTAGCCGGTCATCGCCAATCTGCCAAGTGCGTCATGCCGGCAATCACGGACTTGTCGGCCCGACACGCCACGAAAATCAGACAAACTTCCGGCGTTGCTGGACAAAATCAAAAATGTCCGTCATGGGATTCAGCCGTGGTCCCCGCCGTATTGGGGGCCCATTTGAACGGCATCTGGCGAGGGCGTCAGAACTGCCTGGCAGCCAACTTATCGGGGACTTTATGCGTCGACTGGTGTTCGGGTTCCAATCTGCGGTTCTGCGTTGTCTCGCCGTTCCAGGCCTTGCTCTGCTGCTGGGTGTTGGCTGCGCGTTGGCCCAGAGCGGCCCAGTTCGCGCACAGGATCAGAAGCCTGCGGCAAATGCGCCCGTGACGCCTGCCGACGTTGCCCGTGAGAGCCAGAAGAAATCCGACGAATTTGTCGAGGCGACCCAGGCGATCAATGGTCCTGCCGGCAATCCTGAATGCGTCTGGCTTGGCCGCCGCGTCGTGGTGCTGATGTGGCGCGACGATCTCGACACCGCGTTCCGTCACCTCGATCTCTACGACCGATTCGGCTGTCCCGGCGGTCATGTGCAGGCAACGTTCCGCTGCCTGGTCAAATTCGGCCCGCTGATCGATCCGAAAATTGCGGACAGTCTCAACAGCCGCGTCCACGGCTGCTGGATCAATCCGAACGCGCAGCCGCAGCCTGCCGCGCTGAGCCAGCCGGCAACGCCTGCGCCTGCCGGTGGCGGCGCAGCGCCGGCGGCCGCTCCGCAGCCGGACGCCAAACCGCCTGCTGAAACGCCGAAGTAATGTGGCGCGCTCTGTTCAGGCGGCATTCAGCTGGCGGCGCCTAATCGCATTTGAATAATGGTGCCGCCCTCAAAAGGCCACGGCAGCGTATGAGTTGTTAATTCGTGTGGCGGATATAGTCTCCGTTACCGTTGTACTGGTCGGACCTCGGGGACGGGTCCGCTTCCCGGCCACGCTCGCCCCGTTATGGTTCAGTTGCGATGCGCGCTGTCGTCGCCGTTTTATTGTTCGTGACCGCCGTTCATGCCGCCCTATGGGGCGTATTGCGCGAGAAGCAGGAAGCTCCCGATTTCAAGGGCATGATTCCCAGCCTCTCCTATGCGCCGTTCGAGGGCACGGCGCATCCCGACGTCGACAACATTCCGACCGTCGAGAAGATTCGCGCCGACCTCAAGAAACTGTCGACGATCACGCGCGCGATCCGTCTCTACTCGTCGACCGGCGGCGTCGAAATGGTACCCGCCATCGCCAACGAGTTCGGCCTCAAGGTCACCGTCGGCGCCTGGATCGACAAGAACGCGGATCGCAACGAGCGTGAAATTGCCTCCGCCGTTGAGCTTGCGAAGAAGAACCCGAATGTCATCGGCATCGTGGTCGGCAACGAAACGCTGTATCGCGATGAACTCAAGCTCGAGGACCTCGTCGAATATATCCGCCGGGTAAAGCGCCAGGTCACGGTTCCCGTCACGACCGGCGAAATCTGGAACATTTGGCGCGACAATCCGCAGCTCGCCTCGTCGGTGGACTTCATCGCCGCGCACATCCTGCCCTATTGGGAAAACTTCACCGACACCCAGGCCGTCGACCAGGCCGTTCATCTCTACGGCGTCCTGCGCGAGACCTTTCCCGGCAAGCGCATCGTGATCGCCGAATTCGGCTGGCCGAGTGAAGGCTACAATCTGCGCAGGGCCGTGCCCGGCCCGTTCAAGCAGGCCGTCGTGCTGCGCAACTTCGTGACCCGCGCTGAAGCGATCGGCATGGACTACAACATCGTCGAAGCCATCGATCAGCCCTGGAAATTCTTCGAAGGCGGCGTCGGCCCCTATTGGGGCGTTCTCAACGCCTCGCGGGAACCGAAATTCCCATGGACCGGTCCGGTCGTGGATCCGGACCACTGGAAGAACGCCAGTATTGCGCTTCTGGTTGGCATCCTGCTGTCGCTGCCGATCCTGCAGATCGTTGGCGCGACAGCGATGCAGGCTCTCGTGCTCTCGACCGCAGCCAATGCCGTTGGCGCCTGGGCGGCAACCATCTTCGCCTATCAGCAGACCCACTATTTCGTCTGGGGATCGGCCTTCGCCCTGTCACTCGGCTGCATCCTGCTGATCCCGCTGCTCCTGATCGCATTGGCGCGCATCGAGGAGATTGCGGCCATCGCCTTCGGCCGGAAGCCATTGCGGCTGCTGACAGCCGAACGCAGCGAAAAGCTGCGTGCCGCTGCAGACGCCGAGCAGAAATACCCGAAGGTCTCGATCCACATTCCGGCCTATCGCGAACAGCCGGACATGCTGAAGCTGACGTTGGATGCGGTTGCCCGGCTCGACTATCCGAATTTCGAATGCGTGGTGATCATCAACAACACGCCGGATCCGGCCTATTGGCAGCCGATCCAGGATCATTGCCGCATGCTCGGCGAGCGTTTCATCTTCATCAATGCGGAGAAGGTCGAGGGCTTCAAGGCCGGCGCCCTGCGCATCGCCATGGACCGCACCGCGGCGGATGCCGAAGTGATCGGCATCATCGACGCCGACTATGTGGTGGAGCCGAATTGGCTGAAAGATCTCGTCCCAGCCTTCAACGATCCGCGCGTCGGCCTCGTGCAGGCGCCGCAGGACCACCGCGACGGCGACCGTTCACTGATGCACTACATCATGAACGGCGAATATGCCGGGTTCTTCGACATCGGCATGGTCCAGCGCAACGAGGCCAATGCGATCATCGTCCATGGCACCATGTGCCTCATTCGTCGCTCCGCGATGGACATGGCGGGCGGCTGGGCCGGCGACACCATCTGCGAGGACTCGGATCTCGGCCTCGCCATCATGCAGCATGGCTGGCTGACGCATTACACGAAGGAACGTTACGGCTACGGCGTGCTGCCGGACACCTATGAGGCGTTCAAGAAACAGCGTCATCGCTGGGCCTATGGCGGCTTCCAGATCATCAAGAAGCACTGGCGCCGTTTCATGCCGGGCGCGAGCCGCATGACCCAGGACCAGAAGCGCGAATTCGGCATGGGCTGGCTGAACTGGCTCGGCGCCGAAAGCCTCGGCGTCGTGGTGGCGATCCTCAACATCATCTGGGTGCCGATCATCGCCTTCGCCGATATCGCCATCCCCGACAAGATCCTGACGCTGCCGATCATCGCGTCATTCGTGGTGTCGCTGGCGCACTTCATCGTCTTGTACCGGCTGCGCGTGAAGATCGGCCTGTGGCAGATGCTGGGCGCGATGATCGCCGCCATGTCGGTGCAGTGGACCGTGTCGCGCGCCGTCGCCGATGGCCTGATCAAGGATCACCTGCCCTTCACCGTGACCTCCAAGGGCGGCAAGTCGACCATGTCGATCGAATTCCAGGCGTTCTGGGAAGCCGTGATCGGAGTGCTTCTGCTGATCAGCTGCGGCGTGCTGGTGTTCTCCAACAACTCCAAGCAGGTCACCGAGATCTACATCTTCGCCGGCGTGCTGGTGCTGCAGAGCCTGCCGTTCCTGTCGGCGGTGATGATTGCCATCCTGGAGAATTCGCGCGCCAATGACTTCCAGTGGTGGCGCAACACGACGGTTCGCACGGCCGAGCTGATCGGCCTTCGCCCGGTGGCGATGCCGCCGATCGACGTGTCCCGTCCCGAGGCCCAGCGCGAAGCCAGCTGAACCGCGCCAATGGGGCGCGGTTCATGTCCATAACATCGAGCCCTGCCCTTGACCCCGGCGGACCCGCCTTTTACACAGCCGGTCACGCGATACGCTGCATTGCGGGCGCCATCGCGGCCGTGGCTGACCGGCCTCACCGCGCCCCGCAAGGGTCGGTTTCCTCCGTTTAGCTTCGTCAATACGGCACTTTAGGGCGGGTAGCTCAGTGGTAGAGCATTCGACTTTTAATCGACTGGTCGAGGGTTCGATCCCCTCCCCGCCCACCATCGCCGCAATGAGCCACGCCGGAACTTCCGGTTTTCACACCATCCTCAGCCTCTGAACACCGGACAATCGAACATGCGGATTACCCTCGTCGGCTCCAAACACTTCGGCGTCACGACCCTCGATATGCTGAAGACCCACAACGTCGAGATCGCGTCCGTGGTGGTTGCAGATGCCGAGGACCGTCTCGCCGCAGCCGCCAAGGTTGCCGGCATCCCGGTGACAGTCCAGGCCAATCCGAAGCTCGTCGTGGCCTCCGAGATCGCCGAGGGCACCGAGCTGATCATCACGGCGCACAGCCACGCCCGCATCGGCAAGGATGCGCTCGCCGCAGCCAGCCTTGGCGGCATTGGCTACCATCCGTCACTGTTGCCCCGTCACCGTGGCATCGCTGCCGTGGAATGGACCATCAAGGCAGGCGATCCGATCGCCGGCGGCACCATCTATCACCTTGCCGATGTCATGGACGGTGGCGCCATCGCCGCGCAGGAATGGTGCTTCGTGAAAAAAGGCGAAACCGCTCGCGAACTTTGGGAGCGCGCGTTGGCGCCGCTCGGCCTCAAGCTGCTCGGCGAGGTCGTGGACTTCGCGACTGTCCACAAGCGTTTGCCCGCAACCTACCAGGACGAGCAATTCGCGACCAATGCGCCAAAACTGGCCTAGAAGCCTCCAAAACTGGTTAAAGAGGCGCCGGAACCCGCCCGAATCAACCAAATCTGTCAATAAAGGGAACCAATTCGCCCGTCGCGGCTTGCATCCCGTAAGTTGTTTTGGGTCTATGCGGCAACGCAGCAAATTTTGGACACATTACGCCCCAATAAGGTGGCCATCACAACATCGAGGATTTGATTCAATGCGTTTTGACCGCATCCGTTCCGCCTTGTCCGTTTCGCTGATTGCCAGCGCAGCGTTGATTTCGGCTCCTTCATTCGCAGCCGACAATGCCTATGACGGGCTCTGGAATGTGACCATCGTTACCAAGACCGGCAGTTGCGAGCCGACAGCTCGCTATCCGTTGACCGTCACCGAAGGCCGCATCACTGCGCCCGGCGCCGACGTCAACGGCAAGGTTGGCCGCGAAGGCACCGTGCGCGTGTCGATCGGACCTGCTTTCGCCAACGGCCAGTTGTCCGGCAACACCGGATCGGGCAAGTGGAACGGCGCCTCGGGCGGCGTCCCCTGCAGCGGCCGGTGGGAAGCTTCGCGTCAGTAATCCCCAACCAGGAATGCTCCCCATGATGCCTACCTCGACCTCTCCGCGTTCGCTCGTTCGGACGGCGGTGCTCTGCGCCACGCTCGGTCTGACGTCTGCGTCGGCATATGCCCAGTCAGCGCCGTTCGCCGGTATGGCCGGAGTATGGTCGGGTAACGGGACGATCTCGCTCGAGGACGGCTCCAAGGAGCGCATTCGCTGCAAGGCGACCTATGCCGTGAGCGGCGACGGCGCGGGACTGAACCAGTCCCTGCTCTGCGCCAGCGACAGCTACAAGTTCGAACTGAAGAGCGACGTGAAGTCCAGAGGCGGCGAGCTGTCTGGCAGCTGGGCTGAGACGACCCGCGGCGTGACAGGGTCGCTCGAGGGTCGGGCAACCGCCGGCAAGTTCAATGTTGACGTTTCCTCGCCAGCCTTCAGCGCGAAGCTGATCCTGACGACGACCGGCAACAAGCAGCAGGTCTCGATCACCTCCGAAGGCCAGTTCAGGGGCGCCAGCATTTCGCTCAGCCGCAGCTGATCGTTCCGCACGTTTGGAATTCGAACCCCGGTTGTTTCAAACAGCCGGGGTTTTGTTTTGCCGATATATCCTCTGCCTGAGAGCGTCCGCACGATCTCTCGCAACGCAGCCCCACCGGATTCGTCCGTTGCAAAGCCCGGCGATGTCGCCGATAGAGCCAGTTCTAAGGCTGACACCGCTGCGTGAATCATTGCAGCGCAAGAAACTGGTTCTCAGGGATTATGGATCGCCCCCCGTCGAAGGCCCGCGCCGCGCTGTGGATGTCCGGCTGGCTGCTTCTGATGCTATTCGTCGCCATCGGCGGTCGCGAGACGCTGCGCGAACTCAATGTCTTCCAGGTGATGGAGATCCGATCAGTCTTCGGCTTCGTCATGCTGTTGCCGATCCTGTATTTCAACGGCGGCTTTGGCGCCATGAAGACCACGCGGCCGCTGGCGCATGTGTCGCGCAACCTCGTGCATTACGGCGCGCAGCTCGGCTGGTTCTACGCACTCACGCTCATTCCGCTGAGCCAGCTGGTCTCGATCGAGTTCACCATGCCGATCTGGATTGCCATCATGGCGGCGTTCTTTCTCGGCGAGCGCATGACGCTCTGGAAGATCGTCGCCATCGTGCTCGGCCTGATCGGCGTGATCGTCATCGTTCGCCCGACCACGGGCGTCGTCAATCCCGGTCAGCTGATTGCGCTAGCCGCCGCATTTGGCTTCGGCATCTCGATCACGTTGATCAAGTCACTGACGCGGACGGACAGCGCGCTGAAGATCATCTTCTGGATGATCGTGGTGCAGTCGGTGGCCGGCGTTTTCCCCGCGCTATACTCCTGGCAGTGGCCATCGGCCTATGTCTGGGGCTGGCTTGTCGTGGTCGCCTTCTGCGGCACGTTTTCCCACTTCTGCATGGCGCGCGCGATGCTCTATGCCGATGCGACGGTGGTCGTGCCGATGGACTTTCTGCGCGTACCACTCAGTGCCACCATCGGATGGTTACTATACTCTGAACGGCTCGACCTGTTCACACTGCTCGGCGCAGCTCTCATTCTCGCCGGCAACACGCTGAACCTGCTCAGTACCGATCGACCGCCGGTGCGTGCGGCGGCCTGACGCATCGGGTTCCCCTTTTTCGATTTTATTCTCCGAGTGCGTGTCTCGACATTTTGGCGCACGCCCGCAATTGGTACTTTTCCCAATGTGTCTAGGGTCGAATGACCGGATTCGTGGGGGAGATCGTATCGTGCGCCATTTCGCTTTTGCCCTGTCTGCGCTGTCCATCCTGTTCAGCGCGGATGCAGCGCTTGCCGACAAGCGCGTCGCTTTCGTCGTTGGCAATGGCAGCTACAAGAATGTCGATCCGTTGCCGAACCCGCCGATCGACGCGAAGGCCATGGCCAGCGCGCTACGCAATGTCGGCTTCGACGTCATCGAAGGATCGAACCTGACGCGCGACGGCATGACCGAAAAGCTGCTCGACTTCGGCCGCAAGGCGCAGGGCGCCGATGTCGCGGTGTTCTTCTATGCCGGCCACGGTATCTCGGTGAACAACATCAACTACCTTTTGCCGATCGATGCCAATCTGAAGTCGGAGATGGACGTCAAGCTCGGCGCAGCGATCAATGTCGAGACCACCCTCGACCAGACCATGGGCGATGCCAAGGTGAAGCTGGTATTCCTCGATGCCTGCCGCGACAATCCGTTTGCCGCCAAGATCCGCTCCAGCGGATCTGCCACGCGCAGCGTCGCGGTGTCGTCCGGCCTTGCGGAGATGAAATCCGGCGAAGGCACGCTGATCGCATTCGCCACCAGCCCCGGCCAGACCGCCCTCGACGGCAAGAGTGGAAGCAACAGCCCGTTTACCCGCGCGCTGCTCAACAACATCACCACGCCCGGCGCCGAGATCCAGCAGGCGATGACGAAAGTGCGCGCGCAGGTGCAGGACGAAACCAACAAGGGCCAGTTGCCCTGGGGCCATACCAATCTGATCGGTGCGGTCTATCTCAATCCGGACGTGCAGGCGCAGGTCGCCGTCGCCGCGGCCAGCCCCACCGCCACCATGCCCGCGGCGGCCACCGCCGGCTCCGATGTCGAGCTTGAGTTCTGGCGCTCGATCAAGGACTCCAACCGGCCGGAGGAACTGAACGCCTACATCTCGATGTATCCGAACGGCCAGTTCAAGCCGCTCGCCCTCGCCCGTATCGCCGCGCTACAGGAAGCCGCCACCGCGCCGCGTACCGCTGCGCCGGGCGTCGACAAGGCGGTGTTTACCGAGGAAGCCAACCAGCTCACCGAGGACAAGATCGGTCTCGACAAGGTCAAGCGCCGCGACGTGCAGCGCCGCCTCAACGGCCTTGGCTTCGACACCCAGGCGACCGGCAGCTTCGATGCCGGGACCCGTGGCGTGATCACGCGGTGGCAGGCGGCACGCGGTTACCCGACGTCGGGCTATCTCAACAAGGTGCAGCATGCCGCACTGCTCACCGAGGTCGTCGCGCTGAAAGAGGAGCCGGCGCCCGCACCGAAGCCGGTGCGCCGCCAGGTGCAACAGCAGACCTATGAGGAAGCGCCCGTGGTCCGGCGCCAGGCTGCGCCCGCCCCCGCCCCGGCCATCGATCCCGCGGGTCCCGGCCGGTTCATCGGCGGCGTGGTTGGCGGCTTCCTCAACCGCTAGCCCGCTACCTAAAGCGGCAGCTTACTTGCCTGCCGCCTTGCGCAGCGCGTCGTTCATGCGGTCCTGCCAGCCCGGCCCGTCCTGCTGAAAATATTGCAGCACGTCCTGATCGATCCGCAGCGACACCAGTTCGCGCACGCCGGGAACGGCGGCCTTGGCGACCGGTGCCTCAACCGGTTTGGTGGTCGTCTTCTTGAACGCCGCCTCCGCCTCGGTGCGGGCATCCTGGAGCGTGCGCGGGCGTCGCGGGGGCTGTGCCATCTCGGTCAGATTCCTTCCAACATTGCCGTCGACAGATAGCGCCCGCTGAGCGGCTGCACAATCGCTTCCACGGTCTCGCCGAAGATGCGTCCACACAAGGGCGCGATGTGGCAGCTACTCGCCTCTGCTGCACGACCGGCAATGTCAGCAAATTTTACAAATGTCATTCATCGTAACAGGCGCATTCTCCGTGACGCACGTGGCGTTGCACAAAGGTGACCGCGCTGCGGCGCAAACATGCGCTGACTTAAAAAACTTCAAAGCAACGCATTTGTGTTGCGACACGGTCAAACAAATCGGATTAGGATCGTGTCATGTCCGATGAGACGACGAAGGAGGTCACGATGTCAGCATCAGCTGAAGTCCGTACGACCAAAACGTCCCATCCCGCGCCGCGTGGCAGCGATCTTCCGACCTGCCCCGTTTGTGCCGACTCGATGATTGCTGCCGAGGCGTCGGCCTTTCTCACCGATGACGTCGTCAGCTATCTCTGGACCTGCGATACATGCGGCTATGGTTTTGTGACCAAGCACGCCTTTCGCCGGACGGTCTGCAACTAGCGCTGTTCGCGCCGACCCGCGTGAACCGATCTTGGATTGCTCCGCGATCCGAGGAAGTCACCGATTGTGACTATCACATTCACCGTGCCTCTGCTTGCCCGTCGAGGGCTGCCTTCCACGCAAATGGCACAACCCAAACGCCCAGTAAGGCGAACGCAGCCAGTATCGCCCATGCGTCATTGACGCTCCAAACAAAAGCAGCCGCTCGCGCCGAGGCTCAGCATATCGTCTCGACCGGCGTCCGCGTCGGCGCAGCATCGGCACGCGTCAAGGTCAGCAATCTGCGCAAACGATTTGCACCGTCACGCGTGCACCAAGTAACGACCACGCCGCAGTCACACCTTCGCCATTTCTGATGTTCCCAAGCCGTGCTAACCAGCTGTCGGGTCTACAGCGGAGAAGCCGTCTCTCGGGTCGAGGGGATACCCGCACTGGAGTCGGTCATGACCGGTCAAATTCCCTTCTTCGTGCCTAAGCGCACGATCGCTGCAAGTGAGGTCGCGGGCATCGCGGGCTTACTTTTTGTTACAAAAGATTTCCTCATTTCGGCTGGAGCGGCGCTAGAGACAGCGCGTCGCGGCGAGCTGAGCTATATGGACAATCACAAGTATCTTGAGGCCTTGAGGCAGACGAATGCGGGCGCTTGTCTCGTCTCCCCGCGCTTCAGCGCATCCGTTCCAAAGGAGACCTACTCTTTTGTGACACCTCAGCCATATTTGATTTACTCGAGAATCCTCGCCTTGCTCTATCCAGGGGCGGCTATCCCGGGGTCACTTTTCGAGACCGTCGGCATTTCTCCGAACGCCACGATTCATGCTTCGGCCATCATCGATTGCGGGGTTACCATCGATCCCGGCGCAGTGATCGGTCCCCGGGCCAAGATCGGTGAACGCACTTATATCGGGTCAAACGTCGTGATCGGTCCAGACGTCACCATCGGGAGCCATAGCTCGGTCGGCGCCGGCGCTATCATTGCGCACGCAACCGTCGGCAATCACGTCATTGTCCATCCAGGCGTATCGATCGGGCAGGACGGCTTCGGATTCGTGCCCGACAAAGGCGGACATATAAAAATTCTCCAGGTCGGAGGCGTCATTATTGAGGACTGCGTCGAAATAGGTGCAAACACGGCCATCGATCGCGGGTCGACCCGCAACACGTTTATCGGCGAAGGCACGAAGCTCGATAACCTCGTACAAGTCGCCCACAACGTGACGATTGGCAGGCACTGCCTCATCGCCGCGCAAGTCGGAATTGCCGGGTCCGCAACTCTCGGGAGTTTTGTTGCAATAGGCGGCCAGACTGGAATTGCTCCTCATCTGACGATCGGCGACGGCGCACAGATAGCCGGTGCAAGCGGCGTCACGCGCGACGTGCCTGCGGGAGAGCGGTGGGCAGGATTTCCAGCCCGGCCCAGTCGCAGGTTTTTCCGGCAATACAAGGCCATGGAAATGCTTGCGGCCGGTGACCGCGAGACAAACGATCGATGAACCTGACAGGGTGATGGACAGGTTAGTGTTTTCTCCACACGCGACGAGCGGTTACCGCGGCGGAATGTCGCCGCGCGCCCAGCCCTCACGCGTGCGCGCCCGAAACTCTTCGAAAGTGCCGGCATCGATGGCCGCGCGGATGCCCTGCATCAGGCTCTGGTAATAGGCGATGTTGATTTCAGACAGCAGCATCGCGCCGAGGGTTTCGCCGGAGCGCACGAGATGATGCAGATAGGCGCGCGAGTAATCGCGTGCCGCCGGCCAGGTGCTCTCTTCGTCCAGCGGCCGCGGATCGTCCTGGTGCCGCGCATTGCGCATATTGATCTGGCCATAGCGTGTGAAGGCCATGCCGTGGCGGCCATTACGGGTCGGCATCACGCAGTCGAACATGTCGACGCCGCGCGCCACCGCTTCCAGCATGTCGTCCGGTGTACCGACGCCCATCAGGTAGCGCGGCCGCTCCGAGGGGAGGATCGGAACCACCTCCTCGATCATCGCCAGCATCACGGCCTGCGGCTCGCCGACGGCGAGGCCGCCGATCGCGTACCCATGAAAGCCGATATCGATCAGCCCCTGTGCGCTGGCGCGGCGCAGTTCCGGCACATCGCCCCCCTGCGCGATGCCGAACAGCATGTAACCGTCAGGCGCCGTCTCGAAGGCGCGCTTGCAGCGCTCGGCCCAGCGCAGCGACAACTGCATGGCGCGGTCGATGTCGGCGTGTTCGGCGGGCAGCCGCACGCATTCGTCGAGCTGCATCGCGATGTCCGAATTCAGCAGCCGCTGGATCTCGATGGCCCGTTCCGGCGTCAATTCGAACTTCGCGCCATCGATATGCGAACGGAACGTGACGCCCTGCTCCGTCACCTTGCGCAGCTGCGCCAGCGACATCACCTGGAAGCCGCCGGAGTCGGTCAGCATCGGCCCGTTCCAGGTCGTGAATTTCTGCAGACCACCGAACGACGCGACGCGTTCCGCGCCGGGACGCAGCATCAGGTGGTAGGTATTGCCCAACACGATATCCGCACCGGCATCGCGCACATCGCGCCAGTGCAAGCTCTTCATCGCACCGAGGGTGCCGACCGGCATGAAGGCCGGTGTGCGGACTACGCCATGCGGCGTCGTCAGCTGGCCTCTGCGTGCCGTGCCGTCAGTGCGCAGTAGTTCAAAATGATTGGCGACGGTCATGGATTGCGTGTGTCCCGAAACAGCAGACTGGCGTCGCCGTATGAATAGAAACGATAGCCGGTCGCGATGGCATGGGCATAGGCCTGCTTCATCGTATCTATGCCGGCAAAGGCAGAGACCAGCATGAATAGCGTCGAACGCGGCAGATGGAAATTCGTGAGCATGATATCGACGGCGCGGAAACGATAGCCGGGCGTGATGAAGATCGCAGTCTCGTCAGCGAACGGATGAATAACGCCGTCCTCGGACGTTGCGCTTTCCAGCAAACGCATTGAGGTCGTGCCGACGGCAACAACGCGTCCGCCGGCCGCATGCGCTGCGTTCAGCGCATCCGCCGTTGCGCGCGAGATCGTACCCCACTCGGAATGCATCTTGTGCTCGGCGGTGTCGTCGACCTTCACCGGCAGGAAGGTCCCGGCGCCCACATGCAGCGTGATGCGATGCAGGCCGACGCCGCGCGCTTTCAGAGCGGCTTCCAGTGCCGGCGTGAAATGCAGTCCCGCCGTCGGTGCGGCGACGGCGCCGTCATTGGCGGCGAACATGGTTTGATAATCGGCCGTGTCACGCTCGTCCGGAGCGCGTTTTCCGGCGATGTAAGGCGGCAGCGGCGGCGCGCCGAGTTCGGCAATCGCCTGATCCAGCGCCGGGCCGTGAAACGAGAAAGAGAAGATGATCTCGCCGGCATCACCCTTGTGCTCGACTTGAGCGTCGAGATGTCCGAGCAGGCAGACGCGGCCTTCATTGCCGAAGCGCACCGTATCGCCTTCGACGAGCTTCTTTGCAGGCCGTACCAGCGCCTGCCAGCGTGAACCATCGAGGCGCTTGATCAGCGTCGCATCGATCTTCGGTTCGGTGTCACGGCCGATGCGGCGGCCTGTGAGCTGCGCCGAGATAACCCTGGTGTCATTGACGACCAGCTGATCGCCGGGCTTCAGCCAAGTCGGTAGATCCGATACGACATGATCCTGCACGCCGATACCCGGCTGAACGACAAGTAGCCGCGCAGCGTCGCGCGGGCTGGCAGGCCGCAGCGCGATGTTCTCAGGCGGAAGTTCGAAATCGAAGATATCGGTACGCATGGGTTTGTAGTTATTCCCACTCCGTCATGGCCGGGCTTGTCCCGGCCATCCACGCCTTGGTGTTGATGCCTATAAAACGTGGATGCCCGGGACAACTAGCGAAGTTCGCTTCGCGCTGCCCGGGCATGACGAACGTGAGGGAGGAGCTTAACTTAGGCAGCCGCGTCGGCAGCCATATGCGCCTTGACGATCTTGTCCGGGTTCTGCACCGGCTCGCCGCGCTTGATCTTGTCGACGTTCTCCATGCCTTCGGTGACCTTGCCCCAGACAGTGTACTGCTTGTTGAGGAAGGACGCGTCGTCGAAGCAGATGAAGAACTGGCTGTCGCCGGAATCCGGGCTGGCCGCGCGCGCCATCGACAGCGTGCCGCGCACATGCGGCTCGTTATTGAATTCGGCCTTCAGCTTCTTGCCCGAACCGCCGGTGCCGGTGCCCTCCGGACAGCCGGTCTGCGCCATGAAGCCGTCGATGACACGGTGGAAGACGATACCGTCGTAGAAGCCTTCGCGCACGAGCTCCTTGATACGGGCGACATGGCCCGGTGCCAGATCCGGGCGCATCTCGATGGTGACGGGACCCTGGGTGGTTTCAAGGATCAAAGTATTCTCGGTAACAGCCATGCTCGTCTCTCTACTGGTTTGGGTTGGTTTCGGCGGTCGTCAAACCGCACTCGGAAGGGGCGTCCAGCGACCGCGTCGCCCAGGCCCCCGGTAAATGGCATCGGCGTGCAATGTTGCAATGTCTCCATCACAGCCGTTCGGTAAGCAACGCTGTCGGCCTCGGAGGCATCCGGCGTCTCGAAGGTAATTCGCGGCCTTCCGAGAAGTTCACCGGATCGCTTGAAGCTGAACAGTACCGTGATCTCCATGCCCGGATGGCCGCGCGGCAAGGCGGGCGGATGCCAGCACGCTTTCAGCCTTCCGAACATGCCCTCCAGCGTACTCACGGCGTCAGACTGAGCCGATGCCGGATGCGCCTGAAGGACGCCAGACAGCAATAATGCCGCGAGCAGAGCAATCACCCTGCATCGCGGCATCATGATGCTCACTTGATGTCGGAAGCGACCTGAACCTTGACCATCTTGTCAGGGTCGGTCACGGCGCCGCTGGCCGAACCGGGAGGCGCCTTCTTGAGCTTGTCGACGACGTCCATGCCGGCGACGACGTCGCCAACCACGGTGTATTTGCCGTTCAGCGACGAGCCCTCCGCGAACATGATGAAGAACTGCGAATTGGCCGAATCCGGATCGCCGGCACGTGCCATGCCAACAACGCCGCGCTTGTACGGCACCTGCGAGAATTCGGCCTTCAGGTTCGGATACTTCGATCCGCCGGTGCCGTTGAAGTTCTTGCCATCGCCGGTCTGCGCCATGAAGCCGTCCATCACGCGGTGGAACGGTACGTTGTTGTAGTAGCCTTCGCGGGCGAGCAGCTTGATGCGCTCGGCGTGCTGCGGGGCGATATCGGTGCGCAGCTTGATGATGATCCGGCCCTTGGTCGTGTCGATCACGACCGAATTGGCCTTGTCGAGGCCAGCCGGAAGGGCTGCCGGAGCCTGCGCGAAAGCGGGAGCCGCGAACATCAGCCCGGCAGCAAGTGCGACTATACGGATCATGGAAACTCCGGATCAGAGAAAGCCGGTCAGCCGGCGTTTGATTAAGCGGCGAATTTGGACTTGAGGCTCTTGGCAACCGCGTCCGGGACGAAAGCCGAAACGTCGCCGCCCATGGCGGCGATTTGCCGGACCAGTGTGGCGGTGATCGGGCGGACACTCACCGAGGCCGGAAGAAATACCGTCTGCACATCCGGCGCCATAGTCTCGTTCATGCCGACGATCTGCATCTCGTAATCGAGATCGGTGCCGTCGCGCAGCCCACGGATCATGATGGTCGCACCGATCTGTTGCGCCAGTGTGGTGGTGAGATTGTCATAGGTCGTGCAGTCGAATTCGCAGCCGGCGGCTGAGGCCAGCGGTCCGAACACCTGCTTCACCATCTCCAGCCGCTCGTCCGTCGAGAACAGCGGCTTCTTGCCAGGATGGACGCCGATGGCGACCACGAGCTTGTCGCACAGGCCAACGGCATGGCGGACCACATCGAGATGGCCATTGGTGACGGGATCGAATGAACCGGGATAAAGCGCGATACGGGGCATTCCCCCTCCTACCCCGCCCCCGTTCGAGCCGCAAGCCGACTTGGTTCCGCCCGCTGGGGCCGAAGGGCCGATGTTTATTTTCGGACAGGGCTCGAACCGGATGCCGGGTCAGCGCGTCTACTGGGTACGCAGCAACGATATTGAAAACATTGGGCTTTCGAGCCTCATGTGTCGTCATGCGCGTACGGACGAAACACAAACCGGGCCGGATGAAACCACTTTGCCCGGACACGACAACTTCCTGAAACCGGGCCTGATTAATCAGGCAAGCACAGGAAGCGACAAACAAACCGGGCCAAAACGGCCCGAATGACAGGGGACCGTCATGATCAAGACTCTCTCAGCAGTTGCCGTCGCAGCTTTCATTGCAGCCGCCCTCACCGTTCTGCCGGGCTTTGCCCCGAAGGTCGAGGCGTCGGTGCCGGTGGCCCTCGCCAAGGCCGACCGCCTGGACATCCACACCGTAGGTCGCAACTGCTCCGAGCAGGCCTGGCCGAACTTCGAGGCCTCCTGCCTGCGCAACGCAGCCAGCAAGACGATCACTGTCCGCGAAGTCCGCCTCGTGACCACCGAGCGTCGCTAAGCGGCATAGGATACCGCGCCCCGGCCAGAGCCGGGGTGTACTGATACTTAATCCGGGCAATCGAACTACACTCCTCAACGCCCGTGATGCATAGTTCAGTGAAATTCTCGCGACAGCTACTTCAACTAATTTCATAGCAATTCGCGACGCAACGTCGCAGACTGCTGGTCAAGCGCGATCGTGAAAGCGCGAGTCCCGTGAGGGCTGCCAGTGACCGCCATCCCAGCCGCATCGCCAGGCCACTCTGGCGGACTTCCTCTCACGGCAACGATCGGCGCGCTCGGCGTCGTCTATGGTGATATCGGCACCAGCCCCCTTTATGCACTCAAGGAAGCCGTGAAGGCAGCCGCCCATGGCGGGCCTCTCACGTCCGAAGCAACGCTCGGCGTGGTGTCGCTGATCCTCTGGGCGTTGATCCTGATTATCTCCCTGAAATACGCGCTTCTGATTCTGCGCGCCGACAATCGCGGCGAAGGCGGCATCGTCGCCCTGCTGGCACTGCTCCACGCGCGCAACGCAGAGCCGGGCACTTGGCGCATACATTTGCTGGTCGTCGGTCTCGTCGGCGCCGCGCTGCTCTATGGCGATGGCGCCATCACGCCGGCGATCTCGGTCCTATCAGCCATTGAAGGCCTCAAGGTCGATGCACCGTCGCTTGCGCCGGCCGTGGTGCCGCTCACCGTCATCATTCTGATCGGGCTGTTTCTGATGCAGAGCAAGGGCACCGGTTTCATCGGCGGCATCTTCGGGCCAGTGATGCTGGGCTGGTTTGCCGTGCTGGCGCTGCTCGGCATCCATGGCATCGTGCAATCGCCCGGCGTGCTCGCTGCCGTCAGTCCGCTCTATGCCTTCGAATTCCTGATCCACCAGGACTTCCACATCAGCTTTGCCATTCTCGGCGCCGCCTTCCTTGCCGTGACCGGCGGCGAAGCGATGTATGCCGATATGGGCCATTTCGGCCGGATGCCGATCAGGCTTGCCTGGTTTGCCATCGCGCTGCCGGCGCTGGTGCTGAACTATTTCGGCCAAGCGGGACTGCTGATCGCCGACCCGACCGCCATCAACAATCCGTTTTATCAACTGGCGCCTGACTGGCTGCACTACCCGCTGGTGGCCTTTGCCACCGTCGCGACGGTGATCGCCTCGCAGGCTATCATTTCCGGTGTGTTCTCGCTGACGCAGCAATCGATCCAGCTCGGCTTCCTGCCGCGGATGCAGATCCGGCACACCACCAGCCACGCCATGGGCCAGATCTATGTGCCGCTGGTGAACTGGCTGCTGGCGGCGGCGACGCTGGCCGCCGTGCTCAGCTTCGGCACATCGGACGCCCTGGCGGGCGCCTATGGCATCGCGGTATCGCTGCTGATGGCGATCACCACGCTGCTCGCGGCATTGGTCGCTCTGCAATGGGGTTATCCGCCGCTTCTCGTCGTGTCGGTGAATGGCTTCTTCTTCATCATCGATTGCATCTTCTTCGCCGCCAATTCCACGAAGCTGTTCGAAGGCGGCTGGTTTCCGCTATTCTTGGCGGCTGCTGTGGCGTTCCTGATGCTGACATGGCGCAGTGGTGTCAAACTCGTCGAAAGCGCCCGCGCCAAACTGCGTCAACCCGAAGAAGACCTGATCGAGACGGCCGTCAGTCGCTGCCATGCGCGCCTCAATGGCACTGCGGTGTTCCTGGCATCCATGCCGAACGGTGTGCCGCTGGCGCTGACGCAATTCGTCAAGCACAACCACGTCCTACATGAGCGCGTCATTCTGGTGACTGTGCTGATCTCCGAAGTGCCGCGCGTCCCGGATGTCGATCGCGCCGAGATTATCGAAGTCATTGAAGGGATCACGCGCGTCATCTTGCACTACGGCTTCATGCAGTATCCAACGATTTCGGACGGGCTAGGTCTAGCCTCCGAACAGGGCAAGCTGCCCGGCATCGATCTCGCCGAGATCACCTATTACATCGGCCGGGAGACCATCATTCCCAGCGACAAGGTCGCCGGGATGGCGGTGTGGCGCGAAACCGTATTCGCGTTCCTGCAACGTAACGCCGAACGCTCCGCAGCGTTCTTCGGTGTGCCGACCAAGCAGGTCGTCGAGTTCGGCACCGAAATCGAGATTTAAATCGTTCGCGATTTAAGCCTCGGCCGGTCGCGACTGCTCGCAGCAGGCCTGGCCGAACGTCGAGGCCTCCTGTCTGCGTTCTAGCGATCGACGCCCGCAAGGCGCGGAGCCTCTGCGAAACACGCGATGAGCATTTCGGTGAGGACTCGTACCTTTCGAGGGGGATGCTGACTTGGCGGGCGGATGACATAGACACCTGCCGGTGGCGACGGATGGCGGGTCATGACCGGAACAAGCGCGCCGGAGGCGACATCGTCATGGGTGATGCCATCGGGGAGCCAGGCGATGCCGAGTCCTGCCAATGCTGCGGCGCGGAGAGCCGTGCCGTTGTCGGCTTTGAAGCGCCCTTGCGGGCGCACCGTGATTGTCTTGTCGCCATCCATGAATTGCCAAGCTTCTGTGCCCTGCATGAGAGCCTGATGCGCGACGAGTTCGTCCGGCGTCTCGGGGGAACCATGCGCTGCGATATAGTCCGGGCTGGCGACCAGTTTTCCATAGATAGGCCCGACGTGTCGCGCGATCAGGTTGGAGTCCGGAAGATAGCCAACCCGGATCGCGCAATCGAAGCCTTCGGCGATGAGATCAACGAAGCGATCACTGTAGACGCTATGGATGTGGAGCTGCGGGTGCCGTCGCGCCATGTCCGCAAGCACGGGAGCTAAGTGCGTTGGGCCGAAAGTAAGCGGCACGGCAATGCGCAAGCGGCCGCAAAGCTCGCCATCAGGCAGGAGCAATTCCCTGGCCGCGTCGATCTCGGCGCAAGCTCGCGCTGCATGGTCGCGAAACGCGACTCCTGCTTCGGTGAGCGCAGCGCCGCGCGTGGTTCGTGCGAGAAGCTGCACGCCAAGTTCCGCTTCAATGCGAGCAAGCTGCCGACTGACGATCGACTTGGAGACGCCGAGCCGACGCGCAGCGGGCGAAACGCCACCCGCATCGGCAATTTCCACAAATGTCCGCAGCTCTTCGATGTCCATTCAGCGTTCCCCGTTTCGCGACACAGCTTGGCACGGGAGGGCACTACCCCATTACGCCGAGGAACGGCAATACCGCGCCCAGACGGTGCCGCTGTCGTCACACGTCTCCCGGCAAACCAACCTCACCCGTAACGGCAGCAGAGGATGTATTCATGACCTTTCGTAATGGCCTTGCGTCGCTCCTTCGTCCCGAAGACTCGGTCCTCATTCTGATCGACCACCAGCCCTACCAGCTCGCCAACGTGAACAGCCATGAACCGCAGATGGTGATCAACAATACGGCGGGCCTGGCGAAGGCCGCCAAGGCGTTCGGCGTTCCCACCATCCTGACCTCGGTGCTCGCCGAGCGTGGCGGTCTCTTATTCCCTCAGATCACCGACGTGTTCCCCGGCCAGGAGGTGATCGACCGGACCTTCATCAACACCTGGGAAGACCCGAAGGCGGTGGATGCCGTCAAGGCAACGGGCCGCAAGCAATTGATCATCGCGGGCCTGTGGACTGAGATCTGCGTCGCGATGCCGACGATCCAGGCCCTCGGCGAGGGCTGGGATGTAACGGTCGTCACCGATGCCTCGGGCGCCGTTTCGGTCGAGGCCCATCAGGTCGCCATCCAGCGCATGATCGCGGCCGGCGCCAACATGATGACCTGGCTGGCAGTGGCCGCCGAATGGCAGCGCGACTGGGCGCGGGCTGAGAGTGCCGCCAAGCTAACGGAAGTGATGACGCAGCATGCAGGCGGCAGCGGCATTGCGTATCTGTGGGAGCAACAGCTCCTCAATACGCCGGTGCCGAAGAGCGCAGGCGCATAGCGCCGAAAAGCCCCTTTCGACCGAGCAAGCGCGAGGTGTTGGGTTCTCGCTTCGCTCAACCCATCCCGCACATCAAATACATAAAAGAAAAACCCGCGGCATGACCGCGGGTTTTTTATCAACGTGCCAGCCGCTGCGGAGAGCCTCAGCCCTCCGCCACCGGCGCACCGTTGCCATTCTCGCCCTCTTCGCCCTCGCCCGCCTCGCCGATATGCTCGACCGACACGACGTGCTCGTCGTCAGCCGTGTTGAACACGATGACGCCCTGGGTCGAACGGCCGGCAATGCGGATACCTTCCACCGGACAGCGGATGAGCTGGCCCTTGTCGGTGACAAGCATGATCTGGTCGCTGTCCTCGACCGGGAACGAAGCGATCAGCTTGCCATTACGGTTGTTAACCGACATCGCGACGATACCCTTGCCGCCGCGGCCGGTGGTGCGGTACTCGAACGACGAGGTCCGCTTGCCGTAGCCGTTCTCGCTGATGGTCAGCACGAACTGCTCGGATGCCGACATCTCGACATAGCGCTGCTCGCCGAGTTCGATGGCGCCGGTCGCCTCTTCGGTCTCCACAGCAGCCGCCGCTTCGTCCGCGACATCGGCACGCTCCTCGGCGCCGCCGCGACGCACCGCATTGGCACGGCGCAGATAGGCCGCGCGTTCATCTGAATTTGCCTCCAGATGGCGCAGGATGGTGAGCGAGATCAGCTTGTCGCCCTCCGCCAGCGAAATGCCGCGCACGCCCATGGAGCTGCGGCCCTGGAACACGCGAACGTCTGTCACCGGGAAACGGATGCACTGGCCGCCGGCCGCTGTCAGCAGCACGTCGTCATGTTCGGTGGCGATCTGCACATCGACGATCGCTTCGCCCTCATCGAGCTTCATGGCGATGATGCCGGAGCGCCTGACATCGACGAAGTCAGAGAGCTTGTTGCGGCGGACATTGCCGCCGGTGGTCGCGAACATCACGTCGAGATCGTTCCACGTCGCCTCATCCTCGGGCAGCGGCATGATCGTGGTGATACGCTCGCCCTGCTCCAGCGGCAGAATATTGATCATCGCCTTGCCGCGGCCGTTTGGCGGCGCGATCGGCAGACGCCAGACCTTTTCCTTATAGACCTGGCCGCGCGACGAGAAGAACAGCACCGGCGTATGGGTCGAGGCCACGAACAGACGCGAGACGAAATCCTCATCGCGCGTCGCCATGCCGGAGCGGCCCTTGCCGCCGCGGCGCTGCGCCCGATAGGTCGAAAGCGGCACGCGCTTGACGTAGCCATGATGCGACACCGTCACCACCATGTCTTCGCGCTGGATCAGGTCTTCGTCTTCGACCTCGCCTTCCTGTTCCATGATCACCGTCTTGCGCGGTGTCGCGAATTCCAACTTCACCGCGCCGAGTTCGTCCTTGATGATGCCCTGGACGCGCGCGCGCGAACGCAGGATCTCCAGATAGTCCGCAATCTCGACGGCGAGCTTGTCCAGCTCGTCGGAGATTTCTTCGCGGCCCAGAGCTGTCAAACGTGCGAGGCGTAGGTCGAGAATGGCCTTGGCCTGTTCGAAGGACAGCCGCGCGGTGCCGTCTTCCTCGAGGCGATGACGCGGATCGTCGATCAGCATCATCATCGTCGCCACATCCTGCGCCGGCCAGCGGCGCTCCATCAGGATGTCGCGCGCAGTGGTCGGATCCGGCGAGGTCCGGATCACACGAATGACCTCGTCGATATTCGCCACCGCAATGGCCAGGCCGACGAGGATATGCGCGCGGTCGCGCGCCTTGTTGAGCAGGAACTTGGTACGGCGCGTGACGACCTGTTCGCGGAACGCGACGAAGATCGTCAGCAGGTCCTTCAGGTTCATCAGCAACGGCCGGCCGGTGTCGAGCGCCACCATGTTGGCGCCGAAATTAGTCTGCAGCGGCGTGAACTTGTAAAGCTGGTTGAGCACCACCTCCGGCACCGCGTCCCGCTTCAGTTCGACGACGACGCGAAAACCGTCGCGGTCAGATTCGTCTCTGAGATCGGAGATGCCTTCGATCTTCTTGTCGCGCACCAGTTCGGCGATGCGCTCCACCATGGTGGCCTTGTTCACCTGGTAGGGAATTTCAGAGACGATGATCGCTTCGCGGTCCTTGCGCGTCGGCTCGATAGAGACCTTGCCGCGCATCACGATGGAGCCGCGGCCGGTGTGATAGGCCGTACGAATCCCGGCGCGGCCGAGGATGATGCCGCCGGTCGGGAAATCCGGACCCGGAATGATCTTGTTCAGATCGTCAATGGTGAGTGACGGATCATCGATCAGCGCGACACAGGCATCGATGACTTCGCCGAGATTGTGCGGCGGGATATTGGTGGCCATGCCGACGGCAATGCCGCCGCCGCCATTCACCAGCAGATTCGGAAACTTGGCCGGCAGCACGCGCGGCTCGCGGAACGAGCCATCGTAGTTGTCCTGATAGTCGACGGTGTCCTTGTCGAGATCGTCGAGCAGCGACTGCGCTATCTTGGTCAGGCGCGATTCCGTGTATCGCATCGCGGCGGCCTGATCGCCATCCACCGAACCGAAATTGCCCTGACCGTCGATCAGCGGCACGCGCATCGAAAAGTCCTGCGCCATGCGGACCATGGCGTCATAGACCGACTGGTCGCCGTGCGGATGATACTTACCGATGACGTCGCCGACGGTTCGCGCCGACTTGCGATACGGCTTGTTCCACTCGAAGCCGTTCTCGTACATCGCATAGAGAATGCGACGATGCACCGGCTTCAAGCCGTCGCGCGCATCCGGCAGCGCACGCGCCACGATCACGCTCATGGCGTAATCGAGATACGAACGCTTCATCTCATCGAGGATGGATACGGGACGAATATCCGAGGGGGCCGGTGGCTCCCCAGGCTTCTGGTCTTCAGTGTCGGACAAGGATGATTTCCGGTCAGGTTTTGCTGGGAATCATATAGCGCATCGCGCGGCTTCAAGCCACCCCGCAGACAACGCCCGCGGCTCTATTTTCCTGCTGATTTTTCAAATGCTTACGAGAGCTGCACAGGGCTTGTGAAGTGGCCCCGAATAAGCCAGCCCGAACCCGCCGAATCTTGCGGAAATCATGCGGCCGTCTTGCAGCAATCTAGCGACCGAACACCACGGTGTGCATGACCCGGCCGGGCACAAGGGTGAACACGCCGGCGATCACCAGGGCGCCGGCGAAGATCGAAATCATGGTGATGGCATGCGCCCTGACGCGGTGCCGGCGTGCGGCGACCACTCCGACCACCAGCATCACCGGCGCGATGATCGACAGCAGGTGGATCGGGCTCCAGTCTCGCCACAGCCGGTAGCTATGGCCGTGGATCCCAAACGAGCTGATCGCAACGGTGGCGAGCAGGATCACCCAGATCCAGCCGAGCGTCTTGTGCGGTAGCGTGCCCTTGGGCGCGATCAATTGAACGACACCGAGCACGAATGCGACCATGGCCGCAAAAGCATGCAGCGGGATTGGAGCGGCGGCATCAAGCAGCGGCTGCAGCGACATGGTGGCCCTCGCGTTCAGGAGGCAGAGTCAGCTCACCATCGCAGAAATCTTTCCATTGTAAAGATCATGTTGCCCGCCACGTTGCCGCAGCTAACCGTCCCCTCAAAAAAGCAAAACGCGCTGCGAGCAATCAGCTCACAGCGCGCGATGCAGAAGTTCAGGACGTCCTGACAGCAGATCAGAAGGGTTATATGTGGTTATGGACGCGATGCGTGAGGCGGTCGAGGAGCGCGCCGGTGACCGAGGCTGGATTCCGGGATATCTCCAGGTCGCGCCTGGCGGACGGCTGCACCTTGTTTCGTGCGCGCCTCACGGGCTGATCGTGGCTGAATGGTTGGTTTCGGACGCAAGGCTCTCCGAGACAGGGGACCGCGCTAGTCGAGGCGACCCAAAGTATCCATGCCTCGCTCCGGGCGGACCGGGGCTCGACCACGCAATGATTCAAATCGTGAGCGAGCGTCAGATGCTGCCACCAGGCCCCCGTGCGAAATGTTGAGATCCATCAAGTTCATAGTTGCCAGCTAATCCAGTGGTTTGGCTTTTATCGCCTTGGTCACCCAGGGCGGTCTCATTGATATGCTCTCCCAGGACTCGCGTGATGACCTTATCGAAATTGAGGGGGTCGGCACCGTTGACTTGTATCAAGGACCATCCGTCCCGGCGCAAGCACTCGCCGATCTCCCTTGAGATATTGGCCTGCTTCAAGCCCCTGTCCACGCCGAGTTCGAACAGGAGGACTTCGATGAGCGGCTGGTGCGCATGCCGATCCGTAAGACGGCGGCGCAACGTTTCCTGCGGCGCATCGAGCTGGACAAGCAGGTCCGGTCGCGGCAGGAACGCTAGACAGTCACGAACCACGTCAATGCTTGGAGTTCGCGCCAGCAAAACTAGCGCACACAATGCCTGGATCAGGCCTTCTTCAAAAATGAAGTAACCTTCCGATTCCTGCGCTTTACGCCAAGATTCGCACAGTAGAGCGATGTCGACCTTCATGCGCCATGACCATGTGCGGCTTCGTAGCGGGATTGATGCTAGAAGCCGCGCCGCGACACCGTCCTTCGGCAGGGTCGATAGCAAGACAGGACCGGAGGTGGCAATCTTTCTGCCAATACGCCCAATGCCATGGCGCGTCTCCGGGCCGTCATCCTGGGCCGACGCATATTCAATCAGGCGATAACCGTTCACTGTCTTCAGGTTGATGCCTTCTTGCGCCAGCCCCCGGCAGAGGCCGCGAAGAAGTGTGGTCTTGCCTGCACCAGGCGGCCCAAATAACTCGATGATCATGGTGGAATGCCCAGCGCCTCGGAACAAGCTGTCATTTACCTGCAGGTCAGAGCTTAGCCGGATTACAAACCACACCAACGTTCATTTGAATGACTGTTCGGATCCGCGGACTGCCGCCCGTCGACTAGTCGGATCACGCCTGCCGCTCCGTTCCGGCATCGTGCGAATGCATGAAGACGTCGTCCCGACATCGAGGTTAGCGTCGGCGGACTCGAGGGACATATCCTTATGCTCAACGGAGACACGTTCAGCTATCGCGCGAGCCACCAGTCGGTTGATGTCGTTGCCGACTACGTCAGCACCTTCGAGGTGGGCCATTGCGCGGCATTGTGGCGGGACGTCGAACAGCCCTTGCTCGAAAGCATTCTGCGCCGGCTCGGAGGGCCACAGCGAACAAGCCTCGACTTCGCCTGCGGAACCGGACGCATTGCGAAGGTCGCCGCTCGGTTGTTCGGCTCGGTTGTCGGGGTCGATGTGTCAGAAGCGATGCTTTCGGCAGCTTCGGTGCCAGACAACGTGACGCTGCTATGCGTCGACGTCACCAAGGTTCCTCTCGAACAGACATTTGACGTTGCCACCGCATTTCGGTTCTTCTTGAATGCAGAAGACACGCTTAGGCGCGACGCATTGCGGGCGATCTATCGGCATCTTCGCAACGACGGCGTATTGGTGTGCAATATCCAGCTCAATGCAACGTCACCCATCGGGTCGTTCAGTCGTGTCCTGAACTGGGCATATCCGAGCAGACCTCGACACACCCTGACTTTGTATCAATTTTCAAGCCTGCTGTCGGATGAGGGATTTGAGGTCGTGGAGAGCACGTATTACGGCTATCTCCCGCGACCGGGCCGGTTGTTTCCACATCTCTGCGAGGCGCTGATCGAGCCATTCGAAAAGGCGTGCCGGAGGCTCAAGGTGCCGGGATTATTGGCGGAGAGTTTTATTGTCGCGGCGCGAAAGCGGGAACGCCTGTTTCCTCAGGTGCAGGACCCTCGGCGAATCGTGCAGGCACCAACAACCTCTTGAGGTTCGGGAGCATGATCATCGAGTTCTTTGGCCCGGCAGCCGCAGGAAAGACCACCTTCGCCCACGCGCTGTGCAAGCGGCTCAACGAGCGCGGCCATCATGCGAATGTTGTGCTCAGCTAGCCCAAGGGTCCGGCAGCCCGCTCTCCCTATCCAAGAGAAGCCCAAACCTCTCGCCGCCCTCCATTACAACGGGCTTTACGCGAAATCGGCTGGCAATGCGTTGATTTATCAAACGAAAGCCCCCCTTGTTTACACAAGCGGGCCCCACAGAATCTGATTCGAGTCTCGTCGGCAATCCGGAAGCTGAAAAACGCTAAGTCATTGAAGAAGCGACGAAAGCGTTTTTGAGTTTACACACAGCTCCAACCGACAGTCAGAACGGGATGTCGTCATCCATGTCGCTGCCGCGGCCACCACCGCCACCTGCCGGTGCGGCCACGCGGCGCTGCGGCGGAGCGCTCGACTGGCCGCCGCCGAAGCTGTCGCCCATGTCATCGCCGCCGTAACCGCCGCCACCACCCGCGCCGCCGCCCTTGCCGTCGAGCATGGTCAGTGTCGAATTGAAGCCCTGCAGCACGATCTCGGTGGAGTATTTCTCGACACCCTGCGGATCGGTCCATTTGCGGGTCTGCAGCGCGCCTTCGATGTAAACCTTGGCGCCCTTCTTCAGATACTGCTCGGCGACCTTGGCGAGACCTTCGCTGAAGATCACGACGCGGTGCCACTCGGTCTTTTCCTTGCGCTCGCCGGTGCCCTTGTCGCGCCAGGTATCCGAGGTCGCGACGGTCAGGTTGACGACCGGATTGCCGTTCTGCATCCGGCGGACTTCTGGATCCTTGCCGAGATTGCCGACCAAAATCACCTTGTTGACGCTACCCGCCATGCCACTCTCCTACTCTCGAATCTGAATTGCTGATTGGGCGCCGGCGCAGGCCCTGGCCCGCGCGCAAACGCCGCTGATGATGGGACCCTATACGGTCCGCGCTCCCGCGCAGGCCCCCGCGACCGGGTTATCCACGATCTCTTATATGATCGTCGTTCCATATAGCATGTTCCATTTTTGTTCTCAAGGACACCCCTTGGCGAATTGTTGGGCGACGACGAAGTGCCGAGTCGCCGCTGTCGCGTCTGAGTCGAGCAATAGTGGAACCCGAAGGGAACCGCGCCCGGTCAAAATTCATATACCTTTCATTAACTTAGAAACGGCCAAACATCGAAGACGAGTGTGCTATTTGGGTGACGGACTTTTTGGCAGACTTGCGTATATTTCGATCACTGAATTGCATTTGGCGCTTGCGCCGGGACACGAGGCTTCGCCGACGCGAAGCAATTTTGGGGAGAATTCACATGAAGAAGTTTCTTTTGGGCACCGTTGCTCTGATCGCTCTGGGCGCTTCGGTTCCGGCAATGGCCGCTGACCTGGCCGCTCGTCCCTACACCAAGGCTCCGGCCTATGTTCCCGCCCCGATCTACAACTGGACCGGTTTCTACATCGGCGGTCACGTCGGCGGCGCGTTCAACGGTTCGAACGGCTTCGGCGGCACTTCCGACAATTCGGACGGCCGTTTCCTCGGCGGCGTGCAGATCGGTTACGACTACCAGTTCGCTCCGAACTGGGTGTTCGGCATCGAAGGTCAGTACAGCTGGGTTGGTTCGAACAACACCAACGTCGCTTTCGTTCCGGCTGGCGTCACCTACAACCTGAACCAGAAGGGCCTCGCCTCGGTCACCGGTCGCATCGGTTACACCTGGGGTCCGGCACTGCTCTACGTGAAGGGCGGCTACGCTTACTCCGACTACAGCGAATCGCTGGTCACGACCGTTGGCGCCGTTCCGGTTGCCTTCGCAGCTGGCACCAAGCATGACGGTTACACCGTCGGCGCCGGCCTCGAATACCTGTTCACCCAGAACTGGTCGGGCAAGGTTGAGTACCAGTACTACGACTTCGGCAAGACCACCTTCGCTGCTCCGTCGCCGGTTGGCATCATCGGCCTGTCGTCCCGCAACGACGAGCACACCGTCAAGGCTGGCCTGAACTACCGCTTCAACTGGGGTGGCCCGGTCGTCGCGAAGTACTGAGCTTCGCGCCTGATTTCAGGCTCTTGATTACGGAAAGGCCGGCGGAAACGCCGGCTTTTTTCGTTTGGCTGGAAGCCCGGATTCCGGAGAGATTAAGAGCTAACCCATCGCCTGCGGTCGAATACTACCCACGACTGTAGCGCGCAAATTTTCACGCAACTATTGCGTTTGTTTTCCTCCGTTGCAAGGAAGGCACAGCCCGATAGCCTGAATCGCGCTAGAGTTGAAACACTCACAAGGGGAGCATGCCATGAAGAAAATTCTGCTCGCATCCGCCGCCCTCGCTGTTCTCGGCTCGGCAACGTCCGCTTCTGCGGCCGATCTCGCAGCACGGCCCTACACCAAGGCGCCTCCGATGATCGCCGTCGTCTATGACTGGACCGGTTTCTATATCGGCGGCAACGGCGGTTGGGGAACGAGCCGCAAATGCTGGGACACGACCCAGGTTCTCGGTGCCGCACTGGCCTTCAGCGAGGGATGCCATGACGCAAGCGGCGGCACGGCTGGCGGTCAGATCGGCTATCGCTGGCAGAGCGCTGCTTGGGTGTTCGGTCTGGAAGCACAGGGCAACTGGGCAGACTTCAAGGGCTCGAATGTCAGCCAGCTCGTACTCGGTACGACCGGTAACCGGTCCAAGATCGAAGCCTTCGGCCTGTTCACCGGCCAGATCGGTTACGCCTGGAACAACACCCTTCTTTACGTGAAGGGCGGCGCTGCCGTGACGAGCGACAAGTATCAGGGCTACACCGTGGGAACCAACGTCGTATTCGATAACGCCAAGGAAACCCGCTGGGGCGGTACGGTTGGCGTTGGCCTGGAATATGGCTTCACGCCAAACTGGTCCTTCGCGGTCGAATACGACCATCTGTTCATGGAGACCAGCAGCAACAGCTTCACCGCTGTGACACTTCCTGTGACCTCGCGTATCGATCGCATCAGCCAGGACGTCGACGTCGTCACCGCCCGCATCAACTACAAGTGGGGCGGCCCTGTCATCGCCAAGTATTGAGAACTGCGACCGCCTTCCCTCATTCCGACAAACTTAGCCCGGCCTCGCGCCGGGCTTTTTGCTGGCACCTCGCTCAGACCTGACGCGCTCCCGATTGGCCGTTCACTGGCATGAGCCCGATACCGGAAGACCTGTCCTGCGCAGGCCGTTCGATTTGCAGCCTTGCCTCGCAACCCCTCCGCCAACAAACCGTTGATCGTTGCTGCGGAGCACTGGAAATCCGTCCTCGTTCTTCCTATGTTCCGATGACAATCAATCGGCGTTGATCCCGGCCCGGCCGGCGGTGCGCGCCCGGATGAGCGCGCCTCGCGCGCTGGGGAATTGCCTGTTATGGACGAGATCATCAAGGCGAAGCGGCAGCAGGCCGCCACGAACATGCGCAGCATCACCATCCGCGGCGCCCGCGAGCACAATCTCAAGAATGTCGACCTGACGATCCCGCGCGACAAGCTGGTGGTGTTCACAGGCCTGTCCGGCTCCGGCAAGTCGTCCCTCGCCTTCGACACGATCTACGCCGAAGGCCAGCGCCGTTACGTGGAGTCGCTGTCAGCTTACGCCCGACAATTCCTCGAGATGATGCAGAAGCCGGATGTCGACCAGATCGACGGCCTGTCGCCCGCCATCTCCATCGAGCAGAAAACCACCTCGAAGAATCCGCGCTCGACCGTCGGCACCGTCACGGAGATCTACGACTACATGCGCCTGCTGTGGGCGCGCGTCGGCATTCCCTATTCACCAGCGACCGGCCTGCCGATCGAAAGCCAGACCGTGTCCATGATGGTCGACCGCGTGCTGGCGCTGCCGGAAGGCACGCGGCTGTATCTGCTGGCGCCCGTGGTGCGCGGCCGCAAGGGCGAGTATCGCAAGGAGCTGGCCGAATATCTCAAGAAGGGTTTTCAGCGCGTCAAGATCGACGGCACCTTCCATGAACTCGCTGAAGCGCCCGTACTCGACAAGAAGTTTCCGCATGACATCGACGTCGTCGTCGATCGCATCGTTGTCAGGCCGGATATCGGCCAGCGCCTCGCGGAAAGTTTTGAGACGGCACTGAAGCTCGCCGAAGGTCTTGCGGTCATCGAATATGCGGACGCGCCTGCCGCTCCCGCGGAAGACAAGAAGTCCGACAAGAAGGTCGCGAAGATTCACGACAAGACAGGTGCCGAGCGCATCCTGTTTTCCGAGAAGTTCGCCTGTCCGGTCTCCGGCTTCACCATTCCGGAAATCGAACCCAGACTGTTTTCGTTCAACAACCCCTATGGCGCTTGTCCGAAATGCGGTGGCCTCGGTGTCGAGCAGACCATTGATGCCGATCTCGTCATTCCCGACAAGGAACTGACGCTGCGCAAGGGCGCCATCGCGCCATGGGCGAAGTCGTCGTCGCCCTATTACGTGCAGACGCTGACGGCGCTCGGCAAGTTCTATAAATTCACCCTCGACACCAAGTGGAAGGATCTGCCGAAGAAGACGCAGAACGCCATCCTGCACGGCTCCGGCGATGATGAGATCAAGTTCTCCTATGAAGACGGCGTGCGCTCCTACGACACCAAGAAGCCGTTCGAGGGCGTCGTCACCAATATCGACCGCCGTTTCCGCGAGACCGAAAGCGAATGGGCGCGCGAAGAACTCGGCAAGTATTTTTCCGACGTGCCCTGCGATGCCTGCGAGGGTTATCGACTGAAGCCCGAAGCGCTCAGTGTGAAGATCGGCGGCAAGCATATCGGCAACATCTCGGAAATGTCGGTGCGCAAGGCCGGCGACTGGTTCGAGACCGTGCCGGATCTGCTCAACAAACAGCAGAACGAGATCGCCGTCCGCATCCTCAAGGAAATCCGCGAGCGCCTCTCCTTCCTGCTCGATGTCGGCCTCAACTACCTGACGCTGGCGCGCTCATCCGGCACGCTGTCGGGCGGCGAGAGTCAGCGCATTCGCCTCGCATCGCAGATCGGCTCGGGCCTCACCGGCGTGCTCTACGTGCTCGACGAGCCGTCGATCGGCCTGCATCAGCGCGACAATGCACGCCTGCTGGATACGCTGCGGCGGCTGCGCGATCTCGGCAATACCGTGATCGTGGTCGAGCATGACGAGGACGCGGTGATCGCGGCCGATTACGTGGTCGATGTCGGTCCCGGCGCCGGCACCCATGGCGGCAATATCGTCGCGCAGGGCACGCCCCAGGAGGTGATGAAGAATCCGAAGTCGCTGACCGGAAAATATCTCACCGGCGAAATGTCGGTGCCGGTGCCGGAGCGCCGGCCGCCGAACCATCGCCGCACCATCAAGGTGATCAATGCGCGCGGCAACAATCTCAAGAACGTCTCGGCGGAAGTCCCGCTCGGCCTGTTCACCGCGGTGACCGGCGTCTCCGGTGGCGGCAAGTCGACGCTGCTGATCGACACGCTCTACAAGGCGATCGCGCGAAAGCTCAACGGCGCCAGCGAAGGCGCCGCGCCGCATGACCGCATCGAGGGCCTGGAGCATATCGACAAGATCATCGAGATCGACCAGTCGCCGATCGGCCGCACGCCGCGCTCGAATCCGGCGACCTATACCGGCGCCTTCACGCCGATCCGCGAATGGTTTGCCGGCCTGCCGGAATCCAAGGCACGCGGCTACGAGGCCGGCCGGTTCTCGTTCAACGTCAAGGGCGGCCGCTGCGAGGCCTGCCAGGGCGACGGCGTCATCAAGATCGAGATGCACTTCCTGCCCGACGTCTATGTCACCTGCGACACCTGCAAGGGCAAGCGCTACAACCGCGAAACGCTGGAAGTCCTGTTCAAGGGCAAGTCGATCGCCGACGTGCTCGACATGACCGTCGAAGAAGCCGCCGACTTCTTCAAGGCGGTGCCACGCGTGCGCGAGACTTTTAAAACCTTGCATCGTGTCGGACTGGATTACATCCATGTCGGCCAGCAGGCCACGACTCTGTCAGGCGGCGAAGCGCAGCGCGTGAAGCTCGCCAAGGAGCTGAGCAAGCGCGCCACCGGCCGCACGCTCTACATTCTCGACGAGCCAACCACGGGACTCCACTTCCACGACGTCGCCAAGCTGCTGGAAGTGCTGCATGAGCTGGTGGCGCAGGGCAACACGGTGGTGGTGATCGAGCACAATCTCGAAGTCATCAAGACCGCCGACTGGGTCATCGATCTCGGCCCCGAAGGCGGCGACGGCGGCGGCGAGATTGTCGCCTGGGGCCCGCCGGAAGATATCGTCAAGGCACCGCGCAGCTATACGGGCAAGTTTTTGAAGCCGGTGCTGGAAAAGGCGGGCAAGCCGAAGAAGCGGAAGGTTGTGGATGAGGCGGCGGAGTGAAGATCAGGCGAAAACGACTTTTGTGGAGATGAAGTATCATATCCATAAAGACCGCGATGGGGAATTTTGGTGCTTTTTGCCTGGTGGGACTATTTCAAGTATCGAAGGCGGAAAGGCAAGTATTCCGACGATCAACGTGACGGCGGGATGGCACTAGCATTTGTCGATAGTATTCCCGATGAACAAATTGCACAGTTTCGACGATCCGACCTAATATTCACTCAAAGACATAATTCATTCCTATCGTGGGCAATGATGTACTTCTCATCGTCTCCGATAGACCATGCTGCTGTATACGTTGGGGATGGCAACGTTCTACACATGACGCTCTCGGGTAGCGGGCTACACTCCATTCGGGCACTTGCAAGAGGCAGCAGAATTCTCGTCGTCAGAATGACTAACGAGCAGCAGGCAGAGTTCACAGAGACTAACGAACTGGACAGACCTCAGATCGACAGAGGCTCTGCGCTCGCTCATCAACTTCCGCCTAAGATGCAGCTCGCCATCGCCGGATTGAAGATAATACATGGGAAATACCTTGATCGGTTCCGCATAACGGTTTGGCTTGAATTTTTTATAACCGTGAATCTGGCGTGCTTATTGCTCTGGTCGGCCTTCAAAATTCTCACCCCCTTCTTCTTTCCGGCAGCTTCTCTGATCACGTTTGCTTATTTTTCGGGAGCGAACTTCATACGTTACTGCGAAGGAAAGCGACCTCACCTTCTCAGCCATCCTGACCTTGGGTATCGATCATTTTTCAAATCAGGAGGACTTATGTTTACCCGGATTGGTCCCATTGGGGTCTTAGACATCGGCGTCCTTCCTTTGAAGGCGATTTTTCGCCTCGCTCGTCAGGGAGCCGATGATGGCGCCGACGATGAGTTTAAGAAAGCCGCTGAGTTCTTCCACTACTTGATTGAAGGCTGGCATGTTCGCGAATTTTGCGAGAAAGCCGAAAATAGCAATAGCGACCAACAGCATGATAAGTAGATTAAAGAAAGCTCGCACAGCCCACGGAAGATCATAGAATACCTTGAATGAGACGCTACGAGACGTTTTAGTTTTCTTCTCTTCGTACATATGATTCCTTTCGCTGCTTTGAGCGTAAAATTACTTGGCTCTGAGCGCGAACGATAGATATCTTCGTTGATGAATTCATTGAATTTTCAGCTAGCTTAGCCCGGATGAGCGGAGCGATATCCGGGGCGCTTCATCGCGCAAATATCCCGCATATCGCTCCACTCATGCGGACTACGTGCGTCTCTCTACCTAACGATCGGCTCGCTTGGCGGCGAATGCGAAAACCGCATCGATATCGGCGTCTTCCAGATACGGATAGTCCCGCAGGATACCCTCGCGCGTCTCGCCGGCCGCGAGCAATCCGAGCACATCTGAGACCGATATCCGCAAGCCGCGAATGCATGGGCGGCCGTGCATGCGGTCCGGATCAATTGTGATCCGGGTCAGGACATCGTTCATGCCTCACCTCAACCCCGTCCCGTGACAACGCTGGCACTTCACCACCTTCTCGCCCTTCTTGAGCAGGCCCTTGCCTTCGCAATTCTTGCACTTCTGCTTCTTCTTGGTGTTGGGGCCTTTCTGGTTCGGTCTATCGTCTGCCATGAGGGCCTCCTGCGGGTGATGTGAAACGGCAATGGCGGGCTTAGCACGCTTGCGCGCAGCTCGTGCATCGTTTCGCCGCGCGGATGCGGGTTGAAAAGCGGGTCTGATGGGATCATCCTTCGGGCGGGTCGCATATCGGCCACGACTCAGACGAGAACCAGCCCGTGACCGCCACTGCCAAACATCCAGCCGAGACCGAGACCCCGGCCACCGCCCCGCCCGCCAGCCATGCCCTATAAGCTCGCCATCTTCGATTTCGACGGCACGCTGTCCGACAGCTTTTCGTGGTTCCTCAGCGTCATCAATTCCGTCGCCGACAAGCACAAGTTTCAGCGCGTCGAACGCGACCGCATCGACGAGTTGCGGAGCGTCGGCGCCGGTGAGCTGATCCGGCTGCTCGGTGTCGCCAAATGGCGGATCCCGTTGATTGCGCGCGACATGCGCAAGCGCAAGGCGCAGCAGATTGATCGCATCAATCTGTTTCCCGGCGTCGACCGCATGTTCTGTGAATTGAAGGCGCGTGGCATGACGATTGCGATCGTCAGCTCCGATAGCGAGGACAATGTCCGACACGTGCTCGGCGATCTCGATCAGCACGTCGCCTATTTCGCATGCGGCGCCGGCCTGTTCGGCAAGACGGCGAAATTCCAGCGTATCCTTGAGCTCACCGGCATCTCTGTCGATGACACGATCAGCATCGGCGACGAGATCCGCGATATCGACGCTGCACGCGAGGCCGGAATCGATTTCGGCGCGGTGACGTGGGGCTATACCAGCGGAGCGGCCCTGAAAGCGCGCACGCCGAATTATGTGTTTTCCCGGATCGACGAAGTGATCGCGACGCTGGCTGTGCCAGGACGCTAACGGCCGGCCACAGACAGACGAAACCCGCCGGCCTCACGACAAGACCGGCGGGCCTGATCGCTTGTTGTCACTGCCCGTGCTGGGCCATTTCCCCATCACTCAAATCCCAGTCCTGCCACAACTGCAGTGCTGCCAGCAGCACCACGAGACCGCCGAGGCAGGTATGGATGAATCTGAGCATGCCGTCGCCGGAATAACCGAGGAAAAGTGGCGAGACGATCAGCCACAGGCCGAGAATGATCGCGGCCACCTCCTCCCAGCGTTGCAGCGCGACATACTCAAGCTGCGCAAGGCCAAATACCAGGACGCCAACCGCCACCGTATTAATGATTATGGCGCTGGGGGTCCCCCCGGCATATTGATGACCGTTCTGCGTAGGAAACCAGGGCGACAGCGCAATCAGGACGCCAAGCGCCATGCCAAACCAGTCTTCCCACGTGCGATGCGTACCGAGAAACCGAGAGTCTGACATCGTGACCTCCTCCAAAAGAGGCATACGTCAGCGGCCGTTGGCATGACACTCCAACTGTCAAACGACCGATCCGGCCGCTTCGGGGCGTATGTCTACAATTGACGTAGGAACCCGCTTTGCCTTTGCAAGGCCACGCCAAAGCCATTTTTCACAGCGCGCAGAACGGCAAAGAGACCCGCGCGACGACACGGATTTCCTCTATCAGATGGAGCATGCGGCGGCTGCATTGCACCCGTTTAGAAATGACTGCTACCTTCTCCCGGACACCTCTGGATGGAATGAGAATGAGCAACGCGGTCTATAACAATACTTCGCTTCACCGTTTCGAACTCGCGGTCGACGGCCACATCGCTTTTTCCGAATATACCCGGACGTCCGATACCATCACTTTCGTCCACACCGTCGTGCCGCAGGAATTGGGCGGCAGAGGTATCGGCTCACAGCTTGCCCGCGGCGCGCTCGATACCGTCCGCGCACAGGGATTGAAGGTCGTGGCGCAGTGCCCGTTCATCGCGGCATATATCGCGAAACATGCGGACTATCAGGATTTGCTGAAAGACGCGGTATGACCGGCGTTCGCGACAACAAGGCGCTCAATCGCTTCGAGCTGGATGTCGGCGACTCCGTCGCCTTTGCGAATTATCGCCGTGCCGGCGATCGCGTCATCATCACGCATACCGAGACGCCGCCTGCCCTGCGCGGCCGCGGCATCGCGTCAGAGCTGGTCAAGGGCGCGCTCGGATTGATCCGTGCGGATGGGCTGAAGGTCGTGGCGGGTTGTTCGTTCGTGGTGGATTATCTGCGCCAGCATGCGGACTATGCGGACCTGGTCGGCTAGCCACACATAGTCATCCGGGGCGCGCCACTTAGCGCGACCCCGGAATCTCGAAGTGTTTTGAGTCTTCCTTACATCGGGATTCCGGGTCTGTGCTTAGTCGGCGTCGCCGACTTGCGCACATCCCGGAATGACGAATGGATTGCGAACTCAAACGACCTTGATCGACATGTCCGGCAAGCCCTGGATCTTGCAAAGCAGCACGTCGCCCTTCACGACCGGGCCGACATTCTCCGGTGTGCCGGAATAGATGATGTCGCCGGCCTTCAGCTCGAAGGCGTCCGAGAGTTTCGATATCTGCTCGGCGACGCTCCAGATCATCTTGTCGAGGTCGGAGGTCTGCTTCACGGTGTCATTGACCGCGAGCGAGATCGGACCCTTGGTCATGTGCCCGGTCTTGGCGACCGGATGGATCGGGCCGATGACTGCGGCGTGGTCAAAACTCTTGCCGATCTCCCATGGCTTCTTCTCGTCGCCCATGGCGCGCTGCAGATCGCGGCGGGTCATGTCGAGTCCGACAGCATAGCCATAGACGTGGTCGAGCGCCTTATCGACGGGGATATTGGTGCCGCCAGATTTCAGCGCGGCGACGAGTTCGACCTCGTAATGATAGTTCTTGGTGAGCAACGGATACGGGTGATCGGCGACCTCGCCTATCTTGACGTTCTGGATCGCGTCGGTCGGCTTCTGGAAGAAGAACGGCGGCTCGCGCGTCGGGTCCGATCCCATCTCGCGGGAATGCGCCGCGTAATTGCGGCCGATGCAATAGATGCGGCGCACCGGAAACACGTCGGTCTCGCCGACGATGGGGATCGTCACCGTCGCGACCGAGAATATGCCCTTGGGACCGGCCTGCGCCTGCGCCTGCGCGGCCTCGCCCGCCAATGCGCTGCCAGCCAGGGCAACGGCACCGGTGGTCAGAATCGTTCTGCGGTTGATGGGGTCCATGGCGTTTCTCCTCGTATGTTTTGTCTTGTTTTCTGGTCTTGTATTTATGCGTGCTGGTATACCACAGCAAAAAGGCCCGCGCGAGCGCGGGCCTTCAACTCCGTCCTAAACGGAAAGTTTAGTGCTTGATGTCGGCCGGCAGCTTGCCGCCATTGGCAGCGAGCTTGGTCATCATCTGCTTGTGCAGCCAGATGTTCATGCTGGCGGAATCGCTGGTGTCGCCGGTGTAACCGAGCTCTTTGGCGAGATCCTTGCGAGCCGACAGGCTGGAGTCGATGTCGAGCGCCTTCATCAGGTCGACGATCGAGGTCTTCCATTCCAGCTTCTCGCCCTTGGCCGCCACGGCCTTGTCGAGGATCGCAGCAACGTCAACACTGTCCATCGGCGCAGCGCCTGCGGGAGCCGAACCGCCGGCGGCTGGCGCGGCATCAGGGGATGCTGCACTGGCGCTGGTGCCGAAAATCGCGCCCATGATCTTTCCGAAAATGCTCATATGTCGCTCCCAATAGCTTTCGTGACAGATTGAAGAATTCGTGCCGTGTTTGGTTCCGGCAGCACCAGCCGGTTCGTACTTGTATCCGCCCACCACTCGCTTGCCAATGCGACGCGATAGACTGCGGGGAAGAGTCGTTCCAAGCCAACTGCCCAAACCAACCGTCCAAGCCAGTTGGCAAAGTCCTCGGCACATCGTTTGACGTCGGTAGCAAGGTCCGACTGAATTGAGGCGAAAGCCCGGCCGCTGCATTGCAGCGCTGTGAATGTCGGACGACATTTTCACCGAAGCGTGAGCCACGGCGCTAGATGCTGACCACGCCGCAAGGCTGGCCGCTCATCATCGTCAATGGCGCAGCGGCGAGTAACGTGGACCCGATAGTCTGATCTCGCCCAATGACGGCCTCTCGCAGAATTGCGCGAGAGGCCGTCACGCTGTTCTGATATCACTGCGCAAGCCTTGTTTTGGCCGCGGTTCACCGGAAGGCTTATCGCGCAATATCGTCGCGACATTATTTCACGATCGAATGAGAGCCTTGAGACCATGCGCGCCCTGCTTTGTACGTTTCTGCTTGGTACAGTCCTGATCTCGCCGCTAGCACCGGCCGTTGCTGCGCCCTCCTGCGGCACAGGCAGTTTCGATGGTTGGCTCGCCGCCTTCAAGACGGAAGCCGTCGGTAAGGGCATTTCGCAGAAGACCGTCGATGCGGCACTGACCGGCGTCACCCTCGACAACAGCGTGCTATCGCGCGACCGCGGCCAGCAGGTCTTCAAGCAAAGCTTCGAGGAATTTTCCGGGCGCATGGTGCCACCAAGGCTGCGTCGCGGCAGCGACATGCTGAAGCGTTACGGCTCGGTGCTCGGACGCATCGAACAGCAATATGGCGTGCCCGGTCCGGTGCTGGTGGCGATCTGGGGATTGGAGACCGACTATGGCGTGAACGTCGGCAAATTCCCTACCATCCGCGCCATCGCGTCGCTCGCATATGATTGTCGACGCGCCGAGATGTTTCGCGGGGAATTGCTCGATGCCCTGCGCATCGTCGACCGCGGTGACCTCGCGCCTGCCGAGATGCATGGCGCCTGGGCCGGCGAAATCGGCCAGACGCAATTCATGCCATCGTCCTACCTGAAATTCGCTGTCGACTTCGACGGCAATGGCCATCGCGACCTGCTGCGCAGCGCGCCCGACGTGCTGGCCTCAACGGCAAACTACCTCGCCAGCTATGGCTGGAAACGCGATCAGGATTTTGCGCCCGGCACCGCAAACTTCGCGGTCATTCAGCAGTGGAACAAGAGCGAGGTCTATTCGAAGACCATCGCCACTTTCGCCAGTCAGCTCGCCAAAGAACCGTAGACTCGCATGAGATGATGGAAGGGCCGTCCGCTCCTCAGCAAGCGGCCCCTCCCGTGATGTCCTACTTCGTCATGCCAACATGCATGGCCCTGGTCAGATGGACCGCACACACGCCCATCTTGTTGTCGAGCAACGCGGTCTGCGCATCCGTCATTTCCTTGAACGCAACCCACTTCGCATCGCCGTCCGGCATCGCTTCGACGGCGGTTTCGGTTTTCAGCAGGTTGCTGCCGCTGCAGCCTTCCATACGCGCAGCCGAAGCCGGCACCGCAGCGAACACAATAGCAGCCATGGCGGCCGCTCCCAGTAATCTTGTGATCATCTTGTTTGTCCTTCGCAACAGAACCGACGCCATTGCCGGATTCTGTAGAAGGAATTGATACGTCCCGCTGCGATCCAGGAAATAACAGCCGCAGTGAATTGAATGTGAGCCGGTTGTGATCGCCACCAAGAACACTCAGCTTTTTGGCGCTTCAGAAATCGAGAGCAACAAACTTACACAAATGTAATTCGCGCGATTTCACTGACGTCGCAGCATCGGCCGTTTGATGTGCTTCCGGAGGCCAACAGCAACCGCGTTTCGCGCAGGACCTCGAGTTGCATATGTATTTGCCTTCACGCATGCAGTTTAGAGAAAAGTCGCCCCGCAAGCCTCACGTAAGGATGATTTATTGTTCACTCCTAATACTCGTATGCGAATCACGCATAGCGACGCCAGACAGGAACTTACGAGGAACCGCCGAGTGGGCTGGCTGATTGAGGTCAGAAAGGCTTTATCGCGCCGGTTCAGCCGGCGGCATCCGGCTGAGCTTTGGAACACCTCCAAACGCATGATTTAACTGACTAATTAACAGCTAGAATCATCTCTAAAGGTGCCTCAATACGCACTGTGCCCGCAAAATCACCTCCCAGCGCCAAGAGGTTAATCATTCCTTGCGCGAGCTATGCAGTCCTTGACTAGCTGCATCGCAACATCTCGACTGCTGCACTGCGATATTGTCACCTATATTCACTTCAACAGCGAAGCACCTCGCAAGAGATGAATCGCTTAACGAAGGAGAACTCAAATGCTGCTTTCATTCATCCGCATGATCCAGGCGTTCCGCGACTATCAGCGCAACGTTGCCGAACTCTCCCAGCTCAGCGATCGCGAGCTTTCCGACATCGGTCTCGACCGTTCGGACATTCCGCGTGTTGCTTCTGGCGCCTATAACGGTTGATCCGTCAGGACGTTCTATCCTGTCCTGCCTGACGTTTCACGGATTGCGCCCGCCTCGCGCGGGCGCAATCGTGGTTCCCTGAAGACACCATCTTCAGCGCCACACGCGCTCGAACCAAAGCGTCTTCAAAGCTTTGGCTAACCGGCCGAATTTCCGCGAAGCGAATTCCACTTCGAGCCGAAACGCGCTACATGCGGGGCCATGACAACAGCCCCAAACCCAGACGACTGCGTCCATGTGATCGGCGCGGGCCTTGCCGGCTCGGAAGCCGCCTGGCAAGTCGCCAATGCCGGCATTCCCGTAATCTTGCACGAGATGCGGCCGCACCAGATGACCGACGCCCATCGCACCGATGGCCTCGCCGAACTGGTCTGCTCCAATTCCTTCCGTTCTGACGACGCGCTCAACAACGCTGTCGGCCTGCTGCACGCCGAGATGCGCAAGCTGGGCTCGCTGATCATGCGCTGCGCCGATGCCAACCAGGTGCCCGCCGGTGGCGCACTGGCAGTGGATCGCGACGGCTTCTCCGATGCCGTGACCAAGGCACTGAACGACCACCCGCTCATCACTATCGACCGCGCCGAAGTCGCGGGGCTGCCGCCTGCCGACTGGCGCAACGTCATTGTTGCGACAGGGCCATTGACCTCCGCAGCGCTCGCGGACGGCATCCGTGGGCTGACCGACGAGAACGCGCTGGCCTTCTTCGATGCCATCGCACCGATCGTTCATAAAGACTCGATCGACATGGAGATCGCCTGGTTCCAGTCGCGCTACGACAAGGTCGGGCCCGGCGGCACCGGCGCCGACTACATCAACTGCCCGATGACCCACGAGCAATATGACGCCTTCATCGACGCACTGTTGGCGGGTGAAAAGACCGACTTCAAGGAATGGGAAACCAACACGCCCTATTTCGACGGCTGCCTGCCCATCGAAGTGATGGCCGAGCGCGGCCGCGAAACGCTGCGTCACGGCCCGATGAAGCCTGTCGGCCTCACCAACCCCAGGGATCCGCTGGTGAAGCCCTACGCCATCGTGCAGCTGCGCCAGGACAACAAGCTCGGCACGCTCTACAACATCGTCGGCTTCCAGACGAAGCTGAAATACGGCCCGCAGCAGCAGGCGCTGCGCATGATCCCCGGCCTGCAGAATGCCGAATTCGCACGGCTTGGCGGCCTGCATCGCAACACCTTCCTGAATTCGCCAAAGCTGCTCGACGAGCAACTCCGCCTGAAGGCGCAACCGCGCCTGCGTTTCGCCGGCCAGATGACCGGCTGCGAAGGCTATGTGGAGTCCGCCAGCGTCGGCCTGATCGCCGGCCTCTATGCCGCGGCCGATGCCAAGCGCCAGTCGCTGGCGCCCCCGCCCGTGACGACGGCTCTGGGCTCGTTGCTCGGCCACATCACCGGCGGCCATATCGAAACCATCGATGCTGGACCGCGCTCTTTCCAGCCGATGAACATCAATTTCGGCCTGTTCCCGCCGCTGGCTCAGGCGCCGACCAAGAAGCTCGACGGCTCGCGGCTGCGCGGCAATGAGAAGACCGTTGCCAAGAAGCAGGCGATGAGCGTGCGGGCGCTGGCCGACATGGATGACTGGATTGCCGCCAGCCTGCCCGTTGCAGCCGCGGCATGACGCCGGCGATTTGAATTTCAGGATTGTTCGATGAGTTTGCCGCCACAGGACGCCGCAGCGCTGTCCAAGACCTGGACCGAAGGCGTGTTGCTGAAACGCGACGTGTTCTCGACCGTCGAGCGCGGCCGCTATCGCACGTCATCGGGCGAAGTCGATGCGGTGCTGCGCCGGCTCGACCAGGTGCCGTGGTGGTCATATCTGCTGGCGCTGCATCTGTTCACGCGGGAACGCCGCGCACTGACGCTGGCGCGCGATCTGCGCGTCGGGCCTGAATTGCTTTGGGCCGGCGACCGCGCGCTGGTGCGCGGCTTCATCGACGGCGTCGCACTGCATCTCGCCAAGCCGCATCACGATGCGCGCTATTTCAAATCCGCGAAGCGGGCGCTGCGCAAGCTGCATCGCATGGGCGTGTGCCACAACGATCTCGCCAAGGAGCAGAACTGGCTGCGCGGCAGCGACGGGCTAGCTTATGTCACCGACTTCCAGCTCGCGGTCTGCTTCAAGTCCCGCAGCCAGCTGTTTCGCATCGCTGCCTATGAAGACCTGCGTCATCTCCTGAAGCACAAGCGCACTTACGCGCCAGAACTGCTGACGCCGAAGGAAAAGGCGATCCTGGCGAAGAAGTCGCTGCCAGCACGGATCTGGCTGATGACCGGCAAGAAGGTCTATCGCGCCATCACACGCGGCATCTTCAACTTCACCGACCGCGAGGGCGGCGGCAAGCGTCTGGTCAACGACGCGCCCCCTCTGCTCGAGATCATCAAGCAGAACCCGGCAGTGCGCGACGCGTCGATCGTCGCCTTTGCCGACCGGCGCACCGGCGTCGGCCTCTATGCATTCGTGGAAGCCGATGATGTCGCGCTGGAAACGAAGCTGCAGGGTGAACTGGCTGCCACAAAGGGGGCAAAGCCGCCTGAGCATCTGCAGGTCGTCACAGCCCTGCCCCGCGACGCCTCCGGCCGCATTCGTACCGAAGTGCTGCAGCTCGTCGCAATGAATCAGGTTGATCTGCTGGAGCCATTGATGACCAGCGACGCCGACCGCGCGTTCCTGAAGGGCATCCTGGAGTCGCGGAAGAACCTGCGCGACCGTTTCAACTTCGAGACGACAGACCAGAAGCTGACGTCACACTGAGCGCGACGCGCGCCACAGCGTCCACAGCGTCCGCAAGCGCGATCTGACGTGGAGTTCGAACGGATCGTGATCCGCTCGGGCCATTTGCGCCAGATCGTGCATCACCAGCGCCATGGGCAGGAACGCCGTACGCGCAGCCGGCGACACATCGGCGAGCATTCCCTGCGCTGTCGCGAGTTGCTCCTGCGCGCCTGATATCAGCCGATCCAGCGTTGCACGGATGCTTGGCGTCATCTTGCCGGCAAACATCTGATCGGCGCTGCTGCCGTTCTGCAGGAGCATGTCCTGGGGAACGAACAATTGCCGCCGCATCGTGTCATAGGGCAGACGCGTAATGATCCACGCGACGCCTTGGGCCAGCCCGGCATGCTCGGCGACATGAGCGCTGGCCTCAGACCCGTCGCCGAGGATCTTTGCCGATGAGAACAGCAAAGTCCCGAGCGTATCGCGAAAGTGGCTCTCGAGCAGCGCGAGATCCGGCATCGGGTCGTTGTAGAGATCGAAGATGTGCACATCGATCAGCTTGGACAGCCTGTCGACGGAAAGATCGTGCGCGCGGATCGCCAGAAGTAATTCGGCAGCAACGGGGTTCTGTTCGACATCGCCATGACCTGCGCCGGCCAGCACGTCGGTCCACCATTGCAACCGGATCTCGCCAGGCAACGGTTGTTTCACGAGCTCGCGGACGCGGGTAATTTCCGTATTGAACGCATAGAGCGCCAGCAGCGAACGGCGCTTGTCGGCAGGCACGAACAAGGTCGCCGCGTAGCGGTCGAAGTCGTGGCTGCGCACCAACTCCGCGCAGAAAGCCGCGGAGCTCTGATCAGCACCACTCATGGCACCGCGATCAGCGCGGCGGCAACGCGGCGGCGCTCGCCCAACATGACATTATAGGTGCGGATCGCAGGACCGGTCTGCATCGCGTCGATCACTACATGCAGATTGCGCAAGGCGTTGCGAAGATCGTTCGGGACGATCCAGACCTCGTTGCCGGTGCCGATGATCAGCGTGTCGATGCCTGCCGCGCCTTCGAACACGCGCCGCAGCGAATGGCGGTCAATGTCACTGGCCTTGGTGACCGACCACGCCCACACCGCATCGGGCAGGCAGAGCAGCGAGCCCTGATGCGACATGGTGTCGAAGTGGAAGCCGCCCTTGCCGTAGGCTTCGATGGCGGCCGAGCGCGGAAGGTGCGGCGCTTCGGGATCGACCGGCATCTCAGGGCTTCGGCTTCGCGGCGGGCTTGTCGGCGTCTTCGCGGTGTTCGCCGACGCCGAGATAGATCAGAAGCGGCGCGGCGATGAAGATCGAGGTGTAGGTGCCGACCAGCACGACGCCGAAGATCATGACGGCGGTGAAGGAGTGGATAGCCTGGCCGCCAAACGCGTAGAGCGCCAGCAGCGCCAGCGTCACGGTGACGTGGGTGATGATCGAACGCGACAGCGTCGAATTGATCGACTCGTTCAGCAGCTCCGGCATCGGCATCTTCTTGTAGCGACGCAGAATCTCGCGAATACGATCGTAGATGACCACGGTGTCATTCAGCGAATACCCGAGAATGGTCAGCAGCGCCGCAATACTAGTGAGATCGAAGTCGACCTGCGTGATCGACATGAAGCCGATCGTCAGCACGATATCGTGGACGTTGGCGATCATGGCGCCCAGGGCGAACTGCCACTCGAAGCGGAACCAGAGATAGATCAGGATGCCCATGATCGCGACGATCAGGCCGAGCATGCCGTAAGCCAGCAATTCGCCGGAGACGCGCGGACCCACCACTTCGACGCGGCGATATTCGACGCTGTCACCGAGGGCTGCACGAACCTTCTGAACGGCAGCCTGCTGCGCGGCATCGCCACCCGGCTGTTCGGCCAGACGGATCAGCACGTCGGCCGCGCCGCCGAACTGCTGCAGTTGCACGTCGCCGAGTTGCAGGGCGGCGAGCGTCGAGCGCATCGCGCTGATATCGGCCGTACCGGATTTGGCCTGGACTTCGAGCAGCGTGCCGCCCTTGAAGTCGATGCCGAAATTCAGCCCGTGCGTGAAGAACAGCACGATGGCGAGGATCGACAGCAGCGCCGAAATCGGGAACGAGATGCGGCGGAAGCGCGTGAAATCGAACTTCGTATCGTCGGGCACGATGCGGAGCGACGGCAACAGATCGAAGATCGCCACGATCGACAGAATGACGATCAGCGCGCCCAAGCCTGCCAGAACCATTTGTGTCGTTGTCAAAGTCTGCTCCGTAAACTCAAATCGGCACGCTGGTCGGCCGCTTCCACCTGACCCAGCCGGCGACGATCAGACGGGTCACGGTGAAGGCCGTGAAAACCGTTGTGATGATGCCAATGCCAAAGGTCACGGCGAAGCCGCGGACCGGTCCGGTGCCGATGTAAAACAGCACCGCAGCGGCGATGAAGGTCGTGATGTTGGAATCCAGAATGGTCGCCAGCGCGCGCTTGAAGCCAGCATCGATCGCCGAAATGGCGGTGCGGCCGGCGCGCAATTCCTCGCGGATGCGCTCATAGATGAGCACGTTCGAGTCCACGGCGATGCCGACCGTCAGCACGATGCCAGCGATGCCGGGCAGCGTCAGCGTGGCGTTGAGCAGCGACAGGATACCGAAAATCATCAGAACGTTGATGGTCACCGCGATATTGGCGAACAGGCCGAACAGGCGGTAGGTCAGCAGCATGAAGACGATGACGAGGATCGACCCGACATAGGCCGCAAGCTCGCCCTTGGCGATCGAGTCGGCGCCGAGGCCGGGGCCAACGGTACGCTCCTCGATGATGCTGAGCGGCGCAGGCAGCGCGCCGGCACGCAGCAGGATCGCGAGATCATTGGCACCCTGCACCGTGAAGCTGCCGGAGATCTGGCCGGAGCCGCCTGTGATTGGCTCACGAATGACCGGGGCAGACACCACTTCGTTATCGAGCACGATAGCGAAGGGCAGATTGACGTTCTTCACCGTGGCATCGGCGAACTTGCGGGCGCCAGACGTGTTGAAACGGAACGAGACGATCGGCTCGTTGGTGCGCTGATCGAAGCCCGGCTGCGCATCGGTCAGGTCAGCGCCCGAGACCAGCACTTCCTTCTTCACGAGATACGGCGTCTTCGGAGACTGCGAGCTCATCAAGAGTTCGGAGTCCGGCGGCACCCTGCCTTGTGCCTGCTCAGCCGGGAGCGAGGTGTCGACCATGCGGAAGTCGAGCTTCGCGGTCTTGCCCAGCAATTCCTTGAGGCGGGTCGGGTCCTGTAGGCCCGGCACCTGCACCAGGATGCGATCGAGGCCCTGACGCTGGATCAGCGGTTCGACGGTGCCGAGTTCGTTGACGCGGCGCTCGACGATCTGGATCGACTGCTCGACCGACTGGCGGATGCGGTCATTGATCGCTGCCGGCGGCACCGAAAGACGGATCAGGCCGTTGCCTGCGTCCGAGACTTCCAGGCTGCGCTGGCCGCTCTGGCCCATGAGGCCGCCGAGCGGCTGCGACAGTTCGCGCAGCTTGCTGAGCGCGGTCTGATACTCGGTATCCTTCGTGATGCGGACTTCGACATTGTCGCCACGAACGCCAAGGCCGGTATAGACGATCTTGGCATCACGCAGCGTGCGGCGGACGTCGTCGCGCACCTGATCGAGCTTGTCCTTCTTGACCGAATTGGCATCGACTTCGAGCAGGATGTGCGACCCGCCCTGCAAGTCTAGGCCCAGCACCAGATGGCGCTGCGCCCATTTCGGCCAGGTTTTCACGGTGGCTTCGGGGAAGAAATTCGGAACCGCGCACAGGCAGACCACGAGCGCCGTCAGAATGACCGCCAGCGCCTTCCACCGCGTGAAATACAACATCGAGATGATCCGTCAGATTCTTGAAATGGCGACGCGCAAACGCATCAGCTCGCGGCCGCGTCGTCCTTGGCATCAGCCTTGTCCGCCTTCTCCTTGGCGGGCTCACCCTTGGTGCGCACGCCCGAGATCATCGTGCGGAGCTGACGTACGCGAACGCCTTCGGCGAGTTCGAACTCGACCTGCTCGTCATCGACCACCTTGGTGACCTTGCCGACGAGACCGCCCGAGGTGACGATGGTGTCGCCACGACGGATGTTCTTCACCATCTCGGCGTGGTCCTTCACCTTCTTCTGCTGCGGACGCAGGATCAGGAAATACATGATCACGAATATCAGCGCGAAAGGCAGCAGCGACATCAGCATGCTGTTGGTGTCGCCGCCGGCTGCAGCCTGGGCAAACGCAGGGGTAATGAACATCGGAAGTCCTCGTGAACGCTGGGGAATAACCGGCGACGCGTCGGCGTTCGGCCGGTTTGGGTAAATTCGCGCGGACTATAGCGGCCGGCGTCCCAATTGCAACGCCGGTAAACCCTCTGATTTGTCTGCGATTTGTACCGCTTGCGGATGTGTTCCGGGCTCGATATGGGTGCGCGCCGAGGAAAGTCAAAAATGTCAAAAAAGCCCAATAAAACAAGCCGCCGCCCTGCCAAAAAGGCCCCTGCGACCCGCACGTCCAAGACCGTCCGCACGACCGCGGCAAAACGTCCGCGACCAGCCGCCGCCCCCCAGATCGATGAGCGGATCGCGCTCGCCCTTGAGGCCATTGCCGCCGGCATGGCTGCCGCGGCGCCGAAGTTGTCCAACGCTGATTCTCTGGGCAGCGCCGAGGCCTTTATCTGGCATCCCGACGGCCGCCTTGCGCCGGTGCCGAAGGTCTCGAGGGTCGATATCGGCCTGCTGCAGGGCATCAACCAGCAGGTCGACACCCTGATCGAGAACACAAGGCGCTTCGCCAACGGGCTGCCGGCCAACAATGCGCTGCTTTGGGGCGCGCGCGGCATGGGCAAGTCGTCACTGGTCAAGGCCGCCCATGCCTCGGTCAATGCCAGCAAGTCCGTCGCCGGGCGTCTCAAGCTGGTCGAGATCCATCGCGAGGATATTGAAAGTCTGCCCGCCCTGATGGAACAGATCCGCGCCTCGGATTTCTATTTCATCGTGTTCTGCGATGATCTTTCTTTCGACGGCAACGACGCGTCCTACAAGTCGCTGAAAGCCGTATTGGAAGGCGGCATCGAAGGCCGGCCGGACAACGTGATCCTCTATGCGACCTCGAACCGCCGCCATCTTCTAGCGCGCGAGATGATCGAGAATGAACGCTCGACCGCGATCAATCCCGGCGAAGCCGTCGAGGAGAAGGTGTCGCTGTCGGATCGTTTCGGCCTCTGGCTCGGCTTCCACAAATGCAGCCAGGACGAATATCTCGACATGGTGCGCGGCTATTGCAGCCACTATGGCCTCAAGACCGACGCCGCCGAACTGGAACGCGACGCGCTGGAATGGTCGACCACCCGCGGCTCGCGATCAGGTCGCGTGGCTTGGCAGTTCGTACAAGAACTCGCAGGACGCCTGGGCGTGAAGCTGGCCACAAAGTAAAGGCAAATGCCGCCCCGTCATGACAACGGGGCGGCATTCGACTCGCCCTAGGCGAGACTTCGCAACTCACGTGCCGCCGCGACCATATTCACGAGCGCAGGCCGCACCTCCTCCCATTTGCGGGTTTTCAGTCCACAATCGGGATTGATCCAGAGCTGGGAGTCCGCCAGCCGCTGCCGTGCAAGCTTGAGCAGATCGACCATATCGCGCGTTTCAGGCACCCGCGGCGAGTGGATGTCATAGACCCCGGGACCTATCTCGTTTGGATACTTGTAGGTCCTGAACGCATCGAGCAGTTCCATCTTCGACCGTGACGTTTCGATGGAGATCACGTCGGCGTCCATGGCACCGATAGCGTCGATGATGTCGTTGAACTCCGAGTAGCACATATGCGTATGGATCTGCGTGTCGTCACGCACACCCGACGAACAGATACGGAAGCTCTCCACGGCCCAATCGAGATAGGATTTCCATTCCGATTTGCGCAGCGGAAGCCCTTCGCGGAGTGCCGCTTCGTCGATCTGGATCATACCGGCCCCAGCCTTTTCCAGATCGAGCACCTCATCGCGTATCGCGAGCGCGATCTGGCGACAGGCGACTTCGCGGGGGATGTCGTCACGCACGAACGACCAGTTCAGGATCGTGACAGGCCCTGTCAGCATGGCCTTCATCGGACGTTCGGTGAGCGACTGTGAGTACTGCCACCATTCGACGGTCATCGGATGCGGCCGGGACACGTCGCCGAACAGCACAGGTGGCCGCACGCAGCGGGAGCCATAGGATTGCACCCAGCCATGCTTGGTGAAGGTGAAGCCGGAAAGCTGCTCACCAAAATACTGCACCATGTCGTTGCGCTCGAACTCGCCGTGCACCAACACATCGAGACCGATATTCTCCTGCCAGCGCACCGCCCTCGCCGTCTGGTTCTGCAGGAACGTCTTGTAGGCGGCATCGCTGAGTGTGCCCCTGACATGGGCCCCGCGTGCGTTTCTCACTTCCGCGGTCTGCGGAAACGAGCCGATGGTCGTTGTCGGGAATGCCGGCAGCTTGAAGCGTCGATGCTGTTCGGCAGCGCGCGTGGCAAAGTCACTGCCCCGACGACGCATTGTCGCGTCCACAGAGGCGACGCGTTTGGCGACCGCAAGATCGTGGATCTTCGACGATGCCAGTCGCGCAGCCGCCGCGGCGTCCGACGCGGCAAGCGTTGCAGCGACATCAGCGCGGCTGCCAGCCAGCGCTGCTCCAAGTGCGGCCAGCTCTTCCATCTTCTGGATCGAAAAAGCCAGCCAGCTTTTGACGTCCGGATCGAGATCAGTCTCAAGGCTGAGATCGATCGGCACATGTAGCAGCGAACAGGACGGCGCGAGCTCAACGCGATCCCTCCCCAGGAGATCGACCATGGGTTCCAGACTATCGAGCAGACTGGACAAATCGGACCGCCAGATATTGCGGCCATCGATCACGCCCAGCGAGAGGATCATGTCCTTCCGCGCCTTCGCAGCGACTTCATCGAACTGGTCCTGCGCGCGGACCAGATCGAGATGAAGCCCGGCGACGGGAAGCGACAGGGCCAGATCGAGGTTGTCGCCCAGCTCACCAAAATAGGTGTTCAGCATGATCCTGAGTTGCGGAACCGCTTCGGCAAAAGCCGCATATGTCTTTTGCAGCGCCTGCCGGGCCGGCGCGTCGAGATCGAGCACCAGACATGGCTCATCCAGTTGCACCCACTCGGCGCCGCTATCGGCCAATTCCCCGAGCACCTCAACATAGACGGGCAGCAATCTGTCGAGCAGTGTCACCGGATCGAATGACGCATCCGCGCTCTTGGCCAACTTCAGATAGGTCACAGGCCCGACTAGCACAGGTCGTGTCTGATAACCCAGCGATCTCGCCTCCTCGTACTCCTTGATCGGCTTGCGCGATGCGACACTGAAGGTCTGATCCTGCGCCAGTTCAGGCACCATGAAGTGGTAGTTGGTATCAAACCACTTGGTCATCTCCTGTGCTGGTACGCCTTGCGACGTGTCATGCGCATGAGAGCCGTGTGTACAGGCCTCGTCATGCGCGGCGCCTTGTGATCCACGTGCCATGGCAAAATAGGTCGCGAAGGAAACGTCTCCTCCCTTCCAGCCATAGACCTTCGGAATGGCGCCTACCATGACGCTGGTATCGAGTACCTGATCGTAGAATGAGAAGTCGTTCGACGGCATGACCGTGATCCCGAGCGACTTCTGACGCGCCCAATTTGCGGCACGCAGCCCGACGCCGACATCGATCAGCGCATTCTCGTCGATTGCACCGGACCAATAGCTTTCCAGCGCCATCTTGAGCTCACGCCGCGGACCGATCCGTGACGTTCCCAATGTAGCAACAGGAAGCGAGGACGTAGATTTGGCAGAAGACTTGGAAGAAGTAGACTTTGACACAGTAGACATGGCTTAACCCCAATGATTGGGGGCAAAAGGCCAAAGTGACACGTCTGGATTCCACGACGGCAGTCGCGGAATCGCAACCGCACCACCGGGACACCCCGCCCGAGGACGTTTATGTTGTCGAGGCAGGTCTCCTGGCTCGCGGGTCAATGCTGCTGTCCGGCCTTCCCAAAACCTTTGCAGGTCTCAGTGACTTTAATGGACAGCGGCTCACCGCTTACAGTTGCGGGGGCAGCTCCGGCCTTGGCTTAACGCCTCACCGGCTTCCCTCTTAGCTTCGGGCAAACCTTCCCGAAGAACCACGACATGTTCACATATGGGCAACATCGCGCGGCAGTCAACCGAGCTTGCGTGCGCAAGCTGCCCACTCGCAGCAGCGCGTCGAAGATTCCGGAGCTGGAGTGGGCCGCAGCCCCGGGATCAAACGTATCAAGCCCGGCACGAGGCCGGGCTTGCTTAAATGCGAACTACACTTCGTGGATTGCGCTTACGCCCCGTTGAGGAACTGCAGCGGATCGACCGGCGACGAGCCCTTGCGGATCTCGAAGTGAAGCTGCGGCGAAGTAACCTCACCGGACTGGCCGGACTTGCCGATCACCTGACCGCGCTTGATGGTCTCGCCACGCTTCACCATCAGCTCACTCGCATGGGCATATGCGGTGACGTAGCCGTTGGAGTGACGAACGAGGACCAGATTGCCGTAACCCTTCAGCTCGTTGCCGGAATAGGCAACGACGCCATCTTCGGCAGCCTTGATCGGCGTGCCTTCCGGCACGGCGACGTTGATGCCGTCGTTGGACTTGCCATTGGTCTTGGCGCCGTAGCCTGTGACCACGCGGCCGCGCACCGGCCAACGGAACGTCGGCAAAGCGCCGGTTGCGTCAGCGGCTTTAGTCGGCGATTCCGGCGCGGTTTCTTCAGGCGTCGTCGTGGCACTTGCCAGACGGGCCTTCTGTGCGGGCTCGGCAGACGCAACACGGGCCACGGCAGCGGACGTGACCGCGCCAGCCGGAGCGGCCGTCACGGCTGCGACGGGCGCAGCGAGCGGCGCTGCTACAGGAGCTGCATTGGCCGTACGCGCGCCGGGTACCGTGATCTTGGAGCCAAGCTTCAATTGGGCAGTCGGCGCCAGACCATTGGCGCGCGCGAGTTCGGCGACCGGCACGTTGTTCCGGCGCGAGATGCTCATCAGCGTATCGCCGCGATTGACGAAATGCATGGTCGATGCGCCGACGGCAGGTTTGCTCGCAGCAGCGGCAACGGCCGGAGTTGCCGCAGCGCCCTGGCGCGGAATGATCAGCGACTGGCCGGGCGACAGCGCGCGCGGACCCTTGTAGCCATTGGCCTGCAGGATCGCGGCCGACGAGACGTTGTAGCGCTTCGCCAGACCGTCGAGCGTGTCGCTGGTGCCGACGATGATCGAGGTGCCGCCATCACGGGCAAGGCCGTTGGTCGCTGCAACCGAGCGCGGCGCCGTGGAGCCGGTGGTTTCGATCGGCGCGCGTGCGGGCGGCGGCGTATACATACCGTTGCCGCCCCCGCTGACGGGAGCAGCCGACGCAACCGGACGGGCTGTCGGATAGGACTGCGGCGCCGAGATCGGCGGCGGCAAAGGCTGGGATTGATACTGCGGCTGCGGATTATAGGCCGGACGCTGATACTGCGGCAGTTCCTGGCGCTCGACCGGCGCACGTGGTGCCCGCTGCGGCACAGAGCCGGTGGTTTCGCCCTGCCAGCCAAAGCCACGGGACTGCCCCGAGTCAAAACTTGGATTCTGAGATAGGCGTGTCTGCATGTCGGCGCTGCAGCCCGCAAAACCGATAGACATCAGCGCCAGCACCGCGACCTGCGGAGCGCGACGCGAGTAAAGCAACTCGACAACGCTGGACATTGGTTACTCACTCATACGCAACAAACAACTGAATTGAGTAAACACCGTCTCCGTTACCAAGCCTTTAACCTTGCGACCAACACGTGACAGTCGTTCACGAACTTTTTTCAGAGTTCGCGCGCGATGCCCGGCAGCGCTGGCACAAAACGCACGTCCACCAGCTCCTTTCGCTCCAATCCATCCCCGGTTTTGCGGATCCGGACTAGGGTCTGGACGCCATTGTGAGGACCAACCGGCGCAATCAGAATACCGTCCTCCTCAAGTCGGTCGGTCAGCGCCGCGGGCACCTCCTCCACAGCGGCGGTCACGACGATCCGGTCAAACGATCCCAAATTGGCAGCCGGATTGAGGCCATCGCCGAGCATGACCTCGATATTGTGGAGGCCAAGTGCCTCCAACCGGGTCCGGGCGGCATCGGCCAGCGTGCGATAGCGCTCAATGCTGAGCACGTCGCGGACGAGCTTTGACAGGATCGCGGCCTGGTAGCCCGATCCCGTGCCGACCTCGAGCACACGGTGACCAGCATTCAATTGCAGCTGTTCGGTCATATAGGCTACCACGAAGGGCTGGCTGATGGTCTGACCGCAGGCAATGGCCAAGGCCGTATCCCGCCAGGCATGGGCGCGATCGTTCGGCTCGACGAAGCGATCACGCGGAATATCCTCCATTGCGCGCAGCACCAGCCGATCGCTGATCCCACGGCGCCGCAGACCAAGCTGAAAGGTCATCTGTTCAGGCGGCTGTCCGACGGTAATCATGGAAATGCCTCACGCAGCACAGGTTAGAAACACTCTCGATCTAGCAAAGATAGATTGATGTATTTCTGCGATCGGAACCGGGATAGCCTAACGACAACTTTTATTGTTCCGCGCGCGGAACCAGCAACATACCAGCCTGTTATGGGCGGGGCGCTGAAATCCTGATCTTGCTCTATCTGGTACCGAACACGCGACATGCGTCTTTGGGTCACGAAAATGGCAATGCGTCGAGATTGCGTTCAACCCGGGAATTTGCGATTTTGTTCAGAGGATTGGGGCAAGGAAACCGGCCATGACTGCAACGAACCCGCCGGGCGGCTCCGTCTTCCTGGTCGAAGACGAGGTCATGATCCGCATGATGGTCGCCGATATGCTCGAGGAACTCGGCTACAGCGTGGCCGCCGAAGCCGGTGACATCAACGAAGCGATCAAGCTGGCTGGTACTGCCAAGTTCGACATCGCGATCCTCGACGTCAACGTCAACGGCAAAGTGATTTCGCCGGTCGCCGAGGTGATTGCATCGCGCAACCGCCCGTTCATCTTCGCGACTGGCTACGGCGCGCAAGGCCTGCCGGAAGAATTTCGTGACCGCCCCACGCTGCAGAAGCCGTTCCAGATGGAAACGCTGGCGCAGGTGCTGTCCACGACGCTCAAGGGGGTCGCGGTCTAAGCGAGCCCCTCGCTTCTCGAAACCTCAGCCCAGCGCTTTGGTCAGCGCTTCGGAGAATACATCATCCGTGCGATCGAGACGCAGCGGCGTGACCGAGACATAGCGCGCAGCAAGGGCGGCAAGATCGGTGCCCTCCAGCGGGGCTTCCGCGGCGACGATGCGCTCGAAACCGATCCAGAAATACGGATTGTTGCGGCCATCGCGCCGCTCATCGACGCGCAAAAAGCCCTGATTGCGCTTGCCCTGCCGGGTGACAACGACACCTTTCACGTCGTCGGCCGCGCAGGCCGGGAAGTTGACGTTGATGACGGTGTTCTTCGGCACGCTCGCCTTGATGACCTTGCGCAGCACGTCCGGCCCATATTTCAACGCGGTCTCCCATTGCGGGTTGTGACGCGTTTCCATCGAGAATTCCTGGCTCAACGCCACCGACGGAATGCCGAGAATGGTGCCCTCGAGCGCACCTGCGATGGTACCGGAATAGACCACGTCCTCGGCGACGTTGCGGCCCTTGTTGACGCCGGACAATACGAGATCTGGCTGCTTGTCTTTCAGGATATGGCGCGCGCCCATGATGACGCAGTCGGTCGGCGTGCCGCGCACGGCATAGTGCCGCGGGCCGACTTCGCGCAGCCGCAACGGATCGTTCAGCGACAATGAATGCGACACACCAGACTGATCGAGCTCGGGCGCCACCACCCAGACATCATCCGACAATTCCTTGGCAATCTGCTCGATGATCTTCAGGCCGGGGGCGTGAATGCCGTCGTCATTGGTGCAGAGAATGCGCATTCGTGAGGTGCCTTTTCGATCGGGAGGGCCGCTGGCCGGCTCCGGTTTTGCCAGCATGTGCCCGCTTTTGCCACCCCCATTTTGGGCGCTACTCGTGCGCTGCTGAGGCTGTCTCGAAGGCGATTTTTCCCGCAAGCCGGAACATTTCGGCGTCGCCGCGATTTCTTATCTAGGTAGGTGAGTGCCAGTTGCGTCTGAAGCATGCGCGCTCGACCCGGTGGCCTTGGTCGCAGCGCCCCACAGGGCGACGGAGATGGCGAAACAGCTCGAACGGGTGTTGATCATCGGATTGCCGGCGATCGCGGTTGTCGCCCTGACGGGGTGGCTGCTGCTTCCCAGATTGGCCGAGACCAAGCCCGATCTCGCCCTCAATACGGCGGTGATGGCAACAATGCCTGACGAGCTGAGTGAGGAGGACTTTGCCAAACCCACTCCTTCACAACTCGTCAGCGTCCCCGACGCCGCGGAGCTCAACCGTCTCAGCCTTTCCCGCCAATCGTTTCGCCGCGGTGGCCTCGGTTCCAGGGCGCTGATGACCTTCACCGTGCGCAACGCCAACGACTATCCGGTCAAGGACCTCGAAATCGCTTGCGCCTTCCGCAGCAGGGATGGGCGTTATGTGACGGAGCGTCGCCGCGTCATCGCGGAGACCGTCAGCACGAAAAGCCGCAAGGCGTTTCCGATGACGCATATGGGCTTTGTCAACATAAAAGCCGAGAAAGCCAAATGTGCGCTGGTGACGGCCAGCCGCGCGTGAGCGGCTGGCGCGCGACGACGCCTAGCCGGCCTGGACGACTTTAAGCCCGCCCATATAAGGCTGCAGCACATCCGGCACGGTAATCGAGCCATCTTCCTGCTGATAGTTTTCCATCACGGCGATCAGCGCGCGACCGACGGCGGTGCCCGAACCATTCAGAGTGTGCACGAAGCGCGGTTTGCCATCCGGCCCGCGCGAGCGCGCATCCATGCGACGCGCCTGGAAATCGCCGCAGACCGAACAGGACGAAATCTCGCGGTAAGCACCGCCGTCGCCCTGGCCCGGCATCCAGACCTCGATGTCGTAGGTCTTCTGCGCAGCAAAACCCATGTCGCCAGTACACAGCGTCATCACGCGGTAATGCAGGCCAAGCCGGCGCAGCACTTCCTCGGCGCAGGACAGCATGCGCTCATGCTCGTTCTTGCTTTCCTCAGGCGTGGTGATCGAAACCAATTCGACCTTGGTAAACTGGTGCTGGCGGATCATGCCACGCGTATCGCGGCCGGCAGCACCAGCCTCGGCGCGGAAGCACGGCGTCAGCGCCGTCATACGCAGCGGCAGCTCTTTTTCGTCAAGGATGGATTCACGGACGAGATTCGTCAGCGGGACTTCGGCGGTCGGGATCAGCCAGTAACCCTGCCCTTCACTACCGATCGCACCGGCAGCGAACTGATCATCGCGAAACTTCGGAAGCTGCGCAGTGCCAAACATCGCATCGTCGCGAACCAAGAGCGGTGGGTTCACTTCCGTGTAGCCATGCTCATTCGTATGCAGATCGAGCATGAACTGCCCGATGGCACGCTCCAGCCGTGCAAGGCCTTTCTTGAGCACGACGAAGCGTGCGCCCGAGAGTTTGGCCGCGGCCTCGAAATCCATGAAGCCCATGGCTTCGCCGATATCGTAATGAGCTTTCGGCGTGAACGCGTAGTTGCGCCTGGCGCCGAAGTGATGACGCTCAACATTGCCGTGTTCGTCGACACCCTCAGGCACTTCGTCGAGTGGCAGATTCGGGATTTCGGCAAGCGCGACGCTGAGCTTATCCTGGGCGTCCTTCACCGCGGCTTCCATCGCCGGCATCGTCGTCTTGAGTTCGGTGACCTCAGCCATCAGCGCATTGGCGCGCACCTCGTCCTTGGTCTTCTTGGCTTCACCGATTTCCTTCGAGGCTGCATTGCGCCGGGCTTGCGCCTGCTCGGACGCAAGGATCGCGGTCCGGCGCGCTTCATCGATCGCCAGCAGCGATACCGACAGCGGCGCCAGTCCCCGCCGCTTCAGCGCAGCGTCGAAAGCTTCGGGATTGTCGCGGATCGATTTAATGTCGTGCATGACGGGATTCCTGAGCGAAAGCGGCTCTGAGTACCCCGAATAGCTGACATTTGGAACATGAAATGGGCCAGCGGCCCGTTAATGCATGCGCTGGAGAGCCGCCAATATACCGATGCCAACCGCGACGATGCCGCCAAGACGTAACGTCATCTGCAGTGAAGATTTCTCGATAGCAGCCTGCAAATCATTCCGTGTGGCAAGCAATCTAGACTCTAGATCCAACTTCACTCCAAGCAGGTCAGATTTCGTCACTAGCTCGGTCATGATGAAATCCCGTGCCGCTTCAGCATGTGCCTCGGCCTGCTTATCCGCGATCCCCGCTTCGCGGAGACGCTTCGAATAGCCGAGTGTATCAAATGCAAAGGCCACAATCACCTCCCCAGCACAAGACAAGACACAACCCAAAGTAGATTGCTAAGGTTGTGATTGCAAGGAGGCGACGCCCCTACTCCGCCGGCGTCACGTCCGTGCCGGTCCCCGCCGCAGCCTTGGCAGCAGCGGCCTTGGCGGCATTCTTCTCGACCATGCTGACCGCGATAATCGAACCTTCGTAGAGAATCAGCAGCGGGATCGCGAGGGAGGCCTGGCTGATCACATCGGGCGGCGTCAGCACGGCCGCGATAACGAAAGCGATGACGATGAAGTAGCGGCGCTTTTCGCGTAGCTGCTTCGACGTGAGGATGCCGATGCGGCCAAGCAGTGTCAGGATGACGGGGAGCTGGAAGGCGATTCCGAAGGCGAAGATCAGCGACATCATCAGTGAGAGATATTCGCCTACCTTGGGCAGCAGCGCGATCTGCGCGGTATCGGAGCTTCCGGTCTGCTGCATGCCCAGCGAGAACCGGATCAGCATCGGCAGCACGAGGAAATAGACCAGCAGCGAGCCCAGCGCGAAGAAGAACGGCGTCGCGATCAGGTAAGGCAGAAACGCGCCCTTCTCGTGCTTGTAGAGGCCGGGAGCCACGAACATGTAGATCTGCGCGGCAATTACCGGAAACGAGATGAAGCCGGCGCCAAACATCGCCAACTTGAGTTGGGTCAGAAAGTACTCCAGCAACGCGGTGTAGATGAACTTCGAATTCTCTGGGCCGGCGACCCAGACGAACGGCCAGACCAGGACGTTATAGATCTGCTTGGCGAAGAAGAAGCAGAAGATGAAGGCCACGGCAAATGCGAGCAGTGCCTTGATCAGCCGCGACCGCAGCTCGATCAGGTGATCCATCAAGGGAGCCTTGGAGGCTTCGATATCTTCGGCACTCATGACGCTTTGGCGTCCTTCAGAACGTCGGGACTGGCCGCGTCGGGCGCTGTTGCGCCATCATTGGCGGCAGCGGGAGTTTCGACCGGCGACGGCTGCACTTCCCGGGTAATGGCCAGTGGTTCGTTCACTGCAGCAGTTTCCTGCGCATGCGTCTCGGCCTCAACGAAGGTCTCGGGTGTAGGCGGCTCGGGCGTGGTGGGCACGGCCGGAGGCGTGTCGAGATTGTCAGCCTTGTCGATGGCCATGGCGTCACTGACGTCCTTGGTCAGCGAGGTCATGATGTTGTTGGTGGTGAAGCCGGAAGCGACATCCTTCACGTCGTCGAAGGCCTTTTTGACGTCGGCCATTTCGGCTTCGCGCATCGCCTCGTTGAACTGGCCCTGGAATTCCGAGGCCATCTTGCGGGCCTTGCCCATCCACTGCCCGACCATGCGCAGCACGCCGGGCAGTTCTTTCGGGCCGATGGCAATCAGCGCGACGACCGCGATGACGACCAGTTCACTCCACCCGATATCGAACATGAAAAAATCCGCTCACGCGGGGCTGGATGTGCCCGCGTCTCCTTCAATGGCCGCCGCGATCCCCAAGGACAATCCCTTCGGAACCTCAGACAACCTTGCTGCCGACGTCCGTACGGTTGGCGGTCGGCGCCGGCGGGGTCTGGTCGATGGTGCGGACCGGCTCGGTCGGCTTGTCTGCCGGCTTGTCGTCGTCCGCCATGCCCTTCTTGAAGGCCTTGATACCCTGCGCAACGTCGCCCATCAGGTCGGAAATCTTGCCGCGCCCGAACAACAGCAGGACCACTCCGATCACGACGATCCAGTGCCAAATGCTGAGTGAACCCATCCTGCTAACCCTCCAAACACGCGGCCAGTCGCCCGGCCTGATCTGACCGGAACGTAGGCTGCGGGGGTGTCAAAAACAAGGACTTAACCCTCGTGGAATCGCGGATGTCGCGGCGCAATGCCGCGAGCGTTAATGCCGCGATCAGTGCTTGCGGTCGTCGTCCCGGTCGGTTGCGTCCGGCTCAGCGTCATCCGGCTCATCTTCGTCCTGATCGTCCTCGTCGAGCTCGTCGTCTTCCGCGTCGTCGGAATCGTCTTCATCGTCGTCGAGTTCGGCCGTTTCGGGCTCAGCGGTCTCGTCTTCATCCGACTCGGGCTCTGCGACTTCAGCCGCTTCGGCCTCGCCTTGCTCGGGCTCGATCACGTCGAGATTACGCGCTTCAAGTTCCGCGACCTCGGCCGCTTCGCTCTCTGGCTCCACAACATCTGCCGTTTCAGTGAATTCGGCCTTGGCCTCGGCAAATGCCTGGGCCTCACCAGCGTATCCGACAGTCCCGGCTTCGGGCTCCTTGAGCTGCAGTTCGGGGAATTCCGGATCGGGTGCCGACAGCGCCAGTTCCAGTTCGCCGCCCTCCAGCGGATCCTCGTCCTCGCGGAGCGTCGGATCGTCGGACGGATTGGGCACGCTGAAGCCGGACGGCAGCCGCGAATCCAGCAGACCCGTGCCCTTTAGTTCCTCAAGACCCGGCAGATCGCCGAGTGCCTCAAGACTGAACTGCGACAGGAAGCTCTCGGTGGTACCGAAGGTCAGCGGACGGCCCGGCGTCTTGCGACGGCCGCGCGGCTTGATCCAGCCGGTTTCCAACAGCACGTCGAGCGTGCCCTTGGAGGTGATGACGCCGCGAATATCTTCGATTTCGGCGCGGGTCACCGGCTGGTGATAGGCAACGATGGCGAGCACTTCGATCGCCGCACGCGACAGCTTGCGGGTTTCGGTGGTCTCGCGGGTCATCAGCCAGGACAGGTCACCGGCGGTGCGGAACGTCCATTTGTTGGCGACACGGACCAGATTGACGCCACGCATGGCGTAATCGGCCTGCAACTGCGCCAGTGCCGCCTTGATATCGACGCCATCCGGCATGCGCTTGGCCAGCGCGGATTGGTCGAGCGGCTCGGTGGATGCGAACAACAGCGCTTCGAGCAGGCGCAATTCTTCTGGGCGCGCCTCCGACTGGACCTCGGTCTGTCCCTCGGACTGCACGATCTGATCCTCGACATCGTCGATGCGTTTCTCGGCGAGGCTTGCCATGTCTGGATCTCCTTCTTCCACTTACTCGGCCGGAACTTCCGGCTCCACCTGCACAGGCTGGGCGATGTGCTTGCGGAAATACAAAGGCGCGAATGCTTCTTTCTGGCTGAGGTCGAGCGTGCCCTCACGGACCAGCTCAAGCGCAGCTGCAAAACTCGAGGCCATCACCGTCGCGCGCTGCGCGGGGTCGGCGACGTAAGCAAGCAGATATTCGTCGAGGCGGCTCCAGTCCTCTGCCATGCCGACCAACCGTTCCAGCGAGGCGCGCGCTTCGCTCAGCGACCAGACGGTGCGCTTGGCGAGATGGACGCGCGTCAGCACGCGTGCCTGGCGCTGTGTCGCATAGGCCGACAGCAGATCGTAAAGCGTCGCCGTGAAGCGCGGATGCTTCACCTCTGCGATCGACTCGGGAACGCCGCGCGGAAAGATGTCGCGGTTGAGCTGCGGCCGGGTCATCAGCCTGTTCGAGGCTTCGCGGATGGCTTCGAGGCGGCGCAGCCGGTTGGCCAGCGCGGTCGCCATATCCTCGGCGCTCGGGCCTTCGCCCGGCACCGTCGTATCCGGCAGCAGCAGGCGCGACTTCAGGAATGCCAGCCACGCCGCCATCACCAGATAGTCGGCAGCGAGTTCCAGACGGATCTTCCGCGCGGCTTCGATGAACAGCAGGTACTGGTCGGCCAGCGCGAGGATCGAAATCTTGTGCAGGTCGACCTTCTGCTGACGTGCGAGCGCGAGCAGCAGGTCGAGCGGGCCTTCGTAACCTTCGACGTCGACGACCAGCGCCGGCTCGTCGTCGGGAACGACCTCGGCCGGCAGTCCGGTTTCAAACGACAAAATCTCAGCGCTCATGCACTTGCTCCTGCTCGAGCGATCAAGGCGTCCAGTTCCGCGCGGCCGGCGGTACGGTCGAACGGCTGCGGCTGACGGCGAGCAGCAAGAGCCGCCTTGGCGCGCTCAAGCGCCTTCCCAGCCAGAACCGGGGTCTCGCTGACGACGTCGCGCATCTCGTCCAGCTTGCCGTTGCAATGCAGGACCATGTCGCACCCGGCGCTGACGATCGCCCGCGTGCGTTCCGCGATCGATCCCGCCAGAGCATTCATGGACACGTCATCACTCATCAACAAACCTTGGAACCCGATACTGCCGCGAATCACCTGCTCGATGATTGTCGCAGAAGTCGTGGCCGGTTGGGTGGCGTCCAGAGCGCTAAACACAACATGTGCAGTCATCGCCATCGGCAGGTCGGCGAGCGGACGAAACGCTTCGAAATCAGAGGCTTCGAGCTCACTTCTCGCGTTATCCACGATCGGTAATTTGAAATGGGTATCGGCGGTCGCCCGACCATGGCCGGGGATGTGTTTGAGCACCGGTAGAATGCCACCTTGCGACAGACCTTCGGTCACGGCGCGCGCAATAATCGCGACCTTGCCGGGCTCGGTGCCATAGGCGCGATTGCCGATCACGGCATCAGCGCCTTCCACGGGGACGTCCGCCAACGGCAGGCAGTCCACGGTGATGCCGAGGTCCACAAGGTCACTCGCAATGAGCCGTGAACTGAGCCAAGCAGCCCTGAGGCCTGCTTCCGGGTCCGCGTCATAGAGCGTGCCGAACACAGCACCGGGCGGATAGACCGGCCAGTGCGGCGGTCCCAGACGCTGCACACGCCCGCCTTCTTGGTCGATCAGGACCGGCGCATCGAGATCACCGGTCGTGTTGCGAAATTCTTCTACAAGTCGAGCAACTTGGGCGGGATTATCGACATTACGCTTGAAGAGAATGAAGCCCCACGGCCGTTCCGCGCGCAGAAATGCGCGCTCTTCAGCGGTCAGCTCCAGCCCAGATACACCGGTGATGAATGCGCGTGTGCTCATGGGGCCGATTAGCCCCCATCAACGCCCAGGGTCAAGGAAACGGCCGTTAATTCCTTTGGACGACGCACTGTCCGCCGGCAGATTTCAGGTTCCCGCAGACCTGTGAGGCTTCTTCCTGCGAGCTGAACGGTCCGACCATGGCCCGATAATAGGTCCCCTTGTCGCCAAGGTCGGCCTTCTTGATCAACGGCGCACGCGATCCCAGTACCGAGGGGAACTTGGTCTGCAGGGCACGGAACGACGCCTGCGCATCGCCCTCCGACCGCTGGGACGATACCTGGACCACATAGCCGCCGCCGGAGGCGACCGGGGCCGCCTGCTGGGTCGGGTTGGTCGAAGCCATACGGGAGGGCGCCGGAGGAGCGGCTGCAGCCGGAGGCGCGGCCTGCGGCGACAGCGACATCGGGGCATTGGCCGATGCATTGGCATTGGCATTGATCGCGCGCGGTGCCGCAGCGGGCGCGGCTGCAGGAGTCGCGGCCGGAGCGGCGATGCGGGCCGGCGCCTGACGCGCGGCCGGTGTGGCCCCGGCGTCGGACTGGTCACCCTTGACGGCGAAAGTACGGATCTTGCGGGGCTCATCGCCCTGCATCGCGCCATTGCCGACCATCGGCTTGTTGGATGGCGACACGCTGGCGGTGGATGGCGGGTTGGCGTTCTGGTTCAGCGGCGGGAACACCACACGCGGACCAGCCTTGGTGGCATCCTGCACGTTGACGGGCTGCTCTTCGCGCGACACCAATCGCTCGGGGGCTGCGCCGCCGAGACGATCTTGAATCGGCTTGCCGTCGGCCGCGGCTGTCGTCGACGGCGGGACGATCTTGTTCGGACCGGGCTCGGCCTTGATCACCGGCGGTTCGCCGGTGCGCGCCGATCCCATAAATGTACGATAGGCGAAGGCAGCACCGGTACCCACTACGGCCAGCGCCAGCACGATGGCAACGGTCGCCATGCCACCGCGGCGCTTCGGCGCCTCTTCCTGCTCGGCATAGCCGTCCTGATAGGCGTAGGGATCATCCTGATACTGATCGTCGTGCGGATGCTGGGCCTGTGTGCCATCGGCGTGGCCATACAGCGCATCGTCATAACGATTGGGATCATGCGGCGCGTGAGCCTGGTCGTACTGGCCCTGATAATCCTGCGCCTGATGATCCGTATGCGCGGCAAATGCTGGCGCCTGATGATAATCGGCCTCCGGCTGCAGATGCTGCGGCTCCTGATGCTGAGCGCCGTAACGCTGCACCGGATGAAGATTCTCGAACTCCTGCTGCTGCGGCTCATGGGCTGCCGCGCGCTGCATCCACGGCGGCGGGCCGGGCTGCGCGGGTTCTTCCTCATATTCCGGCTCGTCCTGATAGGCCGGTTCAGCCTGGCGCGGCGCGGGCGCCGGGCGGCTGTTGCTCGCGAACGGGTCGGTTTGCCCGATCAGCCGCGCAAGTTCGGCGAGCGGATCGCCCTCGCCCTTCGTCCGCGATTGAGCGTCGCGGCCGTAATCGTCATCCGCTGGGAAAGGTCGGTTCTGGTATCGATTAGCCATTGTGATGTCGCATCCCCTTCGGGAAAGCCGCCAACCCGCTTTTCAAACGAAACAGCTGCTATCAAGAACCACCCACAGATCCCCATGTGAGCGGCCGTCCCCTGTCTACCGCATCTCGTCCGGTGCGGTGACGCCGAGAACGGCGAGGCCCGAAGCCAAGACTGAGACGACGCTCTGGACGAGTGCCAATCGCGCTTTAGTAAGTTCTGCATCATTAGTGATAATGAAGCGTAAATGAGGCATATCGCGTCCGCGCGTCCAGAGCGCATGAAATTCGCTGGCGAGATCATACAGATAGAAAGCGATGCGGTGCGGCTCGTGCGCCGTGGCCGCAGATTCTATCATCCGTGGGTACAATGCTAACTGCCGCATCAGGCCCAGCTCGGCGATATCGTCGAGCCGCTCCATCACGGCGTCTTTTAGATAGGCAATGCGCGCCTCGGTTTCCAGAGGCAGGTCGGCCAGCATCTCCCGCGCATTGCGGAAGATCGAATGGCCGCGGGCATGCCCGTACTGGACATAGAAAACCGGATTGTCCTTGGACTGCTCGATCACCTTGGCGAGGTCAAAATCCAGCACCGCGTCGTTCTTCCGGAACAACATCATGAAGCGCACGGCGTCGGAGCCGACCTCGTCGACCACTTCGCGCAGGGTAACGAAATCGCCGGAGCGCTTCGACATCTTCACCGGCTCGCCATTGCGCAGCAGCTTCACAAGCTGCACGATCTTGACATCGAGTTCGGCCTTCCCTGCCGTCACCGCCTTGATCGCCGCCTGCACACGCTTGATGTAGCCGCCGTGATCGGCGCCCCAGACGTCGACCATGTTGAGGAAGCCGCGGTCGAACTTGGTCTTGTGATAGGCGATATCGGACGCAAAATACGTGTAGCCGCCATCCGACTTCAGCAGCGGACGATCGACATCGTCGCCATAGGCGGTGGCGCGGAACAGGGTCTGCTCGCGGTCTTCGTAATCGTCGATCGGCTTGCCCTTTGGCGGCGGCAACCGGCCGATATAGACGTCACCCTTGCCGCGCAGGAAATCGATGGTCGCGCCGACCATATCGGTGCTGCCTGCTATCAGCGAGCGCTCGGAGAAGAACACTTCGTGGGAGATGTTCAGCGCGGCGAGATCGCCCTTGATCATCTCCATCATCATGGAAATGGCCTTGACGCGCGTGATCGGCAACCACTTGTCCTCGGGCATCTGATTCAGTGCAGCGCCGTGCTCGGCCGCGAGCGCCTGCCCGACCGGCACCAGATAGTCACCGGGATACAAGCCCTCCGGGATATCGCCGATGGTTTCGCCGAGTGCCTCGCGGTAGCGGAGGAACGCCGAGCGCGCGAGCACGTCGACCTGCGCGCCGGCGTCGTTGATGTAGTATTCGCGAGTAACGTTATAACCGGCGCAATCGAGCAGACTCGCCAGCGCATCGCCGAATACGGCGCCGCGGCAATGGCCAACATGCATCGGTCCCGTCGGATTGGCCGACACGTATTCGACATTGACCTTCTCACCGGCTCCGACGGCACTCCGGCCATACGAGGCACCGTCGCGCAGCACCGCGCGCAGCGCATCGGCCCAGGCCGATGACTTCAGCGTGAGATTGATGAAGCCGGGTCCGGCGACATCCACCGACGTCACCAGATCGTCTTCGCGCAGCTTCGCAGCGATAGCGTCAGCCAGATCGCGCGGCTTGGCTTTCGCCTCTTTCGCCAGCACCATCGCGGCATTGCTCGCCATGTCGCCATGCGACGCATCCTTGGTCGGCTCGACGACGACGCGCGACAGATCGATGCCGGCGGGCAACACGCCTTCACTGACGAGGGCGTTGCAGATCGCGTGAACGCGCGCGAGCACGTTGGCGAACAGATGCGGGGTCGGAGTGGATGTGGCCATGATCGTACAGGAACCGGAACTTGCGCCGGGACTGTTCCCGGCTGGATTGCATCAAGGATGGATAGCGGTTTCGTATGCGTTCCGCTGCACTTGTTTGATTTCAAACAGATACAGACTTCTGAAAATCGCAGATTTCGCAGCCCCAAAAGGCACTTACGGGGATCGCCTAACGCAATTCGGGGGTCGAGTCAAAGAGCCGGATATGCTCGGTGATGGCAAAACGATCGGTCATCCCGGCAATGAAATTGCCGATCCGGCGCGCCTGTTCGCCCTCCGATTCCGGCTCGGCGCCTTCAGGGGGCAGCCATTCAGGCGGCAGATCCTCGGGCGCGCGCTGATAGCGTGCGAACAGGTCGGTAACCAGACATTCCGCCTCGACCATCACCCGCATGACACGCTCATGACGATACATGTGCTGCCAGAGGAAGGCCTTGATCCCGGCCTCGGCTTCTGCCGCGTCGGCACGAAACGCGACAAGCTTGCGCCCGCAACGGCGAATGTCCTCCGCGGATTGCGGCAACACCGCGCCTAGCCGTTGCTCCGTCTCACCGACGACCGCACCGATCAGATAGGAAATCAGCTCGCGCACCAGTTCGGCACCGCGCCGGCTCTCGTCGAGACCGGGATAGCGCGTGTCGATCTTGGCGATCATGTCTTGCGTGAGCGGCATCGCCTTGAGGTCATCGACGGTGAACAGCCCGGCGCGCAATCCGTCATCGATGTCATGAGCGTTGTAAGCGATATCATCGGCAATCGCCGCAACCTGAGCTTCCAGCGAAGCGAAGCTCGACAGCTCCAGATCAAAGGTGCGGTCATATTCGGTGATCCCGAAGGGCACGCCATGGGTGGCATAACGTCCCACGGGAGCGCCTGACGCGCCCGTCAGCGGCCCGTTGTGCTTAACGATGCCTTCGAGGGTTTCCCAGGTCAGATTGAGGCCATCGAACTCGGGATACCGATGTTCCAGTGACGTGACGAGGCGCAGAGTCTGAGCGTTATGATCGAAGCCGCCGTGGGCCTCGAGACAGGCGTCCAGCGCCCGCTCGCCGGCATGACCGAATGGCGGATGGCCGATGTCATGGGCCAGCGCCAGTGTCTCGGTCAGGTCCTCGTCGAGGCCCAGTTGCCGGGCCACGGCGCGGGCAATCTGCGCCACTTCCAACGTGTGGGTGAGTCGGGTGCGGTAATGATCGCCCTCATGGAACACAAAGACCTGGGTCTTGTGCTTGAGGCGGCGAAACGCGGTCGAATGGATGACCCGGTCGCAATCCCGGCGAAACGCGCTGCGGGTCCGGCTCGGAGCCTCAGAAAACAGCCGTCCGCGGCTGCGATCAGGGTCGCAGGCATAGGGTGCGCGGGGAGCAGCCATTCCGACCGACACGGCGTGTTTATCCTTGATCCAATTGATTCCTGAGCCTGCCGCACTTAACTATGGGGAGCGGCAGATTCAAATGGTTCGAATCCTGCCCGGAGAGCCAGATATGACCGACACTGCAGTCACCGAGGCCCCCCTCACCGTCAGCGCGCGTGCTGCGCGCCGGATCGGCGAGATCCTCAAGACCGAAGGCAACGGCGCCATGCTCCGCGTGTCGGTCGAAGGCGGCGGCTGCTCCGGCTTCCAGTACAAGTTCGACGTCGAGCGCGCCAAGGCGGACGACGACATCCTGATCGAACGTGACAGCGCCGTGGTGCTGGTCGACCCCTCCTCAGCACCGTTCCTGGCCGGCTCCGAACTCGACTTCGTCGATGACCTGATCGGCGCCTCGTTCCGCGTCGTCAATCCGAACGCGACGGCGTCCTGCGGCTGCGGGACCAGCTTCTCGATCTGACCTCTATTCGGCTCTTTTAGATCGGTCTATTTCTCGGCGAACAGCGCCCGCGCATTGCCGTGCGCGATCTGTTTAGCGACCGCCGGCGGCAGTTGCGCCAGCCATGCGCGATAGCCATCCATGATATCGCCATAGCTCGCCCAGCGTTCCGGCACCCAGGTGTCGGAGCCCAGCAGGAAGCGATCGGGGTAGCGCTCGAACAGCACGCGCCATTGCGGCGTCAGTTTGCCTGATCCGTCCACGATGCCGCTGCGGTAAGACAATTCACCCCACAGTTTCGGGTATTTTACCAGCATCGCTGCGACACGGTCCGGCGCGAGGCTGAAGCCGGTATGTGCCCAGATAATCTGCGCACGCGGATTGTGCCGCATCAGAATCTCGACCGCTTCGTCGTCGGCATGGGCGTGCAAATAGAGATTGTTGGCGACGGCAAAGTCGACGGTCTTCTTGACCATCTCGGTATCGGCCGCCTTGCCGGTCAGATGGAATTCGCCGACACCGCGATAGTAGCCGCGCTTGAACTCCTCCTGCACGAGATCGAAGATTACGGGATCGTTGAACCAGCTGCCGATATCGGCGCGCACGCGATACGGCCGGATGAACGGCACGACCTGCAGATCGCCTGCCTTGCCACTGGCCTTACCGTCCATCAGCACATGGGTGCCGGTGTTCGGGCGGCTGGTGGCGAGAATCCCGGTGACGCGGTTCTTCCTGAAAACCTCCAGCACTTCGTCGGGCTGGTAATACGGCTTCGGCTCCCAGTTGTAATGCATATGGGCGTCGAAGATTTCGATCCGATCGTCGGCACGTACCGACACGACAACAAGTGCGGCCAGCAAAGCGGCCGCAGTAAGCGTTCTCACCAGCATCGAAGACACCCTATTCCGCCGCCACGACGCGCGGACGATCGTCGTGATCTTCTTCGTCGAGCTGCGGCTGCAGCTTGCGCTTCAGCTTGCGGTCGATGCGGTCGAGATAGATGTAGATGACCGGCGTGATGAACAGCGTCAGCAATTGCGAGACACACAGACCGCCGACCACCGCGACGCCAAGTGGCTGACGCAATTCGGCGCCGGCACCGGCACCGAGCGCGATCGGCAGCGTGCCGAAGATGGCCGCAAAGGTGGTCATCATGATGGGGCGGAAACGCAGCAGCGCGGCTTCGCGGATCGCGTGTTCGGCCGAGAGGCCGACGCGGCGACGCTCGAGCGCGAAGTCCACCATCATGATGGCGTTCTTCTTCACGATGCCGACCAGCATCACAATGCCGATCATGGCGATGACGGACATTTCCATCTTGAACAGCATCAAGGTCAGGATCGCGCCGATGCCCGCCGACGGGAGGCCGGAGATGATCGTGATCGGATGGATGAAGCTCTCATAGAGGATGCCGAGGATCACGAAGGCCGCGAACACGGCGGCGAGGATCAGTACGCCCTGCCCGCGCAACGAATCCTGGAACACCTGCGCCGTGCCAGAGAAGCCCGTGGCGATGGTCACCGGCAGTTTGGAATCCGCCTCGATTTGCGTGATCTGGTCGACCGCATAACCCAGCGAATAGCCGGGCACCAGGTTGAACGAGATCGTCACCGCCGGCTGCTGGCCCTGATGGTTGATCTGCAGCGGCCCAACCGTCGGCACCAGACGCGCCACCGCACTCAAGGGAATGGTCTGGTTGTTCGACGTCTTCATATAGAGCTTGGAGAGATCGCTCGGATCGATCCGGAACTGCGGCTGTGCTTCCAGAATGATCTGATAGTCGTTGGTCGGCATATAGATGGTGCCGACCTGGCGCGAACCGAACGCATTATAGAGCTGGTTACGAACCTGATCGACGGTGACGCCATAAACCGCCGCCTTTTCGCGGTCGATATCGACCGTCATCTGCGGATTCTTGATGTAGAGGTCGGTCGTCACGTCGAGCAAACCGGGTACCTTAGCGATACGATCCCGCATTTCCGGCGACACGCGATACAGCGTGTCGGTGTCACTGCCCTGAAGCACGTATTGATACTGGCTCTTCGACGAACGACCGCCGATGTTCAGGTTCTGGATGCTCTGGAAGAAGGCCTGCAGGCCCGGAACGGCCAGCGACTTCTGGCGCAGCCGCGCCATGACCACCTGTGCGGAATCACGATCCTTGCGCGGCTTCAGTGCGACAAACAGACGACCGTAATTCGCCGTCGCATTCGGACCGCCGGAGCCCACAGTGCTGTTGATATATTCGACGGCAGGATCGGATTTCAGCAGATCGGCGAGCACCTGCTGTCGAGCACTCATCGCTTCGAAGGACGTATCGGTTGCGGCTTCAGTTGTACCGGTCAGGAAGCCGGTATCCTCCTGCGGGAAGAATCCCTTTGGTACGATGTTATAGAGATAAACGGTGCCGCCGAGGGTCGCGAGCGTCACCACAAGCATGATGCCCTTGTGCGCGAGCACGTGATCGAGCGCCCATTCGTAACCGCGCAGCCAGGCCGCAAACATGCGTTCGAAACCGCGCAGGATGAAATTTTCCTTGTGCTCGGGATTGTGCGCCCTGAGCACGCGCGCGCATAGCATGGGCGTCAGCGTCAGCGACACGAAGCCGGAGACGATGATCGCCACCGCAATCGTCACCGCGAACTCACGGAACACGCGGCCGACAATTCCCCCCATCAGCAGCACGGGAATGAACACCGCGATCAGCGAGAAGGTGATCGAGACGATGGTGAAACCGATTTCGCGTGCGCCTTTCAGCGCCGCGTCGAACGGCTTCATGCCAAGCTCGATATGCCGGACGATATTTTCCAGCATGACGATGGCGTCGTCGACCACGAAGCCCACGGAAAGGGTCAACGCCAGCAGCGTCATGTTGTTGATGGAGTAGTCCAGCATATACATCGCGGCGCATGTGCCGAAGATCGAGATCGGCACCGCCAGTGCGGGAATCAAGGTCGCGGAGGCTGAGCGGAGGAACAGGAAGATCACGAAGATCACCAGCACGACGGCGATCAGCAATGTCTCCTCGACGTCGGCGACGGCTTCGCGGACCGAGATCGAACGGTCCATCATCACATTGACTTCGACCGATGGCGGCAATTGCGCACGCAGCGACGGTAGCTTGGCGCGGACGCCGTCGACCACGGCGACCGTGTTGGCGTCGGGCTGCTTCTGGATTGCCAGCACGATGGCGCGCTCGCCATTCAACCAGGTCGCGACCTTGTCGTTTTCGACGGCATCATAGATCTTGGCGATTTCGTTCAGCTTGACGGGCGAGCCGTTGCGCCAGGCGACAACGACCTGGCCATAGTCGACGGCCTTGGACATCTGTCCGGATGCCTGCAGCGAGATATCCTGCTTCGGTCCGTTCAGGGTGCCGACCGGCGTCGAGGAGTTCGCGCGTGAAACCGCCGTGCGGATATCTTCAAGCGATAACCCGCGAGCCGCCGCAGCTTCGGGATCGGCCTGTACGCGAATGGCGAATTTCTGCGTGCCATAGATCAGCACCTGCGCCACGCCGGGGATCTGCGACAGAGCCTGTCCGATGGTGATATCGCCGAATTCATTAACGGCCGAGAGCGGCAGCGTCGATGAACTCAGCGCAATGAACAGCACCGGGAAATCGCCGGGGTTCACTTTGCGGAAGCTCGGCGGGATCGTCATTTCGATCGGCAACCGGCGCTGTGCGATCGTCAACGCAGTCTGCACGTCCAGAGCCGCCGCATCGATATTGCGGTTGAGATCGAACTGAATGATGATCTGGGTCGTTCCCTGCGACGAGCTCGACGACATCGACGAGATACCAGCGATGGTCGAGAGCTGACGCTCAATGATGCCGGCGACCGAGGCCGCCATCGTGTCGGCGCTCGCGCCCGGCAGCGTCGCCGTCACCGCGATGGTCGGAAAGTCCACCTTCGGCAGCGCCGACACCGGGAGCAACCGGAAACCGAAAATGCCAAACGCGATGATCGTCGCCGTGATGAGCGTGGTCATCACAGGGCGACGGATGCAGAGCTCCGAGAGGGTCATGTTTTATGCCCCGGCCTTGCGGGCCCGGGCTTCAACCCGTGTGCCTTGCGTCAGCAGGAGCTGGCCGTCGACGACGACGTCCTCATCCCCTTTTAAACCTGACGTGATCACCGAAATCCCCTGGAAGGTGCGATCGACTTCGACAGGTTGAACACGAGCAACGCCGTCCTTCACTGTGAACACGAAGTTCCCGGTCTGGCTGCGCTGCACAGCCACGGTCGGCACAACAACCCCGTCCTCAGTGCGTACGATCAGTTTGGTCTGCACCAGAATGCCCGGCCACAGGGTCTCGTTCGGATTGCTCATGATGCCGCGCACGGTGACCATGCCGGTGGTGGAATCCACGGTGTTTTCCACCATTGCCACCTTGCCGGTTTCAGAACGGCCACTGTTCGGGATGGTCGCAATGACCGAGGTCGATCCCGCCGCCATCGCTTCGCGCAGATCGCTAAGCACACGCTGCGGAATGGCGAAGGAGACATAGACCGGAGCCATCTGATTGAGGGTGGCGAGCGGCGCCGTATCAGCCGGGCGCACGAAATTGCCGACCTTCACATTGGCTGCACTGATCCGGCCGGAGAACGGCGCGCGGATGATGGTGTAGCTCTTCTGGACCTTGAGATTGTCGAGCGCCGACTGATCGGCCCGGATGGTTCCGGCCAGAATGTCGGATTGGGTCTTGGCATTGTCGACGCTGACCTGCGTGGTCGCGCCCTTCCCGATCAGATCGGTAAAGCGCCGCACGTCGCGTTCCGCACCGGCCAGTTGGGCCTGATCGCGAGCCAGCGTGCCTTCGGCCTGCTCGATCTGGGCATCGATCTGCCGCGAATCGAGGGTGAACAGCAGGTCGCCTTCGTTGACCTTGGCGCCGTCTTCGAAGTGAACCGACGTGATGGTGGTTTCGACTCGTGATTTCAGCGCTACGCTGGAAATTGGCGTCACCGTGCCGATTGCATCGACATCGACCGGGACGGGCTTGCGCTCGGCCTTGGCCAGTTCGACAGACACGACCCGCGCGCGCTGCGGGGCCTGGGCGCTGGTATTGTTTCCGGTCCAGGAGGATCGCGTCGCATAGGCAGCAACCGCCACAGCGCCGACGAGAACGAGTAGAGCGATCGATGTGCGTTTCTTCATATGGTCCATGTCACCTGGTACAGAAGATCGGGTCGCCCCCGTTTCCCGCCCATGGCAGCTTTAAAGACAGCGTCTGTGCGCTTTAGCCTTAAAGCTTATCATGTTGGCGGGGATGATGGTATGCCACGTTGACGTATTTTTGCCATTGTTGTTACCGGAATCCCAGCAGATGAGAATTGCCACCTGGAATGTGAATTCGGTCCGCCAGCGGCTGGACCATCTGCTGACCTGGCTGCGCGACTGCTCGCCGGACATCGTCTGCCTGCAGGAAATCAAATGCGTCGATGAGGCATTTCCGCGGGAGGCCATCGAGGCGCTCGGCTACAATGTCGTCACTCACGGCCAGAAGACCTTCAACGGTGTTGCCCTGCTCTCAAAATATCCGCTGGAGGAAGCCACGCCCCAGCTGGCGGGCGATGATGAGGATCTCCACGCCCGTTTCATCGAGGGCGTGGTGTCGCTGAAATCCGGGGTGGTCAGGGTTGCCTGCTTGTATCTGCCAAACGGCAATCCGGTCGATACCGAGAAGTATCCTTACAAGCTGAAATGGATGTCGCGACTACAGGAATTCACGAAGCTGCGGCTGAAAACGGAAGAGCCGTTGATTCTCGCCGGCGACTTCAACGTCATCCCGGCGGCGGCCGACGCCTATAATCCGGCGGCCTGGATCAATGACGCGCTGTTCAAGCCCGAAACCCGCGCGAGCTTCCAGACCCTGCTGGGATTGGGCATGACCGACGCCCTGCGCGCCGTCACCGATGAGCCCGGCCAGTACACATTCTGGGACTATCAGGCCGGCGCCTGGCAGAAGAACTGGGGCATCCGCATCGACCACCTGCTGTTGTCACCGCAGGCGAGCGACAAACTCATCGACGTCGGTATCGACAAGTATGTGCGCGCCTGGGAGAAGCCGAGCGATCACGTGCCGGTGTGGGTCGATCTGGATCTTGAAGCGGCGTAGAGGCCGCGTCGCCCAAGCCCCCCCAAACACAGACTGGATCGCCCGGCTTGACCGGGCGATCCAGCAAACGCCCGGGGGCAATGTTCCGAGACGGCGCCTGACGCGAGCACTCGTTGATAATAGTGAAGGCTGGCGATTACTGGGTCACCCGGTCAAGCCAGGTGACGACAGTCGAGTGTGAGGTAATCGCGCTCGGAAACGGCCGCTTAACCCGGGACAACCCTCAGTCCCGCTTGCCCGACACCCAGTGTTCAAGCATCTGCAGCGCCATGGCGCGGTCGTCTTCGGAGGCCTTGGCGATGGCCTTGTTGTAGCTGTCGCGGATCCAGGTGTCGTCCGGGCCGGCATTGTCGCGGGCCAGCGTCAGCCACATCAGGCCGCGCGCCATCTGCCGTGGCAGCGATTCACCGTTGAACAGCATCTGGCCGAGCAGCGCCTGCGCCTGGTGCTGGCCCTTCTGCGCAGCAAGGCCCAGCCAACGGGCACCGTATTTGGTGTCGCGCGGGGTGCCTATGCCCTTCAGATACAGCCGGGCCAGATCGTACTGGGCATCGGCATTGCCGAAGTAGGACGCGGCGTAGGAGAACATCTCGCGCGCACGCTCAGTGTCGGCCTTGATCTTCGAATTCGGGATACCGTCGAGGTAGTAGCGACCGAGCGCCACGAAGGCGTTGGCGACGATGGTCGCCTGCGGCGCGGACGGCGAGTCCTCGGCATGGGCATTGGCGATGCGGCTGAAATATTCGAAGGCGCGCAGATCGTCCTGAGCCACACCGTTACCGTCGGCATACATCCGGCCGAGCTTCCACTGGGCAATCGGATGACCGCCTTCGGCGGCATACTGAAGGGCGGTCAGCGAGGTATCGGGCTTGGCGGACTTCTTCAAGACCGGCGCAGCACCGGGAATGGTCGTTACAACCGGCAGGGCTGCGTCGCTGCTGCCAACGGGCGCGCCATCAAAGGCAAACGCCGGCGCGGCCACGGACGCGGCACCCAAAGCAAACACGCCGAAAATGATACGCTCAACTATCCGCATAACAGTATTTCTCGTGGGCCCGGCCGGTTTGGGTCACAGCGCAACCAATGGCCGATCCAACCTGCCGGGCATATGTCCACAGCGTCCCTGACATATGGTTAGTCGCGCGACGCTTCCCTTTGGTCGGGTGCGCGGCCAATTCTTTGTCAGTCAATTTTACGTTAAAGGCCCCCCCGACGGCGCCACCCCGGACGGGAGCGCCGTCTTCCGAATCGACGATGTCGAAAGCCACATTCCCCTTCGATCCGACTGCGTAACCGCCAATGGCGATCGGCTTGTCGGCAGAACGAATGACGTCCTGATGGGAATTCCGCGTCACGGGCTTCATTTTCTCCGCGATCATCCGCCCCGTCGCAGTGAGGTACGCTCCCCGCGACCGGCTGTGATCGAGCAATGTCGTCTTCAGCAACGGTGTGTCGGCAACTTCCAATATGTCTTTGGCGACATAACGGCTCACCCGCTTCAAATCGGTGCGATATGGTGTCTTTTTGAAGATTTCGACAGCACGAGATTCTTCCGCGCACAGCACTTGGCCGGCAGCGGGCCGTTCGCTCTGCGGCATAGCCAGACCCATCGCGGACGGGAGGGCGCCACACAACGTCTGCTCCCGGCCCTCCGTCATATGACGGCTAGGCAAACGCGACTTGATGTTCGTCTTGGCGTCCATCGCGAACCTGGTTTCTCAGGCCGCTTCGGTGATCCGGGACAATCCCACTGACATCCCGCCGATCAACAAAGCGCTCCAGCCTTCTGGCTGGTGAGAAATGATTTCACGAAGGCGTGTGGCCAAATAGCGGCGGTTACAATACCCACAGCACGACAGGGTTAAATCTTGGGGGACTGTGGCAACCAAGCAACATTTGTGGCGCACCGGCAACCCTTTTGAGCGAGGCTAAAATCGCTGCCGCGTTACCGGAAAGTCAGCGCAAGGCCGACTTTTCCATCCGTTGCCGATCTCAACGTCCGGCGGGCGCGGAGGTGGCACCACCGTAGACCAGCCCGGGATAAACACCGCGGACGAGCACGGGATCACGGCCCCAGCCCGGGTAATAGGCGAAGGAATCGCGTGAGTCGCCATAGGTTGTGACGGCCTGCGGTTGAGCATGCCGGTGTGCAGAGCGCTGCTCTGACGCAGTGGCGGCACCGGACATTATCAGAGCAATGAGGGCCGAAGCCGCGGCAGTGGTGATCGTTGTTTTCATGAAAAGCTCCCTGAATTTAGCGTCACTCGGAAATGACAGCACTTTGCGCATTGGACGCATTCGCGTCTGACCTTGACGGCAGATAACGTCGGGAGACCGGAACGTAAGCCCGCCGCAACTTCACGATGCGGCGATCAAAATTATCGATCGGAAATGCTTCCGACTACGTATTCAGCACGCGCCCATAGGCGTCGAGCACGGCTTCCTTCATCGTCTCCGAGATGGTCGGATGCGGGAAGATGGTGTGGAAGAGTTCCTCTTCCGTGGTCTCCAGATTCATAGCGACCACAAAGCCCTGGATCATCTCGACGACCTCAGCGCCGACCATATGGGCGCCGAGCAGCTGGCCAGTCTTCTTGTCGAAGATCACCTTCACCATGCCCTGGTCCTCGCCCTGGGCGATGGCCTTGCCATTGGCGACGAAGGGGAAGCGGCCGACGCGGATGTCCTTGCCGGCTTCCTTGGCCTTGGCTTCGGTGAGACCGACCGAGGCCACCTGCGGATGGCAATAGGTGCAGCCCGGGATCAGCGACTTGTCCATTGCATGCGGGTTCATCCCCTTGATCGCCTCGACGCAGATCACGCCCTCATGCTCGGCCTTGTGGGCGAGCATCGGCGGACCGGCGACGTCGCCGATGGCATAGATGCCGGGCACATTGGTCTTGCCGTATTTGTCGATCACGATACAGCCGCGCTCGGTCTTCACGCCGAGCTTCTCGAGGCCAAAGCCTTCGATATTGCCGACCACACCGACCGCCGAGATGACGCGATCGACGGTGAGTTGCTGGGTAGCCCCCTTGCCATCTTCGATGGTCACGGTGACCGAATCCGACTTCTTGTCGAGCTTGGTCACCTTCGCGCCGGACATGATCTTGATGCCCTGCTTCTCGAACTGCTTGCGGGCGAAGCCGGCGATCTCGGCGTCTTCCACCGGCAGGATCTGCGGCAGCACCTCGACCACAGTCACGTCGGCGCCCATGGTCTTGTAGAACGACGCGAATTCGATGCCGATGGCGCCGGAGCCGACCACCAGCAGCGACTTCGGCATCTTGTCGGGGTTCATCGCCTCGAAATAGGTCCAGACCAGCTTCTTGTCGGGCTCGAGGCCCGGCAGCACGCGCGGCCGAGCGCCTGTGGCGACGATGATATGCTTGGCAGTATAGCTGCCTGCCCCGAGCGCGCCCTTGGGTGCTGCGGCTTCCGTCTTCTTGACAGTGAACTTGCCCGGCGCATCCAGGGTCGCTTCACCCCAAATGATCGAGATCTTGTTCTTGTTCATCAGATATTCGACGCCGCCGCTGAGGCGCTTCACGACGCCGCGCGAGCGCGCGATCACGGCCTTGATGTCGAACGTCACGTTGTCCGCCGACAGGCCATAATCCTTGGCATGCTGCATGTAGTGATAGATTTCCGCCGAGCGCAGCAGCGCCTTGGTCGGGATACAGCCCCAGTTATTGCAGATGCCGCCGAGATAGGCCTTCTCGACGATCGCTGTCTTGAAGCCGAGCTGCGCGGCCCGAATGGCCGTCACATAGCCGCCGGGACCGGAGCCGATGACGACGACGTCGAAGGATGTATCAGCCATGTGTTACTCGCTCTTTCTTCCCTCTCCCCTTGTGGGAGWGGGTGGATGCGCGCCGTCAGGCGCGCAGACGGGTGAGGGGTAATGCTGGGCAGCGTCGAGAATGGCTTCGAGCACCATTTCCGAGCGCTGCAGAATGTCGTTGTTCCAGAAGCGCAGGGTGCGAAATCCGCGTTCCTTCAGATCTCGGTCTCGTTGTTGGTCTCTCGTACTCTCCGCATGCTGGCTGCCATCGGCTTCCACGATCAAACGACGTTCGAACGACACGAAATCCGCGATCCAAGGACCAATCGGCACCTGCCGGCGAAATTTTAGATTTGTCAGACGACGGGATCGCAGCAGGCGCCACAGCGTCTTTTCAGTCTCGGTCGCATTCGCTCGCAGCGATTTGGCGAACGCGCGCTTCTGATAGGACACCGGCTGGTGCATACCCCTCACCCGTCTCGACCGCTGCGCGGTCGATCCACCCTCTCCCACAAGGGGAGAGGGAAGAAAGAACTGCGTTACTACACCACCATCATCACCGGATTTTCGATCAACTTCTTGAATGCCGTGATCAGTTCCGCGCCGAGCGCGCCGTCAATGGCGCGGTGGTCGCAGGACAGGGTCACGCTCATGATGGTTGCAGCGACGATCTGGCCATTGCGCACCACGGCCCGTTCCTCGCCCGTGCCAACCGCAAGGATCGACGACTGCGGCGGATTGATCACCGCCGTGAAGTCCTTGATGCCGAACATGCCGAGATTGGACACGGATGACGCGCCGCCCTGGTATTCGTTAGGCTTGAGCTTCTTGGCCTTGGCGCGCGCGGCAAGTTCCTTCATCTCGTTGGAGATTGCCGAAATGGACTTGATCTCGGCCTGGCGAATGATCGGCGTGATCAGACCGAACGGCAGCGCCACCGCGACGCCGATGTCGGAATGCTTATGACGGAGCATCGCTGCTTCCGTCCACGACACGTTCGCTTCCGGAATCTTCTGCAGCGCGATGGCCATCGCCTTGATGACGAAATCGTTGACCGAGAGCTTGTAAAGCGGCTTGCCGTCCTTGTCCTTGCCGGCGGCAGCGTTGATCTCCTCGCGCGCGGAGGAGAGCTTGCCGAGATCGCAGTCGACGGTGAGATAGAAGGTCGGCATCGAGTTGGTCGCGGCGGTGAGACGCTGCGCAATCGTGCGGCGCATCGAGTCATGCGGCACGCTCTCGTAAGCGCCCTGCTCGTACAGCCCGAGAATCTGCTGATCGGACATTGCAGGCGCACCGATCGCTCCAGTTGCACCTGCGGGAGCGCCGGCAGCCGCGGCTGATGCCTTCAGGCCGCCACCAGACTTCGCCTTCTCGACGTCTGCAGCCACAACGCGACCACGCGGACCCGATCCGTTGATACGGCCGAGTTCGATGCCGGCGTCCTTGGCAAGACGACGCGCCAGCGGTGACGAGAATACGCGCGCGCCATTGCTCTGTGAGACGGCTGGCTGCGGAGCTGGCGTAGCGGCCGCTGCCGGTGCTTTCGCTGCGGAAGCAGCAGCCGGCGCAGGTGCAGCAGCTGCAGGCTTCGGCGCTGGAGCTTCGGCAGCAGGCGCGGGCTTCGGCTTGTCAGCCCCTGCCCCCGAACTCGCGGCCTTCACGTCCTCACCGTCGGCGGCGAGCACCGCGATGACGGCGTTCACAGCAACATCCTGCGTACCTTCCGCCACCAGGATCTTGGCGATGGTGCCTTCGTCGACGGCTTCGACTTCCATCGTCGCCTTGTCCGTCTCGATCTCCGCGATCACGTCGCCAGACTTGACCTTGTCGCCCTCCTTCTTGAGCCACTTGGCAAGGTTGCCCTTTTCCATGGTGGGCGACAGCGCAGGCATCAGAATGTTGATTGGCATTGTCAGTGACCTTGTTGCGACCGCGGCGTGGTGTTGCCCATGTCAGTCGGACGCGCGATTTCAGCTTCGAACATTTCGACGATGCGGTTCAGCGCCTCGTCCTCGGAATAGTTGGCCTCACGCGCATAGGCGCGTGCGGCATGGCGCGCGATATCGACCAGCAGGAGCCCCCACATGTCGGGCTCCTCGAAGGCACGCATGAAGGCGATGGACAGCCCGCCATCCAGCACGAATGCGCGCAACACCTCGGTGGCGTCCTCGCGGTCCATGACATCCGGCGGCAATGGCTGTTCCTTCGGACCTGCCATGGTTCACCGATAGCAAACGGCTTTGGCCGCAGCTACGACGTCGGCGACCGACGGCAGCGCAAGCTTTTCAAGATTGGCGGCGTAAGGCATCGGCACGTCCTTGCCCGACACACGCGCCACCGGCGCATCGAGATAGTCGAACGCGTGCTCCATGATGCGTGCGGCGATTTCGGCGCCCACACCCGACTGCTGCCAGCCTTCTTCCACCGTCACGGCGCGTGAGGTCTTCTTCACGGACTCGATGATGGTGTCGGTGTCGAGCGGACGCAGCGTGCGCAGGTCGATGACCTCCGCCTCGATGCCTTCCTTGGCGAGTTCTTCGGCTGCCTTCAGGGCATAGGTCATGCCGTTCGACCACGAGATCAATGTCACATCCTTGCCGACACGTGCGACCTTGGCCTTGCCGATCGGGACGATGTAGTCGTCGAGCTTCGGCACCTCGCCGGAATGCCCATAGAGCATTTCGTTTTCGAGGAAGATCACCGGGTTCGGATCGCGGATAGCAGCCTTGAGCAAGCCCTTGTAGTCGGCAGCGCTATAGGGTGCGACGACCTTCAAGCCGGGGATCTGCGAATACCAGGCCGAGTAGTCCTGGCTATGCTGGGCGCCAACGCGCGCCGCAGCGCCGTTCGGGCCGCGAAACACGATCTGACAGGTCATCTGGCCACCGGACATGTAGAGCGTCTTGGCGGCGGAGTTGATGATCTGGTCGATCGCCTGCATGGCGAAGTTGAAGGTCATGAATTCGACGATCGGCTTCAGGCCGGACATCGCCGCGCCGACGCCAACGCCGGCGAAACCGTGCTCGGTGATCGGCGTGTCGATGACACGGCGTGCGCCGAATTCCTGCAGCAGGTTCTGGGTGACTTTGTACGCGCCCTGATATTCGGCGACTTCCTCGCCCATGATGAAGACGTCTTCATCCCGGCGCATTTCCTCTGCCATCGCGTCGCGCAGCGCTTCGCGGATGGTCATGGTCACCATCTCGGTGCCTTCAGGAATTTCGGGATCGAGCTGGATCGAAGCCGTCGGAGCTGCTGGCGCTGTAGCCTCTTCCTTCGGAGCCGGAGCGGATTTGGCTTCCGCGGCAGGCGGCGCGGATTCTGCGGCCTTCTCCTGCTTCGCGGGGGCCGGTGCGCTCGCTGCAGCGGATGCATCTTCGCCGTCGGCGAGGATGGTCGCGATCGGCGTGTTGACCGCAACGTCGTTGGTCCCTTCCGGGATCAGTATCTTGCCGAGCGTTCCTTCATCGGTCGCTTCGACTTCCATCGTCGCTTTGTCGGTTTCGATTTCAGCGATCACATCGCCGGACTTGATCGTGTCGCCTTCCTTTTTGAGCCATTTGGAGAGGTTGCCCTTCTCCATGGTCGGGGACAGCGCGGGCATCAGAACTTGAATGGCCATTATAACTCCAGATCGGTCTTTAAGCCGCGCGCTTAGCGGTACACATCGGTGTAAAGTTCGGATGCATCGGGCTCAGGATCCTGCTGCGCGAAATCCGCCGACGCGTTGACGATGTCACGCACCTCGGCATCGATCGCCTTGAGGTCCTGCTCGGTCACATCAGCGGCCAGCAGACGGTTGCGCACCTGCTCGATCGGGTCCTGATCATGGCGAACCTTGTCCACTTCCTCGCGGGTGCGATACTTGGCCGGATCGGACATCGAGTGGCCGCGATAGCGATAGGTCTGCATTTCCAGAATGAACGGACCCTTGCCGGCGCGGCACCAGGCGACCGCGCGGTCACCGGCGGCCTTCACGGCGCGGACATCCATGCCGTCGACCTGCTCACCCGGAATGTTGAAGGAGATGCCGCGCTTGGAGAAATCGGTCTGAGCCGAGGAGCGCGTCACCGAGGTACCCATGGCGTAGCGGTTGTTCTCGATGATGTAGATCACCGGAAGCTTCCACAGCTCGGCCATGTTGAAGCTCTCATAGACCTGGCCCTGGTTCGACGCACCGTCGCCGAAGTAAGCGAGGCTGACGAGATCATTGCCGCGATAACGGTTGGCGAAAGCGAGACCCGTTCCGAGCGACACCTGCGCGCCGACGATGCCATGGCCGCCGTAGAAGTTCTTCTCGCGGCTGAACATGTGCATGGAGCCACCCTTGCCCTTGGAGTAGCCGCCCCTGCGTCCCGTCAGCTCGGCCATGACGCCCTTGGCGTCCATGCCGCAAGCCAGCATGTGGCCGTGGTCGCGATAGCCGGTGATGACCTGATCGCCGTCCTTCAATGCCATCTGCATCCCAACGACGATGGCTTCCTGGCCGATATAGAGATGGCAGAAACCGCCGATCGCGCCCATGCCGTAGAGCTGGCCAGCCTTCTCCTCGAAGCGTCGGATCAGCAGCATGTCGCGAAGCGCGTGCATCTCCTGATCGCGGGTGAAATCTGGCGGCGATGACGGGGTTGCGCCATTGCTCGTTGCCTGCCCTGCGGGAGCGACGCTTTTCTTCGGTGCGGCCATGAAAATTCCGGATGCGAGAGTGAATGGCCCTTCCTACTCCAAGTGCTTGCGCCATGAAAGGGATTGCGTCGCGCGGAATGCCACACTGTTGTTTCGCACTGCAGCGAAGGCGTGAAACTTTCGAAATCGAATTGGAGCGGTTTTGTAATTTGAGGAATGGAAGCGCGCATAGTGGTCATGTCATCGTCACGACGCACAGGCGCGAGCGATCCATAGCTTTGATGCAAAGCTGTGTTGCTTCACGCGAGGACGACTCGCCGTGCTGAAGCAAGCTGAAGAATAAATCTCAGTTTGGCTTGATGACCTTCACGAGGTCGCGCGGATGCGCGTAGTCGAGCTGGTAGCGCGCGCGCTCGTCGAGCATGTCGGGATCGAGTCCGGCAGATCGCAGCAGCGCCACGCGCTGCTCGGCCTTGGTGCGTTCCTTCTTCAACTGCACCAGTTCAGAGGTCAGCGCGACAATCTCCTGATCGAGCTCCTGCCGCGCGTTGAGACCGTATTTGCCGGTATAGGCATTGACCCCGAAATAGCTGATCATCATCGCAGCCAGTGCATAGAGCACGAGCCCGGTGAGGACCGATTTGAGGCGGGTATGCTTGACCATGCCTGAAAATGCGACGGCCCGGTTAAGGCGAACCTAACAACCGGGCCGCAACCTGAATTTGCGCGGCTTATTTCTTCAGCTTTTCGACCCAGGCGGCGAAGGCGTCGATATAGGCCTGCAGCACCGGACGGATGGATTCCTTGACGATCTCGCCCTTGTCGTCGAACGCGTCGGCGATCGCGTTGAGGTAAATCTCAGGCTGCCCCATGATCGGGCCAACGATGCCCGGCAGGACCTGGCGCAGGTTCATGACGGCGGAAACGCCGCCGCCGGGGCCCGGCGCGTTGCCGACGATGCCAATCGGCTTGCCGAGGAAGCAGCTCTTGCCGAACGGACGGGAGCCGACGTCGATGGCGTTCTTGAGCACGCCAGAGGTGCCGCGGTTGTATTCCGGCGTAACAAAGATCACAGCGTCGGAGGCGTGAATGGTGTCACGGAACTTGACCCAGTCGGCCGGCGGCGTGGCTTCCAGGTCCTGATTGAAGAATGACAGGTCGTGCAGCGTGATGACGTTCAGCTTCAGCGACGGCGGCGCCAGCTTGGCGAATGCATTCGCAACCTTGAGCGAGAATGACTGTTTGCGGAGGCTGCCGACAATGACGGCAACGCTGTAGGTGGCCATGAGATATCCCCTGAATAACTGCTTCCAAAAAGCGCGGAGCGCATCTGGAACCTGTCACCCATCCCGACAAAAGATGCAAGTGCATGGATTGCTTTTGACTGCCGCAATCGGGCCAGACCGGCACGTCCGCCTCGCCCGCCCAAACACATCTTCGTTATGCTAATATCGCTCAAATGGATGACGCGCGCAGCGCCGCTGCGATCGAACCTGCGGAGAGTACTGCGCGACAGACCACGTGAGACAACCACGCACGCCAGTCCCGACTGATAGGCGACGTCTGGTCAGGCTGCTCAAATGCGACCGTCGCAATATGCGGGGCTTCCGATGCGCAACCTTGGTCTTGTGGCTTCCGTAGTCTTCGCCTTGAGCTTGCTCAGTCAGTCGGCCTTCGCCGACAAACGCGTCGCACTGGTGATCGGCAACTCGGCCTACCAGAACGTGGTCAAGCTCGCCAATCCGGTCAACGACGCCGCGGCGATGACCGAGACCTTGAAGACCGCGAATTTCGACATTGTCGAAGCCCGACGGGATCTGAAGGCGACCGAGATGCGCCGGGCCTTGCGCGATTTCGCGGACAAGGCGCGCGATGCGGACGTTGCTCTGGTCTATTTCGCCGGCCACGGCATCGAGGTCGATGGCACCAACTACCTGATTCCGACCGACGCACTGCTGGAACGCGACACCGACGTCTATGACGAGGCGTTCTCGCTGGAGCGCATCCTCGTGACCATCGAGCCGGCCAGGAAGCTGCGGCTGGTGATCCTCGATGCCTGCCGCGACAACCCCTTCGTCAAGAACATGAAGCGCACCACGGCATCCCGGGCGATCACCCGCGGCCTCGCCAAGGTGGAGCCGGCCAGCCCCAACACACTGATCGCCTATTCGGCCAAGGCCGGCTCGACGGCGCTGGACGGCGACAGCAAGAACAGCCCCTTCACGGCCGCGCTCGTCCGCCACATCGCGACGCCTGGCCTCGACCTCCGCAAGGCCTTCGGCTTCGTCCGCGACGACGTCATGAAGAACACCAGCAACCGCCAGGAACCGTATGTCTACGGTTCGCTCGGCGGCGACGACGTGCCGCTGGTCCCGGTGGCTGCCGTCGCCACGTCGCCCGCCGTCGGTGTCCAGGCCGAAACCCGCCGTGACTACGAGCTGGCTTTGCAGCTTGCGACCAGAGACGGCTGGAACGCGTTCCTGACCCAGCACCCCGACGGCTTCTATGCGTCGCTGGCAAAATCCCAACTCGCGAAGCTCGCAGCCGAGGACGCCCATACCGCTGCTGCGGAGAAAGCCCGCCTCGCCGTTGAAGAGAAAGCCCGTCTGGCTGCCGAAGGCGCCAGGAAGGCCGAACAGACCAAGGCAGCGGCCGATGCCAAGACCGCCGAGGATGCCCGGATCGCCGCCGAGAAACTCAAGACCGCCGAGCAAGAACGCGCCGCCGCCGGCGAGCGCGTCCGTGCGGCAGCCGAAGCCAAGGTCGATGCCGGCAAGCCGGACACGCCTGCCGCCGGACCGCAGTTGGCGACACTCCCTTCCCCCACAGCCGATGTGTCCCGAACACCCGCACCAGCCGATCTACCCCGTCAGGTCCAGGTCGAGCTTCAGCGGGTGGGCTGCCTGCAGGGATCAGTCGACAACTCATGGACTGTGGCTTCCCGCAAGTCGCTCGAGCGCTTCAATCGCTACGCCTCGACCAAGTTCGATGCCAAGGCGGCCAGCACCGATGCGCTCGAGGCGATCAAGGCCAAGTCTGCACGGGTCTGCCCGCTGGTCTGTGCGCATGGTTCAGAGGCGGACGGCGACCGCTGCGTGAAAATCGTATGCCGCGCCGGCACGTTCCTGAACGATGACAACGAATGTGAGCAAAAGCGCAGCCGCAACCAGGCCAAACGCAACGCGCCGCAACGCGAACGTCTTGAGCGCGATGAGCTTGATCGCCCTCAGGTTCAGGCCCGCGCGCCGCGCGCGCAGCCGTCCGGCCAGATCGTCTGCGACAGCGGCGGCTGCCGGCCGGTGCGTCCGGGTTGCCGTCTGGTGTCGCGTGACATGCGCATCGGCCTGACCAATGTGGAAGTATGCAACTAGGCCGTGCCGGCCGTCGTCGGTTCAGCGCGTAATCGCAGGTCGCGGGCTTCGGAGTCCATGGTCGCGTCACCGGTCGGCTTCCCGCCCGAGCCAGGCCTCGCGGGTGAGCAGCCAGATTTGCCGAATGCCTTCCCCGGAGACGTAGGCGAATGGCTCGCGTGCAATTTCGATGGCGCCCTGCTTCTCCTTCACGCGGGCGGATGCGCGGTTGGCCACGGCGTTGGTCAGGTACAGGAATGGCCACTTCAGTTCTTCGAGAGCGTAGGCCGTAACCGCGTTGGCGGCCTCCGTCATCAGGCCGCGGCCCTGCAACTCCGGATCGAGCCAGAAACCGCGCATGTCACGGGTCTCGCCATCGAACGGCCAGAGATCGATCCGGCCGCGCAGCTCATCGGAGTCCTTCAACGTGATGGCCCAGAAGTACTTCTCGCCGCGCCTGAGCTTGTCCAGGGTCTCGGCCATATTAGTGCGCGCGCCATCGGCGGGAAACGGCCAGGGAATATAGGCCGAGAGCCAGCGCACGATTTCCCATTGCGGAAACAGCCGCTGGATGGCCGGCGCATCACGCTCCTCCAGCGGCCGGAGGACGAGGCGTTCGGTTTCCAGGGTTGGTATCGGCGGCAGTTGCACTGCGCGCTTCATCTCGAATTTGACGCCTGCTTCGCCCGTCACCGCGAATGCGAAGCGCTCGTAGAGACTTCGAGCCGGGTTGTTCTTCAGCACCATGAGCGCGATCGGCTTTGCTGCCGCGCGCCAAGTCGTGAGCAGGTTGCTCAAGATTTCCGTTCCAATACCTGCCCGCTGGTACCCAGGAGAAATAAAGAACTGCTGCAGGCGTATTTCGGTAGCGGTCTCCGAAACCTGAAGCCAGCCCGCCTCGATCCCGTCGACCGCAACGATCCGCACCTCCTCGACCTTCCACTGCGCTGCGAAACTGTCGCGCTGCTTCCGTTCGTCCCACACCATCAACGCTTCCGTGACGGGGCGCATCGCGGACATGTAGAGTTCTAGGGCGAAATCAAAGTTCTCCGCCGAACCTTGCCGCAGCTGAATGCTCCTGATCATGCCCCAGAAGTAGCATCGCTATCTTTACGCGGCGAGGCAAAAGTACTTGCACGCTGGCGGAGCGATAACCGCCCCTACTCCAGCCGTTCGACATTGCGCAATGTCGGGAACAGCCTCATCCACAGTAGCGCGATGGCGACGGTACCGAGGCCGCCGATCAGCGCGGCAGGCACAGTGCCGAACAGCGCCGCGGTGACGCCGCTCTCGAACTGGCCGAGCTGGTTCGAGGTATTGATGAACAGGTAGTTCACTGCACCGACCCGGCCGCGCATGTCGTCCGGGGTCGCGAGCTGCACCAGCGAGAAGCGGATCACCACGCTAACCGTATCGGCCGCGCCAAGTACCGCGAGCGCAGCGACCGACAACCACAGCCATTGTGACACCGCGAACACCGCTGTCGCAAGGCCGAAAATGATGACGGCCTGGAACATCCGCATGCCCACCCGGCGATTGATCGAGTAGCGCGTGAGCACCACAGTCGTCAGCAGTGCACCAACTGCAGGGGCGGCGCGCATGAGGCCGAGACCCCACGGACCAGTCTGCAGAATGTCGCGCGCGTAGATCGGGAGAAGCGCGGTGGCGCCGCCGAGCAGCACCGCGAACAGATCGAGCGAAATGGTGCCGAGGATCGCCGGATTGCTGCGCACGAAGCCGACGCCGGCAAACAAAGTCCGCAGCGACGGCGGATCCTTCACCGCCACCTCGCTCGCCAGTTTGATGGCGCTGTTGAGCAGACCGCCGATCAGCCAGAATGCCGCCATCAGCACATAGGGCGTCGACGGCGACAGCGCGTACGCGATGCCGCCGAGCGCGGGGCCGCAAATCATCGCCACCTGAAACACGCCGGTGGAAAGTGCCGTCGCTTTTTGCAGGCGACCTTCCGGTACAACGCCGGGCAGCAGCGCCGAGCCGGCCGGCGCCTCGAAGGCCGTCGCCGCGCCGATCACCACCAGCGCCACGAAAATCTGCGGCACCGTAATCCAACCGGCATAGGTGCCCCAGGCGAGCAGGATCGCTGTCAGCCCCTGCAGCGTCTGGCAGATCTGCACCACGCGGCGGCGGTCGTAGCGGTCGGCGATATGGCCGGCGACGAAGACCAGCGCCAGCATCGGCACGAATTGCGCGAGGCCGACCATGCCGAGCTGGAACGCGCTGCCGGTCAGATCATAGATCTGCCAACCGACCGCGACAGCGGCAATCTGCGACGCGAAGCGCGAGAAGCTGCGCGACACCATGTAGTACAGATACGGCGGATGGCGCAGCAAAAGCCGCGCGCCATCCGTGACCACGCCGGCAGACTGATCGGCGAGTGTCATCCCGGCATATTCGGATTGATCAGATATTTCTCGCCGGTGGCGCGTTTCGCATAGGCCCGGAGATTGTCGAGCTGCAACACGCCTTCGAGCGAAATCACCTTGGTGTAGTGACTGGCGAAGGTGGTCTTGAGTTCGGCGACCACGCGGGCACGGAGCCTGGCGGCATCGGCCGCGCCGATCTTCTGCAGGAACGGGAACAGCAGCCAGCCGCCCATGCCCCAGGCCATGCCTGCCGGGACGAATTCGATCGGGCGCAGATCCAGCCGGCCATAGACGTAAACCTGCTTGTGGGTCGTCGAGCCATAGCGGCTGTAGACCTTCATCGCCTTGATGGCGGCGACTTCCATCGCCTGCAGGATCTGGCCCTGCAGCTTGCCGCCACCGGTGGCGTCGAAGGCCAGCGTGGCATTGGTGGCAATCAATGCGGCTGTCAGATCTTCCATGAAGGTCGGCGACGTCGAGTTGCAGACATATTTCGCGCCGATGCCGCGCAGCAGTTTCTCCTGCTCCTCGCTGCGAACGATGTTGACGAGATCGATGCCGTCCTTCTGGCAGATCTTGTTGAGCATCTGGCCGAGATTGGACGCGGCGGCCGTATGCACCAGCGCCGTGTGCCCTTCCCGCTTCATGGTCTCGACCATGCCGAGCGAGGTCAGCGGATTGACAAAGCAGGATGCGCCCTCGGTGGCCGTCGTGCCCTCGGGCAGCGGCAGGCATTCCTTGGCCTTGATGACGCGATACTGCGCATACATCGCGCCGCCGATCAGCGCGACGGTCTTGCCGAGCAGCGCCTGCGCGGCCTCGGACGATCCGGCCTTCACCACCGTGCCGGCGCCTTCATTGCCGACCGCCATCGACTCGTCGAGACGGCCGCCCATCGCCTTCATGTTGGCCTGCGGGACGGTCGCGGTAACCACCGAGGACGCGCCAGAGCCTGAAATTTTCGCACTCGCCGGATCGGCCGCGCCGAGCAGGAGACCGAGATCCGACGGGTTGATCGGCGCAGCCTCGATGCGCACCACGACCTCGTCGGGACCCGGCGCCGGGATCGCCACCTGCTGCAGCGAGATTTCCAGTTCGCCGCTGCTCTTGATGAGCGAGCGCAGTTCAAGTCCGGATGTGATGTCAGTCATGGTCGTTCCCCCTCAATATGTCCGGCGGTCTGGTGCCGCGTCAGTAGATGCCCGGAATGATGCGCTTGGTCTCGCGCATATAGGCCCGGTAGTCGTCGCCGAATGCCTCGATCAGCATCCGCTCTTCATAGTCGATGCGGGTGAAGAACAGGATCGCGATCGCGACCAGCCCGCCCAGCGCGGCCATGGCATTCGGCAGCAGGAATGCCTGCGCCAATGCCCACAACCAGAACGAGGCATACATCGGATGGCGGATGCTGCGATAGACGCCGGCACGCACGATCTGGTGAGCCTCGCGGATTTCCAGACTGGCCGACCACTGCCGGCCGAGATCCTTGTGTGAGCGGCGAAACAGCCAGAGCGACAGCACATAGAGCGCGCCGCCAACCACGACCGCCACATAATTCAGCTGATAGTTCAGCGCGGCCGGCCAGCCGGTCACCAGCCAGATCAGCGGTACCACGAACAGGCCGATGGTGGCGATCGCCAGCAGGATGCGTTCACGGCTCCAGCCGACCGCACGCAGCGTCGCCGTGCGGCGGGCCTTGCGCGCATAGGGGTAGCGAATGATGAACCAGGCGATCAGACCGATCGCCCAGATATATGTTCCAAGAAGTGACGCGGTCATTGTCGTCCGATCAGGCCATCATGCGGCATTCACGGATGCCCCGGCTTGCGATTGAGAGGATGTGATCTTGGACAGCGGCATGTCCAGCAGCGCGCCATCCGCACTGAAGCGTTTGAGGCCGCCTTCGCCCGCGGTGATCTCGTCGAACGGCAGAGGACCGCAGATCACCATGCAATAGTCGTAGGGCGCACGGCACTGATTGCCCATCACCATCTGATAATGGATGCGCATGAAGCTGAAGCGATAGCGCTTGAACTGCTCCATGCCCATCATGGCATGCATCTGGACGCGGCGGATGTTCGGCCTGCCCTCGTCGCGATCGCGGCTGCGGCGCTTCAAGGTCACAGGATCGAAGCGATAGAAACTGATGACGTCGTCGCGGGCGTGATATTCGGTCCAGCGGATCGCCGGCGTGTTGGCGACGAGGCGCGTTGCCGTGCGTACACTCTTGCCGGCCGGATGCAACGCGAATTTCGGGATGGTCGCGCTCACCGTCATCACACAAATGGTCGGGCCGTGTTTGGTGAGATCCGGGTCGAGCGCGAGTGCGCGGGCCACCGCCTCCATCACCAATGCCGCACCAAGGCAATGCCCGACGATGACGATCTCGTCGACATCGGCCTTCTGCGCGCGGGCCACGATTACCCTGGCGAATTCATCGACGCGCGCCGTCATCTTCGGGCGCTGGCCATGAACATACTGTCGCGAGAAAATCCAGTCGTCGAACACATGATTGATCGGCTTCCGCCAGCCGTAATGGTGCAACAGCGCTGTGAAGACGGCCGCAGCGACAATCGCGCCGGCGATCCATGCGGCGGCACCATTCATGCCAAGCAGCCAGGTCAGCCCATAGCCTACTGCTGCGCCAGATGCAGCAAAGCCCGCGATCCACAGATAGGAGAACAGGAAGAAGCCGGCATATTTCCAGCTCGCATAGAAGAAGCGGAACAGGGTTCCCGTCACCAGCCAGTCGCCCAGCGTAACGAAGGCGGCGCCCAATCGCGACAGCATGCTTCGGGTGTGATCCTGCAGGATCAGGTCATCCCAGCGCAGCATCTCGTAGGTGGTTTCGGTCTTCCAGTTAGGTCCGGAGGTCTCGGCCCGCCAGGATGCGCTCACATCCGTAGCGTCAAGCACGCCAGACGCCTTCGCGGACACGCTCCACGTCTTCTCGAAACTCGACAGCGAACGGCGGAACCGCTCGAGCTGCGTGTCCGGCAGAATCGGGTCGTAGCCGCCAATGTGGAAGACATGTCGCCGCGCGATCATCGTCCGTTCGCTCCCGAGTGCATCACGCACCGTTCTGATCCGGTGCATAGCAAATTCGCCTGCGCCGACAAACCTGCCCGTGCTCAAAACGGAAGCGTCAGGCGGGATTTTGTCGCCCTCAGGTCACACAGCCGCTCTTTCGCAACCCCCTTCATCACAATTCCGGGAATCGAGGCAGGACTGTGATTGACGGCAGGGTCTTATGTCTGAACATGTCGCGGGTTTTTTCGAAGAAAGAAAGCACTATGTCGATTGCTCTCAAGGGCTTCAAACGGCCGTCGTGGACCTCTCCAGCGGCCGTTTTGCTGATTCTGTCGTCGCTCTTTGTGGCCTCACTCGCGAGTTCCGGGGATGCCGATGCGGCGCCCGGCCGTCGCCCCGGCCATGTCTATCTCTATCGTGGCCTCATGAACGTGTTCTCGCTCGGCATGGATCAGATCGCCTACAAGCTCGAAGCTGCCGGCGTCGCCTCCTCGGTCAGCAATCACACGCTGTGGAGCGGCCAGGCAGACGACATGATCGCCCGGTACAAGGCCGGTAACCGCGAACCGATCATCCTGATGGGCCACTCGGCCGGTGCCGACGTGACCATCTCGATTGCCCGCAAGCTCGCGCAGTATAACATCCCGGTGGCGCTGATCGTGAACTTCGATCCGGTGGCGCCCGATGCCGTCCCCAACAATGTGAAGCAGATCGTGAACTATTACGTACCTGCCGGCTGGGGGCGCGCGGTGTCTGCGGATCCTCGCTTCAAGGGCAAGCTTGCGAACGTCAACGAGAACGCCACCACCAACCACTTCTCGATCGACAAGGACGACAGCCTGCAGCGTCAGGCCATTGCCCGTGTCATGGCCGTGACCGGTGGCGGTATTCGCCGCAAGCCGGCGGCGCCGAAGCCTGCACAGGTCTCGGCTGCTCCGCAATAATACGCAGCCAATATCGAAACGCATTCAGCCGAGGTGATCGTCACCTCGGCTGAATTGTTTTGGCCATCCGGAATCCTCAGACGATCAGCACGTCATGATGTGACGGAGGCGTCACCGGCGCGAGCGCGGCATCGTGTGTGCCGAGAGCGTCGTCCGGTGCCGGCGCGGCCGCAACGGGATGGCTGGACGCCGTCAGGACCTGAGCAAGAGCGACTTCCGCAGCGCCCTCGCCCTGCGCACTATTCTGCACCTCCGTGTGCGCGGACGTCGTGTGGCCGGACGTCGGGCTGAAAGCAAAGTTCTCACTGCCAGTGCTGCTTGCAAGTGCTTGGCCGAGCGTATCGACGGCAATACTGGCATTTGCGAATTTCAGAAACTCCGTATTGGTGAGATAGTCAGTGCCGTCGCGGCCAGCGACGCTGTCAGTGACGATCGTCTGAACGCCACTGCGAGTGATGCTGTAGTCGGCCACATTGCCGGAGAATACCGCGGTGTCGGTGCCGTTGCCGCCATTGATGATGTCGTTGCCGATCCCGCCAGCAATGTAGTCATCGCCATCTCCACCGCGGACGACATCGTTGTCGCTTGAGGCACCGAAGAACCAGTCCTGATGCTTGGCCGTGTCGAATTGGATGCTGCGGACATAGAGATCGAACGAGCCGGGTGAACTGGCATTGGTGCCGTCGGCCGGCACCAGATCGACGCCATTGATGGCAATGTCCTTGAAATGCAGCGCGCGCCCGGGCTCGGAATTTGCGAGATTGATCGCGACACTGACGATGCTGGCGGGATTGTCGAAAGTGACCGTGTAGGTCTGGTAGCCCGACGGATCGCTCGCGGGCGTGAATTCAAGCACGCCCGAAACCGGCTGGCCATTGACCAGAACCTGCGCCTGCGCGCCGATTCCGTTCACGACGGAGCCATAACCCGTCAGCGTGATGGTGGTACTCGTGAGCTTGCCCGCAACGCCGGGACCAGCGACAATCGTATCGTTCCCGGCACCGCCATAGATCTCGTCATGACCGAGCCCGCCGAAGATGACGTCGTTGCCGCCTCCGAGATCGATCGTGTCGCCAATCGACGAGCCCGTGATGGTGACGCCCGGCGTTACCCCTGTCCCATGGAAATATTGCGCCACCACATCCTGCGCCGGCTTGTCCATGACCGAATAGCCGGTCTCGGAATAGAAGTTGTTGAGGTCCCACTGCCAGAACTCGGCGCCTTTCAGCCAGCTGCCGCCATGCGCGCTCCAGACTTGAAAGAAGGCATTATAGGCATCGGCCTGTTCGGCGAGATCCGCAGGCGCCTTGGATGATCCACCGCCCGGATTGATAGCCGTACCGTCGATGCTGCGATAACCGACCTCAGTCATCAGCACCGGCTTGCCGTAATCCATCGACAGCGAATGAAAGAAATCGACGGGCGACTGATAGCCGAAGGCCTTGGCGTAATACGGATTGTACGGCACCTCGTTCCACGCGTGCACGAGATCGTCCACCGTCGGCGTCGTGCTGGCCGTCAAGGGTGGATAGGCGTTGATGCCGATCGTATCGACCTGGTCCCAGAAGCTGACCTTGGATGCTTCGTCGGTTGCCGCCGCGTAAGTGACTTCGCCATGATAGACGCCGCGCACGGCCGAGATGATATCAACCCAGTAGCTGCGATAGGCATCGCCCGAAAGGCTGCTCATCTCATTGCCGATGGCGAAACTGGCGACATCGCCCTGCTCTGCAATTTCAGCCAGGTGAACGATCTCGGCCTTGTAGGACGCGAAGAAGGCATCGACGTCCGACGGCGCCAGACTGTGCGAGATCGTGCCGTCGAGACCTGTGATGCCGGGCTTGAAGACAACATCCAGCCCGGCGGCATGGGCCTTCTGAAAGCCAGCGAGCAGGCTTGCATCGCTTTCGGTCTTGGCCGGCACGGCGAGCACGTCATTGCCCGTACGGCTGTCGGTCCATATCCGCGTCGTCAGCGCGATCGAATTCGATCCCAGTGACGCCATGGCCTGAAACGCCTGATCGGCTGACGCACTGGAGAACTGTCCGTTCCACTCCGACAGTGCACCGAAACCTTGGACCTTAAAGATGTTGGGCATTCGCGCTCTCCATCGGCATTGTCTGGAGAAGGCTGAACCCGCAACGTGATACCTTCGCGACCGCAATGGGGTATCATGATGACGTCTACAAATTGAACCTCGTTGTAGGCTTACACGGTCAGGGTCCTTCAATGAAAAACGCCGCCCGCTATTTCAGCGAACGGCGTTGATCGCGTAGTTTCTTGCTCGGCCGAAAGCCGCGCTTGCGCTTTACGCGAGAGCTTTCAGTGCGGCCTTGCCGGCATATTTAGCCTGGGTGCCGAGCTGCTGCTCGATGCGCAGCAACTGATTGTATTTGGCGGTACGATCCGCGCGTGCCAGCGAGCCGGTCTTGATCTGTCCGCAATTGGTGGCGACGGCGAGATCGGCAATCGTGGAATCTTCAGTCTCACCCGAACGGTGCGACATCACCGCGGTATAGCCAGCCTTGTAGGCCATCTCGACGGCGCACAACGTTTCGGTCAGCGAGCCGATCTGGTTGACCTTGATCAGGATCGAATTGGCGCGGCCATTCTTGATGCCGTCGGCAAGACGCGTGACATTGGTGACGAACAGATCATCGCCGACCAGCTGGCACTTCGAACCGATCAGGTCGGTGAGCTGCTTCCAGCCGTCCATATCGTCTTCCGACATGCCGTCCTCGATGGAGACGATCGGATAGTTGGCGACGAGCTGGGCGAGATACTTGGCCTGCTCGGAGATGTTGCGGGTCTTGTTCTCGCCGCCATAGACGTAAGCGCCGTCCTTGAAGAATTCGGTGGCGGCGCAATCCATCGCCAGCATCACGTCCTTGCCGGCGCTGTAGCCAGCCTTGGTGATGGCGGCCATCACAAAGTCCAGCGCCGCTTCGGCCGAACCGATATTGGGTGCGAAGCCGCCTTCGTCACCGACATTGGTGTTGTGGCCGGCCTTCTTCAGCTCGCCCTTCAGCGTGTGGAAGATCTCGGCGCCGCAGCGCAGGCCTTCGGCGAAGGTCGACGCGCCCACCGGCATGATCATGAATTCCTGGAAGTCGATCGGATTGTCGGCATGCATGCCGCCATTGATGATGTTCATCATCGGCACCGGCAGCGTGCGGGCCGAGGTCCCGCCGACATAGCGATACAGCGGCATATCGAAGGATTCCGCAGCCGCTTTGGCGGCGGCCAGCGAGACGCCGAGGATCGCATTGGCGCCGAGGCGCGACTTGTTCGGGGTGCCGTCGAGCTCGATCATGATCTCGTCGAGCTGGACCTGGTTCTCCACGTCCATGCCGCCGATGGCGTCGAAGATCTCGCCATTGACGGCATCGACCGCTTTCTGCACGCCCTTGCCGAGATAGCGGGACTTGTCGCCGTCGCGCAGCTCGACCGCCTCATGGGCGCCGGTGGAGGCCCCCGACGGAACCGCGGCGCGGCCCATCGACCCGTCTTCGAGGACGACGTCGACTTCAACCGTGGGATTGCCGCGGCTATCGAGAATTTCGCGGCCGATGATGTCGACGATGGCGGTCATGAATGCCCTCTTTGTGCTGGGGGTGGGTCGTTGGCGCCGCTTCTACAGCAAGCCTCCCGGCGGGAAAACCCCGCCTGACGTGACGACTGGCCCGGGATTGGCTATGAACCGCCATAACGGAGATATTTATGTCAAAAACACCCCGCAAATCCCCGAAATTGCCTGACGACTTGCAGCTCGGCCGCGCCGTGGAATGGCCGACCTCCCCGGAGCAGGCCAAACTCGACCGGGTGCCGAACCCGCAGAAGGACACCAATTACGTGGTGCGCTTCACGGCGCCGGAATTCACCTCGCTGTGCCCGATCACCGGCCAGCCGGATTTCGCCCATCTGATGATCGACTATGTGCCCGGCCAATGGCTGGTCGAGTCGAAGTCGCTCAAGTTGTACCTGGCCTCATTCCGCAATCACGGCGCCTTCCATGAGGATTGCACCGTGGAGATCGGCAAGCGCGTCGCCTCCGCCATCAAGCCGAAATGGCTGCGTATCGGCGGCTACTGGTATCCGCGCGGCGGCATCCCCATCGACGTGTTCTGGCAGACCGGAACGCTGCCCAAGGGCGTCTGGGTCCCCGAGCAAGGCGTCGCTCCGTATCGCGGGCGGGGATGAGCGGGGCGGGCGTTTCAGCTCACCCCAATCCAGCGACGGGCTGTTGCGATCGAGCTGCCTGCACGATCAATGGTAGCCTACAGCCGGATGCATCCCAAGCCCACCGGCCGTTCTCCACTCGGCCTCGCGTCATGCAGTGCGTCGCGGTCGCACCTCTTCGCAATCACTCTGCCCTCAAGAAATACTCCGTTGGTGTTTTTCCGCCACGACCGCTCGCATATCTTTCATGCGGCGAGTCTGACATTCTCTGATTGTCGGCAATCTGCATCTCATCGTCGCCGCGCGTCCCGACGACCAGATAAATATGATCTGCTCCGGGAGGCGTCGGATCGAGGTCGAAGGTAACGCCAACATCGCCGGCTCTTTGATTTCCAACTGAGATTTTCGACCAACCGCGTTGCGCAAGCTTGCGTGCCAGACTCCCGGCGCCCAGTGTCATCGCGATATCGATTCCGGACTGACGAAGCAATGCACTCAAATGCGCGGCACAGCCGTTGTGAGGATACTCTCTCAGATTCCTCGCGGCCTCTAACCTTGCGGCCTTCAGCCCCTCTGCCGTACTTCCTTGTCGTATCAATTGCGGTATGCGCACCGCATCTGATACTATCTCCGTAAAGCTAGCAACAAGACTGCGCGATTCTTCGCGCAGCACACCCGATGCATCGGCGTTCAGGGTTTCGAAATCCGTCCCGCCTTCCCGCGCGGTAGCCGGGCGCTCCACTACACCGTGCTGCAAACGAATTTCTCCGGTATCAACGAGAACACGGAGAATGACCATCGCACCACACTGCCCGCTAACAGCGTCGGCAGACCACTTTCCGTCGGCTACATACTTTCCGCGTGAGTACTGATTGCTGAAACTCCACAGGTATGGCGATTTGACTTCCGGATGATGACTTCGATAGCCCCAACCATTGAAGCTCTCCAGAAGATAGGCAATGCGCTCGATGGACCAGTCCGCGTTGCCTGTGATCCCGTCATAGTTCAAAGCATCGACTGCGCTATCCACCCAATCAAACGGCGGCGAGCCATTTCTCGGTCGTCCAGCGGGGACGTGAACAGTGCGCGCATCAAGCGGGTCACCGTTGTGCAGGTGTCCGCGAAAATTGAGGCTTGCCTCGAGGCTATGAATGACAGCGACCACATACCAAGGAACTCGGCTGAGGTCCTCAACCTGACGGTAACGCTCCTTATTCGCCACGATCCGGCGCGCGATAGCGGCCGCCGATCCCAATCGCTCTTTGCGAATGGCCATCTCGGCCCACAGCGTAGAGTATTCCTCACAAACGTCCTCGAAGCGGATCGCTCGACGCGCGGTCAAAATTGGCGTGCTCAACGACAGCGTATCGTAGTCGATCGTTGTGAAAACGAAATGCTCGGCAAACTCAGCTGAAAGCCGATGTTCTTCGGCATCGAGATCGACGATCTCTAGGTAAGCACTGTCTTCCGCTAAGGCTTGTGCGGCATTATCTACACGCGCACGTCTCCCTCCACCAGTCGGCCCCATCACCACCATTCTGACCCTCCTGCTTTGGAAATCACTAAATTATCTTAGATTGTTTTTCTTATATACACATCTTTTAATTGATACGCCCCCATAGCGCGCAGCATCCTCGAAAGAGGTAACGAGATGCTACAAACTCCGCGTTCTCGGCTATCTTTGAAAGATCACTGCAGCATTTCTACCGGCCGCGCAGCACACAAGGCCTGCTCCGTATCAAATGGCTCAGTGCCTGAAGCAAATAAAGCGTCGCGCCGTATCGCAGGCGGGGCTAAGCTTTCGCATCGGCCGGTTTTGTCGGCTTAAGCAGCTTCGCGGCCGCAAATCCAAGCGCGAAGACAATGGCGGCTGACGTCAACAGTGTCGGCATCTTGCCGGCATGGGCGAGGCCGAAGCCATAGGCGATCGGGCCGACGGACTGGCCCATGAAGAAGCAGAAGGCGTGCAGCGACATGGCGCTGGCGCGGGCTTCCTGTGACAGCTCAGTGGAGAATATCTGCAACGAGCCGTGCAGCATGTAGAAGCCCCAGCCCATCAGCAGCAGGCTCAGCGCCTGGATCTGCCAATTGGGGCTGAAGGCAGTGGCGGCGAGCTGGATCGCGATCACGATGCCGCCATAGATCATCATGCCGTTGATGCCGAGCCGCGCCAGCATGCGCGACACGGTCGCCGTGTAGAACAGGCCGCCGACGGCAAAGCAGGCGATCACGAGGCCGGCGATCGAGAGGCTTGTGACGCCGCGGTCGAACAGGAATGACGAGATATAGGGAAACAGGCCAAGGATGCAGCAGCCTTCGATGAACACCGCGCTGTAGACGATCAGCGTGTTCGGGTTGCGGAAAATGACCTTGTAGCCTTGGGCAAGCTTGCCGAAGTCGGCTTTCACAGTCGGCTTGATGATCGCAGCGCCCTTGAAGCCGTACGCCACAGCGACGGAAGCGACGATCGCAAGACCGCCGAGGATGACCAGCACGCCGCGCCAGCCGAAGAAATCACCGATCACGCCGGACGCCGTCGAGCCTAGCAGATTGCCGGTCATGGCGCCGGCCATCACGCGGCTCAGCGCGACCTGACGCAGCTTCGGCCCGACCAGATCGCTGGTCAGGCTGAGCGTCACCGGAAACACCCCGCCTGCCCCGATGCCGGCCAGCACGCGCGTCGCCAGCAGCAGCGGATAGTCGGTGGTGATCGCGCCGAGAATATTGGCGATGCCGAGCAGAACCAGACAGACGATCATCAGGCGCGGCTTGCCGAACAGGTCGGCGGCAGCACCGAGCGCCGGCTGCACAATGGCGAAGGTAAAGGCCAGTGCGGATGCCAGACCGGCGGCAATTGCCACCGTGATGGACAAATCGTCGGCGACATGCGGCAGCACCGGGTCCAGCGCGCGCATGGACAGCGCGGCGGCGAAGGACGCCAGTGCGATGATGTTGAGGACCGGAGGCATCAGTACGCTGCCAGCGCCGCGAACCGGGATTGCATGTTACGCTTTCGCCGCCGTCTCTTTGGCCAGCGCATCGAACGCCATCAGGTTCTTCACCAGCGCTTCGAAGTCACGCAACGGCACCATGTTCGGTCCGTCGGACGGCGCGTTGTCCGGATCGGGATGGGTCTCGATAAAGACACCGGCCACACCGACCGCAACAGCCGCACGCGCCAGCACCGGCACGAATTCGCGCTCGCCACCCGACGACGTGCCCTTGCCGCCCGGCTGCTGCACCGAATGGGTGGCGTCGAAGATCACCGGCGCGCCGGTGGTCCGCGCCAGGATCGGCAGCGCCCGCATGTCGGACACCAGCGTATTGTAACCGAACGACGCGCCGCGCTCGGTGACCAGCACCTTGTCATTGCCCGTCGAGGTCAGCTTGCTGACGACATTGGCCATGTCCCAGGGCGCGAGAAACTGGCCCTTCTTCACATTGACCACCTTGCCGGTCGCGGCCGCGGCCAGGAGCAGATCGGTCTGCCGGCACAGGAAGGCCGGGATCTGCAGCACGTCCACCGCCTCGGCGGCACGGGCACATTGATCGTTCTCGTGTACGTCTGTCAGTACCGGCAAACCGAGCGTCTCGCGGATCTCGGCAAAGATGGGCAGCGCATCGTCGAGGCCGATGCCGCGCGCCGCGGAGGCGCTGGTGCGGTTGGCCTTGTCGAACGAGGTCTTGAAGACGAGACCGATCTTGAGCCGGTTCGCGATCTCCTTCAGCGCATGGGCCACTTCGAGCGCATGCGCGCGGCTTTCCAGCTGGCATGGCCCGGCGATCACCGAAATCGGCAGAGCATTGCCGAAGCGGACGGTGCCGAGTGCGACAACGGGTGCGGCTGTGGAGGATGCGGTCAAAATGGTCTCCTTATTCTGGCGACCATGACCGCAGGACCGGGCGGGATGCAAGCCGGATCAGGCCCATCCCGCCACTCGGAATATCAGGGTTGCGGCGGGCGACACCTCCAATCTGACCGGGGCGGCTGTGCCGCGCCGGACCGATGGAGCCGTGCCCGGTTGGGCTTACTTGAGCACCGAGAACGCTGTCGGCGCCAGCAGCTGGCTGACGATATTGCCGACGATCTGGCCGTCCTCTTCGGACTTGGCGCGCGCCGACATCCATTCCGGGTCGGACATGAAGGCGGTCCACACCTTCTCGCGCTCGGCGAGCGATTCCCATTTGAGGATGTAGGTCAGTTCCTGATTGGATTCGCCGATCACCGTGGTGAAGAAACCGGACTGCCGGATGCCGTGCTTCTCCCAGAGCTTCAATGTGACAGATTCAAATCGCTTGATCAGCGCCGGCAAACGTCCCGGCAAACAGCGATAGACGCGTAATTCATAGATCATCGGCTTTGGTTCCTTCCCTTTTTGTCAGCCTTGAAAGACTCTAACGCATGGCTTGTTGCGGCATCGTCCCTTGCCTGCGCAACGTCAGGCTTACATCATGCCGCCTGTGACGCAACCGACTTGGATCCACGATGCAAAAGCCCCTTTTGTCGCTAGTCGCCCTGATGACACTGACTGTGTCTGCCGCCGCTCAACAGCCCGGCAAGATCACGTCGGGCGCCACCGGCGTGATGGTCGATGGCAAGCCGGCGGCGCGCGTCGGTGACACCACGACCGATGGCAAGATCATCGAAGGCGCGAAAGGCGTCTACATCAACGGCAAGCCTGCAGCCGTCGTCGGTGGCAGCACCGAATGTGGCGGCAAGACAATCTCCGGCAGCACTGGCGTGTTCATCAACGGCAAGCCGATGGCCCGAGCCGGCGACAGCACGTCGGGCTGCAAGTAAGATCTGCCGGACATGTCTTTGTCATCCCGGGCGCAATGGGCCGCCGGCGTTGCCGCTCGGCTTGCTATCGCCATCGCCAGTGGCCTCATCCTATTGCCGGCTTTCACCCCCGTCGCCCAAGCGCAGAACAGCCGCGCACCCAGCGAGCGTGAACTCACGGCCAAGATTCAGGATGCGTTCAACGCGCTGCGCACAGGCAACGACGGCAGCGGCCGCGACCGGCTGAAAAATGCGCTCCGCGAGGTCACGCAGAGCAACTATCACAGCCTCACAATCACGGCCTATCTCAATGCCGCCAGTTCGTTCGAGCGGCGGCGCGACAAGGCGACCGCGTCGGATCTTTTTGCCGAAGCGGCCAAGACCCGTGCCGCGCGCGACGGCGGCCGCGATGCGGTTACATTCTGGTTCGAATATGCGCGCTTCCTCGAACGCAGCAATCAATACGATCTCGGCATCCCCGTGGCGACCGAAGCTCGCAAGCGCATGCGCGCGGAATACGGCCCGAACTCAGCGCAGGACATTGCCGGGGGCGACATCCTCGCGACGCTACTGACCAATAACGGCGCCGTCGCATCCGGCCTCAACCTGTCCGAAGAGACTTACCTCAACGCGCGAAAGGCACTCGGCGACCGCGAACCGCTGACCTGGCGCACCGAGAATAACTATGCCGAAGCGCTGCGCATGGTCGGGCATCCCGATGTCGCCGCCGCGATCGACGAGCCGCTGCTCCGCAAGCGCATCGCGCATTACGGTTATGGCAGCATCCAGGCGCTGGTGAGCGCCAGCAATCTCGCGCTCAACCATCTGGCCATGGGCAACGAAGCCGAAACACTACGCGCGCTCGACGTGCAAAAGCGCTGCGCGACCGAACTCGCCGATCCCCGCTCTGAACATATCCAGCAGGCCAATGTCTGGATCGCCTATACAAAAGCCTATTTCCATCCCGACCAGCAGATGAGCCGCCCTGATCTGGAAGCCATGGCCAAGGTCAAGGACTGGAACGGCGCACCGGATCTCCTACGCATCAAGGCGGCACAACTCGCTGCCGATCAGTATGAGATGCATGGCGAGACCGACCGCGCGCTGGCGCTGCGGATCGATGCCTATCACCGTTCGCAGACGACCATTGCGCGTCAGCATCCGATCACGTTCGATGCCTTGCTCGGTGTCGCGATGACTCGAATGAAGCGCGGCGACAAGGACACGCTGGCGACCTTCAAGGATGTCGAGCAGCAGGCGTTCCGCTGGATGCTGCGCGAGGTCGGCACCGCCGGTAACCGCTACGTCGCCGAGACCATGCGCAAGCTGGCCGATGATATCCTGTATGAGTTCGGTCGCTACGCGCTGGTCGAACCAGCCGCGGCCATCGCCTATGCCGATGCAGTGTCGCGCTGGAAGACAATGGAAGATGGCGAACGCACATTGCTGCGCCTGACGGCCGACCGGCTGCCTGACGACGCCACCAAGGCACTGGCGCAAACCGTGCTGCGACTGTCCGGCCAGCAGCAGGAATTGCTGTCGTCGGGCAAGATCGATGACGACGCGCGCGACGTGCTCAGGCAGTTGCAGGACGCGCGGCAGGCGCTTGCGGCGAAGATGGGTAACAAGGCGCCGACCGATCTCCAGCTCCCATCGATCGAGGAAAGGCTCGAACGATCAGACGCGCTGGTCGACTTCTTCGTCAGCGGCCGCCGTAACCGCGTTAATCCGATCGCGCCAAAACCGGAGATGCGGCTGCAGGCCGTGATCCGCCGCCACGACACCGCGCCAGTACTGTTCGATCTCGGCCCGCTCGACAGCTTCCTCGCAGTCGATGCGACGTCGCCGGATCGTGCAAAGCTCTTCCGTCGCCTCCATGACACGCTGCTCGGACCGCTGAAGCCACAGCTCGCCGACGTGAAACGACTGTTTCTTGTCCCCGATGCCGAACTCTACAGCCTGCCCTTCGCGATGCTGCAGGACGCTACGGGCCGCTATCTCGACGAGATTTACGACACCCGGATTATGACGCGCGCCGACGCGCTGTTCTTTGCGAACAACGACAACAGGCTTGCATCGGGCGACAAGGCGCTGTTGGTCGGCGGGCTCGACTATGCCGGCGCCGCCAATGAGCTACCCTCGACCAAGACCGAAGTTGATACGGTCAGCGCCGATCTGAAGAAGCGCGACCTTGTCGTTACCATCCTCTCGGGCAGCGACAGCGGCGAAGCGACGATCCGCGCCGACGCCAAAGGCGCGTCCCTGATCCATCTCGCCACCCACGGCTTCTACAAGACCGCCTCTAACCGCACCGACGCGCTCTGGCGCAGCGGCCTCGTTGCCTCGCGCCCCGATCTCAGCCGCCCGCCGCAGCGCGACGACAATGACGGCGTACTTTATGCGCACGAGCTGATGAACTGGGATTTGTCGTCGGCCAACCTTGTCGTGCTGTCCGCCTGCCAAACCGCGCTCGGCGATCCCAGCCGGATTGGCAGCGTGCGCGGCTTGCCCACCGCCCTTGCCATCGCCGGCGCCCGGCGTTCGCTGCTGACATTGTGGGAGGTCGCAGACGAAGGCACCTCCAACTTCATGGCGCGGTTCTATCAGGTGCTGGCCGACGAGAAACTCGATTACGCCAGCGCGCTCCGGAAGGTCCGCATCGAAGCGATCCAGGGCAAGATCACGGCCGCCAAAGACCCGTCGGTCTGGGCGGCGTTTGTATTCTTCGAGAGCTGAAACCTGTGGCTGAGCCGTAGGGTGAAGCGTAATCCGCCCTACGTGATCCCATCCGAACTACGCTTGCCTGAAGCCAGTCAGGAAGGAATCGAGGCAGTCCTGGATCGCATCGATGCCGTATCCGCCTTCCTGAACGACGAGCGTCGGCAGACCCAGCGATTGCATCTTGGCCCCGACGCTTCCGAAGTCTTTTGCATCCAGCTTCAGGATGCCGATCGGATCATCCCGATGGGCATCGAAGCCGAGCGCCACCACAAGGGCCTCGGCGCCAAATGCGCGAACGCGTTCGATCGCCGTGTCGAGCGCTGCATTCATCTCAGCGCCACCGGCACCGGGCGGTAAGGGTAGATTGAGATCGAAGCCCTCGCCGGCACCATGGCCGGTCTCGCTTGCATAGCCCGTATAGAACGGCACGAAATTCGTGGGGTCGCCGTGGATCGAGATCGTCAGCACATCTGGACGATTATAGAAAATCTGCTGCGTGCCATCGCCGTGATGAACATCGACATCGATGATCGCCACCTTTCCAAAGCGACTGCGCAATCGCTGCGCGGCAATCGCGCTGTTATTCAGGTAGCAGAAGCCTGTGCCGCGATCGGCGCGCGCGTGATGGCCCGACGGCCGGCACAGCGCATAGGCAGCGCGGTCCCCGCCGACGATAGCGTCTGCGCCAGTGACCGCTGTTTCTGATGAGCGCAGGATGGAACGCCAGCTATCGGGGCCCATCGGCACCGACAGATCGCCGAGATACCAGCCCACCTGAGCGATAAATCCGGTTGCCGGGCAATCCCGCCGTGCAGCCTCTTCCGGGCGCCCGCTCCAATACGGGAAATATTGCGGCCACACTTCCGGTCCGTGGTCAGGCAGTTGCGCCCAATTATCCCACGCGGTTTCCAAGAAGCGTACGTAAGCCGGCGTATGCACCGTCAGCGCGGGCGCAGTGCCGTACTCCGCCGGCTTTTCAGGCGTGATCTCGTGCCGCGCCAAAGCGCCGATCAGTCGTTCGGTGCGAACCGGCGAATCCTTGATGGGCACGAAGCGGCCGTAACGCATGAATTGCTGCGGCGAATGAATTGCCTGATCCGGGTGATAGAAAGCGCGCATGGATCATCCCTCTGTCCGTTCGGCCGGTCAGAAGACCGACGCCTCAGGGATCATTCGCATGATTGGTTTCTGCCGATCAATCGGCAGTCTGCGCAGCCCTTATGAGCGCAGCGACATGGGCAACTCGGTCGTAGGGCGGATTGATGAAGCGTGATCCGCCATCCTTCCGTCCCACACACGCCGACAGCGGATTACAGCTTCGCCAAATCCGCTCCTCCGGTCTCACACCAGCCGGCTCTGCGCCGCCGCAGCCTTGATAAACGACGCAAACAGCGGATGCGGCTCGAACGGGCGCGATTTCAGCTCGGGATGATACTGCACACCGATGAACCACGGATGGTTCTCGTATTCGACGATTTCGGGCAGCACGCCATCCGGCGACAGGCCGGAGAACTTCAACCCATGCTTTTCAAGACGGTCTTTATAGGCCGTGTTGACCTCGTAGCGATGGCGATGGCGCTCGGAGATTTCGGTGGCGCCGCCATAGACGTCCGAGACCTTGCTGCCCTTGGTCAGCGTCGCCGGATAGGCGCCGAGTCGCATGGTGCCACCGAGATCGCCGGCATTGTGGCGCTTCTCGAGTTCGTTGCCGCGCAGCCATTCGGTCATCAGGCCGACGACCGGCTCCTTGGTCTCGCCGAACTCCGTGGAGTTGGCGTCCTTGATGCCGCCGAGGTTTCGCGCGGCTTCGATGACCGCCATTTGCATGCCGAAGCAAATTCCGAAGTAAGGCACGTTACGCTCGCGCGCGAACTGCGCTGCGCGGATCTTGCCCTCGGCACCGCGCTGGCCGAAGCCGCCGGGCACGAGAATGCCGTTGACGTGTTCGAGGAACGGCGCCGGATCTTCGTTCTCGAAGACTTCGCTTTCGATCCAGTCGAGATTGACCTTCACCTTGTTGGCGATGCCGCCATGGGACAGCGCTTCGGTCAGCGACTTATAGGCGTCCTTCATGCCGGTATATTTGCCGACGATGGCGACGGTCACTGCGCCTTCCGGATGGCGGATACGCTCGTTGATGGTGTTCCAGGTCTTCAGCTCGGGCAGCGCCTTCGGCGTCATGCCGAATGCGGCCAGCACTTCGTCGTCGAGCCCAGCGACGTGATAGGCCTCGGGCACCGCATAGATGTTGTCGACGTCGCGAGCCTCGATCACGGCGCTTTCGCGGACGTTACAGAACAGCCCCAATTTACGGCGCTCTTCCTTGGGAATATCTCGATCGCAGCGGCACAGCAGGATGTCGGGCTGGATACCGATCGAGCGCAGCTCCTTGACGGAGTGCTGGGTCGGCTTGGTCTTCAGCTCGCCGGCGCTCGGGATGTAAGGAAGCAACGTCAGATGCACGAACACGGTGTCGCCGCGCGGCAGATCATTGCGCAACTGGCGGATCGCTTCGAAGAACGGCAGGCCCTCGATGTCGCCGACAGTGCCGCCGATCTCGACCAGCACGAAGTCGTAGCCGTCATTGTCCGACAGAACGAAGTCCTTGATGGCGTTGGTGACGTGCGGGATCACCTGGATAGTGGCGCCGAGATAATCGCCGCGACGTTCCTTGGTGAGGATGTCCTGATAGATTCGTCCGGTGGTGATGTTGTCCTGCTTGGTGGCAGGCCGTCCGGTGAAACGCTCATAATGGCCGAGATCGAGATCGGTCTCGGCACCGTCATCGGTCACGAACACTTCGCCGTGCTGATACGGCGACATCGTTCCGGGATCGAGATTGAGATAGGGGTCGAGCTTGCGAAGCCGGACCTTGTAGCCACGCGCCTGCAACAGCGCGCCTAACGCCGCTGAAGCCAGACCTTTACCGAGCGAGGAAACCACGCCGCCGGTGATGAAAATGTACCGCGCCATGGGACTTAACCTTTAAGGCTCCGAAACCGATTCGCCAAAACGAATCGCAGCCGTCAGCCGAGAATCGGTGAGGCTGTGGGTGACTTGAAAAACGAAATGATTGCAGCCCCTTGATGGGATCTGCTGATGCAGGACGGTAGTCCCCGTCCTGCATGGCGCCTCTGCTTTATTGCGAGCGTGGCGGTGCCGGGGCTGCAGGAGCCTGCTGTTCGTCGGATTTCTTCAGCGTATCCAGCAGGCCGCCCGAGGTTGGCGGAGCCAGCGGCGAGCCCGGCTGCGACACCGGCGCGGTTGAGCCCGGCAGGATCGAAGTCGGCTTGCGCTCATAGGTCGCGAGCCACGACAGGAACAGGCTGGTCAGGAAGAAGCCCACCGCAAGAACGCCGGTGGTGCGTGTCAGAAGGTTCGCCGTGCCGCGGCTGGACATGAAGCCGCCACCGCCGCCGCCACCGACGCCCAAGCCGCCGCCTTCGGATTTCTGCAGCAGCACCGTCCCGATCAGGGCCGCGACGATCATGAGGTGGATAACGATAATGACGCTTTGCATCGTGTCCTTCCATCGCAAGCACGCAGCGCCGATCGCCGGCTGCAGTCATGGCTTGCGGGGTTTGAATCCAGCGGTGTCTACACGATCCACCGGGGGATTGTCACCCCCGCGCCGACCGGTCTGGACCGCAAATTCCAGCATTCCGTGAGAGTTAGGGACAGCCCGCCGCGATCGCAAGGAAATCGGCCGCCTTCAGGCTGGCGCCGCCCACCAGCGCACCGTTCACATGAGGAACCGCCATCAACTCCCTGGCGTTGGATGGCTTGACCGAACCGCCATACAGGATGCGGATCGAGGCCCCCTCGTTCTTAAAGCGTTCAGTCAAACGATCCCGGATAAACTTATGAACTTGCTCAACATCCTGGGCTGTCGGTGTCAATCCTGTGCCGATCGCCCAGACCGGTTCATAGGCCACGATCAGGTTGCCCGAGGTGGCATCATCCGGCAGCGAGCCTTTCAGCTGGATGCCGCAGACGTCGAGGGTCTTGCCGGCATCACGTTCGGCCTGGGTCTCGCCGATACAGACGATCGCCGTGAGCCCGGCGCGCCAGACGGCCAGCGCCTTTTCGCGAACCACGGCATCGGTCTCGCCGTGATCGGCGCGGCGCTCGGAATGTCCAACGATAACGGCGGTCGCGCCGGCATCAGCCAGCATTTCGGGCGCGATATCGCCGGTATGCGCTCCTGAGACGTTCTTGTGACAATCTTGCGCCCCAACTGAGACGACATGGCTGCCCTCCTGACCGAAGCTCGATGCCTTCGACGCAAACGTCGCCAATAGCGTGACCGGCGGACAGACCAGCAGATCGGCCTTGTCCAGCACATCTGGCGCACCGCGCAGCATCGCTTCGAACTCGGTCATCGACGCCTTGAGGCCGTTCATTTTCCAGTTGCCCGCGATCAGCGGCCGAACGGCATCAGTCATGAGGATATCCTATCATTTGAAAGAGGTTATCTGAGCTAACAGAGGCGATCCATCAGCTCAAGCCGACCTGGAGTTCAGGCAGGCTTGGAGTTCAGGCAGGTTTGGAGACCCGCAACCCGCGCTCTTGCTTGATCTGGTCAGCAGTAAGGTCAGGCGCCAAGGGATTGAACTTGCTCCAGCCCGTTGCGGCCAGGTCGCTGCGGCGCTGGGCGATATCGACCGAGGATGGATGCAGCAGCGCCTCCAGCCTGTCCCTGTCGGCCGCCTCCACCTTGGCACTGACGAGGCTACCGCCGCGGCGGATGCTCTCGGCATAGACCTCGGCATCGTTCACGGCGACGCCGGCTTCGGCCAGCATCCCGATCACGCCACCAGCGGCGCCCGCGGCCACGGCGCCCGCTGCGGCCGCTGCCAGCCATCCGGCAGCTACGACCGGTCCGAGCCCGGGAATCGCCAGCAGGCCGAGGCCAGCCAATAATCCGCCGACCCCGCCAAAACCGGCACCGATCGCGGCGCCCTTGCCGGCGCCCGCGGCATAATCGGGCGCGTACCATTTGTCGGCATTGTTGGCGATGATGCTGATGTCGTCCTCGGGCACACCGGCTTCACGAAGGTTGATAACGGCCTTCTGCGCGTCGGCGTAGTCGTCGAACAGCCGGGAGATTGTCACCTTGCTCATCGCACTATCCCCACCGTCATTCCGGCTTCGCCGAGACGTTGCCCTTGTAGTCGACGCTGACATGGATCTTCTTGGATCCGCTCATCGCAGTGCCGCGCCAGATTCCCTGGCTGTCGTTCACCAGCGGCGACACGTCGACATAGCCTTGTGACTCCAACGACTTGCGAGCCTGACCTTCAGTGAAACTATTGGCGCCGGGAAATGGCGGCGTTTCTGTTGTCGGCGGCGAATTCGTCGACTTCGTCACCGTGGGATTCTGCATCGCCGGATTTGGCTGCGCGCCTGCCGGCGCGAGCACCATCCAGATGCCGCAGGCGGCAACTCCCGATCGCCAACCGATGCGCATGATGTCTCCCGGCAGGCCTGAACGCCCGCTCAACAAAGCAGCAGCGGGCCGGAAAGTTCCATCTGCCGCTATTGCCTCGCGGTAGCGCCGGAAACCGCTTCAATCCGCCCCGCCCCAGCCGGTTGCGACCCGGCTTTTGCCACTTTATGATGCGCCTCCTATTTGGCGACGCCCTCCGGCCCCATGGGCTGCTGGTGCGAGCCGATTCCCCTCCTGACAGATAAGAAGACCCTATGCTTCGAGGAATGCGCAGAGCCTCATCCAACTGGATTGGCAAGACGATTATGGCCGTCGTGATGGGCGTGCTGATTGTCAGCTTCGGCATCTGGGGCATCGCCGACGCGTTCAAGGGCTATGGACAGTCCAAGCTCGCCACCATCGGCTCGACCGAGATCACGACTGAGCAGTTCCGCCAGCTCTATAACGACAAGCTGCAGCAGATTGGCCGCCAGTTCGGCCGCCCGCTGACCTCGGATCAGGCCCGTGCTTTCGGGCTCGACCGCCAGGTTCTGCAGCAGGTCGTCGCCGAAGCCGCCCTCGACGAGGACGCGCGTCGCAAGGGCCTCGGTGTCGGCGACGCCGAGGTGATGCGGCAGATCATTGCGGATCCGAACTTCCAGAGCCCGACCGGCGGCTTCGATGCGCCGCGCTTCCAGCAGCTGATCCGCTCGCTTGGCTTCACCGAACAGCGCTACATCGCCGAACAGCGCAAGGTGTCGCTGCGCCGCCAGATCGCCGGCACCGTCACGTCAGGCGTCGAGCCGCCGAAGACGATGATCGAGGCGCTGAGCCGCTACCAGAACGAGACCCGCACCATCGATTACGTGAAGCTCGATGCTGCACAGGCCGGGACCATTGAGGCGCCCTCGCCCGAAGCCCTCGCCGCCTATTTCGACGAGCGCAAGACCCAGTTCCGCGCTCCCGAATATCGCAAGATCGCCTTCCTCGCTTTGACGCCTGATGAGATGGCGAAGTGGTCGACGGTGTCGGACGACGACGCCAGGAAAGTGTTCGAGGAGCGCAAGGACAAGCTCTCCACGCCGGAACAGCGCCAGATCTCGCAGATCGTCTTCCCGAATGCAGCGGACGCTGAAGCCGGCCGCGCCAAGCTGAACGATACGTTCAAGTTCGAGGACCTCGCCAAGGAACGCGGCCTGTCCGCCTCCGACATCGATCTCGGCATGGTTGCCAAAGCGGGCATCATCGATCCCTCCGTCGCCAATGCCGCCTTCTCGCTGGCACCCGACGGTATCAGCCAGCCGATCACCGGACGGTTCGGCGTGACGCTGGTCAAGGTCGGCAAAGTTCAGGCCGGCACGACGCCGAGCTATGACAGCGTTGCCGCCAACCTGAAGCGCGATATCGCCATCGAGCGCGCCCGCGCCGTCGTGTCCGACATGCACAACAAGATCGAAGACGAACGCGGTGGCGGAGCCAATGTCGTCGATACCGCCAAGAAGCTCGGCCTCACCGCCGTCACCATCGAGGCCGTCGATCGCTCCGGCCGTACGCCGGACGGCCAGCCCGTTGCCGGCCTGCCCACGGGTGTGGACGTCGTGACCCAGGCCTTCAACAGCGATGTCGGCGTCGACAACGACGCATTGCAGGCCGGCGGCGGTTACATCTGGTACGACGTGCTCGGCGTCACCCCGGCGCGCGACCGTACGCTCGACGAAGTGAAGCCGCAGGTCGAGGCACGTTGGCGCGAAGAGCAGATCACCACGCGTCTGCGCGACAAGGCTGTCGACATGGCGAAGAAGCTCGAAAGCGGTGCCAAGCTCGCCGACGAAGCCGCGGCAGCCGGACTCAAGGTCGTGACCTCCGCGCCATTCAAGCGCGACGCGAGCGACCCTGCCCTGTCGGCCGGCGTGATCCAGTCCGTATTCCGCGGCGTCAAGGATTCTGCCGGGCAGGCGCAGGGTGCCACGCCGTCGGAATGGATCGTCTACCGGATCACCGATGTCACCGCGCCTGCGGTTGATATGGCCTCCGAAGATGCCAAGAAGCTCAAGGAGACGCTGCAGCGCGGGCTGACCGACGAACAGGTCGCGCAGTATGTCACCAGGCTCGAGACGCAGATCGGCACCAAGATCAACGCGGAAGCCGTTGCGATCGCCACTGGTGCCGCGAACAGCAACACCAATTAGGAAACCCACGTCGTCATTGCGGGCGCAGCGAAGCCATCCAGAAGCAACAAGCAAAGGCTGGATGGCTTCGTCGCAGATGTCGCCTGCAATGAGATGTGCATCACTCTGAAAGCATCCGATGGACAATCTCAGGGCAATCATTGCCAAGGTCGCGACCGGCGCCTCCCTCTCGCGTGAGGAAGCCTCGGCGGCCTTCGACAGCATGATGTCGGGCGAAGCCACGCCTTCGCAGATGGGCGGCCTGCTGATGGCGCTGCGCGTGCGCGGCGAGACCGTGGACGAGATCACCGGCGCGGTTGAGGTGATGCGCGCCAAGATGCTGCGGGTCGACGCACCGGCCGGCGCTGTCGACGTGGTCGGTACCGGCGGCGATGGCTCCGGCTCCGTGAATGTCTCGACCTGCGCCTCGTTCATCGTCGCCGGCTGCGGTGTGCCGGTGGCCAAGCACGGCAATCGTGCGCTGTCGTCGCGCTCCGGCGCGGCCGACGTGCTGGCGGCCCTCGGCGTCAGGATCGATCTCACGCCCGACGACGTCAGCCGCTGCCTTAGAGAGACAGGCATCGGCTTCATGTTTGCGCCGGCGCATCATCCCGCGATGAAGAATGTCGGCCCGACCCGTGTCGAGCTCGCTACCCGCACGATTTTCAATCTGCTTGGACCGCTGTCCAATCCCGCCGGCGTCACCCGGCAAATGGTCGGCGTGTTCTCGCGGCAGTGGGTGCTGCCGCTGGCACAGGTGCTGAAGAATCTCGGCTCCGAATCCGCCTGGGTGGTGCACGGCTCCGACGGCCTCGATGAGATCACGCTCACCGGCCCGACCTTTGTGGCAGCCCTGGAGAACGGCAATATCCGCAGCTTCGAGATTTCGCCCGAGGACGCGGGCCTGCCGCGCACCGGTCCGGATTCCCTGAAGGGCGGCGACGCCCAGGAAAACGCCGCCTCGCTGCAGGCCGTCCTCGACGGCAAGCCGAGCGCCTTCCGCGACGTCGCGCTGCTCAATGCTGCCGCGGCGCTGATCGTGGCCGGCAAGGTCAAGGACGTGAAGGAAGGCGTGGCACTCGGTCAGAAGTCGCTCGACAGCGGCGCAGCGCTGGAGAAGCTGAAGCGACTGGTCGCCGTCTCCAACGCAAACCTGTGAGACGACGATGTCCGACATCCTGACCAAGATCGAAGCTTACAAGCGCGAAGAAATCGCGGCGGCGAAACGCGCCCATCCCATCGCTTCCATCGAAGCGCTGGCCAAGGCTGCGCCGGCGCCACGCGGCTTCATGACCGCGATCCACAAAAAGCTCGACAAGAACGAGTTCGCGCTGATCGCCGAAATCAAGAAGGCCTCGCCGTCCAAGGGGCTCATTCGCGAAGACTTCGATCCGCCGACGCTGGCCAAGGCCTATGAGGCCGGCGGCGCTGCATGCCTCTCGGTCCTGACCGATACGCCGTCATTCCAGGGCCACCTCGACTTCATGGTCGCCGCCCGCGCCGCCGTCAAACTGCCGGTGTTGCGCAAGGACTTCATGTTCGACACCTATCAGGTCGTCGAGGCGCGCGCCCATGGCGCCGATTGCATCCTGATCATCATGGCTGCACTCGACGATGCGCAGGCGCGTGACATCGAAGACGCCGCCATCGACCAGGGCATGGATGTGCTGATCGAAATCCACGACCAGCCGGAGCTGGAACGCGCGCTGAACCTGCGCTCGCCGATGATCGGCATCAACAACCGCAATCTGCGCACCTTCGAGACCACGCTGACCGCCAGCGAAACGCTGGCGCCGATGATCCCGAAGGATCGTCTCAAGGTCGGCGAAAGCGGCATCTTCACGCCGGCTGATCTTGCACGTCTCGAGCGCGTCGGCATTTCCACCTTCCTGGTCGGCGAAAGCCTGATGCGGCAGGCGGACGTAACAGCGGCAACGCAAACGCTGCTCAAGCGCGCGAACGGAACGCATTGATCATGGCCGGCAAGACGAAAAAATCGAAGCAGGCCCCGGCCCTCACCCACATCGATTCCTCGGGCGAGGCCCGCATGGTCGATGTGTCGGAGAAACCGGCGACCGAACGCATCGCGGTGGCCGAAGGTCTGGTGATCATGAGCAAGGCGACGCTCGACATGATCGTCTCCGGCAATGCCAAGAAGGGCGATGTGCTCGGCACGGCGCGTATCGCCGGCATCATGGCGGCAAAGCGCACATCGGATCTGATCCCGCTGTGCCATCCGCTGGCGCTATCCAAAGTCACGCTGGACATCACGCCCGACAAGAAACTGCCGGGCTGCCGCGTACGTGCGTCGGTCAAGGTCACGGGCCCCACGGGCGTCGAGATGGAAGCGCTGACGGCCGTCTCCGTCGCATGCCTGACAATCTACGACATGATCAAGGCCGTCGAGCGCGGTGTCCGCATCGAGGGCATCCACCTCGTCGAGAAAAAGGGTGGCAAGTCCGGGCACTATCTGGTCACGGACAACGCCGCGAATTGAAGACTCCGCGGTCGCCCGGCGTCAGCCGCAGACATACACGCGCCGCCATCGCCAACCGTGATAAGTCCGCACCCGTATAACGTCATAGCAGTTGTCGTAATACGGATAGCCCGCATAGGCGTAGGACGAACCGAATCCGATCACAAACGGGGCGAAATTCCGGAAGTGACGATTATGGTGGCCGAAGTGATGGAAGCCTCGATTGGACATTCCGGCGAAGCGTGCTCCACCGGGCATGGCGGCGAAACGAGTTGCACCGAACCCGCCGCCGCGCAGGCCGCCCATGGCCATACCGCCGCCGCGGAAGCCACCTCCGTGGAAGCCACCTCCGTGAAAACCGCCACCACCGTGGAAACCGCCCCCGTGCCCGCCACCACCGCCGTGGCCGCCCCCGCCGCCGCGCGCGGAAGCATCCATCGGCACGGACGTCATGCCGATGGCCGCAATTGTGGCAAGTCCGATCAACATTTTCCTGAGCATGGCACACTCCCGTCGCAGGTGTGGGCCCCCATCCTCAGAACACCGGTTGCCGCAAATTATTCCCGATGATCGCCAGCGACATCGAACAAGTGGCCGTCACTTGATCATTGGACAACCGCCCTCGGCCATCGACCGCAATGCTGCGACAGCACGCTTCGACAAAATCGCGAACTGTTCGAGATCGCGCAGGCGCTCATCAAGCTGCTGTCGCCGCGCAACCATCTTTGCGGCCAGCACGACGCGCAATTTCTCATGAAGGTCCCAGAGCGCGTCATCACTGCTAAATCGCGATCCTGCGCCGTCATCGATCTTGTTTACGAACAATAACCGGGACCGCGCGCGACATGGGGGGTGTTTGGCGGCGGTCCCGGGCCAGATCAAGCGACCAACCGGACGGATGAGACATCCAGGCTGGTGCTCGTGGCGGGATCAGCACTACCAAGCAGGACGAGGCCAAGTGTGAATGCGCACTACTTAGTTACGCGCGCGCGTTGTAAGTTTTGCGGTAACCTGAATAGGGGCGGATTTCAGCGATCGCTATCATCACGGTGCTCGCGCAGGAGACGCTGCCGGCTGCGCTGCGGCTTCATCTCACTGACGATCCACGGCCCGATCTGCGCATCGAGATGACGCTCATATCGTTTGACCAGCAACCACGCAGCAGGCGGCAGCAGCAAGGCCATCAATCCAACCATAATCGACATTCCAAATCCTTTAAATCAAAGGGTTTCGATGTCATTAGGTACGTGGAATAGCCTTTTAGGTTTGAAATAGCCCGCATGTATTTTCTGCGGAGCAGCAAGTTACCTACCGATCCGCCAATTCCCGCAACTGGCCCCACATCGATACCGGGAACGACTGATGTTGCCGGTATCGATGCGCGATAGGCTATTTGATCATCGGACAACCACCCTCGGCCATCGGCCGGAACGCCTTTTCGGCAGGGATGGTCGAGAGCAGCTTGTAATAGTCGTATGGCCCCTTCGACTCCGCCGGCTTCTTGATCTCGAACAGGTAGATCGGGTGAATGACACGGCCATCGGCGCGGATTGTGACCTCACCGAACAGCTTGTCCTTGCCCTTGAAGGTCTTCATCTGCGGTACGACGACACTGGCATCGTCGCTGCCCTTGGCGGCCACGGCATTGAGATAGGCCAGCGTGGAGGCATAGACGCCCGCCTGATTGGCGCTCGGCATCTTGCCGTTCATGCCTGGCCGCGCCGCAAAGCGTTTGCCAAAGGCGCGGGTGTCATCATCCATGTCCCAGTAGAAGGATTCCGTCAGCAACAGGCCCTGCGCGGTCTTCAGGCCCATGCCGTGAACGTCGTTGATGAAGATCAGGAACGCGACCAGCTTCTGCGGGCCGTCCTGCATGCCGAACTCGCCGGCCTGCTTCACCGCATTGATGGCATCGGCGCCGGCATTGGCCAGGCCGATCACCTTGGCCTTCGAGCTCTGCGCCTGCAGCAAGAGCGAGGCGAAATCGGAGGTGCCGAGCGGGTGCTTCGATGACCCCAGCACCTTGCCGCCGTTCTTCGTGATGTAATTGGTGGCTTCGGCCTCGATGCCCTGCCCCAGCGCGTAATTCACCGTGAGAAAGTACCAGTCGTCGCCGCCCCGCTGCATCATCGCCGCCGCGGTGGTGTTGCCGGTGGCCCAGGCGTCGTTGACCCACTGGATGGTGTTCGGCGAGCAGTCCTTGCCGGTGAGGTCCGAGGTCGCCGTCGACGAGGCCAGGAACGTCATCCTGGTGTTGCGGGCGATATTGTTGATGGCGAGACCCACCGATGAATTCGGCACGTCGACGATGGCATCGACCTTCTCGACATCGAGCCATTTGCGCGCGATGGCGGCGCCGACATCCGCCTTGTTCTGATGGTCGGCATAGACGATCTCGACCTTGATATTCTTGCCGCCGCCATTGAAATCCTCGGCGGCCATCCGCGCGGCTTCCACCGAGCCCATGCCGTTGGTGTCCTGGAACACGCCGGAAATATCGTTGAGCACACCGACCCGCACCACATCGTCGGACACCTGCGCCTGGACTGCCGTCGCCATCACGCAGGATGCCGCAGCAGCCAAAACTGTCTTCAAGCCCTTCATTGTCGTCTCTCCCCTCTACCTTGATTGCGCGGGTCCGGACGTTGCCGGTCGCGGTCTTGCTTGCGAGTTACACCTGTCGCTCCGGCAGTCGGAGCACGAGGCCATCGAGCGCCTCGGTGATCTTGATCTGGCACGACAGCCGGCTGTTCGGCAGCCGCTCGCTGGCGACGCCTTCCAGCAACTCATCCTCGTCGGCACCGACTGCGCCAACTTTGCCCAGCCAGCTGTCGTCGACATAGACGTGGCAGGTGGCGCAGACCGCGCCGCCGCCGCATTCGCCCGTAATGCCGTCGATGCCATGCAGCAGCGCCGTATACATGGCGCTATCGCCATTATTGGCGCGGACTGTCTCGGCACGGGTGTCGTGATGAATGAACGTAATGCTCGGCATGGAATCCTCAGGCAGGCGTGAAGGTGACCGGCAGGCTTTCGAGCCCGCGCAGCGTGTTGTTGTAACGGCGCTTGACCTCGCCGGTGATCTCGATCGATGCGACCTTGCGCGCCAATGCGGACAGCATCACCTCACCCTCCAGACGTGCCACGAGCTGGCCGACGCACATGTGGATGCCGGAGCCGAATCCGACATGGCCGGACGTCTTGCGGGTGATGTCGTAGCGTTCGGGATCGGCCCACCGGCGCGGATCGCGGTTGGCGGCGGCCAGGAACATCAGCACCTTCTCGCCCTCACCGACACGACAACCACTGATCTCGACGTCGCGCGTCGTGGTGCGGAAGAAGGTCTGCACGGGGCTTTCGTAACGCACGGCCTCCTCGAAAGCATTGCGCGCCAGCGACAGGTCGCTGCGCAGCCGCGCGAATTCTTGCGGGTAGCGCGCCAGGCAATAAACGGCAGCGCCGATACCGTTCACCGTCGTGTCCAGCCCTGCTGACAGCAATGAGCGCACCAGCAGCGGCGCCTCGTCGGCGGTGATATCGCCGGTGTCGACCCGCGCATGGATGCAGGCGCCGAAACCGCCGGGCGCGAGATTGTCGCGCTGGCATTGCGCGGCGACATAGGCCTGATGCGGCGCAGAGCGTTCGATGGCGTCCTGGCGCAGCTGGTTCGGCGGACCGAAGGCATTGAAGACAAGACCGGCATAAGGCAGCAGGTTTTCGCGGCCCTCCTTCTGCAGTCCCATCGCATCGGGGAACACCGATAGTGGATAGGCTTCGGCAAGATACGCGACCGCGTCGAAACTGCGCCGCTCCAGCAGTTCGTCGACCTTGGCATCGGCCGCCGCAGCGAAGCCATCGCGCAGTTGCTTCATCACCGCGGGTGACAGGACCTTGTTGAGTACCGCGCGCGTGCGCGTATGCGCCGGCGGATCGGCTTCGAGGATGAGGCTCTGCGGGCGCCACGGTTTCTCCCTGGCAAAGTCGCTAAGACCCACGCCGCGGCTCGAGCAGAACGTCGCAGGATCGTTCAGGACTGCATGAACTTCGGCATAGCGCGCGACCGCGTAGACGTTCCATTTGTCGAGATACACCACGGGCCCGGCCTCACGCAGCACCTCGTGGGTGGGGTGAGGATCGGCGAAGAAGTCCATGGCGAAGGGATCGACGTCGAGGTGGACGACGGGCTGAGACGATGCGTCGTTCGGCAAGGCTCCGCCAAAGGACAGCACCGGCGGGGTGTGGGACGATGCCGTCGTGACCGTGGCGACCATGTGAATCTCCCATATTTTCTTGTTGGCAATTGTGGCTGCGTGTCTCTATTCCTCAGAACCACGTGATCTCGCCGATTTCGACGACGTCACGCTGGCAGGCAGGATCGTGGTGCATGAGCAAGAATGGATCGGGAAAAACGGTTCGAAAGCCCGCCAAGGCGAAAGTGACAAAGGTCAATGTCAGGACTGTCGCCGCGAAAGCGCCCGCTTCGAAAGGCGGGCAGTTGCTCGATCTTGAGCGCTATGTGCCGGCCTTCATCACCTTCATTGCGAACAAGCTCTCGCGCAACGCGACCGCGCTCTATCAGAAGCGCTTTGGCGTGAATGTCACCGAGTGGCGCATCATGTCGCTGCTGGCCATCGAGCCCGGCATTCCCGCCTCGCGCATCTGCCACGTCATCGGCTTCGACAAGGGACCGGTCAGCCGCACGCTTGCCATGCTGGAAGAGCGCGGCCTGGTCGCCATCAATGCCGACCCGGACGACGCGCGCACCCATTCGATTACGCTGACCACGAAGGGTCGCACGACCCATGACGCCGTCATCGTGACCGCGCTGGAACGCGAGCGAAAGCTGCTGTCCTGTCTGGATGAAAGCGAACGCGAAGTGCTGATCGACTTGCTGCGACGCATTCACGGCAATCTCGGCGCGGTAACCGGCTAGACCACCACGCGTTACTCGCGCGTCATCAATCGCTGTCCCGCACAAGCGGTCCACCATCGTTTCTCTCCCTGCAGGGCCCGGCAGTTGACTGCTCTAGGTAGCGCCCTCTTTGGAAAGGCTCTCACGAATTAGTTGCCTAGGCAACAGAAATATCGGGACGGTTTGTCACGCGGAGGCAAGGATTTTCTGCCATCATCCGCTAACCTGCGCCGCACATGTTCAATCGTTGAGCCAAAAGATACAGATGACGATGTCGCTTACGCCAAATTCCGCAGACGCCCTGCTGTTTGATCTTGGCCGCGTCGTGCTGGATATCGATTTCACGCGCGTGCTGAAGGTCTGGTCGGACTACGCGCAGTGTACACCGGACGAGATCGTGAGCCGGTTTGCGCGCGGCGACGTCTATATGCGACACGAGCGCGGCGAGATTTCCGACGACGCATTCTTTGCGCATCTGCACGACACGCTCGGTATCGATCTGACGCCGGCACAATTTCTCGAAGGCTGGAATGCGATCTTCGTCGGGGAGATGCCGGGCATCGCCGAACTCCTCGCGCATGCCTCGAAGCGCTGGCCGCTCTACTCGTTCTCAAACACCAATGTCGCGCATGTCACGCATTTCTCGGAACACCATGCCGATCTGCTCAGTCACTTCCGCGCGGTGTTTCTGTCGTCCTCGATCGGGCTTCGCAAGCCCGATGCAAAATCCTATGAGCACGTCATCGCGGAAATCGGCATCCCCGCCGACCGCATCGTGTTCTTCGACGATCTTGCCGACAATATCGAGGCCGCTCGCGCTTGCGGATTGCAGGCCGTCCACGTCACCTCGCCGACATCGGTCGCCGAGGCGCTCAAGGCACTCGGGCTTTAGGTCCGCGAGATGCGCTGGAAGGCGATGCTGGTGAGGACGCCGAGCAGTGCCCAGAACAGCAGGCTGGTCAGGACCGCCGCAACGACGAAACTGTGCGACAGCGTTTCGGGGACGTCCGTATGACCAGCGGGCGCCTGTGGCGCGCCGATCAGATGCGGCAGGATGATCAGGCCGAGGCCTAAAATGGCAGCCCATGACGCCTTGCGGAAGACGAGCAGGCCGAGCCCCGCCGCAGTGGCGCAGGCAGTGCCGATCCACCAGGTCTGGCGCAGTGTGAGGTCGGCGACAGGCATTCCCGGTAATTCCGGCGGCAGGCCGAGGCCGGGCGCCGCCGTGAAGACAACGAAACCGCCGAGGCCCCAGAACAGCCCTTCCCGCCAACCCACGGCCCGGCCGCGCAGCGCGAAGATGCCGGCCAGCAGCAACGCGAAGCCGATGGCCGTCAGGATATTGGCGCCGGTGGTGAAGGCATTGCGCTGCAAGCCCTCGGCGGGCTCCCATTCGGCCTCATGACTATGGGCGGCGGCGCCTTGGTCGTGCGTATGGGCGGGCTGCGCGGCAGCCGTCGGCGCAACAGCAGCCGGCGCTTCCGCCTTGCGCTCATAAACTTCGCTTTTCTGGATCAGGGGAATGGTCCCGACCATCTGGGCGCCGGTGATGGCAGCACCAGTGATCACGCCAGCCAGCGCTGCCGAGAAAACGATCGACCTGAAGACGGACATGTCTCAGTGGCAGGGGAATGCGTTGGCGTGGCGCGTGTCATGGGCCGCATTGTGGACGGCGCTGATATGCGAGAAGCCGACCACACCGACGATGAACAGACCGAGCGCCATGGCCAGAACAGCCTGCACGACGACATTGACGTCAGTGGTCACGGCGGAGATCTGGGCGGTCTGGGTCTGTTGCATCGGAATCCTCGCGAAATAGACGGCCAATTTAGCCGAGTTGCACCGGCGGCGCGACCGTTAATTTTGCATCGCGCGGGCGAGATCGCGGCTGGTCAGATGAAAATTCGCATCTGCCGCCACCGGCGCACGCACCAGCTTGGCGCCGGCCGCCGCCTGGAACACGTCTCTGTGGTCGCGGAAATAGGCCGCGCATTCCTCCGGCGACGGGTAACGCCGGAGCAGCGTCCGGAACGCATGACGGTGCACCATGCACAGCCCGCAATGGCCGGACGGCCGGAATGCCAGCGCATCGACATCCTCCCGCCAGACAGGCGCTTCATCGTCGGTTGCAGCGTGGTTGTCGGTCATGATCGCCGATGTCTACCGTGTTTCCCTGCCCTGCCAAAGCGCCGGTGGTTTTGCGTCCGCTCCCGCTCTCCGCTATGACGGGCGCCCACACTGCCGGAGATCCCCGCGATGGCCCTGATGCCGGTTACCGATGCCATGGCCGCGATTCTCGCGGGCGCCGATGCGCTGCCTGAGGAGATGGTGCCGCTGGAAGACGCGTTCCACCGCGTGCTCGCCCGCGACATCGCTTCGCTGCGAACGCAACCACCGGAGCCCATGTCAGCGATGGACGGCTATGCCGTGCGCGCCGCCGATGCGAAGTTGGGCGCCAAGCTCCGCGTCATCGGCGAGATCGCCGCAGGCAAGCCGTTCGACCGCCCGCTGCAGACCGGCGAAGCCCTGCGAATCTTCACCGGCGGCGTTTTGCCCGCTGGCGCCGACGCCGTCGTGATCCAGGAAGATACTACGCGCGATAGCGATATCGTCGGGATCAACGAGGCCGCGATTTCCGGCAAGCATATCCGCCCGGCTGGCGTCGATTTCAACGAAGGCGATGTGCTGCTGCGCGCCGGCACCCGCCTTACCGATCGCGACCTAGCGCTTGCTGCCGGGATGAACCATCCGTCACTGCCCGTGCGGCGACGGCCGGTCGTTGCCGTGCTCGCCACCGGCGACGAACTGGTCATGCCCGGCGCGGTCCCCGGCCCCGGCCAGATCGTGCTCTCCAATGGCTTCGCGCTGCGTGCGCTGGCCCGTGCCGAAGGCGCCGAGGTGATCGATCTCGGTATCGCCGTCGACACGCTGGAGGCGACCACATCGGCCATTCAGCGCGCGATCGATCTGAAGGCGGACGTGCTGATCACCACCGGCGGCGCGTCGGTCGGCGACCACGACCTCGTGCAGCAATCCCTGATCAATGCCGGCGTCGAGATGGCGTTCTGGCGCATCGCCATGCGGCCGGGCAAGCCGATGATGCACGGACGCCGCCAGGGCATGCGCGTGATCGGCCTGCCCGGCAATCCCGTCTCGTCCTATGTCTGCGGCTTCCTGTTCATGGTGCCGCTGCTGCGCGCGCTGTCCGGCCGAATCGAGGTCGCTCACGCGCTCGAACCCGCGGTGCTCGGCCGCGACCTCGCCGCCAACGACCAGCGCGAGGATTACCTGCGCACGCGCCTCGAGACCCGGGCCGACGGCACCGTCGTGGCGACGCCGGTCATCAAGCAGGACTCGTCGCTGCTGGGAAATCTGGCTGTCGCCGAAGGACTTCTGATCCGCAAGCCATTCGCTCCCGCCGCCGCCGCTGGTGATTCCTGCGCGATCATGCGACTGCCTGTTTAAAGGCCGAGATGCGCGATGGGATGCCGGGCCACCGGAACTTCCGCCGCGCGGCATGTTCTCTGAGCTTTTTTCTGACTGAGATACCTTAACGCGGCTTCAGTCACTGAATTGTCACGTAACGCAGCGAGACATCGCTGCGAAACAAGATCGGTGCACAAATGGACTATTTCAAACGCTTCAATTTCCTGTTTGCGATGCCAACATTCGACGCCGACGATCTCGAGGGCATTCGCCTCAATCAGATCGTCGATGAGATCGAGCGTTCCGGCTTCGAGGTCGTCAAGGCGCGCAAGCTCGAAGACGCCACGATCGCGGTCCAGACCGACGCGGCGATCGGCTGCATGGTGGTCGACTGGGGCAAGAAGGGCCTCGAAGGCAAGACCGCGGCGCTGATCAACCTGATGCGTAAACGGGGCCTCGATTTCCCCATCATCCTGCTGATCCGTCGCAAGCGGTTTGAAGACGTCCCGGTCGAGGTGCTCGATTTCATCGACGGCTATGTCTTCCTGTCCGAGGAAACCCCGCCGTTCATCGCCAAGAATCTCATCAGCCGGTTGAAGCAATATGCCGAGACGCTGAAGACGCCGTTCTTCGGCGCTTTGGTCGACTATGCCGAGGAAGGCAACCAGCTCTGGACCTGCCCCGGGCACAATGGCGGCGTGTTCTACAGCCGCAGCCCGATCGGGCGGGTGTTCATGGAACATCTCGGCGAAGCGGTGTTCCGCGACGACCTCGACAACTCGGTGCTCGATCTCGGCGACCTGCTAACTCATGAGGGCCCCGCGCTGCAGGCGCAGAAGGAAGCCGCGCAGATCTTCGGGGCGGAGAAAACCTATTTCGTGCTCAACGGCACCTCGACCTCCAACAAGGTCGCGCTATCGGCTCTGGTTACCGATGGCGATCTGGTGCTGTTCGATCGCAACAATCACAAGGCGGCTTTGCATGGCGCATTGATGATTTCAGGCGGTGTGCCGATCTATGTGCCAACGACGCGCAATCCCTGGGGCCTGATCGGCCCGATGAACTGGGACGCGCTCGACGAGGACGCGCTGCGCGAGCGCATCCGTATCAACCCGCTCGTCACGGATCCCGAGGCCTGGAAGCGTCCGCGCCCGTTCCGCGTCGCCGTGGTCGAACAGTGCACCTATGACGGCACCATCTACAGCGCCGAGATGATCATCGCGCGTATCGGCCATCTCTGCGATTACATTCTGTTCGACGAAGCCTGGGCGGGTTTCATGAAATTCCACCCGCTCTATGCCGGTCGCTTCGCCATGGGGCTCAAAGAGCTCGGCCCGGATTCGCCGGGCATCATCGCGACGCAGTCGACCCACAAGCAGCTCGCGAGCTTCTCGCAGGCGTCGCAGATCCACATGAAGGATCGCCACATCCGCGGCCAGAAGCGCCGCGTCGAGCATCGGCGCTTCAACGAAAGCTTCATGCAGCACGCCTCGACCTCGCCGTTCTATCCGCTGTTCGCATCATTGGATGTCGGCGCGCAGATGATGAAGGGCCGCTCCGGCGAAGTGTTGTGGGACGATACGATCCGGCTCGGCATCGAACTGCGCAAGAAGATGCGCGCCGTCCGCCGCGAATTCGAGGAGAAGGAAACCCGCGCCGAGCGTCGCTGGTTCTTCGAACCCTTCGTGCCCGAGCGCGTCGCGATTCCCGACGCAGCCAGCGAAGGCGCTGTTCACAATGTGCCCTGGGAAAGCATCGGCACTGACCAGCTGGCCACCAATCCGGCTTATTGGCAGCTCGCGCCTGACGCCGCTTGGCATGGCTTCCCCGGCATGGAAGCCGGTTTCACCATGACCGATCCCAACAAGCTGACAGTGCTGACACCCGGCTTCGACCGCACCACCGGCGGCTATGCGGAACACGGCATCCCTGCTCCGGTGGTGGCGCAGTTCCTGCGCGAAAACCGCATCGTGCCGGAGAAAAACGATCTCAACTCGCTGCTCTTCCTGCTGACGCCCGGCGTGGAAGCCAGCAAGGCCGGCACGCTGATATCGGGCCTCGTCGCTTTCAAGAAGTTTCATGACGACAACGCTCTGCTTGAAGACGTCATCCCGGAATTCGCGCGGCGCAGGCCGGCGCGTTATGCGGGCATACGCCTGCGGGATCTGTGCGGCGACATGCACCGGTTCTTCCGCGAGGCCAATGTGAGCGAACTTCAGACCAGGCAATTCTCCGCTGACCATCTGCCGGAGATCGCCATGTCGCCCCATGATGCTGCGCGCTGTCTGGTGCGCAACGACGTCGATTACCTCCCCATCGATGAGATCTTCGGGCGCGTCGCGACGACGCCGTTCGTGGTCTACCCGCCCGGCATCGCCACGATCGTCCCCGGAGAACGGCTCACTGAACGGTCAAAGCCGATGATCGATTATCTCAGGATGTTCGAGACCTGCTTCAACACCTTCCCGGGCTTCGACGTCGAAATCCAGGGCATCTACCGCAAGGTCGACGCCAATGGCCGGATCCGACTTTACACTTACGTGGTCTCCGAATAGGGAGCACGTAAGGAGCCTGATTTGCCAACGGAACTCGAACAGCCGGTCGTCATCCGACCGTCACGCGACACCGACGTCGATGCCATGCTGGCGATCTATCGCCGGCACATCCGGCAAGGCGTTGAGGAAGGCGTCAGCGACGCCGACACGCCGCAGCCCGACGATCTCAGAGACCGGCGCAAGAACCTGCGCAGCAAACGGTTCCCGCACCTCGTCGCCACGCAAGGCGGCGAGGTCATCGGCTACGCCTATGTGGTGCTGTTTCGGAAGCGACCGGCCTATCGCTACACGGTCAAGCATTCGATCTATATCCACCACGGGCATGTCGGCCGAGGCATCGGCCGGCTGCTGATGCGCGAGTTGATCGACGTCTGCGCGGCGGCCGGCTTTCGGCAGATCATCGGCTACATCGATGCCGACAACACGGCCTCGCTCGGCTTGCATGAGAGCTTTGGCTTTGCGCGCGTCGGCTTGCTGCCCGGCGTCGCCTATCGCTCGGGCCGCTGGGCCGACACGATCATGGTTCAGCGCTCGCTGGCGACCGGCTCCACAACTCCGCCGCCGCCCATTGGGCGCATGACGTCCGCGTAGCCCAAGCGACCGCGGAAGCATTTTCCATGTCCGTAGAGGGTCGACGACTGGTGAGGAACAGCCTCCTCAAACCTCGCTCAACGTGCGTTCTGTTGACGGCAAATTAAGCATTGCAGAACACATATGGAACATATAGTGTTCGTTCATGATTTGTTTCGAGATTCTGTGGCTTTGAGTAGTTTGAGAGTGCCCGAACTCGCGCAACCGATCTTCGAACGATCGTCTCTGGATTGAGGCTCACTGTTCGAAGGCCCTTTGAAACGCACGCGGCGGCCGACACCGTCAACTGAGGATGGCTTCAGATGCTCACGCGCAAACAATACGAACTCCTGCGATTCATCGATCAACGGCTGAAGGAAGCTGGCGTCCCGCCCTCCTTCGACGAGATGAAGGATGCGCTCGACCTGCGCTCCAAATCCGGCATCCATCGTCTGATCACCGCACTGGAAGAACGCGGCTTCATACGCCGTCTGCCCAACCGCGCCCGTGCCATCGAAGTCATCAAGCTGCCAGAGCTCGGCGCGCCGGTCACCGGCGGTACCGGCCGCCGCGGCTTCACGCCCAGCGTCATCGAAGGCACGCTTGGCAAGGTGCGTTCCGCCGCCAGCATCGCTAGCAACAGCGGCGATGATGACAATGGCCGCACAGTTGCCATCCCGGTGATGGGCCGGATCGCGGCAGGTACGCCGATCGAGGCACTGCAGACCCGCAGCCACACCATCAGCATGCCCGCCGACATGCTCGGCTCCGGCGAACATTACGCGCTCGAAGTGCGCGGCGATTCCATGCAGGACGCCGGCATTCTCGATGGCGACACCGTGCTGATCCAGCGCAACGAAAGCGCCGACACTGGCGACATCGTGGTGGCCCTGATCGACGACGAGGAAGCCACGCTGAAGCGCTTCCGCCGCCGCGGCGCGTCGATCGCGCTGGAGCCTGCGAATGACGCCTACGAGGTCCGTATCCTGCCACCCAACCGGGTGCGCATTCAGGGCAAGCTGATCGGGCTGTATCGCCGCTACTGAGATTTGCGCCTCGGCGGATTACTGATCTTCGGGTTGAAGATCGGTTTCCACCGGCGTCGCATCCACCGGCCGGTTTTGCGGCGGACGACTGGTCTCCAACCTATCGGACAGAGGCTGATCGGGAATGGCTGGTGACCACGGACGGTCCAGGCCACGCGGTCGCACGGCATCGATCGCAAGGCCGTTGGCGGTTCGCTGCAGGCTTACCGCACCGTTTCGTTGCAGGCGGTCCTGATCGATCACCAGCGCACGGCAATCCCTCGGCGGTTGTTTCGTCGTGACGATCAGCGCCGCTTTCTCGCAATCATCTGTGAAAGCATCCGGCTGTAGAACCAGCGCCACCAAAGCGCCATCGGCCAGCGCCGCGATGCACCCGTCGCGGTCGCAGGACACACCGTGGCTGACGGAGGCATCGGTCGGCAGACGCGCATCGGCATCGCCGGCGAGCCACTCTTTCAACAAAAATGTATCCTTGGCGCTGCGCATCACGTGGAGATGCCCGTCCCTGCCCCGCACCGCGACGCTGTGACCGTCACCCGAGATCAGCACATCGGGCTGCTTCACCAGCAATGCCCACACAATCGAGATTGCAAGCACGGCAGCCCCCGCGAAGCGCAACGGCGTGCGCAGCAATCCCAGCACGATGATGCCGATACTGGCTGATATCAGCGGCCCGGTGCCAAAGGCCGGCATCCGGCCGATGGCGCCGGGCAAGGCTGCCACCCATTGCGTGACGACAATCATCCACTGGATGCCGACATCCATCAGCCGCCAGAACACACCGTCAAAGCCGAACGGCATGGCCACCAAACCGAGAATGCCGGCCGGCATCACCAACGCCGAGACCACCGGCATCGCCAGGAGATTGGCGACGACGCCATAAGGCGTGACGCGATGGAAATGAAATGCGGCATAGGGCGTGGTGGCAAGGCCCGCGACCAGCGAAGCCAGTACGAGCATCGCGATCTCGCGTCCGCCCCATAGTGCCACGCGCGCCGTCGCGGAATGATCGGGCGAGGCAAACAGCGCGGGCATGCCGATCTGCACCAATGCGACCAGCCCCAGCGTCGCCGCGAATGACATCTGAAAACTGGGATGCACCAGCGCTTCCGGCGCGACGATCAGCACGACCATTGCCGACACCGCCAGCGTGCGGAACGTCACCGCCCGGCGATCGACCATGACTGCAATCAGCACGACGGCCGTCATGAAGAACGAACGCTGCGTGGCGACCTCGGCGCCCGACAGCAGCAGATAAAATAGCGCTGCGAGTAATGCCGCAGCCGCTGCGACTTTCTTGATCGGGAATGTCACGGTCAGGACAGGGATCAGTGCCAGCAGTGCGCGTATAGCAAAGAACACCACGCCGGCGACAACGGCCATGTGATAGCCAGAAATCGACAACACATGACCGAGGCCGGAGATGAACATCGCATCATTGACGTCAGCCGAAATCGCATCGCGGCGGCCCGTGAGCAGCGCCGTAGCAATGGCGCGGCTATCGCCCGAGAGCACTGTGCGGATCCGCGCGTCGATGGCGTCGCGTAGCCCCTGCATGGTCGCCGAATAGCGTAGCGCCACACTCGGCTGTATCGGCGGATCGACTGCCTTGATGCCGCCCATCACGAAGCCGGATGCGCCGATCCCTTGAAAATACAGATCGCGTCCGAAGTCGTAGCTGCCCGGCCGGAGCGGCGACAGCGGCGGCTGCAGCCTTGCCTTCAATTCGACGAAGCTGCCGACGGCAGGCGCCGTGCCCTTCTTCACCGACAGCCGCACACGAGTGAGCTTCGGTGCGGCGCGCGGGCTGTCCATCGTGGCAACGCGCAGCACGAAGCGATCCGTGCGCTCCCGTTCCTCGTGCGTTTCGACGAAGCCGGTAATCGCGACGGAATAGAGCGGCTTCGCCAGAACCTCATGAGCCACACGCGCGGTTTTCATGGCAGCCATCGCGAAGCCCGCCGCGATGGCCGCAATGAGCAAGATCAAGGGAAACCATCGCTGCCGCCGCAGCAAAAACGCAGCCACGCAAAGAAGGCCTGCCGTCGCAGCGGCAACCCAGGCCACCGGCTCATGCTCAGCGGCAAAATACAGCGCGATGCCGGTGCCGAAAGCGATCGGCACCCAGGGCAGCAAGCGACCGGGACCAGCTTCGGCCCGCACCCACGTCCAGAGCGTCCCGAAGCCCGACGTTGACGACGTCGCTGATGGGGCAGCGACGCCTGCCGTGGCCGGCGGCGGCCATGTGGTCGCCGTGCCGGATCGGCCCCGCCGCTGTTGCTGATCCCCGCTCCGCGCCATCGAACGCCCGCACGCCACGCTCGCCCGTCCGAATGCTATCCGAAGGACAAGCGGCGACTAGCGGAACGGATGCAGAATACGAAAACTAATCCCTGGGGTTGCTCAGGCGAGCTTGGCGTAGCTGTCGCGCAGACCGACGGTGCGGTTGAAGACCAGCTTGCCGGGCGCTGAGTCCTTGTCGCGACAGAAATAGCCCTGACGCTCGAACTGCACGACATCGCTTGTGTTATCGCTCGCCAGCGCCGGCTCCAGCATGGCGCCGGTCAGCGTCTCCAGCGAGTCCGGATTGAGCTGCGATGCGAACTCGGTCGCATTGGGCTGCGGATCGGCGAACAGCTGATTGTAGACGCGTACTTCCGCCTGCACGGCATCTGCGGCACTCACCCAATGGATCGTCGCCTTGACCTTGCGGCCGTCCGGCGCATTGCCGCCCCGGGTTTCCGGATCATAGGTGCAGCGCAGTTCGACCACCTCGCCAGCGGCATTCTTGATGACGTCCTTGCAGGTGATGAAGTAGCCATAACGCAAGCGGACCTCGCGGCCTGGCGCCATGCGGAAGAACTTCTTCGGCGGCTCTTCCATGAAGTCGTCATGCTCGATGTAGAGCTCACGGCCGAATGAAATCTGCCGGTTGCCGAGCGACGCATCATCGGGATGGTTGACGGCTTCGAGCTGCTCGGTCTGTCCTTCCGGGTAGTTCTCGATCACCACCTTCAGCGGCTTCAGCACCGCCATGCGGCGCTGCGCCGTGCGATTCAGTGTCTCGCGCACGGCGAAGTCGAACATCGAGATATCGACGGTCGAGTTGGCCTTGGCGACACCGATGCGCTTGACGAATTCGCGCAGCGCTTCGGCAGGAATGCCGCGGCGCTGCAGGCCGGCCAGCGTCGGCATCCGTGGATCGTCCCAGCCGGTGACATGGCCGCCGCGGACGAGTTCAGTCAGCACGCGCTTCGACAGCAGCGTGTAGGTCATGTTGAGGCGCGCGAATTCATACTGATGCGGCCGCGATGGCACCGGCAAGTTTTCCAGACACCAGTCATAGAGCGGCCGGTGATCCTCGAATTCGAGCGTACAGATCGAATGCGTCACGTGTTCGATGGCATCCGACTGACCGTGGGCGAAGTCGTAGCTCGGATAAATCTTCCACGTCTCGCCCGTGCGCGGATGATGCGCATGCAGGATGCGATAGATCACGGGATCGCGCAGATTGATGTTACCCGACGACATGTCGATCTTGGCGCGCAGCACGCGGGCGCCGTTCGGGAATTCGCCGGCACGCATCCGGGCGAACAGATCGAGGTTCTCGTCGACCGGACGATCGCGGAACGGGCTGTTCTGGCCGGGCTCCGTCAGGGTGCCACGCTTAAAGCGGATTTCTTCCTGCGACTGGTCATCGACATAGGCCTTGCCGGCGCGGATCAGATGTACCGCCCAGTCATAGAGCTGCTCGAAATAGTCCGAGGCGTAATGCAGGTTGCCTTCGCCCCACTCGAAGCCGAGCCAGCGGACGTCGCGCTGGATGGCGTCGATATATTCCTGCTCTTCCTTGGTCGGATTGGTGTCGTCGAAACGCAGGTTGCAGTGGCCGCCGAATTCCTCGGCAACGCCGAAATTCAGGCAGATCGACTTGGCATGGCCGAGATGCAGGTAGCCGTTAGGCTCCGGCGGAAAGCGCGTCACCACGCTCTTGTGCTTGCCGGATTGCAGGTCCGCCGCAACGATGTCGCGGATGAAGTCACGGCCTGCGTCGGATACCGATTCGTCTGTCATTTGCTGCCTTTCAAGCTGCGCCCTATGTGCCAAATCCGGAAGGCCGCGCCAAGGCCGGATCAGGGGCCGGGTCCCGCGAAAGGGCCTTTTCCGATGCGGTTCCGGCCCCAAATCCGCGTTTATTCGCCGTGAGACAGCGCCCTGTCGTTGTGATAAACGCCCGCCAACACTCACACCGAACTCGATCGAACCCGCTGATATGACCGCTCCCGTCGTTACCCGTTTCGCCCCCTCGCCGACCGGCTTCCTCCATATCGGCGGTGGACGCACCGCGCTGTTCAACTGGCTCTATGCTAAGAAGACCGGCGGCAAGATGCTGCTGCGGATCGAGGATACCGACCGCGAACGCTCAACGGACGCCGCGATCGACGCCATTATCGACGGGTTGAAGTGGCTGGGCATCGAGTGGGATGGCGACACCGTCTTCCAGTTTGCCCGTGCCGGCCGGCACCGCGAAGTCGCCGAACAGCTGCTGGCCGAGGGCAAGGCGTATTACTGCTATGCCAGCGCCGAGGAACTGCAACAGATGCGCGAGACCGCCCGCGCCGAGGGCAAGTCCAAGCTCTATAACGGGCTGTGGCGCGACCGTGATCCGTCGGATCCGCGCCCCGACGTCAAACCGACGATCCGCCTGAAGGCGCCGCTCACCGGCGAGACCGTGATCGAGGATCAGGTACAGGGCCGCGTGGTCTGGCAGAACGAGAATCTCGACGACCTCGTGCTGCTGCGTGGCGACGGCAATCCGACCTACATGCTCGCCGTGGTGGTCGATGACCATGACATGGGCGTGACCCATGTCATCCGCGGCGACGACCACCTGATCAACGCCGCCCGCCAGAAGCAGATCTACGACGCGCTCGGCTGGACCGTCCCCAGCATGTCGCATATTCCGCTGATCCATGGGCCTGATGGTTCGAAACTGTCGAAGCGCCACGGCGCGCTCGGCGTCGAGGCCTATCGCGCGCTCGGCTATGTGCCGGCCGCCCTGCGGAATTATCTGGTGCGGCTCGGCTGGAGCCATGGCGATCAGGAAATCTTCTCGACCCAGGAAATGATCGACGCCTTCGACCTGTCGGGGATCGGCCGTTCCGCCGCGCGCTTCGATTTCGCCAAGCTCGAAAATCTCAACGGTCACTACATCCGCCACACCGACGATCAATCCCTCGTGACCATGTTCGAGGACGTGCTGAATTACGTGCCCGGCGGAGCCGAACTGAAGGCGAAGCTCAACGACACCACGCGCGCCCAGTTGTTGCGCGCCATGCCCGGCCTGAAGGAACGCGCCAAGACGCTGATCGAACTGATCGACGGCGCCAATTTCATCTTTGCCGATCGCCCACTGGCGATGGAGCCGAAGGCGCAGGCCGCGCTGACGCCGGAAACCCGTGTGCTGATCGGCAAGTTGCGCACGGCACTGGAAGCCGTCACCGACTGGACCGCAGCAAATGCCGAAGCCGCTACCCGCGCCTTTGCCGAGGAAGCTGGCATCAAGCTTGGCGGGGTTGCGCAACCGCTTCGCGTGGCGCTGACCGGCAAGACCACATCGCCCGGCATTTTCGATGTTCTGGCGGTATTGGGACGGCAGGAATGCCTGGACCGGCTCGCCGATCAGGCATCTATTTAGCATAGCTGTAGGCTGCTTTTGCCCGCCTTGCAGCGCACACAGCAATACGCTACGCATTCTGGCGAATGCTCTGGAATTCCCGGCTAGCCTCCCCATTTCTCCTGAAATGTCGGTGGCTTGCCGGCTCCTCAACGATCTCATCGGGGACCACGCGATGGACGCAAAAACCAATACCAAATCCGCAACGCTGACAGTCGACGGCAAGAGCTTCGAACTGCCGATCCACAGCGGGACCGTCGGCCCTGATGTCATCGACATCGGCAAGCTCTACGCCCAGTCCGGGATGTTCACTTACGATCCCGGCTTCACCTCGACAGGCAGCTGCCAGTCCAAGATCACCTATATCGATGGCGATGCCGGTATCCTCGAATACCGCGGCTACCCCATCGAGCAGCTCGCCGAGAAGGGCGACTTCCTCGAGACCTGCTATCTGCTGCTATACGGGGAACTCCCGACCAAGGCGCAGAAGGCAAAGTTCGACGCATTGGTCACGAACCACACCATGGTTCACGACCAGATGAGCCGCTTCTTCCAGGGCTTCCGCCGCGACGCGCATCCGATGGCCGTGATGGTCGCGTCGGTTGGCGCCCTTGCCGCTTTCTACCACGACTCAACTGATATCAACGATCCGAAGCAGCGCGACATCGCGTCGATCCGCATGATCGCCAAGATCCCGACGCTCGCGGCGATGGCCTACAAGTACACGATCGGTCAGCCCTTCGTGTATCCGACCAACTCACTCGATTTCGCGGCGAACTTCATGAAGATGTGCTTCGCCGTGCCGTGCGAGGAGTACAAGGTCAATCCGGTGCTCGCCAAAGCGCTGGACAAGATCTTTACGCTGCACGCCGACCATGAGCAGAACGCATCGACCTCGACGGTCCGCATCGCCGGTTCGTCGGGCGCCAATCCGTTCGCCTGCATCGCCGCCGGCATCGCCTGCCTGTGGGGACCGGCGCATGGTGGTGCCAACGAAGCCGCGCTGCAGATGCTCGCCGAAATCGGCACCGTCGACAAGATTCCGGAATTCATCGCCAAGGTGAAGGACAAGAATTCCAGCGTCCGCCTGATGGGCTTCGGTCACCGTGTCTACAAGAACTACGATCCGCGCGCCAAGCTGATGCAGCAGGCCTGCCACGAGGTTCTCAAGGAAACCGGTCACGGTGGCGACGAGATGCTCGCCGTTGCCATGGAGCTCGAGAAGATCGCGCTGTCGGACCAGTACTTCATCGACCGCAAGCTGTATCCGAATGTCGATTTCTATTCGGGCATCACGCTGAAGGCGATGGGCTTCCCGACCTCGATGTTCACCGTGCTGTTCGCCGTCGCCCGCACCGTCGGCTGGATCAGCCAGTGGAGCGAAATGATCGGCGACCCGCAGCAGAAGATCGGCCGTCCGCGCCAGCTCTATACGGGTGCTGCCCGCCGCGACTATGTGGATATCGCCAAGCGCGCCTAAGACCTCGTTTCGCAGAGTGCGAAAATCAAAACGGCGGATCGCAAGATCCGCCGTTTTTTTTTTGTTACGCTGCAATCTCTTGAATGAAGGCCTTCAACTCTTCCGCATGGTGGCCAGCACGACATTGGCCGCACCGACGCTCGGCGACGCTTCGCCCGTCGCCATGATCCCGTCGAGCCGCGCCAGGGCTTCAATCTGACGGCGCCGCATCGGTGTGTCTGCCATCACCTCTTGCAACGACGCTGCAAGCTTCTCCGGCGTGCAGTCTTCCTGGATGAACTCCGGAATGACGTTTTCGCCGATCACCAGATTGGCGAGGATCACCGACGATGATGTGATGCGGCGGCGGATGATCCAGGCCTCGACACTGCCGGCCTTGTAGGCTGTGACCATCGGCACACCTGACAATGCAAGCTCCAGCGTCACCGTCCCCGATTTGGCAAAGGCCGCATGCGCAATGCGGAACGCGGCGCGCTTCTCTGTTTCGCCCACAACGATCCGTGGCTGCACCGGCCACGCCTTGAGCGCTTCGGCGATGACCTCAACGAGATGTGGCATGGTTGGCAGGATCAGTTCGAATTGCGTGCCCTGCTTTTGCAGCAGATCGAGCGTCGCGCCGAACGTTGCCATGTGATGACGGATCTCGCTGCGACGGCTACCGGGCAGCACCAGCAGCACCGGTGGCTTCGTTTCGCGACGCGCCTGCTCGCCCGCATTGGGACGCAGCGCATCGATCTGCTCGATCAGGGGATGACCGACATAAGTGCATGGCGGTCCGCCGAGCCGCCGATGCGCCTCCGGCTCGAACGGCAGCAGCGCCAGCACATGATCGACATAGGCGCGCATCGCCTTCGCGCGCCCCGGCCGCCACGCCCACACCGTTGGCGACACATAGTTGACGACGGGAATGGAGGGATCGCGCTGGCGCACACGCTTGGCGACGCGATGGGTGAAGTCCGGGCTGTCGATGATGACCAGCACGTCGGGTCTGGCCCGCAAGACGTCCTTGGTCGCGCGCGTGATGAGCTTCAGGATCGACGGCAATTTCCGGACGACCGCGGCCAGGCCGATGATGGAAAGCTCTTCGATAGGAAACAGTGACTGCAGACCTTCCCGCGCCATCGACGAACCGCCAACGCCTTCGAAGCGCACATCGTCGCCGAGCCGCTGGCGTAGCACCTTCATCAGCGCGGAGCCGAGACGGTCGCCGGATTCTTCGGTGGCGATGAGATAGATCGTCTTCGTCACGTCGGAAGTCCCGTTACGAAAAGACCTGCGGCATCGGCAGCGACAATCATCTGCTGCGGTTCGGCGACGATCGTATTGCCTGCGACGATGGCGATGCCGGCGAGCTTCGCAGCCGCAGCACGCTCGATCGTCCGCGGTCCCAATGTCGGCAGATCGAAACGCAGATCCTGACCGCTCTTCGGCGCCTTCACCAGTACACCCCGCCCTGCCTTGGCGCGAATACGTCCCTGCTCACGCAAGAGCGCCACGCGGGCCAGCAATCCATCGGTGCCTTCGATATCCTCGATCCCCACCACATGGCCGTCGATCACCACGGTCGCCTGGCCGATATCGAACGGGCTCAAGGCGCGCAAGACGTCGCGCCCACGCGCGATATCGGCTTCAGCATCCTGATCCGGTACGGCACGTGTTACGCTGCCTTCCGGCATCAGCACATCGGACGCGACGTCCTTGATCCCCAGCAGACGAAAACCTTCATGCTCGAACAGGCGGCTGATACTCGTCAGCAAGTGATCGTCACCGCCGCGAAACGCGCGAAACACTTTCGGCATCACGCGAAGCGTTGCCCAGTCCAGCCTGATCTCGGAGATTGCCGGGCGCACCAGCGTGCCGATGAATGTGAGATCCCGGCAATTTTCGCTGCGCATCAGCTTCAGCAAACGGCCAAACTGGCCAATGGGAATCCAGTGGTGCTGAAATCGCGCCACCAGCGCCGGATCGCAGAAGCCCTTCAGCGCGAACACGACAGGCTTGATGCCACGTGCCTGCAGCGAGTCCGCGACGGCGAAGGGCAGCGAGCCGCCGCCGGCGATGATGCCGAACGGCGAGCCTATCGGCGGATGCGATTGCGGGTGCTGTATTTGAGCCTGGTCAGTCATGCTTCGCCCCGCGATACCCGAATTCAGGAACTGCTCTTGCTATCCTCGGGCAGGCACAGCGCGCGATGTTTGGCGCCGGTGATGAATGTCAGGATTTCTGCAATCGCCGGATCGTCATTCGCCAAAGGCTGCACGCGCTCGAGCCGCTCGGCAAAGACGCCGGGGCCATGGAACAGCTTTTGATAGAACGAGCGCACGGCGGCAACGCGCTCCTTCGTGAATTTGCGGCGCTTCATGCCGATGATGTTGAGGCCTTCCAGCGCCGCATACTGGCCATTCACGAGGCCGAACGGGATGATGTCGCCGCGCACGCCGCAGATGCCGCCGACCATGACCTGCGAGCCAATGCGGGTGAACTGGTGCACGGCCGACAGCCCGCCCATGAAAACGAAATCGCCGATCTCGCAATGGCCGCCAAGCGTCGCCGAAGTCGCGAAGATCACGTCGTTGCCGACATGGCAGTCATGGCCGACATGGGCGCAATTCATGAAGTAGCCGCGATCGCCCACCGACGTGATGCCACCGCCGGCGACAGTACCGGCATTCATGGTCACGGACTCGCGGATGGTACAGCCATTGCCGATGGTCAGCCGGGTCAGTTCGCCTTTGTAGCTGAGCGACTGCGGAGGCGTGCCTAACGAGGCGAACGGATAGATCGTGCAATTCTCGCCGATGGTCGTCTGCGCTGTCACGTTGATATGCGACAGCAGCTTCGTGCCTGCACCGATCGTGACATGCGGTCCGATGATGCAGAAGGGTCCGATTTCGGCGCCCTCGCCAATGACAGCACCGTCGGCGACGCGGGCGGTTGGATCAATCTTGCTCATCGAGAAGTCCAGTTCCTGCAAATTTCTAGGATTTTCCGCTGCGTAACCCGCGTCACGTGGACTGTCCAGTACCGCGCCGACAAGCACCACTGGAACCTTGCTGAACTCAAGATGTTCATGATACGTTCTTTATAAGCCAGTACGGAATGACCTTTTATGGCGCGTCTGACCAATCGCGAGGAGGAAGTATTGTCGCTGGTTGGCCAGTCGATGAGCTGCAAACAGATCGCGCGCGCCCTTGCCATTTCCGAGTTCACCGTCCGCAAACATCGCGCGAGCATCCTGCACAAGATGCGGCTGGGAACGACGGTGCAACTCACCGCCTTCGCCAAAACGTCTTCCACCAACACGTCGCAAGTTGGCGATACATCGCAACACGCCGATCGGCGGGAAAGACCCGACCGGTCTTTTTGATCGGCAGCCCACCCGTCCTGCGACCGCGCGAAATCGACGTCGCGCGGCTCATTACTGTTGGCCTCACCAGTAAGCAGATTGCCCGCAAGCTCGGGATCAGCCCCCTCACCGTCCGCAAGCATCGCGAGAATGCGATGCGTAGCCTGAACGTCCACAGTCTTGCCGAGCTGATCGATGCGACGAGACGGCTCGGTTTCGTCAATACGCCAACGGAGCCATATCGCACAACCAATGGTTGATACGCGCTATGGTTGTTATCCACGACATCGTCACGACATCACGCAAGCCGTAATGCTTCCTCGCTTCGCAAGGCCGCTTGTTGTCGCCGACCAGTCACCATTCAGCCAGGAGCAGCAACATGGCCAAGTACACGATCAAGGTTCTGAACAACTCTGGATTCGCGAAGAATTATGTTCTCTTCATGCAACCACCCGCCGTGACATCGACGGGCGGACAGCCGGTCGTTTACAGTAACGCGTGGGTGACGTTCAACGGCATCCTCCCGGGTGGAACGGATACGGTCGAGTACACCGACGAGACTTTCGCCTACTGGGCGACTGCAACCATGCCCATCGCTCCAGGGACAACCATGGGCCAGAGCGGCGCTGCTGCGGTCGACGTCACTCTGCAGGACAGCGTCACCTTCGCCGGAACGACGCCCATCGGGTTCGGCACCGTTACACCGGGCGGCGCGATGACCGGCTCTTACAGGATTATCGCCAACAACGATTTCACGGCATCCAACGGATACTTGTTCGGTCTGGCGCGTCCAGGCAACGTTCCAAGCATCCCGTCGCCGGTCGCGACCTTCATCGCGGAGCCGAACGACACGTTCAACGTGACACCTGTGATCAACTTCTATGTCGCCGATGGCGCATACACGCCCGGTCAGATCATCGACTACACCGCAGCCTCGACCAAGGCCGGCAACGTCAACTTCACGGGTCGCGCACAAACCAGCGCTGTGGTCACGCAGAACCCCGACGGCTCCTTCTCGCCTCAGTACTACTGATCGATCGGCATCGGCGAAGGCCTGCGTCCTGGCACGCACCAAATCCTGATCCGGATCTGCATCATGTGCGCCGAGATCGGTGCCGCCGCAGCGGGCGGCGGCACCGCATAACCATCCCCTCCAATTCACATGCTGACATCACAAGAGGTCCACATGGCTGTAGCCTATTCATCCTTTGTCACACCGGCCGGGAATCTCGCACCGGCGATTCACGGTGCCAATTTCGACGCCCCGTTCAACTGTTCAGCCACATTCACCGGCACCTGCTCGGCTGGCGAATATCGCCAGTATGTCATGGGCCAGAACACGGCCAATGGCAGCGCGGTCGCCCTCGTGTTGTGCGGAGCTGTGGTGCTGCTACCAGCGGCATATCAGGAAGATGGCTGCCCCTCCGGCAGCTGTACGGCGTACGGACATCGAACCTGTCCACAGCACCCGTATGATCGTTATGACCCTGTACGCGCGGACGGATGCCAGTTCTCGATGTATGATGCGCCCGGGTTCAAGAACGTGGTGCGACGGACCAAATACGTCGTCTATTTTTCATTCCAGGGAAAACTGATCGACACGTCAGCCGGCGGCGCCGTCCTTGCAACAAAAGGATGGACGGTAGAAGGGACTACGACCGTGGCAGAGACTCCTCCAACACCGGCCTTGGTTGGCTTGTCGGCGACTGAGAAACTCATTGGTGCGCATACCGCGCTCAATCTCGAAACCGGCGCGCTTGAATTGCACATCGTGATCACGCGCCCCGCAGGCTTACCGGGCCTCGATGGCTCGTCGATGAGCCTATCTCTCCTCGATCCGACGGGTAAAAGATCGCATCCGTCTGACGCACCAGCGGTGCACGAGATCGGGACTCAGAGCCAATCGACGGTGAGTATCGTCTATACGCTCCGCCAGGGCACCACCCCGCCGAGCTCGATAGAACTGGCTGTACATGGCGGCGTCGTCACGATGCGTGTTCGGCAGCGCTAGCGCGTTTCCGAGCGAAGTGGGTACCGGTTCGCATCAAGAAAACGCGCCTAAACAAAAAGCTAGAGCCTCGGTTCTGATTCTATCAGAACCGAGGCTCTAGACGAATGACGCGGACTGAGCGGTGTAGCCTCAGTCTGTCAGCATTGCACCGACATCGGCCTCGGCGACGACCTTGCCATTTACCTTGGCGTCGCCATGGAACCACCACATCGCCTTTTTCCGGCCGATCAGGTGCAGATGATATTCGATCGTATCGCCAGGCATCACCGGCTTACGAAACTTGCACTTGTCGATGGTGAGGAAATACACCGCACGCGGCTTCTCGGTGCCTTCGACGGACGAGATGCCGATCACGCCCGCTGTCTGAGCCATGCCTTCGATCATCAACACGCCGGGATAGACCGGGCGATCAGGGAAATGCCCGAGGAATGCCGGCTCGTTGATCGTGACGTTCTTGATACCAATGCCGCTGAAGTCCTTGCGGATGTTGACGACACGATCGATCAGAAGAAACGGATAGCGATGCGGAAGGGTCTTGAGGATGGTGTTGATGTCGACCGTCTCGATGATGATCGGCGATGCGCCATCGCTTGGTAAATCCTGGCTCATTCCCGCCCCTCGTCTTTCGTATCCTGCGTCGTCGCATCCGTTCCCGGCATGCTCTCGCGGGCGAGTTTCTCAACCGCGAGGATCTCGCGGAACCATTGCTTGGTCGGCCGGGCAAAGATGCCACCCCACCGCGCGCGCGGCGGAATGCTGTCTTTCACTCCGGCCATTGCGGCGACCTGCGCGCCATCGCCAATCGTAATGTGATTATTGAGGCCCACCATGGCGCCCAGCGCGACGTTGTCGCCGATGGTCAGGCTGCCCGCAAGGCCACATTTCGCAGCGATCACACAGTGCCGTCCAATTGTCACATTGTGGCCGATCTGGACCTGATTGTCGATTTTGGTCCCCTCGCCAATCACGGTATCGCGCAGGCTGCCGCGGTCGATGGTGGTGCCGGCGCCGATCTCGACGTCGTTCTGGATCAGGACACGGCCGGTCTGCGGCACCTTGATGTGCTTGTCCCGGCCGAACACGAAGCCGAAGCCGTCCTGGCCGAACTTGCAGCCGGGATGAACGAGTACGTTGTTGCCGATCAGTGTGAACTGCAGCGTGCTGCCAGCGCCGATATTGCAGTCGCGGCCGATCTTGACTCCGGCGGCGATCACCGCGCCAGAGCCGATGATGGTGCCGGAACCGATCTCCACATCCGGGCCGATCACGGCCAGCGGATCCACCGTAACATCATCCTCGAGCTGAGCAGAGGGATGGATGACGGCGGATGCGGCGATGCCAGTAATGTCAAAGCCGGAGACCGGACGCAGCGTGTCCGCGTGCAGTTCGCGCGCCAATTCCACGAAGGCCGCAAATGGCCGCTTGGCGCGCAGCACCGTTACGTGAGCCGGAATATCGCCCTTGAAGCTCTCGCTCACCAGGCAGGCACCGGCCTTGGTGTGGGTGAGCTGGTCGATGTAGCGAAGATTTTCGAAGAAGGTCAGGTGATGGGGGCCGGCCTCATCAAGCGAGGCTACGCCAGTCACGACCTGGTCGGCCCTCGTCGGGTCGACCAGTCGTGCCTTCGTTGACGCTGCTATTTCAGCCAGCGTCAACGACGGCGATTGCTTGAAGAACGTCGGCAGAACCATTCCACCCGTCGCGGTCCGGCCGGAGATCAAACTCAGAACGAAGTTCCGCCGCCGAACTTGAACTGCTGCACGCGATCGTAGGCGCCCTTGGTGATCGGCACTGCGTAGTCGAAGCGCAGCGGACCAAACGGCGACTGCCAGATCAGGCCCACACCGACCGACGACCGAACGACATTGCCGTCGTCATAGGTCATGCCGGCGCAGTTACCGACCGAAGTCCGGCTCGCAGGCACACAGCCGGCGGCATTGATTTCGCCAGTCTGAGCCCAGCTGGTCGGTCCCTTATAATCCCAGAGACCGCCGGCATCGGCATAAACCGCGCCCTTGATGCCAACTTCCTTCGGCAGGAACCAGAATGGCATCTGCAATTCGGCCGAAGCGCCCCAATACTTGGTGCCGCCGAGCGCGTCACCGTAGGATCCCAGCGCAACGTAGCTGATGTCACGCGGACCGATACCGTTCTGCGCGAAACCACGCACCAGGTTCGGACCCATCTGGAAGTGATCCAGCATGCGGATATCTTCGCCGACCTTGTTCAGCATACCGCCCTGGACACGCAGCAAACCAACGATGTCGGCCACCAGCGGAGTGTAGTACTTCGCATCGATCGTGGTCTTCAGGTAGGTCACGTCGCCACCGACGCCAGCGTAGTCCTGCTTGAACTCCAGGAACAGACCGTCGGTCGGGTTCTTGTTGTTGTCGAGGGTGTTGTAATTCAGCGTGTAGCCGAGCGCCGAGGTCAGCGTCTTGCCGCTGGCCAGTTCGCGGCGAACTGGCAGAGACGACTCGCCATCGGCGTAACAACCCCAAGTGTTGGCATTGGCTGGATCAACAGAACCCGGGAACAGTGAATTCAAATAACCGGGAGTGTTGGTCGCAGTTGGGCTGCCTGGCAGGTTGTTACAGTTGCTCAACGTCGCCGGGAGCGAAATCTGCTGCTGATAGACGGAGTAGCGCAGCTGCAGCGCGAGATCTTCACGCAGCTGGAAACCGAGGCGCGGGCTGAAGCCGAGCGTCTTGGTGTTGTACGAGATGTAGCTGTTGGACAGCTGCTCGCGCTGATAGAAATCGAGGCCGAGCGCAACGCGGTAGTCGAGCAGGTAAGGCTCAACGAAGGACAGCGAGTAGCCACGGGCATACTGGCCGTACTGAACCGACGCCTTCGCAAACAGACCGCGACCGAGGAAGTTACGTTCCGAGACGCTGACTTCGCCGAGCGCACCGTCGGTGGTCGAGTAGCCGCCCGAGACCGAGAAGTCGCCGGTGGATTTTTCTTCCAGATCGACCACCAGGATCACGCGATCGCTGGACGAGCCGGGCTCGGTCGTCACCTTCACGCTCTTGAAGAAGTCGAGGTTCTTCAGGCGGCGTTCGGCACGATCAACCAGCGCGCGGTTATAGGCGTCGCCTTCGGCGAGATCGAATTCGCGGCGGATGACATAGTCACGGGTACGCGTGTTGCCGCGCACATTGATGCGCTCGATATAGACGCGCGGGCCCTCTTCCACCGTGAAACCGATGGTGACGGTGTGAGACTCGAAATTGCGATCGCCACGCGGACGCACGACGGCAAAGGCGTAGCCGCGGCGGGACATTTCGATCTGCATTTCCTCGACCGACTTCTCCAGCGCTTCCGCGTTGTAGAGCGAGCCGACGCCAACGCGCGAGAAGCTGCGCAGCGAGTTCGGATCGAACTGCGGAATGGTGGACGAGAAGTCGACCGACGACACGCGGTACTGCTGGCCTTCTTCGATCTTGAAGGTGACCAGGAAGCCCTTCTGGTTCGGATCGTATTCGGTGAGCGCGGCGACGACCTGAACGTCGGCGAAACCGTTCTTCAGGTAATAGCGGCGGATCAGGTCGCGATCGGCTTCGATACGGTCCGGATCATAGATATCGCCCGAAGCCAGGAAGCTGAGGAGATTCGATTCACGGGTCTTGATGACGTCCTTGAGGCGGTAGGACGAGTAATAGTTGTTGCCGATGAACTGGATCGACTTCACGCCGGTCTTCGCGCCTTCGTTGATCGTGAAGATCAGGTCGACGCGGTTGTTCGGCTGCTCGATGAATTCCGGAACGACGCTGACGTCATAACGGCCAGAGCGACGATAGATTTCGGAGATGCGCTGTGCGTCTGCCTGCACCATCGGGCGCGACAGCGTCCCGCGCGGCTTCGACTGCACTTCGGCGTTCAGCTGGTCGTCCTTGACCTTCTTGTTACCTTCGAAGGCGACACGGCCAATGACCGGGTTTTCGACGACGCTGACGACCAGACGGCCACCGGCCTGATTGATCTTCACATCCTGGAACAGGCCGGTCTCGATGAGCGACTTGAGGCCGTCATCGATGGTGCCCTGATCCAGCCGGCCACTCGGGCCGGGACGGAAATAGGAGCGGATGGTCTCCACATCCACGCGACGATTGCCTTCAACAACAATCGAAGCGGCGGTCTGAGCCACGGCAGTCGAAGAAACGAGCGCAGCAGTCGCTGTAACGGCGACCGGCATGGCGACCAAGATCGAAGCAGCAAGAAGGCCGCCCCGGAAACCCCGCAAACCAAAAATCATGCGCAAAGCGCCCTTATCATTCCATCGCCAGCCCGCACCCCTACGGTCTGACAGAATCCCTTTAGTGGCCCAGCTTGTAGCCAATTTTACCTGACTGGCAAACGACCTTTCGCGCTGCAATTCTAATTTCATTCCAAGACGTTGCCCATCGGCCACGTTACCCCCAGCCTCGATCATGACGAAGCCAGGTGAAGAATGTCGTTATAGGTCGCAAATACCATCAACATCAGCACTAAACCGAGGCCAATGCGGAAGCCCATCTCCTGCGCGCGCTCCGACAGCGGACGCCCACGAACGGCTTCGACGGCATAGAACAAAAGATGACCGCCATCGAGAAGTGGCACCGGAAACAGGTTGAGAAGGCCGATCGAGATCGACAGAACCGCCGCCAGGTGAATCAGGGCGGTCAGGCCTATTGTCGCCACCTGCCCCGAGATCTGGGCGATTCGCATCGGGCCGCCGATCTGGTCGGCCGCCTCGCGTCCGGTGAATACACCGCCGATATAGGCGATGGTGCGGTCCACGACGAACCAGGTTTCCTTGACGCCCAGCACGAAAGCGGTCGCCGGATTGACCCGCTCGGTGGTCGCTTCGCCAACCGCTGTCGCGCGGGTAATGCCGAGGACGCCGAGACGATGGACGTTACCGAAGCTGTCTTTGACTTCGCGAAGTTCTGGCGTGCCCTTCAGCTCAACCGTGGCTTCGCCGCGCTTGACGCTGAAGGCCAGCTGCTCGCCAGCCTTGGTGCCGACGATGCGCTGCATGTCGGAGAAGCTGCCAATGACCTTGCCATCGATGGCCTTGATGATGTCGCCCGACTGGAACCCAGCCTTCTCGGCCGCGCTGCCCGCCTGAATGCTGTCGACCTTGGCGGTCGTGCTCGGCTTGCCAAAGAACGTGAACAGGCAGGTGAAAATGACGATCGCGAGGATGAAGTTGGCGATCGGACCAGCAGCCACGATGGCGGCACGCTGGCCAACCCGCTTGTGATGGAAGCTGCCCTTGCGCTCATCCGCCGTCATGCCTTCCAGCGCGGCGCTTGACGGGGTCGAGGCTTCGCTCTCGTCACCGAAGAACTTCACGTAGCCGCCAAGCGGAATCGCGGAAATCTTCCAGCGCGTGCCATGGCGATCGTTGAAGCCGGCCAGTTCGGGACCGAAGCCGAGCGAGAACGTCAGGACCTTAACGCCGTTCCAGCGGGCGACCAGGAAGTGGCCGAGTTCGTGGAAGAACACCACGATCGTCAGGACAAACAGAAAGGGGATGATATAGCCTATAAAGCCGTGGCTTAACGTATTGAAACTATTTTGGAAAAACTCAAGCATCCCGATCCCCTAACGCGAGGCCAAAGGCCCCGTCCCCAATGCTCTAGGATGCCTTTGCGGCAATTTGAGGCAAGAGGGTGGCAGCCATTTTTCTCGCTTTATGGTCAACAGCGATGGCGTCATCCGCCGACGACAACGGCGCCAAATTCCCTGCCCGCACCCATTCATTCATGGTGGCTTCGACCAGCCTTGCAATGGCGCCAAAGCGGATCTTCTGGGCGGTGAAGGCAGCCACAGCAATCTCATTGGCCGCGTTGTAGACGGTGGTCGCACCGCTGCCGGTGCGCAGCGCATCATAGGCCAGCTTCAAGCCAGGGAAGCGCGTGTAATCCGGTGCCTCGAAGGTCAGCGACCCGATCTTGGCGAGATCGAGCGGCGCCGCCCGGCCCGGAATGCGGTCCGGCCAACCCAGGCAATGCGCGATCGGCGTGCGCATGTCGGGCGAACCGAGCTGCGCCATGACAGAATAATCGCGGAACTCGACCATGCCGTGGATGATCGACTGCGGGTGCACCAGCACGTCGATTTCGTCCGGCGCCAGCGCGAACAGATAGGACGCCTCGATCACTTCGAGACCCTTGTTCATCATCGACGCGGAGTCGATGGTAATCTTCTGCCCCATCGACCAGTTCGGATGTTTCAGCGCCTGCGCCAGCGTTGCCTGCTCGATATCGGCAGCAGCCCAGGTGCGGAACGGTCCGCCCGAGGCGGTGATGATGACGCGGGTCAGTTCCTCGCGGCTACCGGAAGCCAGCGCCTGAAACAGCGCATTGTGTTCACTGTCCGCCGGCAGGATGCAAGCGCCGGCCTTGGCGGCGCGATCCATGAAAAAATCGCCGGCACACACGAGGCATTCCTTGTTGGCCAGTGCGACGGTTGCACCGCGATCAACGGCGGCTAGCGCGGGCTTCAAGCCGGCAGCACCTGATACGGCGGCCATCAGCCAGTCGGCCGGACGCTCTGCAGCCTCGACGATGGCGCTATCCCCTGCCCCGCTGGCGATGCCGGTGCCGACGAGTGCCGCGCGGAGTTCGTCCAGCTTGGATTCATCAGCGACGGCCACAAAGCGCGCGTTGAATTCCTTGGCCAGCTTGACCACGCCTTCGACGTTACCGTTAGCCGTCAAAGCCTCCACCTGGTACCGCTCGGGCGACGCTCGTAGCAGATCCATGGTGCTGTCGCCGATCGAACCGGTCGCACCGAGGACAGTGATGCTGCGCAAACTGGACGCGGCGGGCTTGTTATTTCGCAGGGGAACAGCGCTCATCAAATCACCAAACCATAAGACCGCGGCCGACGCCATCTGCGCCGCCGCGTAAAAGACCGATCACCGCGGCAGCAACCACCGCGAACACATAGCCGTCGAGGCGATCCAGCAGACCGCCATGACCAGGAATGATCTGGCCGGAATCCTTGACGCCGAATTTGCGCTTCACTGCGGACTCGAAGAGATCGCCGAGCTGCGACAGCACCGTCAGCACGGTGGCGACCATGAGCAGCGGCAGCAGGCTGCCCAAACTATTCATGGCAAAACCGGCAGCCACAGCGAGGCTGAGAACAAAACCGCCAATAGCGCCGGCCCATGTCTTCTTCGGACTGACGCGCGGCCACAGTTTCGGGCCGCCGATGCCGCGCCCGGCGAAATAGCCGCCGATATCGGTCATCCAGACCACCAACAGAATGAACATCAGGGCCGAGAAGCCCCAGACAGGATCGAGGCGCACGACAATGGACGCCGCAAACGCAGCCAAGGCATAGACGACGCCGAGCCCGATCCAGCCGACATGATTGCCGACAATGGTCCGCCATTCCAGGAAGAGACCAACAGACACCAGCGTCACGAGGCCGAACCACAGCCAGCCACCGGTATAGGCGGCGAGAATCGCGACGGGGATCAGTACCAGCGCGGCCAGAACACGCATCAGCAGATTGCGCAGCCCCCGGTCATCCGCCTGCTTCGGCGTACTGTCGTTCTGGGTCACGCCGGTCACGAACCGGTTTTCGCGGCGAGACCACCGAAGCGCCGCTCGCGGCGGGCATATTCGGCAATGGCGCTTTCCAGCGCGGCCTTGTCGAAATCCGGCCAGTGGATCGGCACGAAGACGAACTCGCTATAGGCGGCCTGCCACATCAGGAAGTTCGATAGCCGCTGTTCACCCGACGTGCGAATGATCAGATCGGGATCCGGAATATCAGGCGCGTCGAGATACTGGCCGAGCGTATCGACATTGATGCTTTCGGGCGTCCGCTTGCCCTCGGCGACCTCGCGCGCAAGGCGCTGCGCTGCCGTGGCGATCTCGTGCCGCGAGCCGTAGTTGAAGGCGACCACGAGATTGAGCTGGGTGTTGCCCCGCGTCAGGTCCTCGGCCTCTTTCAGCAATGACGCGATATCGGAATCGAGGCCCTGGCGCTCTCCGATCACGCGGACCCGCACGCCGTCGCGATGCAGCGTGGCAAGGTCGTTGCGGATAAAGCGACGCAGCAGGCCGAACAGATCGCTGATCTCGGATGCGGGCCGCGACCAGTTCTCGGAGCTGAACGAGAAGATTGTCAGATATTGGATGCCGAGTTCGTTGGATGCCCGCACCACACGGCGAAGTGCCTCGACGCCGCGGCGATGGCCCTCGGCGCGCGGAAGCCCCCGCGCTGCAGCCCAGCGCCCATTGCCGTCCATGATGATCGCGACATGCAAAGGCGTGGATCGGTCCGATCCATCATTTGCGGGCGCGGCGGCATTCGACATCGATTAAAATCCCCAGCCTATGGTCCGGCACATATGTGACCAATTTGCGGACCATACGCTTTTCAACAGCTTAAAAGCGGCTTCTGACGCTTAAACCGTCATGATTTCCTTTTCCTTAGCCGCCAGCAACTGATCGATTTCAGCGATTATGCTGTCCGTGACCTTCTGCACTTCGGTATCGTGGCGCTTCTGGTCGTCCTCGGAAATCTCGTGAGCCTTCTCGAGCTTCTTGATGATGTCGAGACCGTCGCGGCGGACGTGGCGCACAGCGACCTTGGCTGCCTCGGCATATTTATGCGCGACCTTCACGAGTTCCTTGCGGCGCTCGGTGTTCAGTTCGGGAATGCGTAGCCGCAGAATCTGGCCTTCGGTTGCCGGGCTGAGGCCGAGATTGGAATCGACAATCGCCTTTTCCACCGCCTTGACCATCGACTTGTCCCAAACCTGCACCGACAGCAGACGCGGCTCGGGAACGCTGACGGTCGCAACCTGGTTCAGCGGCATGTGGCTGCCATAGGCTTCCACCTGGACCGGCTCCAGCATCGAGGCTGCCGCACGTCCGGTGCGCAAGCCGCCAAGCTCATGCTTCAGCGACTGGGTCGAGCCCTGCATACGGCGCTTGAGGTCGTTGATGTCGAATGGGGCCATGGTGGCCATGCAGCTCTCCCTTGTATCCTGCTGGTGCGAAGCGGGTATGGCGCTCCGAACCCGTCTAAAATCAGCCCGCGACGATGGTGCCGCGGCCAGTACCAGTCAAAATGGCGCCGATCGAACCCGGTTCGGCGATCGAGAACACGATGATAGGCAGCGAGGTCTCGCGGGCAAGCGCGAAAGCCGTCGCATCCATGACTTTGTAGTTCCCCTCCACCGCCTGCGAATGGCTGAGACGCTCGAAGCGCGTCGCGTTCGGATCCTTCTTTGGATCGGCGCTGTAGACGCCGTCCACATTGGTCGCCTTCAGCACGGCCGATGCGCCGATCTCGGCAGCGCGCAACACTGCGGTCGTGTCGGTGGTGAAGAACGGATTGCCGGTACCGCCGGCCAGCAGCACGATACGGCCCTCGGACAGGTATTTGTGTGCGGCAGCACGTGTGAAGAGTTCGCAGACCTGCGGCATCACCATCGCCGACAGCGTACGGGCCGGCACGGCGTGGCGCTCGATCGCAGCTTCCAGTGCCAGGCAGTTCATGACGGTAGCGAGCATGCCCATGCTGTCGCCGGTCGGGCGCGACACACCACGCGAGGAGACTTCGACGCCGCGAAAGATATTGCCGCCACCGACGACGACCGCGACTTCGACACCAAGTTTCTGGGCTGCAATGAGATCGACGGCGATGCGGTCGATAGTCGGCTGATCGATACCGAATGACTGGCCTCCGGCGAAAGACTCACCCGAGACCTTGATCACGACGCGACGATAGAGCGGCTCACCCATGATGCGATCGCTTCCTTTCGAGGCGGCAGCTCCCGGCGTAGATCGCCGGGAGGTCTTCCAATTCGTCTTACTTCTGGCCGCTGGCGGCGGCAACTTCGGCAGCGAAGTCCGAAGTCTGCTTCTCGATGCCTTCGCCGAGCGCGTAGCGCACGAAGCCAGTGAGCTTGATCGGCGCGCCGACCTTGCCTTCGGCTTCCTTGACGGCCTGCGCCACCGACTTGCCGGTGTCGTGGATGAAGGCCTGATCCAACAGGCAGACTTCCTTGTAATAGGTCTTCAGGCCGTTCTCGACGATCTTCTCGATCATCGCATCCGGCTTGCCCTGCTGGCGATACTTATCCGCCATCACTTCCTTCTCGCGAGCAACGACGGCCGGATCGAGGCCGGCCGAGTCTAGCGCCTGCGGGTTGGCAGCAGCGACATGCATCGCGATCTGTTTGCCGAGGGTCGCGAGCTCGTCAGCCTTGCCGGTGGATTCCAGCGCGACGATGATGCCCATCTTGCCGAGACCTTCGATCACGGCGTTATGCACGTAGCTCGACACGACGCCGGCCGAGACTTCCAGCGTTGCGGCGCGGCGCAGGGTCATGTTTTCGCCGATGGTGGCGATGGCTTCGGTGATCGCGGTCTCGACAGTGACGTCGCCAACCTTGTGCGCCTTGATGGCCTCGACGTCGGAACCGACCTTGAGCGCGACCTGGGCGATCATCTTGACCAGACCCTGGAACTGATCGTTGCGCGCGACGAAGTCGGTCTCGGAATTGACTTCGACCACGACGCCCTTGTTGCCGGCGGTGAGAACGCCGATCAGGCCTTCGGCCGCAACGCGGTCAGCCTTCTTGGCGGCCTTGGACAGTCCCTTCGCGCGCAGCCAGTCGATTGACGCCTGCATGTCGCCGTCATTGGCAGCCAGTGCGTTCTTGCAATCCATCATGCCGACGCCGGTGGTTTCGCGGAGGTCCTTGACCATCGCTGCAGTAATCGTTGCCATCGTTGAACCCTTTGCCTGTCAGGGCGCCTGCGAGCCAGCCGGTGCTGGTCAATCGCGTTACGCCGCAGGAACTATCATCGAGAGAAGTGTAGAGATGGAAAGTGCGGCCGGGATGACGGCCGCACAATAGTTTCTTGGCTGTCGCATCGGCATGATTTTGTCCGGAACCGGGACACCGGTTCCGGGATCACGCCTGCGCGTTACTCGGCTTCCGCCGTCAGACCCTTGGCCTGGGCGACCCAGCCGTCGGCACGGGCCGGAAGACCAACTTCTTCGCCAATCTTGTGGGCGGTGTCGTGATCGAGTTCGGCCAGCTGCCAGTAGTGGAAGATGCCGAGGTCGTTGAACTTCTTCTCGATCGCACCGGACACGCCGGTGAGCTTCTTGAGATCGTCGGCGGTGCCACGCGGACCGGCCAGGCCCTGGAAGCCAGCTTCCGGAGCCGGAATGGCTTCAGCCACCGGAGCAGCCGATGCGCCGATATCGAAGCCCGAGTCGCCCTGGGCACGTGAGATGCCGTCGATGACAGCGCGCGCGATCAGGTCGCAATACAGCGACAACGCACGGCCGGCGTCGTCGTTGCCCGGGACCACGTAGGTGATGCCCTTCGGATCCGAGTTGGTGTCGACAATCGCCGCGACAGGAATACCCAGACGCTGGGCTTCCTGGATCGCGATGTCTTCCTTGTTGGTGTCAATCACGAAGATCAGGTCGGGCAGACCGCCCATGTCCTTGATGCCGCCCAGCGAGCGATCAAGCTTGTCGCGCTCGCGCTGCAGCGTCAGACGCTCCTTCTTGGTGTAGGCCGACGCGTCGCCAGAGTTCAGCACTTCGTCGAGGTGGCGCAGACGCTTGATCGAACCGGAGATGGTCTTCCAGTTGGTCAGCGTGCCGCCGAGCCAGCGCGAATTGACGAAGTACATCGCCGAACGCTTCGCAGCTTCGGCAACGACGTCCTGCGCCTGGCGCTTGGTGCCGACGAACAGGATGCGGCCGCCCTTGGCGACGGTGTCGCTCACAGCCTTCAGCGCGGTGTGCAGCAACGGCACGGTCTGCGCGAGATCGATGATGTGGATGTTGTTGCGTGCGCCGAAGATGTAATTCGCCATCTTCGGATTCCAGCGGTGCGACTGGTGGCCAAAGTGGACGCCAGCTTCGAGCAGTTGACGCATAGAAAATTCGGGTAGTGCCATAGTATCAATTCTCCGGTTGTTTCCTCCGGAAGCGTGTGAGCAAACGAGCGTTCGGGCAGAGGATTCTGCCGTGCAGCCCGGATGCCACCGGACGGCGATTAAGCCATGCTTCCGTGTGAGATGGGCCGGCTTATAGCCGGATTCCCGGGATAAGCAAGGCAAAACGGACCATCTGGTAGTCGTTGCAGCTCGTATCGACGGGTAGGCAGCCACCTGAGGATAGCCGTAAGCACCTCGGGGTCACCTGACGTCGTCGTGACGGCAATACGACCTTGACGAGCATATCTGTCGAAAACACTATCACAGGATGCGTTTCGAGATTTTGGGCCAGATCACCGAAATTGAGACGATCGCCGTCGGGTCCGGCATTCGTGAGATCGCCCGGCTTCGTAGGGCGTACGGCCGCGGGCGCTGGCGTAAACGCAAGGGGATGGGCAGCGTTCTACTGCCCAATGGCCAACTCCGTCTGGCTGAAATACACTGGTACGAGGCGACTGGCATCGGTCGCCGGGAATATAAGATCAAGCAGCTGCTCTGAGCGCAGGTATCATGGCAAAGACACCATCCAAACAGCTGGTTGTATGCCTCGACAATGAGGGCTACGCCGCCTCGCTCGAACGGCGAAAGATCTACGTCACCCTCCCCGACCCTGAGGCCGAGAAGAACGGCTGGCTTCGGATCATCGACGAATCTGGCGAAGACTACCTTTACCCCAAAGCCTCGTTTCGCGCGATTACGCTGCCGGAAGCGCTCAAAAAGGCTGTATTGGCGGCCTAGTCACGGCGGATCAAAGCGTTTCGACCATTTCCACCCCGGAAACCGCTTTGATGGCGCCGGCGATCTGCGGGGACACCTGGAACCGGCCTTCGAGCTTGAATTCGACCTCAGTTTGCAGGTCGAGGCGAAGGATCAGCGAGACGTCGCCTCCGCCGGCGGCATTGCTCGGCTGCGGTTGGAGGCGTTTTATCAGCGAATCCAGTGCCTTGGTGTCCTTCATGGTCACCCTGAGCCCCTTCTGGGTCTTGGCAGCGGCGGCATCCAGAGGTTCCGCGTGGAGAACCCGGGCCCGAACGTCCTCGCCCTGGAGTTCGGCACCGAGTTGCAGCAGCACCGCGGTACCCGGTTCCAGCACGTCGCGGTATTGGGCAAGCCCTTCGGAGAACAGCACCGCCTCGAAATGGCCGGTCGGGTCGGACAGACCCATGATGCCCATCTTGTTGCCGGTTTTGGTCCGCCGCTCCATGCGGGACACGACGGTAGCCGCGACCCTGCCCGCCGTAGCGCCGGTTTTGACGGCTCGGCAGAACTCGGCCCAGCTCTGCACCCGCAGCCGCTTCAGGGCGGTGGCGTAATCGTCAAGCGGATGGCCGGACAGGAAGAAGCCAATAGCGTCGTATTCCTTGCGCAGCTTCTCCGCCGCTAGCCAGTTGTCGATCTGCGGTAGCATGATGGTCGGCGCATCGGCCGCGCCGCCAAACATGTTTCCCTGACCGATTGTCGTATCCACGTGGGCGCTCTGGCAGGCGGCCAAAATAGCATCCGCGCCGCCATGCACGCGGGCACGATGTGGATCGAGCGTATCGAAGGCGCCGGCCGCAGCGAGCGTTTCGATGATGCGCTTGTTGACGGCGCGTGGGCTCACGCGCGACGCAAAGTCGGCAAGCGACGTGAACAAACCATTCTTGTTGCGCTCGGCGACGATCAGCTCGACGGCGCCAGCGCCGACGCCTTTCAACGCGGCCAGCGCATAATAGATCGTGTTGTCGCTGACCTCGAAGGTGACGCCCGAACGATTGATGTTCGGCGCCTCGACCTTGATACCGAGCCGCTGCGCCTCGGCGCGAAATTCCGACAGCTTGTCGGTGTTGCCCATGTCGAGCGTCATCGACGCCGCAATGAACTCCACCGGATAATGCGCCTTCATATAAGCGGTGTGATACGACACCAGCGCATAGGCCGCCGCGTGGCTCTTGTTGAAGCCATAGTCGGCGAATTTTGCCAGCAGATCGAAGATCGTATCGGCCTGCCCCTTCGGCACGCCGTTCTTGACAGAGCCTGCAACGAATATCTCGCGCTGCTTTTCCATTTCGGCGCGGATCTTCTTGCCCATCGCGCGGCGCAGCAGGTCGGCGTCGCCGAGCGAATAGCCCGCCATGACCTGTGCGATCTGCATCACCTGTTCCTGATAGATGATGACGCCGAAGGTTTCCTTCAGGATCGGCTCGATGATCGGATGCAGATATTCCGGCTCTTCATCGCCATGCTTGCGCGCGCAATAGGTCGGGATGTTCGCCATCGGGCCCGGACGATACAACGCGACCAGCGCGATGATGTCCTCGAAACGGTCGGGCCGCATGTCCACAAGCGCGCGCCGCATACCCTGGCTTTCCACCTGGAATACGCCGACCACTTCACCGCGCGCCAGCATTTCGTAGCTCTTGGCGTCGGTAATCGGCGTGGTCGCAAGATTGACGTCAATATTGCGCTGCTTGAGCAGCTTCACGGCGACGTCGAGCACCGTCAGCGTCTTCAGGCCGAGGAAGTCGAACTTCACGAGACCTGCGGGCTCGACCCATTTCATGTTGAACTGGGTGACCGGCATGTCCGACTTCGGATCGCGATACATCGGCACGAGCTGCGACAGCGGCCGGTCGCCAATCACGATGCCTGCGGCGTGGGTCGAAGCGTGGCGCGTCAGGCCCTCGAGACGCTGCGCAATATCGAAAGCCTTGGCGACGATCGGATCCTCGTCGCGGAGCGCCTGCAGTTTCGGCTCGCCCTCGATCGCGGCTGCAAGTGTCACTGGCGCGGCCGGATTTTGCGGCACCAGCTTGGTCAGCTTGTCGACTTGGCCATAGGGCATCTGCAGCACACGGCCGACGTCGCGCAACACGCCGCGCGCCTGCAGCGTACCGAAGGTGATGATCTGCGCGACCTGATCGCGGCCGTAGCGCTGCTGCACATAGGAGATCACCTCGCCGCGACGATCCTGGCAGAAGTCGATGTCGAAGTCCGGCATCGAGACGCGTTCCGGATTGAGGAAGCGTTCGAACAGAAGATTGAACTGCAAGGGATCGAGATCGGTGATGGTCAACACCCAGGCGACCAGCGAGCCCGCGCCCGAACCGCGACCCGGCCCCACCGGAATGCCCTGTGCCTTCGCCCATTTGATGAAGTCGGACACGATCAGGAAGTAACCCGCATAGTTCATGCGGGAGATGACGTTAAGTTCGAAGTCGAGCCGAGCGTGGTATTCCTCCTCGCTCTTGCCCTGTGACACGCCGTGGATCTCGAGACGCTTGCGCAGCCCCTCCTCGGCCTGACGGCGCAGCTCGTCGGATTCCTCCTGGGCCGCGCCTTCCGCGTTACTGCCGGCACCGACCGTGAAGCGCGGCAGGATCGGCTTGCGTGTCTTCGGCCGGAACGAGCAGCGCTCGGCGATTTCGACGGTTGACGCCAATGCCTCGGGAATGTCGGCAAACAGAACCGCCATTTCGGCGCGGGTCTTGAAGCGATGATCCGTGGTGAGCTGCTCGCGGTCCGTTTCGGCAATGATCCTGCCACCGGCGATGCATAGCAGCGCATCATGGGCCTCATAGTCGTCCGCGGCGGCAAAATACGGCTCGTTCGTTGCCACCAGCGGCAGGCCCTTGGCGTAAGCCAAGTCTATCAAACCGGCTTCGGCGCGGCGCTCCTTCTCGGCGCCATGACGCTGCAGTTCGATATAGAGCCGATCGCCGAATAGCGACGCGAGCCGGTCGCAACGCGCAGCGGCAAGCGCGGATTGATCGGCGAGCAGCGCCTGATTGATCGGACCGTCCGGACCGCCGCTCAACGCAATCAGGTCTTCCGTCTCCTCCAGCAGCCAGTCCAGCTTGATGTGGGGCGCGCAATTGACCGGGGTTTCCAGAAACGCGCGCGAGTTCAGTTTCATCAGACTCTGATAGCCGCGCTCCTTGGCGGCCAGCAGCACAATGCGCGGCATCACGGCGTTCAGCGCATTACGGGCATTAGGATCCTGGTCGCCGAAATCGATGGCTACCTCGCAGCCCGTGATTGGCTGGATGCCGTAGCCCACCAGCTTCTCGGAAAATTCCAGCGCGCCAAACATGTTGTCGCTGTCAGTCAGCGCCAGCGCCGGCTGATGGTCGGCCTTCGCCAGTTCCGCCAGTTTCTGGATCTTGATCGAGCCCTTCAGCAGCGAATAGGCCGAATGCACGTGCAGATGGACAAATCCGGCATTTGACGCAGCGGCGGGCTTCTGACTCATGGCGTGGGGCAATCCGGACTTTGCAGCGCCCGATCTGGGCAGTCATCGACACTGGGGATCGCGGCAGCCTGTTCAGGCCGACTCGCTGTCCCATGGTGATGCCTGCCCCCGGCCAAGTCCATGTGAAACCCGCTCGGGCCCGGAAGCGTCCCCGCATTCCCTAGGGAATGCCTGTCATTCCCCGGGAGCGTTCCCGTATCCACCGGAGAGTGCTTCCCCGGTGTTCCGGCGCCAGCTTGGCAGCCAGCGTCCGGGAGCAGGATCACAGCTGGGGGATCAGTTGCGCCCAAACCGCGATCATGCCGACGAACAGAACGATCGATGCCAGTGCAGCGGCTTCTTCAACAAAGGTCTTCAACATGGTGGCCTCCGTGATCTCTGGAACATATGAAGAACATTGTTCTCATTCTGTTCCTGAGTCAAGCAGCCGATCCGGGCGCGTCGCGCCTCATATTCCGAATGGTTAAGACGGCGAGCCGGCACGCTTTGCGCCCAGCGAGCCAAGGCCATCCCTCGCCGGCGATCACCTACGCCGTATTGCGTCGCCTGTGCCGAACAAGCCCTGTTACGGCATGTTTCCGGCGCCAGATGCGGAGCGGAATCCGGCTTTGTGAGTTGACGAATACCTCTCGGAGCGGCTTTGTGCCGGTCAGAGATCACATGCAGCCGGCCATCTGAGTCGGCAGGAGAATTCGATGCGCGCAGCCCTGCTTGCTCTGGTCGCCCTCGGCGCCCTTTCGGCCCTCACCGTCACGCCCGCCGCAGCACAGCGCACCGATCCCGGCCCCTTCTCGTTCGATACGCCGAGCGGTTATCCGTTCTGCATGCGCTCGCTCTATGACGACGACGACTGCAGCTACCGCACCTATGCGCAGTGCGCGGCGACGGCATCGGGCATCGGCCTGACCTGCTTTGCCAATCCGGCGCTGGCCTATGCGCAGACCTACGCGCCGCAGCAGCCGCGCGTGAAGCGCAAGCGTAAGAGCAGCTACTGAGCGACGGCGCCGTCGGCGGCGCCTCGCTTTTTCTCTCTCGAATGAAACGAGTGGCGGGGTCAGTCGAGTTCGACGACCTTGCCGTTTTCCAGCGACACCCGCCGATCCATACGGCCAGCCAGTTCCATGTTGTGGGTCGCGATCAGCATCGCCACCTTGGTCGCCTTCACCAGCTGCATCAGCGCCTTGAAGACGTGATCCGCGGTGTGCGGATCGAGATTGCCCGTCGGCTCGTCGGCAAACAACACGCGCGGTGCATTGGCCACCGCGCGGGCAATCGCAACGCGCTGCTGCTCGCCGCCCGACAACTCCGCGGGGCGATGTGTGATGCGTTCGGCAAGACCCAGATAGGCCAGGATTTCCTTGGCGCGGGCGACCGTCTCGGAGCGCTTCAAGCCGCGGATCATCTGCGGCAGCATGACGTTTTCCAGCGCGGTGAATTCCGGCAGCAGCCGATGTGACTGGTAGACGAAGCCGATATCGGTGCGGCGGATCTGGGTGCGCTCGGTGTCCGACAGGCCCGAGGTCGCGGTGCCGCCGACATAGACCTCGCCGTCATCCGGGCTCTCGAGCAGACCGGCAATATGCAGCAGCGTCGACTTGCCCGAGCCGGACGGTGCCACCAGCGCTACCGACTGCCCCGCCCACAATGCCAGTTTGGCATTGTCGAGAATGGTCAGAACGCTTTCGCCCTGAGTGTATTGCCGCTTGATGTCGTGGAGATAGACCACCGGTACATCATCTGCCCCTTGCGCCATATCAGTCACTCACTCGTATCTTAGCGCATCGACGGGATCGAGGCGCGCGGCGCGCCACGACGGGTAGAGGGTCGCCAGGAACGACAGCGTCAGCGCCATGATCACGACCGCGCTGGTCTCGCCCACGTCGACCTCGGCCGGCAGCTTGGACAGGAAATACAGTTCCGGCGAGAACAGCTCAGTGGATGTCATCCAGGAGATGAATTGCCGGATCGTCTCGATGTTGAAGCAGACCAGTAGTCCAACGAAGAAGCCGACCAGCGTCCCGACCACGCCGATCGCAGCACCCGTGATCAGGAACACCCGCATGATCGAGCCTTGAGAGGCGCCCATGGTGCGCAGGATCGCGATGTCGCTGCCCTTGTCCTTCACCAGCATGATCAGGCCGGAGACGATGTTCAGCGCCGCCACCAGCACGATCAGCGTCAGGATCAGGAACATGACGTTGCGCTCGACCTGCAGCGCATTGAAGAAGGTCGAGTTGCGCTGCCGCCAATCGACGATGAAGATCGGCCGCCCTGCCGCCTCGGTCACGAGCTTGCGATACTCGTCGATCCTGTCGGGATTGTTGGTGTAGACCTCGATCGAGGTCACGTCAGAAGGACGATTGAAGTAAGTCTGCGCCTCGGCCAATGGCATGAAGACGAAGGTCGAGTCATATTCCGACATGCCGATCTCGAAGACGGCAGCAACCTTGTAGGGCTTGATCCGCGGCGTCGTGCCCATCGGGGTCACCGCCCCCTTCGGCGAGATCAACGTGATCATGTCGCCGGCATGGATCGAGAGCTGATCTGCCAGCCGCCGACCGATCGCCACACCCTGCCCGTCATCGAAGCCTTCGAGCGTGCCCTGCTTGATGTTCTTGGCGATCGACGTGAGGTTATTGAGATCGCCAGAGCGGATACCGCGGATAAAGATGCCGGCAGCACCAAACGCGGATGATCCTAGTCCCTGGCCATCCACAACCGGCGCCGCGAGACGAATACCATTCACGCCGCTGATGCGGTCAGCGACATCCTTCCAGTCGGTTAGAGGACTTTCCAGCGGCTGCACCAGCAGATGCCCGTTGAGACCCAGGATCTTGTCGAGCAGCTCCTTGCGGAAGCCGTTCATCACCGCCATCACGATGATCAGCGTGGCAACGCCGAGCATGATGCCGAGGAACGAGAAGCCGGCAATGACAGAGATGAATCCCTCTTTACGGCGCGCACGGAGATAGCGTCCGGACAGCAGCCATTCGAAGGCGGCGAAGGGTGGGGTTCGAACTGGCTCGCTCATGGCATCATCCATCGCCCGACTCCCATACGAATCGGGCTTATTCTAGCCGCATCGTGAGTGATGCGGCGACCACGCAGTGGATAAGTCGTCAGGACGTCAGCTTTGCGACGACCTCAGCGGCACTGATATTCTCACGCGAACCGTCATCGCGCCGCTTCAGCTCGACCTTGCCTTCGGCGAGCCCCTTCGGGCCAACGAGGATCTGCCAGGGCACACCGATCAGGTCAGCGGTGGCAAACTTGCCGCCGGCGCGCTGGTCGGTGTCGTCATAGAGCACATCGACGCCCTTGGCCGAGAGCTCCTTGTAGAGCGCCTCGCAGGCCGCATCCGTATCGGCCGAACCCTGCTTCAGGTTGAGGATGGCGGCGCGGAACGGCGCCACTTCCTCGGGCCACTTGATGCCGTTCTCGTCGTGGCAGGCCTCGATGATCGCGCCCAGCAGCCGCGATACGCCGACGCCGTAGGAGCCGCCATGGATCGCCGTCTCCGCGCCATCGGCGCCCGCAACGGTTGCTTTCATGGCGTCGGAGTATTTGGTGCCGAAATAGAAGATTTGGCCGACTTCGATACCGCGGGTGTTGAGCCGCCGCTCGGCCGGCACTTCGCTCTCGAACCGCGCAGCGTCGTGGACGTCTTCGGTTGCCGCATAGATCGACGTCCACTGATTGATGATGCCCGTGAGATCACCGCTATAATCGACATCGGCCGGCGGGATCGGCAGATCGAGCACGTTCTTGTCGCAGAACACGCCGGACTCGCCGGTCTCGGCGAGCACTATGAATTCGTGGGAGTGATCGCCGCCGATCGGTCCGGTCTCGGCGCGCATCGGGATCGCTTTGAGGCCCATGCGCGCGAAGGTGCGCAGATAGGCGACGAACATCTGATTGTAGGAATGTTTCGCCGCGGCTTCGTCGATGTCGAACGAATAGCCATCCTTCATCAGGAATTCGCGGCCGCGCATCACGCCGAAACGCGGACGCTGCTCGTCGCGGAATTTCCACTGAATGTGGTACAGGTTCAGCGGCAAGCTCTTGTAGGACTTCACATAGCCGCGGAAGATCTCGGTGATCATTTCCTCGTTGGTCGGCCCGTAGAGAAGCTCCCGCTTGTGGCGGTCCACGATGCGCAGCATCTCCGGCCCATAGGCGTCGTAGCGCCCACTTTCGCGCCAGAGATCGGCGAGCTGCAATGTCGGCATCAGGAGCTCGATGGCGCCTGCCCGGTTCTGCTCCTCGCGGACGATCGCCTCGATCTTCTTCAGCACCCGCAGACCCAGCGGCAGCCAGGCATAGATGCCAGCGGCCTCCTGACGGATCATGCCCGCGCGCAGCATCAGCCGGTGCGAGACGATCTCGGCTTCCTTCGGCGTTTCCTTGAGAATGGGCAGAAAATAGCGCGACAATCGCATGGTTAGGCCTGGGAATCGGAGGGACACGGGAGAACGCGAGTGAAACCGGATCGGCCGCCAAAATACAAGGGCGACGGGTCGGACGCCGGACAGTCTAGGACATGGAGCCGGCAATCGGGGCTTAATTCCGTTCGCCTGGCGAATTGCTTCCCAGGCTGTCAAATATCTCCATTTCCGATGTCGGCCAGAGCGACCCAGCGTGACCGGAAATCGCATGAAAGGCCGCGATTCTACCCTTGGCCTAAATTTTGAACACACATTGCCGAAATTGGTGACAAACAAAAAAAGTTAAGCTACGACTCACAGCTCAGGCGGTTCGTAAGGACAGAGTCTGGTGGTCCAAGTCTCGGGAGGAGCCCTGACGCGCTCAAGCAGCGTCAACCCGCTAAGCAAGGATAAAATCCAAAGTTTGGGGTAATAGGGTCGACACAATTTTCCGAGCAGGGCTGCGGCCCTGCTCTTTTTTTTCGACAGATTCCCGACAACGATAGCTACGCTTCATATCGTCCGAGACGCAAAAAGGCCGGCATCCATGCCGGCCTTTTTTCGGAGATGCAAAGCGCTGCGTACTACAGCGCACCACCCTTCGGCTTGATGCCCGACAGCCACGAACAGACCAGGCCCTGTACCGCGCCGACGATCCCGAATGTAAGAATCTGGCGCGGCGGAATCGACACCGACGTCCAGATCAACATCATCCCGATACTCACGACATAGCCAGTCAACGCCGAGGTCAGCACCTTCGGCCACAGCTGCATCTTGTCTTCCAGAAACCAATCCTCAAGCCACATCACCAGCGACGGGATCAGCCCGAACCAGTAGGCAAAGGGCAATCCCATAATGAAGCCAGGAAAGCCGCCGATGATCCTGCCGCTGGCAATTTCGCGCAGCTCGAAAACCGCAAAACCGACAGCCGGCCCAAGCAACAGAAAAAGCAGAAAGCGCTTCATGCGTCAGCTCCGTATCGACACCTGAAAGGACAGACTCCGCAGGTTAAAGATTGCTCTCAGATCGGCACGCCCATCAGCTTCGAGAGCCTCTCGATGTTGAAGTAGTCCATGCGATACGCATACATGCCGGCCGCGAACAGCACCGCGGAAATCACCGTGGTCCAGATCAGCTTGCGCCCCATCCGGGCCAGCACAGGCGCACCGGGATCGGTGCCGTCGGTGCCCTCGCCGTCCTCATGCTGGCTGCGCACGCCGAATGGCAGCGTCAGGAACAGCGTGATCCACCAGATGACGAAATAGACCGCGAGCGACGTCGAGATCGTATAGGCCATCGCGTCCTCAGGACTGTTCGATTTCGGAAGCTTGTTCGATCTCTACCAGCGCGCCCGAGAAATCCTTGGGATGCAGGAACAGCACAGGCTTGCCGTGGGCGCCGATCTTCGGCTGGCCGTCGCCAAGCACGCGCGCCCCTTCCTTGATCAGGTTGTCGCGTGCCGCGATGATATCCGGCACTTCGTAGCAGATGTGATGGATGCCGCCGTCAGGGTTGCGCTCGACGAATTTGGCGATCGGGGAATCCGCACCGAGCGGCTGGATGAATTCGATCTTGGTATTCGGCAGTGTCGCGAACACCGTGATCACGCCATGCTCCGGCAGCGGCACGGTCGCGGAAATCTCGGCGCCGAAGGCGGTGCCGTAGATCTTCGCAGCTTTCTCCGCATCGGCGACGGCAATCGCCACATGATTGAGCCGGCCCAGCATGGTGTCCTCCGTAGTCTTTGTTTCTTTGCTTTTAGTCTTCGACCTGCAGGATGTGAACGTAGCACATCGTCTTCTTGCCCCATTGATCGGCGAGTGACGAGCGGACGGCGCGTCGCACCGACTCCGCCATCGCATCGGGATCGCGCTTGCGCGCCCTGGGCAGGTTCTCGACGATGTTGACGACGATGTCGAACACGACATCCTCCATCACCTCGCCCTTGAGGTTCTTTTCGGGAATGCCGATCAGATCGACCGCAGGGTCGTCGACCAGTTCGCCCTTCATGGTCACGGCCAATGCCACGAACGCACAGCCGGCAAAGGACAGCCGGCGCCGCTCGCTTACGGCGCGGGACTTGGAATCCTCGAGAATGAGGCCGTCCTTGAACATGCGGCCCGACGGCAATTCGTCGATGACGGCAGCATCGCCGGGCGCAAGGCGCACCAGATCGCCGTTCTTGACGATCATGGTCCGCGGCACGCCGCAGGCGCGCGCCAGCTTGGCATGCTCATGAAGATGGAGCGCCTCGCCATGGACGGGGATCAGCAATTGCGGACGCACCCAGGAAATCATGTCGCGCAATTCGTCGCGACGCGGATGGCCCGACACATGTACAAGCGCATCGCGATCGGTGATCACCTCGATGCCCTGCGTGACAAGACCATTGATGATGGTGCCGACCGCCTTCTCGTTGCCCGGAATGGTCCGCGACGAGAAGATCACCGTATCGCCCTTGTTGAGGGTCACCATCGGATGATCATCGCTGGCGATACGCGCCAGCGCCGCGCGCGCTTCACCCTGGCTGCCCGTGCACAGCGCCACCACCTTGTCCGGCGGGAAATGGCCGTAATAGTCGGCGTTACGGAAAGCCGGCAGTCCATCGAGATAGCCGCATTCGCGGGCCACCTGCACGACGCGCTCCATAGCGCGGCCGACCAGCACCACTTCGCGGCCCGCGGCCTGCGCCGCTTCGGCAACGGCCCGCAACCGCGCCACGTTCGATGCGAAGGTCGTGACGGCGACGCGGCCCTTGGCAGCCTTCACCAGTTTGGTGAGCGTCGCGGCAACCTCCGTTTCGGACGGTGAGCGGCCATCGCGCACCGCATTCGTGGAGTCGCCGATGATGGCCAGTACGCCGGCATCACCGAGTTCGCGCAGCCGCTTTTCGTCGGTTGGCAGGCCGATGATCGGTGTCGGATCGATCTTCCAGTCACCGGTATGCAGCACGGTGCCGAGCGGCGTGTGCAGCGCGATCGCATGGGATTCCGGAATCGAATGCGCAACCGGAATGAACTCGATATCGAACGGGCCGAGATTGATGCGGCCGCCCGATGGCACCACGGTGACGGGGATCTTCGGCGGGTTGCGCTCGCTGGCGCATTTGGCTTCGAACAATGCGGCGCTGAACTGCGTCGCATAGATTGGGCATTTCAACTTGGGCCACAGATCGATGATGGCGCCGAAATGGTCCTCATGGGCGTGGGTGAGCACGAGACCGACGAGATTCTTCTTTTCCTTTTCCAGGAAGCGCACGTCGGGCATCACCAGATCGATGCCGGGCAGATGTTCCTCGTCACCGAAATAGACGCCGAGGTCGATCGCCAGCCACTTCCCGGCCAGGCCATAGATCGACAGGTTCATGCCAATCTGGCCGACGCCTCCCAGCGGTGCGAAGGTCAATTCGTTGGGTCGCGTCATTTGCGTACTGTCCTTGTCGACGCGGCCGATCCGAAATGAACGTCGCCGGCGGTAATAGGGATTCGCCGGCGATCCGCTGTCGCGACAATCATACAACCGGCCTCATCAATGGTGTCGAAAATTCCCGAAATCGTCTGTACCCCGTTGTCCACGGACACCGGCTGACCGATCCCTGCTGCGCGTTCCAGCCACTGTCGCCGGATCTCGGCAAACCCGCGGCCGGAATCCCAGATGCCGCGCATCTCCTGCCAAGTGTCCGAAAGCGCCGCAAACAGGTCTTCGGCGCTGGCGCTGACACCCATCGCATGCAGGCAAGCAACCGGATAAGGCATATTGTCGGGGGCCGCCACCACATTGGTGCCGATGCCGACGACAACAGCAAGCTGGCCGTTCGGCGCTGCCTCCGCCTCCAGATTCATTCCGACCAGCTTGTGCCCGCCTGCCAGAACGTCGTTCGGCCATTTCAGCCGATAGTCATTCGCGGCCGACTGCGGCGCCCGCATCGCGGCTTCGACGCTGATCTGTCGGAGCGCCTTCTCAACGGCGACACTGGCCGCAAAGCCCAGCGTCGCCGCAACTGAGGGCGTCACATCAAGAACTTCCAGCACCGAACTGGCGAGGTTCCCGCGGGGAGCGACCCACGGCCGATGCCGCCGCCCACGTCCCGCAGTCTGTTCCGTTGTGACAAACCACATCGGACCGCGCTCGCCTGCGCGCGCGCGGTCCATGGCTTCCGTATTGGTCGAACCGGTTGAGTCGAATGCGGCGAGCTTCGTGCCCGCCGCGAGGGCTCGGGGACCGAGCGAAAATACCATCTAGAACAGCGACTTCGCTGCGAATGCCGCCGCGCTGACCAGAGGCGCCGGATAGACGAAGAACAACACGTTGAAGAGACCCGCGAGAGCCAGCACCGTGCGCAGTTCAACGCGCATCGGATCGAGCTTCCCGACTGGCTCGTCGAAATACATGAGCTTCACGATGGACAGGTAGTAGAACGCGCCCACCACGCTGGCCAACACGCCAACCACGGCCAGTACGAACAGGCCCGACTTGATGGCCGCCATGAAGACGTAGAATTTGCCGAAGAAGCCGGCCAGCGGCGGCACGCCTGCCAGCGAGAACAGGAACATCGCGAAGAAGAAGGCGATGATCGGATTGGTGCGCGACAGGCCAGCGAAATCCTTGATCGTCTCAACGGGCTGGCCATTGCGCTTCATGGTCAGGATGATGGCGAAGGTGCCGAGGGTCATCGCGACATAGATCGCGATATAGACCAGCACGCCCTGCGCACCCTCCTGCGTGCCGGCGGCAAGGCCGACCAGCGCGAAGCCCATGTGGCCGATCGACGAATAGGCCATCAGGCGCTTGATGTTGGTCTGGCCGATGGCGGCGAACGAGCCCAGCACCATCGAGGCCAGCGACACGAACACCACGACCTGCTGCCATTGCACCACGATGCCCGGGAACGCGGTCAGCGTGACGCGGGTGAACACAGCGAGTGCTGCAACCTTCGGGGCTGAGGCGAAGAAGGCGGTGACGGGCGTAGGTGCGCCTTCGTAGACATCGGGCGTCCACATGTGGAACGGCACGGCCGAAACCTTGAAACAGAGGCCGGCAAGCAGAAACACCAGGCCGAATACCAGGCCGATATTGCCGGTCTTGGCTTCGGCGGCGATGCCGGCGAAGGACACCGTGCCGGTAAAGCCGTAAATCATAGAAGCGCCGTAGAGCAGCATGCCGGACGACAGCGCACCCAGCACGAAATACTTCAGGCCGGCTTCGGTCGACTTTGCATTGTCGCGGTTGGAGGCTGCGACGACATAGAGCGCAAGGCTCATCAGTTCGAGGCCGAGATACAGCATGATCAGGTCGCCGGCCGAGATCAGCACCATCATGCCGAGCGTGGAGAGCAGCACCAGAATGGCGTATTCGAAAATGCGACGGGACTGATCCGCAAGGAATTCACGGGACAGGATCAGCGTCACGGCCGATGCGATGATCGCCAGCACCTTCAGGAAGCGCGCATAGTCATCGACGATGAAGCTGCCGCCGAAAGTGACATGCTTGCCCGCGGGCAGCATGATTTCAGCCGCGCCGACCACCACCAGCAGGCAGACGGCGAGCGTGGTGACGAGACCCGTGACCTTCGGTCCGTTGAAGGCACCGATCATCAGCAGCACCATGGCGCCAACCGCGAGCATCAGCTCCGGCAGTACGGGCAGCAGGGAATATCCGGCGGTCGTAATCGTCATTGCGCGTTATCCTGATCTGCTGCGGTCATTGCAGCAGCGCGGCTGCCTTCACGGCAGACGTTGCAGCAGCGTAATTGTTAACGAGGAGCTGGATCGAAGCCGCCGACATGTCGAGCACCGGCTTCGGATAGACTCCGAACAGAATGGTGAGAATGACCAGCGGCACCAGCACCAGGCCTTCCCGGAACGTGATGTCCTTGATGCCCTGCAACGCAGGCTTGGTCAGTTCACCGAACACGACCTTGCGGTACAGCCACAGTGCATAGGCCGCCGACAGGATCACGCCGATGCTGGCGAATGTCGCCGTCGGGATCGAGACCTTGAAGGTGCCGATGAGCGTCAGGAATTCACCGACGAAGCCGGAGGTGCCGGGCAGACCGACATTGGCCATGGTGAAGACCATGAACAGCGCCGCATAGATCGGCATCCGGTTGACGAGGCCACCATAGGCCGCGATCTCGCGGGTATGCAGCCGGTCGTAGACGACGCCGACGCAGAGGAACAGCGCGCCCGACACGATGCCATGCGACACCATCTGGAACACCGCGCCGGAGACGCCCTGCGTCGTGCCGGCGAAGATACCCATAGTGACGTAGCCCATATGCGCGACCGACGAGTAGGCGATCAGCTTCTTGATGTCTTCCTGCATCAAGGCGACCAGCGACGTGTAGACGATCGCGATCACGGAGAGCGTCCAGACCATCGGTGCGAAATAGAGAGAGGCATCCGGGAACATCGGCAGTGAGAAGCGCAGGAAGCCGTAACCACCCATCTTCAACATGATCGCGGCCAGCACGACTGAACCTGCCGTCGGCGCTTCCACATGCGCGTCAGGCAGCCAGGTATGCACTGGCCACATCGGCATCTTGACCGCGAAGGACGCGAAGAATGCCAACCACGCCCATGTCTGCAAGCTGCGCGGCACGGCCGTGTGCATCAGCGTCGGGATGTCCGTGGTGCCCGCATTCCAGTACAGCGCCATGATGGCCAGCAGCATCAGCACCGAGCCAAGGAACGTATAGAGGAAGAACTTGAACGAGGCGTAGACGCGGCGTGGGCCGCCCCAGATGCCGATGATCAGGAACATCGGGATCAGGCCGCCTTCGAAGAACAGATAGAACAGCACCAGATCCAGCGCCGAGAAGGTGCCGATCATCAGCGTTTCCAGGAACAGGAACGCGATCATGTATTCGCGAACGCGCTTGGTGACCGACTTCCAGCTGCACAGGATGCAGAACGGCATCAAGGCCGTCGTCAGGATCACGAAGGGCAGCGAAATGCCGTCCACACCCATATGGTAGTTGATAGTCGCGGCCAGCCACGGCGCCTTTTCGACGAACTGGAAGTCGCCGTTCGACGGATCGAAGCGCATCACCAGGATCAGCGAGACCGCAAAAGTGATCAGCGTGGTCCAGAGCGCGATCCAGCGCGCATTGCCCTGCGCAGCCTCATCATCGCCGCGGCTGAGATAGATCAGGATCGCGCCGACGATCGGCAGGAAGGTGACGACCGAAAGAACCGGCCATGTCATGACGGACGCCATTGTTACTGGCCCCCCAGGCCGAAGATGAACCAGGTGATCAACCCGGCGACGCCGATCAGCATCGCGAAGGCATAGTGATAGAGGTAGCCGGTCTGCAGCTTAACCACGCCGCGCGTGATATTGAGCACGCGGGCCGAGACACCATCAGGCCCGAGGCCGTCGATGATCATGCCGTCGCCCTTCTTCCACAGGAAGTGGCCGATCCACTTGGCCGGGCGAACGAAGATGATCTCGTAGAGCTCGTCGAAGTACCACTTGTTGAGCAGGAACTTGTATAGCAGCGGATGCTGGTTCGCGAGTTCGACAGGCAAATACGGCTTGCGAACATAGAACAGATACGAAATCAGGAAACCGAGCACCATCATCACGGTCGGCACATAAGGCACCCAGCCCGGGATGTGATGCATCTCTTCGATGATGTGCGGGTTCATCTTCAGCGATTCCCGGAAGAACTCGCCGACGTGATGACCAGCAAACAGCTCCTTGAACGGGAAGCCTGCGGCGAATGATCCGATGCCCAGCACGGCAAGCGGGACCAGCATCCACAGTGGCGCTTCATGCGCGGCATCGTAATGCTTCTTGTCGTGCGGCTCGCCATGGAACGTCTTGAACACCAGACGCCATGAATAGAACGAGGTCAGCAGCGCAGCGACCACGGTCATCAGGAAGCCGTAGAAGGCGAACTGGGTGTGCGAGGCGTAAGCCGCTTCGATGATCGCGTCCTTCGAGAAGTAGCCGGCCGTGAATGGGAAGCCGGTCAGCGCCAGCGTGCCGATGGTCATCATCGCGTAAGTGAACGGGATCTTGTTCCATAGGCCACCCATCTTCCGGATGTCCTGCTCGTGATGCATCGCATAGATCACCGAGCCCGAGCCCAGGAACAGCAGCGCCTTGAAGAAGGCATGCGTGAACAGATGGAACATGGCGACCGAGTAAGCCCCCGTCCCCAGCGCCACGAACATGTAACCGAGCTGCGAACAGGTCGAGTAAGCGACGATGCGCTTGATGTCGTTCTGCACCAGACCGATGGTCGCGGCGAAGAATGCAGTGGTCGCGCCGACCAGCATCACGACGGCCTGTGCGTTCGGCGCAAGTTCAAACAGCGGCGACATGCGCGCCACCATGAAGACGCCCGCGGTGACCATGGTCGCCGCGTGGATCAGCGCCGACACAGGCGTCGGGCCTTCCATCGCGTCCGGCAACCAGGTGTGCAGCAGGAACTGGGCCGACTTGCCCATCGCCCCGACGAACAGCAGCAGACAGGTCAGTGTCAGTGCATCGGCGTGCCAGCCGAAGAAGTTGATCGTCTTGCCGGTCAGGCCAGGCGCGCTGGCGAAGATGGTGTCGAGATCGGTCGAGCCGACCAGCATGAACAGTGCGAAGATGCCGAGCAGGAAGCCGAAGTCGCCGACGCGGTTGACCACGAAGGCCTTGATCGCCGCCGCATTGGCTGAGGGCTTCTTGAACCAGAAACCGATCAGCAGGTAGCTGGCCAGACCCACGCCTTCCCAGCCGAAGAACAGCTGCAGCAGGTTATCCGCGGTCACCAGCATCAGCATCATGAAAGTGAACAACGACAGATACGCCATGAAGCGCGGCCGGTTCGGATCGTCTTCCATATAACCGAGCGAATAGATGTGCACGAGCGACGACACTGTGGTGACGACGACGAGCATCACGGCGGTCAGCGTATCGACGCGCAGCGTCCAGGACAGCTGCAGGTCACCCGAATTGATCCAGTTCAGCAGCACGATACGGGCATCGTGATGCATGAAGGCCACATCCACGAAGGTCATCCAGGACAGCACCGCCGACACCACCAGCAGACCGGCGGTGATCAGCTCGGCTGCACGCGAGCCGAGCGCGGCCGGCTCGGCAACGTGGTGATGGTCGTCGTGATCATCGTGGCCATGATCGTCATGCCCATGCGCAGCATGTGCATGCGCGCTGGCATCGCCGTGACCGTGGTCGTCATGCGCATGGTCCATCTCGTCGCCGCTCGGGTTACGCCCATGCGCACCCAGAATGGCGATGAAGCCTGCGATCAGCGCGCCGATCAGCGGCAGGAATACAAGAGCCTGGATCATAACTGGCTCAGCCCTTCATCAGATTGACGTCTTCAACCGCGATCGAGCCGCGGTTGCGGAAATAGACCACCAGCACTGCGAGACCGATCGCTGCTTCCGCAGCGGCCACGGTCAGCACAAGCAGCGCGAACACCTGCCCGACGATGTCGCCGAGGAAGGTCGAGAACGCCACCATGTTGATGTTGACGGCGAGCAGGATCAGCTCGATCGACATCAGGATGACGATGATGTTCTTGCGGTTCAGGAAGATGCCGAGAATGCCCAGCGTGAACAGGATCGCTGCGACCGCCAGATAGTGTCCGAGACCGATCGTCATTTGACCCAGCTCCCCGCGTCAGCGTCCTGCAGGCCCTGCCCGGTCGCGACCTTGCGCACTTCCATCGCCAGCTCCGGATTGCGCGCGTTCTGAACATTGATGTCCTGGCGCCGCACTTTGACCTTGTGACGCAGCGTCAGCACGATCGCGCCGATCATCGCCACCAGCAGCACCATGCCGGCCAGCTGGAAGTAATGGATGTACTTCGTATAGAGCACGAGGCCGAGCGCCTCGGTATTGCTCACATTCGTCGGGATGGCCGCCGTGATCGACTTGGTGACGTTCGGGTTCATCACCCAGCCACCTGCGACCAGCAGCAATTCGGCAAGGAAGATCGCACCGATCACGAGACCAAACGGCAGATACTGAATGAAGCCTTCGCGCAGCTGCGTGAAGTCGACGTCGAGCATCATGATGACGAACAGGAACAGCACCGCGACGGCGCCGACATAGACGACGATCAGCAGCATTGCGAGGAATTCGGCGCCCATCAGCACGAACAGGCCCGAGGCGTTGACGAAGGCCAGGATCAGGAACAGCACGGAATGCACGGGATTGCGCGAGGCAATCACCATGACCGCAGAAGCCACACAGATGCTGGCGAACAGATAGAAGAACAATGCGGGAAGGATCATCTGGTCACCTTACCGGTACGGCGCGTCGAGTTCGATTGACTTCGCAATCTCGCGCTCCCAGCGGTCGCCGTTGGCGAGCAATTTCGCCTTGTCATAATAGAGTTCCTCACGCGTCTCGGTGGCGAACTCGAAGTTCGGTCCCTCGACGATCGCATCCACCGGACAGGCCTCCTGGCACAGTCCACAATAGATGCATTTCACCATGTCAATGTCGTAGCGCACGGTACGGCGCGTCCCATCGTTGCGGCGCGGGCCGGCTTCGATGGTGATGGCCTGTGCCGGACACACCGCTTCGCAGAGCTTGCAGGCGATGCAGCGCTCTTCGCCGTTCGGATAGCGGCGCAGCGCATGCTCACCGCGGAAACGCGGCGAGATCGGCCCCTTCTCGAACGGATAGTTCAGCGTCGGCTTCGGCTTGAAGAAATACCGCATGGCGAGGACGAACGCCGAAACGAACTCCGCCAGCAGAAGCGAGTGAGCTGTTGCCCTGATATTCATAGTGACCTCATTTCGGAGCAAGGCCCCCGAATTGCAGCACGGCAGCGACGATGATGACGTACGCCAACGACAGCGGCAGAAACACCTTCCAGCCCAGACGCATCAGCTGGTCGTAGCGGTAGCGCGGCACGATCGCCTTCGCCATCGCAATCAGGAAGAACATGAACATCACCTTGATGGCGAACCAGATGATGCCTGGCACCCAGGTGAATGGCGCGAACGGGATCGGCGACAGCCAACCGCCCAAAAACAATATCGTTGCCAGCGCACACATGGTGACGATGGCGACGTATTCGCCGAGCATAAACAGCAGATACGGGGTCGAGCCGTATTCGGTCATGAAGCCCGCGACCAGTTCCGATTCCGCTTCGACGAGGTCGAACGGCGGACGGTTGGTTTCAGCCAGCGCCGAGACGTAGAAGATCACGAACATCGGGAACAGCGGGATCCAGTACCAGCCGAGAATGCCCCACTTCGAATCCTGCGCGGCGACGATGGCCGTCAGGTTCAGCGAACCGACGCAGAGTAAGACGGTGATGATGACGAAGCCGATCGAAACTTCGTAGGACACCATCTGCGCGGCGGCGCGCAGCGCCGACAGGAACGGATATTTCGAGTTCGACGACCAGCCGGCCATGATGATGCCGTAGACCGACAGCGACGAGATCGCGAAGATATAGAGCACGCCGACATTGATGTCGGAAATGACCCAGCCGAGATCCATCGGGATCACCGCCCAGGCCGCCAGCGCGAGCACGCAGGACACCAGCGGCGCCAGCAGGAACACGCCCTTGTTGGAACTGGAAGGAACAACCGGCTCCTTCAATACGAATTTCAGCAAGTCCGCGAAGGATTGCAGCAGGCCGAATGGCCCGACCACGTTAGGGCCACGGCGGATCTGTACCGCCGCCCAGATCTTGCGGTCAGCCAGCAGGATGTAGGCAATCGCTATCAAGAGCACCACGAGCACAAGAAGGCTCTGCGCGACCATGATGATCAGCGGCCACAGGGTGCTTGTCCAGAATTCAGCCATCGGTTTACTCCGCCGCCGTCAGCATCTGGCCGGAGGCCAGGCGGGAGCATTCCGCCATGATGGCTGACGCACGCGCGATCGGGTTGGTCAGGTAGAAGTCCTCAACGGAGGCCTTGAACGGTGTCTTGTCGACGGTGCCGCCCTTGCCCGCAAGGGTCTTGATCGCACCGGCATCGCCGGCCTCGATCTGATCGATGCGCATCAGGTGCGGGGCAGCCTTGAAGATCGCCTGCCGCAAGGCAGCCAGCGAATCGTAAGGCAGCTTGTGGCCGAGCACGTCGGACAATGCGCGGATCACCGCCCAGTCCTCGCGGGCATCGCCCGGCGGGAAACCGGCGCGTTCCGCCATCTGCACGCGGCCTTCGGTGTTGACGAAGATGCCGGACTTTTCGGTATAGGCCGCACCCGGCAGGATCACGTCGGCGCGATGCGCACCGCGGTCACCATGGGTGCCGATGTAGACGACGAAAGTGCCGTCGGCGACTTTCACGTCGTCGGCGCCGAGCGAGAACAGCACGTCGAGCGAACCGGCCGACGTCATCTGCGCGAGGCTCAGGCTGCCCGAGGTCGGCGCGAAGCCGATATCGAGCGCGCCGACGGTCGAGGCTGCCGTCTGCAGCACCGCAAAACCGTTCCAGCCGTCCTTGATCACGCCGAAGTCCGAGGCGAGCTTGGCAGCCGCCGCGAGCACCGCAGCGCCATCGGCACGTGCGGCCACGCCGGCGCCAACCAGCACGATCGGATGCTTGGCGTTCTTCAGCACATCGGCGAATGCGTTCTTGCCGGCGGCGAGTTCGGCCAGCGAGTCCGTGCCGGCACCGAGATAATCGTAGCGATAGGTCAGATCCGCCTTCTCGCCGATCACGCCGACCTTCAATGCACCGGTGCGCCATGCCTTGCGGATGCGCGCGTTAAGAACGGCGGCTTCCTTGCGCGGATTGGCGCCCACGATCAGCAGCGCGTCGGCCTGCTCGATGCCGGCGATGGTCGGGTTGAAAATGTAGGACGCGCGGCCAGTGGCCGCATCGAAAGCGCCCGCGCTCTGGGTCGCCAGATTGGCCGAACCCATGCTTGCGAGCAGTTGCTTCAGCGCGAACATTTCCTCGACGGCGGCGAGATCGCCAGCGATGGCGCCGATCTTCTTGCTGCCAGCCACCTTAGCAGCGATGGCGCTGAATGCTTCAGCCCAGGTCGCCGCACGCAGCTTGCCGTTGTCGCGGATATAGGGACGATCGAGACGCTGCGTGCGCAGGCCGTCAACGATGTGGCGGGTCTTGTCGGAGATCCATTCCTCGTTCACCGCCTCGTTGACGCGCGGCAGGATGCGCATCACTTCGCGGCCACGGGTATCGACGCGGATCGCCGAACCGACGGCATCCATGACATCGATGGACTGGGTCTTGCCGAGCTCCCAAGGACGCGCGGCGAAAGCATAAGGCTTCGAGGTCAGCGCACCGACCGGGCAGATATCGACCAGGTTACCCTGCAACTCCGAGGTCAGCGCCGTTTCGAGGAACGAGGTGATTTCCATGTCCTCGCCGCGACCGGTGGCGCCCATTTCCGGCACGCCGCAGATTTCTGCAGCAAAGCGGACGCAGCGCGTGCACTGGATGCAGCGGTTCATCGAGGTCTTGACCAGCGCGCCGAGATACTTGTCCTCGACGGCGCGCTTGTTTTCGGCAAAGCGCGACGTGTCGACGCCATAGCCCATCGCCTGATCCTGCAGATCGCACTCGCCGCCCTGATCGCAGATCGGGCAATCCAGCGGGTGGTTGATCAGCAGGAATTCCATCACGCCTTCGCGTGCCTTCTTGACCATCGGCGAACGCGTCGAGATTTCCGGCGGTTCTCCCTTGGGACCAGGCCGACAATCGCGCACGCCCCAGGCGCAGCTCGCGACCGGCTTCGGTCCGCCCTTCACCTCGACCAGGCACATGCGGCAGTTGCCGGCGATCGACAGGCGCTCGTGGTAGCAGAAGCGCGGGATTTCGGCGCCGGCGGCTTCACACGCCTGCAGCAGCGTGTATTCCGCGGGGACCTCGATCTCTTTGCCGTCGATGATCAGTTTCGTCATAGCCATGCGCCCTACTCCGCCGCGACCAGATGCGCGGGATCGAGGATGCCCTGATCGTCGAGCGTCGCCTTGCGGCTGAACTCTTCGATGCGGCGTTCGATCTCCGGGCGGAAGGCGCGGATCAGGCCCTGCACCGGCCACGCGGCGGCATCGCCGAGCGCGCAGATGGTGTGGCCTTCAACCTGCTTGGTGACTTCGAGCAGCATGTCGATCTCGCGCTTGTGGGCGCGGCCTTCGACCATGCGGCTCAGCACGCGCCACATCCAGCCGGTGCCTTCGCGGCACGGCGTGCACTGGCCGCAGCTCTCATGCTTGAAGAAGTAGCTGATGCGGGCAATCGCCGCGACCACGTCGGTGGACTTGTCCATGACGATGACGCCGGCGGTGCCGAACGACGACTTCACCGCGCGGGTGCCGTCGAAATCCATGATGAGTTCTTCGCAATCTGCAGCCGGGATCAACGGGCATGATGCGCCGCCCGGAATGATCGCCAGCAGATTGTCCCAGCCGCCGCGAATGCCGCCGCCATGCTTCTCGATCAGCTCACGGAACGGAATGCTCATCGCGTCTTCGACGACGCAGGGCGTGTTGACGTGGCCGGAGATGCCGTAAAGCTTGGTGCCGACATTGTTCGGACGACCGATGCTGGCGAACCACGCCGCGCCGCGGCGCAGGATGTCCGGCGCAACAGCGATCGACTCGACATTGTTCACCGTGGTCGGACAGCCGTAGAGACCGACATTGGCCGGGAATGGCGGCTTCAGGCGCGGCTGGCCCTTCTTGCCTTCGAGGCTTTCGAGCAGTGCCGTCTCTTCGCCGCAGATATAGGCGCCGGCACCGTGCGCGACATAGAGGTCGAACGGGAAGCCGTGAATGTTGTTCTTGCCGATCAGATTGGCCTCATAGGCCTGATCAATCGCCGCCTGCAGATGCTCGCGCTCCCGAATGAATTCGCCGCGGACATAGATGTAACCGACATGGGCGCCCATGGCGCAGCCGGCGATCAGGCAGCCTTCGACCAGCGTATGCGGATCGTGCCGCATGATCTCGCGGTCCTTGCAGGTGCCGGGCTCGGACTCGTCGGCATTGACGACGAGATAGCTCGGGCGGCCGTCGGCATTGTCCTTCGGCATGAAAGACCACTTCATGCCGGTCGGGAAACCTGCACCGCCGCGGCCACGCAGGCCGGACGCCTTCATCTCGTTGACGATCCAGTCGCGGCCCTTGTCGATGATGGCCTTGGTGCCATCCCAGCCGCCGCGGCGGCGTGCGCCGGCGAGACCCCAGTCGTCGAGGCCGTAGAGATTGCGGAAGATGCGGTCGTTGTCGTCGAGCATGGCTTCCTCGATCAGCGATTGGATTGCTTGTAGGCGAGCATCGCGGCGCAACCGCCGAACACAACGGCCCACAACAGACTGGATTCAAGCGTGGCGTTCAAAAAGAAGCGCTGCAGCGAGAAAATGAACGCAGCTGCGACCATCGTATGCAGTGCGATGTAGAGCCACTTGTTCATTGCCGCGTCCCCCGACAGCGTTGCAAATTTCATCGACAGCACGCGCGTCATTTCTTCGGCTCCTTCGGAGTCTTCGGCTCCTTGGGAGCACCACCCTTCGGCGGATTAGCCTTGGTCGCGTCGGCCGCCGGCGGCTTCGGCGCCGGGCGCTCCTGCACATTGGCCGACTCGGTCTGCTTCTTCGGCTCGGCATCGGCGAGCGCGGGTTCCTTCGGCATATCCAGAACCTTGGTGTAACTGGCGGCGCCACCGCTCGTCATCACGCGCGCGCCGCCTTCGGGCGCAGCGAACTGACGGCCGATCTGCGAACCCGGCTTCGGCGGCGTGCCGGCAGCGAAACCGTCGATCAGCTTGTTCATGCTTTCTTTGGTGAGGTCTTCGTAAGTGTCGCTCCAGATCATCGCCATCGGGGCGTTGACGCAGGCGCCGAGACACTCGACCTCTTCCCACGAGAAGTCGCCATCTGCGGACAGATGGAACGGGTCGTGATGGATGCGATGCTGACAGACGTCGATCAGATCGCCGGCACCGCGCAGCATGCAAGGGGTCGTGCCACAGACCTGAATGTGCGCCTTCTTGCCGACCGGCTGCAGCTGGAACTGGGTGTAGAAGGTCGCGACTTCGAGCACGCGGATATAGGGCATTTCCAGCATGTCGGCGACGACGCGGATCGCGGCTTCCGAGACCCAGCCAGCCTGCTGCTCCTGTGCGCGCCACAGGATCGCGATCACGGCTGATGCCTGACGGCCGGGCGGATAATGCGTGATCTGCTCTTTCGCCCACGCCAGATTCTCAGGCGTGAATTCAAACGAAGCGGGCTGAACTTCTTTCGGAGCCAAACGGCGGACGGACATGTCTAGTCTCTCAATGAGTGCGGCGCGCCGCGCTCGCATTCAGGCTGTTGATGCGGTCGAGCCAGAACGCACTCGATGTGCCAAACACGTTGTAGCCAACATGTGTGGACACCTTGATGCGATCGAGGATCGACAACTCGGTCACGGTTTCGAAACGGTTGGTGGCGGGATCATGCACGATCAGCTTGAGCGGCGTTTGATCCAGAATAAAGCGTGAGACGGTGTGATGCGGGTCATTGCCGTGCTCTTCGCACATGATGACCGAGTCGCCCTGCAGCAATCGTGCGCCGCCCTTGATGGCCTCGATCTCGACGCCTTCGACGTCGAGCTTGATCAGATATTTGCCCGACATCGACACCTTGCCGTCGTCGAGCAGATTGTCGAGCGAGATCACCGGCACTTCCTCGCCGCCGGCATTCGGATCGCCGGCGATGCTGAAAGCTTCGTGCTTGGTACCCGACAGATGCGCCGTACCACGCTGCGAGCCGATCGCGCATTTGATGACGTCGAACCGGTCACCATTGATCCTGGCGTTAGTGGCGAGCTTGGCGAAATTGTCGAACGACGGCTCGATGGCGATCGCCTTGTGCGAGCCGAACGGCGCGCTCGACACCAGCACCGACCAGTATCCGTAATTCGCGCCACAATCGAGCAGCGTGTAATCGACATCGATCGAGTTCCGGAACAACACCTCAAGCTCGTCTTCATAGGAGAACGTGCGGTTGAGCAACTTGCTCCAGTAGCCATCGCCGAACGGGAACGCGAACAGCGCATCCGCATTCAGCTTCACCACGAGATCGCGCGCCGGCAGCACAGTCCTGCGCATCAGATTGGCGCACATGTTGTAGCCGCGATGCGAGAACGACGACGAGATCTTCGAGCCAACCACCAGCGCACAGGCCATCGCACGTTCCCAGAGATTCACGCTCTGGAGAACGCCGGACGCCCGGTCAAACTGTATGGGAGGCGTCAGCGTCACCGATCGACCTCTCCGAACACGATGTCGAGCGAACCGAGGATGGCCGAGACGTCGGCGAGCAGATGGCCGCGGCACATGAAGTCCATGGCCTGCAGATGCGCAAAGCCCGGCGCGCGGATCTTGCACTTGTAGGGCTTGTTGCTGCCGTCGGAGACGAGATAGACGCCGAACTCGCCCTTCGGCGCTTCGACGGCGGCGTAGACTTCGCCTTCCGGAACGCGAAAACCTTCGGTGTAGAGCTTGAAGTGATGGATCAGCGATTCCATCGAGCGCTTCATCTCGCCGCGACGCGGCGGGAAAATCTTGTTGTCTTCGACGGCGACAGCACCCTGCCCGTCCGGCGCGCGCATCTTGGCGATGCACTGCTTCATGATCTTGGTCGACTGCCGCATCTCTTCGACACGAATACAGTAGCGATCGTAGCAGTCGCCGTTCTTGCCGATCGGAACGTCGAAATCCATTTCGGCGTAGCACTCATAAGGCTGCGACTTGCGCAGATCCCAGGCGGCGCCGGAGCCGCGTACCATCACGCCGGAGAAGCCCCACTTCCAGGCGTCTTCCAGCGACACCACGCCGATATCGACGTTGCGCTGCTTGAAGATGCGATTGCCGGTGAGCAGCGTTTCGAGATCGTCGAGCACCTGCGGGAAGGCATCGCACCAGGCATCGATATCGTTGATCAGCTTGGGCGGCAGGTCCTGATGTACGCCGCCGATGCGGAAGAACGCGGCATGCATGCGCGAGCCCGAGGCGCGCTCATAGAACACCATCAGTTTTTCGCGCTCTTCGAAGCCCCACAGCGGCGGGGTCAGCGCGCCGACGTCCATCGCCTGCGTGGTGATGTTGAGAAGATGCGACAGGATGCGGCCGATTTCGGAATACAGCACGCGGATCAACTGGCCGCGGCGCGGAACGGTGATGCCGAGCAGCTTTTCGGCGGCCAGACAGAACGCGTGTTCCTGGTTCATCGGCGCGACGTAATCGAGCCGGTCGAAATACGGGATCGCCTGCAGATAGGTCTTCTGTTCGATCAGCTTCTCGGTGCCGCGATGAAGCAGGCCGATATGCGGATCGACGCGCTCGACGACTTCACCGTCGAGCTCCAGCACCAGGCGGAGCACGCCGTGCGCGGCCGGATGCTGCGGTCCGAAATTGATCGTGAAATTGCGAACGTTGGGTTGTTCGGTCATGGCTTGACCTCTGCCTTCTCGTCACCGGGCAACACGGGATAATCCGCGCCTTCCCAGGGCGAGAGGAAATCGAATTTGCGGAATTCCTGGTTGAGCCGAACCGGCTCGTAAACCACCCGCTTCTCCTGGTCGTCGTAACGAACCTCGACGAAGCCTGTGAGCGGGAAGTCCTTGCGCAGCGGATGGCCGTCGAACCCGTAATCGGTCAGCAGACGGCGCATGTCGGGATGGCCGACAAAGATCACGCCATAGAGGTCATAGGCTTCGCGCTCGAACCAGTCAGCGCCGGGAAACACCGAAATGATCGACGGCACCTGCGTCGTCTCGGATGCCAGGCCTTTCAGACGGATGCGGGTGTTCAGCGTCGGCGACATCAGGTGATAGACAACGTCGAAGCGCTTTTCGCGACCGGGATAGTCGACCGCCGTCGCATCGGTGAAATTGACGAAGCGGCAGCGCGGATCGTCACGCAGGAACTGCGCGACCTCGACGATCTTCGATGTTTCCACCGCAATCGTCAGCTGGCCGAACGCCACCTCATGCGCGAGTGCGGCACCCGGCAGGGCGCCGACAATCGTCTGACCCAGTGTGTCGAGCCTCACATCGTCCATGACAAAGCCTTAAGCGTTCGCGAGTCTTAGCGTTCAATCGTGCCGGTGCGGCGGATCTTCTTCTGCAGCAGCAGCACGCCGTAGAGAAGCGCTTCTGCGGTGGGCGGGCAGCCCGGGACATAAATGTCGATCGGCACGATACGGTCGCAGCCCCGAACCACCGAATACGAGTAGTGATAGTAGCCGCCGCCATTGGCGCAGGAGCCCATCGAGATGACGTAACGCGGCTCCGGCATCTGGTCATAGACCTTGCGCAGCGCCGGGGCCATCTTGTTGGTCAGCGTGCCGGCGACGATCATCACGTCGGACTGACGCGGCGACGCGCGCGGCGCGAAGCCGAAGCGCTCGACGTCGTAACGCGGCATCGACACCTGCATCATCTCGACCGCACAGCAGGCGAGACCGAAGGTCATCCACATCAGCGAGCCGGTGCGCGCCCAAGTGATCAGGTCGTCGGTCGCAGCAACGAAGAAGCCCTTGTCGGACAGCTCGGCATTGACCTCGAGAAAATACGGATCGTTCGCGCCGACCGGCTTGCCGGTGGACGGATCGATGATGCCTTTCGGCGCCTGCGCGATGGCGGGAGCCGAGGCTATGACTGGGCTCAATCCCATTCGAGCGCGCCTTTCTTCCATTCGTAGGCGAAACCGATGGTGAGCACGCCGAGAAACACGATCATCGACCAGAAGCCGGTTGCGCCAAGCTTGCCGAAGGCCACTGCCCACGGAAACAGAAAGGCGACTTCCAGATCGAAGATGATGAAGAGAATCGCCACCAGATAGAACCGCACATCGAACTTCATGCGCGCATCGTCAAAAGCGTTGAATCCGCATTCATAGGCGGACAGCTTTTCCGGATCTGGCTGCTGGTAGGCGACGAGAAATGGCGCGATCAGCAAGGCCAGACCGATGACGGATGCGATGCCGATAAAGACCACAAGTGGGAGATAATTATGCAAGATGCCGTTCATCGGCGAGCCTTACTCCTGCGGCCCTGACTTTGCCACAGATTCGAACATTGGAATGGTTCTGAGGCTTAGCGCAGCGCAACAAGCCATGCAAGACAAGGGATGTTGACAGTTTCATGCTCTGCCATGCGCGGCGCGACGATTGAAACGCAACCTTGCCGATGCATCGCCGGCTGCGACAAACCTCCCGCAGATTCTCAAAAATCCGGCATGACTTCTCAACCGCCGGGACCGTCAAACCTCGCCCGTCGGCGGGTCGGACCTTGCGCTCCTCCCCGGCAACAACATGCCGTCCAGTTCGGCGCGTTTCCGCACCAGCAGCAGCTCAGCGGCGGCGTTGTCCATGCCCGCCTGTCGCAACAGGCGGATCGCCGCGCCGAGCTCGGCGATCTGCGCCCGCAATGTGATGATCCTGAGTTGCGGCGGCTCGCTCACGCCAGACATGCCAGCGCCTCACGCTCCGCAATGAGCACCAGCAGGTCGGCCTGCATCCGCCGCACGCGCATGGAGGCATTGGCACAGTCCAGCCCGGCATTGGTCAGCAGCCGGATATCCGACTGCACCCCTTTCATCTGGTAGCGCAGCCGGGCGATTCTGAAATTCAGGTTGGCGAGCTTGGTCATTTGCGATATAGAACAAAAAGAGAACAAATTGACAAGCCATTGTTTCGACCCAGATCGGATTTTTGGAGGTTCCCATGACCCTTGCTTTGAAGGCCCTGGCTTTGAAGACCCCGGCTTTGAACACCCGCGGTGAGATCGTCGTCCCCGCGATTGCCGCATCGGTATCGTCGTATGAGAGCCTGCCGGATCGCCTCTCCGGCCCGATGACCCGCGGCCAGGCGCTGACGCTGAAATCGCTGGCGATCGAGGCCTATCAGCCCAAACAATTCGAAAAGGACCTGACGCGCGCTGAAGCCGCGCGGCGAATCGAGGCGCTGAAGCAGGAAATCGCGCTCGCAGATTCGTTCTGAGCGCTGGCAAGTCAAATGCCGCGCGAGACGTCTGCAACTCTATAGTTCTCTTGAGGAAACTTGTGGGGACGACCGCGGATGGACCTGAATCCCGCCATTCCCGATGGAATGGCGCGAGAGACGGGACTCGAACCCGCGACCTCTGCCGTGACAGGGCAGCGCTCTAACCAACTGAGCTACTCCCGCGTGGATCGTCTGCAATCCCGCAGTGGGGCTGGACATAAAGGGACGTCCTTTTGAAGTCAAGGACGTTGCAGAACCATTCCCGGGGACATCACAGGAAGGCGTCGTTGCAGGCTGTGCGAGAAGGCCGTTTTAAGGCCGGAAATGCAAATAAGCCCCTGTTTGCAGGCAAAACAGCGGGGCGGCATCGCTCCGAATCGTTTAAGCCCTGCTGCGTCACAGGTTTAAGACAGACCACCAACGAGAAGGGCCAGATTCATGGCAAAAGCTGCAACCACCACCGCCGCGAAAGCGGCCACTCCTCCCACCATCACGCTGAAGCATCTCGCCGCGGCCCTGGCTGAAGATCACGAGCTGTCGAAGAAGAAGGCCGAAGAAATCCTCGGTGACATGGTGGAGCGCATCACCAACCACCTCAAGAATGGCGAGCGTATCCGTATCGTCGGCCTTGGCATCCTTCAGGTCCGCAAGCGCGCCGCCCGCATGGGTCGCAACCCGGCGACCGGCGAGCAGATCGAGATCGCGGCCAGCAAGAAGGTCGCGTTCCGGCCGGCCAAGGAACTCAAGGAAGCCGTCTGATCGACCGCTTGAACTTCTCATTCCGGGCCGCGTCCTCGTGACGGCCCGGAATGAAACTTCTAAGCTGTGAGGACTTCTGCAATCAGATGGTGGCCTTTGACAGCAACTCTCCCCTTCGATTTCGCCCATGACGTGACTGCGTGCTTCCTGCGCTATGTGGTGATCGACACCCAGTCCGACCCCGCCTCCCCCACCTGCCCATCGACCGAAAAGCAGAAGGATCTCGGCCGCGTACTCGCGCAGGAGCTGCGGGACCTGGGGCTCAGGGACGCGCATCTCGACGAGCATGGCTATGTCTATGCGACGATCCCCGCGACATCGGACAAGAAAGTGCCGGTGATATGTTTCTGCTCGCATATGGACACCTCGCCCGACTGCAGCGGCAAGAACGTCAAACCGCAGATCGTCAAGAACTATCGGGGCGGCGATATCGTGCTGCCGGTCGACACAACGCAGGTCATCCGCGTCGCCGACAATCCGGCGCTGAAGGACCAGATCGGCCATGACATCATCACCACCGACGGCACCACTTTGCTGGGCGCCGACAACAAGGCCGGCCTTGCCGAGATCATGGATGCGGCACGTTTCCTGGTTGCCAATCCACAGATCAGGCACGGCACCATCAAGATCCTCTTCACGCCCGATGAAGAGATCGGCCGCGGCGTCGACAAGGTCGACCTGACAAAGCTGGGCGCCGACTTCGCCTACACCATGGATGGCGAGACCGCCGGCTATGTCGAAGACGAGACTTTCTCGGCCGACGGTGCCGTCATCACCATCGAAGGCGTCAGCGCGCATCCCGGCTTTGCCAAGGGCAAGATGGAGCACGCCATCAAGATCGCCGCCGCAATCGTCGAGCGACTGCCGAAAGACACCTGTTCGCCTGAGACCACCGACGGCAAGCAAGGCTTCCTGCATCCGATCGGCATTTCTGGCGCGCTTGAAAAAGCGACGCTCAGTCTGATCGTGCGCGACTTCGCAGATGACGGCCTTGCCGAGAAGGAAGCGCTGCTGCAATCCATCGTCGACGACGTGATGACGGCCTATCCGCATTCGACGGCGACACTCGAGATCAAGCAGCAATACCGCAACATGAAGCAGGTGATCGACCGCTATCCGCAGATGGTCGAATACGCCGTGGAAGCGATCCAGCGCGCCGGGCTCAAACCCGTCCGCAGCAGCATCCGCGGCGGCACCGACGGATCGCGGCTGTCCTTCATGGGCCTGCCCTGCCCCAATATCTTCGCCGGCGAACACGCCTTCCATGGCCGTACCGAATGGGTCAGCGTCCAGGACATGGAAAAAGCCGTGCAGACCATCGTGCATCTGGCGATGATCTGGGAAGAAAAAGCGTGATGATGGCGCGTCTCTGTCCCGCCAGTTCGTCGTCACTGATCGTGCGCTAAACCATGCGCGCTCCGCTCGACGTCGCGATCATCGGTGCGGGCGTCGCGGGACTTGCGGCCGCGACGCTGCTGACGCGTGCCGGTCATCGCGTGGTCGTTCATGAGCGCTTCGAGACGTCGCGGCCGCTCGGTTCGGGCCTGATGCTGCAGCCAACCGGTCTGGCGGCTCTGGACCGGCTCGGACTTCGCGGTTCGATCGAGGCGCTAGGCGCGCGCATCGGGCGCCTACACGGCATCACCGAACGCGGTGGCACGATCTTCGATCTGCTCTATGCCGACCTTGCGCCGGAATTCTACGCAATCGGCATTCACCGTGCCGCGCTGCACGGTGAATTGTGGGCTGCCTTCGCGCGATCGGGCGCGGCGCTGGAAACCGGCAGGCTTATCGTCGATATCGAGGCGCGCGCCGACGGGCGCTCGTCGCTACAAGACGAAGATGGCCGCAGCGGACCAGGCTTCGATCTTGTCATCGACGCATCAGGGGCGCGGTCGCGTTTCCGTCCGCTGGTGTCGCAAGCGGCCGCGCAGGATTTCAGCTACGGCGCTGTATGGGCTGCAGTCCCCGATATCGGCATCGCCGACGGCCAACTGGCGCAGCGTTACGTCGCTGCACGGATCATGATCGGCTATCTGCCGGTCGGCCGCGCGTTGCCCGGCGGGCCGCCGCTGGCGGCATTGTTCTGGAGCCTAAAACCCGGAGATTATCCGCAATGGCGCGATGGTTTCGAACCATGGCGCGAACAGATCGTAAAATTGTGGCCTGCGCTTGCGCCGGTCGTTGCCGGCTTAACCAGTCCAGATGACCTCACGCTGGCGACTTATGTGCACTACACGGCACGAAAGCCGTTCAAGGGCGCGCTGGCCCTGATCGGCGATTCAGCGCACGCCACGTCGCCGCAACTCGGCCAGGGCGCCAACAACGGATTGCTCGACGCACTGGCGCTGGCCGATGCGCTTGCGTCTTGCACCGATGTGCCATCGGCACTCGCGCGTTACGCACAGGTTCGACGCGCTCATGTCCGTTTCTATCAGCTGGCGAGCCGAGTGATGACACCGTTCTTTCAGTCGGATTCCGGCACGCTGGCTTTGGTGCGTGACCTCACCTTTGATCGCGCCGCGAAGTCGCCTTATCTACGCCGACACATGCTGCACACACTTGCGGGTCTCAAGACCGGTATTTTAACGCACCGCTTACCCAGTGATCTGGCCGGCGATTCCGCTGTCGGCTTCGACCAGGCTGCCAATGCAGCCATTTGAACGCAGCGTGTTGCTGGTCGGAGCCACAGGCGCTTTCGGCGAGCGGCTTGCGGCAGGTCTCATCCGGTCCGGCATCGCCGTGATCGCGGTCGCGCGCAACACCGCGCGGTTGGAAAAACTCGCTCAGCAGCTCGGCACGCAAATATCAATCGAGGCCTGCGAGCGCAGCCGCATCGACACGCCGTTCTTGAATGCCCTCCGTAGCCGCTATCCCGGTGTCTATGCCGTCGCAGACTCGTCCGGCCCGTTTCAGGCCAGCGACGATCGCTTGCCTCGCGCGGCCATCGGTGCCGGCCTTCACTATGTCGACCTTGCTGATGCCCGCGATTTCGTAGGCCATATCGGCAACCTCGACCAGGATGCCCGCTCGGCGGGGGTTGCCGTATTGTCAGGCGCAAGTTCGACGCCCGCACTGTCGCATGCGGCCCTCGACAGGTTGTTGGCCGACGCGCGCGCGGTCATCTCGATCGACGTCAGCATTGCGCCGGGCAACCGGGCTCCACGCGGGCTGAGCGTGGTCAAGGCCATCCTCTCCACGGTAGGCCAACCGGTCCGCGTGTTTCGCAGCGGTCGCTGGAGTGAATATGCCGGCTGGAGCCTTGGCAAAAAGGTGACGTTGCCTGGCATTGGCAGTCGTCCTGTCGCATTATGCGAAACGCCTGATCTCGATCTCCTCGTCTCGCGCTATCATCCCAAGGCAGATGCCATCTTTCGCGCCGGTCTTGAACTCGGTCTATTGCACTACGGCGTTGCCGCTCTCGGACTGTTCGTCCGTCTCGGCCTTATCAAGACGCTCACCCCATTGGCACGACCGCTGCGCGCTATCGCCGATCTTCTAAAGCCCTTCGGCTCCGACCGCGGCGGCATGCGGATCGATGCACTCCTCATCAACGACAAAGGCGATCTTGCACGTCGGGTCTGGACGCTATCGGCAAATGCAGGCGTCGGCCCCTATATCCCGACGTTACCGGCGCTCGCGGCGCTGAAGATGCTCGCTGATAACAGTCTATCGTGGCGCGGCGCTGCGGCATGTGCCGGCATCATTCCGTACGACGTCATTGCTGCTGAGTTTGCCCATCACGGCATCACGGCAGAGCAATCCGAGACGGCGGCGCCACCGCCTCTAATGAAACGACTGCTCGGCGCCGACTATGACACTTTGCCTGCCGCCATCCGCGATAGCCACGACGTGAGTGGCGTTCTCGTGCTCGAAGGCCGTGCCGATGCGACCAGTCCTGATGGGATCATCACTGCTATGTTTTCACGCGTATTTCGCTTTCCGCGCGGCGGCACGAACATGCCGCTGCGCGTAGAAATGCGCAGCGAGAACGACGGGTCGGAAACCTGGACCCGGATCTATCCCGATGTGACGATGCGCTCGAACTTGCGCAACGTCGATCCGTTCACGCATTGTCTGGACGAGGTGTTCGGGCCAGTCGCCATCAGACTGGAATGGAAAGCGACGGATTCGAATCTGACGCTGCACATCGTCGGTGCACGGCTTCTCGGACTTCCCTTGCCGTCCATCCTGCAACCCCGCTCCAGCGCCCGCGAAAGCGTGGACAACAACGGCCGTTTCCATTTCGATGTGGATATCGCGATGCCATTGGTTGGCTCGATCGTCAGATACAAAGGGTATTTGACCCCCGCCGCGCTAAGCCAGGCAGCCTTTCCGGTAACTGGGAACCACTAAACATAACTATCATGAGGCCGCCCAAGCCGCATCATTCGTGACGGAACGGTGTATAGTTGTACTGTCAATCGAATGGCGAATTGCGCGCCGTGACGGCGACGATATCCTCCCCAGTACATATTATAAATTATAACAAGAATAATTTCCCAAAAACATAGCTCCATTTCAGCTGATATGCAGGCGCGCCATGGGGTCATTCAAAGGCAAGCATTTTCAGACCGCGTTGTCGGCCATCGAAAGCATTGCCAATGCCGCCTCCATGTCTGCGGTTGGCGATGTCGTGGCCGCTACGGCCAAGTCGTTCGGCTACAACCACATCTGCTTTCTGGCCTCGACCGGCGTCAACCAACCGTTCGAAGATCGCGTGTTGCTGAAAGTATGGCCCAAGCCATGGGCCGAACAATATAGCGCGTCCAATTTCTATGCCTCGGATCCCGTTGCGCCGCGGATCCGCCGGCAACCCGAGCTGTTCACCTGGTCCGACATCCGGCTCGATGAGGTCAGCCCGATATCACGGACCATCATGGAGATCGCGTCTGTCGATTACGGATTGAAGTTCGGCCTCTGCGCACCGGTGCACGGCATGAACGGCTATCAGGCCGGCCTCTCGCTGGCAGGCTACGAAGTCGAAAATACCGAGGACGCGCACGGCGCCATCGAGCTCGTCACCATGTATGCGTTCAACCGCTTTGCAACGCTTCGCTCTCATCAGCGTGCGAAGTTGATCGCCCTCACCTTGCGGGAACGCGAGGTCGTCAGCTGGGTCGCTGCCGGAAAGACCGCCTGGGATACGAGCGTCATTCTCGGTATCTCCGAGGATACGGTGAACAAGACCGTCACCGCTGCCATGCACAAGTTGAATGCGCATACGCGCGCGCAGGCCGTGGCCGAAGCGATCACACAAGGACTGATCGCTTTCTGAATTGTCAATCCCCTGCCCACGGAATATCGCGACCAAACTCATCATGAGAACCCTCCACGCAGACGAGCGTGGAGAGCTTTTTATGATCGAGGTCATTCACAGCGGTAATGCTGGGCAGTTCGGCGATCTCCTGGACAAGCAATTTCGGTTACGGCACGAGGTCTTTGTCGGAGAGCGCGGCTGGACCGCCTTCGATGTCGATGGCGAGCACGAGAAAGACCAGTATGACGATGATGCCGCCGTCTATCTGGTCGCGGCCGACGACGCAGGCACTGTCGCAGGCGGCTTCCGGCTCTATCCAACCGTCTTGCCTCACATGCTCAGCGAGAATTTTGCGCAGCTTGTCGATGGCGCGCTGATCCAGCGCCGCGATGTGTTCGAGCTGACACGCTTTGCCATGCGCAAATCCGAACGCCGCAGCCATCACTATTTCGAACTGCTGCTCGCGATTCAGGAATATGGCCTGATGGAAGGCCTGTCCGGTTTCACCTCGGTCATCAATCCCTTGCGCATCCCGATTCTTCAGGGCTTCGGACTGGAGATCGAGCCGCTGGGATTGCCAGCCATGATCGATGGCGAGGCCACCATCGCCGTGCTGTTTCATGTCAGCGAAAAGTGTCTCGCCCGCGTCAGCAAGAGTGTCGCCATCAAAGACAGCGTCTTTGCACTGCCTCAGACATCCCGGCGGATCGCCTGATGCCGATGTCCCCCAATCAGTTCCAGGTCATTCAGGGCGGCAAGGACAGCGACGAGCTGATCGTCACGATGCTGCAAGCTTTGCGGCTGGCGAACGCATGCGGGTCCGAGACGACCTATGATCTGCTGCGCATGGCGCTGTTGAACGAAGGCGTTCAAYTCGCCAAGGTGCTGGCGGCGCGCTAGGCGAAACACCTGAGGGCGAGATCGGAATATCCGCGCGGGAACGCCTTGCCGCGACGGAGTGCTGGCGTTAAAGAGAGGCCGTGAGGGTGATTGCCCGAGGGCGGCTAGCTCAGCTGGTTAGAGCATCTCGTTTACACCGAGAGGGTCGGGAGTTCGAATCTCTCGCCGCCTACCACCTCCCTTGGCCTCTATGGATCGTTCGATCCCTTCGGCCGCGCCGGCAGTTCCCCAAGATCATGAATCCAGGGCGCGGCTGACCGGCACCAGATCTGGCGTCGTGGCGGCAGCTCGGCGCGCTGGCGGATACTGCCCCAGCGAATACCCCACTCGTTATCCTCAGCCTCCTCGCCACTGGCGAATATCGGCGAGCCGCAGTCCCCGCAAAAGTGCTGCAGCCGGTTGAGACCGTTGTCGCCGCGCTTGACATAGATCTTCGGCGCACCGCCCGTCATCTCGATCGTGTCGGCCGGCGTCAGTACCGTGACGCGATAGGGCGAACCCGTCAGCATCTGGCAATCCGTGCAGTGACAGATCGACACCCGCTGCGGATCGATCGTCGCGCGATAGCTGATGAAGCCGCAGTGGCATTGGCCGTCGATCTGCATCGTCCCGTCTCCCGAACATCTCAAGCAACTGCGATCTTGCCATAAAAAAAACGGCGCCCCGAAGGGCGCCGCTGATTGTTGTCGAGGATATCAGCCTTAGTGGGCCGTCAGACCGCTGCCGGCCTCTTCCGCGCCGTCGGCCTTCACCGGCAGCTTGGTATCCTCTTCCCAGACGATCGCCTTCGGCGCCCGCACCAGGGCGTTGGCGATCACCTCGTCCATCCGGGCGACCGGGATGATGTTCAGCCCGCCCTTGATGGCGTCGGAGATCTCGGTGAGATCCTTGGCATTGTCCTCGGGGATCAGCACCGTCTTGATGCCGCCGCGGGCCGCTGCCAACAACTTCTCCTTCAGACCGCCGATCGGCAGGATCCTGCCGCGCAGCGTGATCTCGCCGGTCATGGCGACATCGTGCCGGATCGGAATGCCCGTGAGCACGGACACGATCGTCGTCGCCATCGCCACGCCTGCGGACGGACCGTCCTTCGGCGTTGCACCCTCGGGCACGTGGACGTGGATGTCGCGCCGCTCGAACAGCGGCGGCTCGATCCCGAAGTTGATCGCGCGCGAGCGAACGTAAGACGCCGCCGCCGAGATCGATTCCTTCATCACGTCGCGCAGGTTGCCGGTGACGGTCATGCGGCCCTTGCCGGGCATCATGACGCCTTCAATGGTAAGCAATTCACCACCGACATCCGTCCATGCCAGACCGGTGACGACACCGACCTGATCGTCGCTCTCGATCTCGCCGTAGCGATACTTGGGCACGCCCAGGAACTCTTCGAGATTCTTCTCGGTGACCTTCACCACCTTCTTCTTCGAGAGCATCAGCTCCTTCACGGCCTTGCGGGCCAGTGTGGAGAGCTCGCGCTCCAGATTACGCACGCCCGCTTCGCGGGTGTAGCGGCGGATCATCAAGAGCAAGGCGTCGTCGTCGATCGACCATTCCTTGGCATCCAGACCGTGCTTGGAGAGCGCGATCGGGATGAGATGCTTGCGGGCGATCTCGACCTTCTCGTTCTCCGTGTAGCCGGCGATCCGGATGATCTCCATACGATCCATCAGCGGGCCCGGAATATTCAGGGTGTTCGCCGTGGTGATGAACATCACGTTCGACAGATCGTAGTCGACCTCCAGATAGTGATCGGCAAAGGTGCCGTTCTGCTCGGGGTCGAGGACCTCAAGCAGAGCCGACGACGGATCGCCGCGGAAATCGGCGCCCATCTTGTCGATCTCGTCCAGCAGGAAGAGCGGATTCGTCGTCTTGGCCTTGCGCATCGACTGGATGATCTTGCCGGGCATCGAACCGATATAGGTCCGGCGATGTCCGCGGATCTCCGCCTCGTCGCGCACGCCGCCGAGCGACACGCGCACGAACTCACGTCCGGTCGCCTTCGCGATCGACTTGCCGAGCGAGGTCTTGCCGACGCCGGGAGGTCCGACGAGGCACAGGATCGGCCCGCTCAGCTTGTTGGCGCGCGTCTGCACCGCGAGGTACTCGACAATGCGGTCCTTGACCTTCTCGAGCCCGTAGTGATCGTCGTCCAGCACGGCCTGTGCCGCAGCGAGGTCCTTCTTGACCTTGGACTTCTTGCCCCACGGAATCGACAGCAGCCAGTCGAGATAGTTGCGCACGACGGTCGCTTCCGCGGACATCGGCGACATCTGGCGCAGCTTCTTCAGCTCGTGCTGCGCCTTCTCGCGGGCTTCCTTCGACAGCTTGGTCTTGGCGATCTTCTCTTCAATGTCGGCCAGCTCGTCACGACCTTCGTCGTCGCCGAGCTCCTTCTGGATCGCCTTCATCTGCTCGTTGAGATAGTACTCGCGCTGCGTCTTCTCCATCTGGCGCTTGACGCGCGAGCGGATGCGCTTCTCGACCTGCAGCACCGAGATCTCGCTCTCCATCAGCCCAAGCACCTTCTCCAGGCGCGCGGTGACGGACAGCGTTTCCAGGATGCCCTGGCGATCCGCGATCTTGACGGCGAGATGCGACGCGACCGTGTCGCCGAGCTTGGCGAAGTCAGTGATCGCCTGCACGACGCCGACGACTTCGGCGGAGATCTTCTTGTTGAGCTTCACATAGCTCTCGAAGTCCGAGACAACCGAACGCGACAGTGCTTCCGCCTCGACGCTCTTCGCATCGGTATCGGCCAGCGCGACTGCGGTCGCTTCGTAATATTCAGTGCGATCGGAATACTTCTCGACCTTGGCGCGCTCAAGCCCTTCCACCAGCACCTTCACGGTGCCGTCGGGAAGCTTCAAAAGCTGCAGCACGCTGGCGAGCGTACCGATCTCGTAAATCGAGTCCGGCGATGGATCATCGTCCGACGCATTCTTCTGCGTGGCGAGCATGATGAGCGCATCGTTCTTCATCACCTCTTCGAGCGCGCGGATCGATTTCTCGCGGCCGACGAAGAGAGGCACGATCATGTGCGGGAAGACGACAATGTCGCGCAGCGGCAACACCGGATAGGAGTGGCTTTCGCCGTGAACAATGGTTGGCCGGGGTTTGGAGGCAGTCATGGCCCATTCCTTTTGCTGTGCCCCCTTGCAAGCAGTCCGCCCGATGGCGCAACCGCACAAGGTGCCGATTTTCCGTCTTTGCTCGGCCGTCTCAGGCTCTACGTGTCCGGATCGTTATGGCGAATCTTGAGGGAGATTTTGTGTTCGCCGAGAGCATTAGGTGGCTATGGGCCGGGGGGGTGTCAAGTCGCGGAAATACCCATGAACAAGGGCGGTTTACAGAGCGTAGCAGCAATAAAATAGGCGGCTGCCGATCACCGGCAGCCGCCTATTGAACTTAAGTCGATGGGCCCGAAAGCCGCGTGGATCAGGCGCTTGCGCTGCTCTCCGCGGTCCGGTCCGAACGGTCGGCGTAGATGTAGAGCGGGCGAGCCGTCCCATCCACAACCTCCTTGGAGATGACGACTTCCTCGACACCTTCCAGACCGGGCAGATCGAACATGGTTTCGAGCAGAATGCTCTCCAGGATCGACCGCAGACCACGTGCACCGGTCTTGCGTTCGATAGCCCGGCGGGCCACCGCACCCAGCGCCTCATCGGCGAAGGTCAGCTCGATGTTCTCCATCTCGAACAGGCGCTGGTACTGCTTGACCAGCGCGTTCTTCGGCTCGATCAGAATCTTCTTCAGCGAGGTCTCGTCGAGATCCTCAAGTGTCGCGACCACTGGCAGACGGCCGACGAATTCGGGGATCAAGCCGTACTTCAGCAGATCTTCCGGCTCGACATGTCGGAAGATTTCACCGGTGCGGCGATCTTCGGGTGCCAGAACCTGCGCTGCGAAGCCGATCGAGGTGGTCCGTCCACGCGAGGAGATGATCTTCTCGAGGCCCGAGAACGCACCGCCGCAGATGAACAGGATGTTCGTCGTATCCACCTGCAGGAATTCCTGCTGCGGATGCTTGCGACCGCCCTGCGGAGGCACGGAGGCAACGGTGCCTTCCATGATCTTCAGCAGAGCCTGCTGCACGCCCTCACCCGACACGTCACGGGTGATCGACGGATTGTCCGACTTGCGCGAGATCTTGTCGATTTCGTCGATATAGACGATGCCGCGCTGCGCACGCTCGACATTGTAGTCGGCAGCCTGCAGCAGCTTGAGGATGATGTTCTCGACGTCCTCACCAACATAACCGGCTTCGGTCAGCGTCGTCGCGTCGGCCATCGTGAACGGCACGTCCAGAATGCGGGCGAGCGTCTGCGCGAGCAGCGTCTTGCCCGAACCGGTCGGACCGATCAGCAGGATGTTCGACTTCGCGAGTTCGACGTCGTTGTGCTTGGTCTGGTGGTTGAGGCGCTTGTAGTGGTTATGCACCGCGACCGAGAGAACCTTCTTCGCATGGAACTGACCGATGACATAATCATCGAGCACCTTGCAGATTTCCTTCGGCGTCGGAATGCCGTCGCGCGACTTGACCAGCGAAGACTTGTTCTCCTCGCGGATGATGTCCATGCAGAGTTCAACGCATTCGTCGCAGATGAAGACGGTAGGACCCGCGATCAGTTTGCGAACTTCGTGCTGGCTCTTGCCGCAGAACGAACAATACAGCGTGTTCTTGGAGTCGCTGGTACCGACCTTACTCATTCCTATCTCCGTCCGCCGTTCGATCTTTGTCTGCCGGTCGCCCAGTTACGGGACATATCCCGTAGATAGAGCAAAATCCGTACCAAAAAAGACCTCGTTCCAGAATGCCGCTCGAATCACGGCTCACTCGAATCCCCGCGATACTAACCGATCCGCATCAGCGAACCATGCTGACAGCCGATGATCAAGAATTCGCTAATCGGCTCCATCGCCTGGAGCGTGACAATAGCGTGATTTGCGGCATTTGCGCGGGAGAACCCCGAAAATTGGGGAACGTTGCGTGAATGACGCCACCCGACCAGCACGAAAGCGGAACTCTCGCGTCTGCTGGCGTCGGCACATAGTACCAATTCGGGAATAACTTGATCGATATGGCTGGCTTGGGACAGGCGGCGCGCGGGCGCCGTCTGTCTCGGTCTCGATATGTTCGCCGAAACGGCGTTGTTTAGGCCGGCTTCGCCGGGGTCGATTCTTCAGCGCGCTTGTCGATGACCTTGTCGATCAGCCCGAAATCCTTCGCCTGATCCGCCGTCATGAAGTTATCGCGCTCGAGCGCGTTGTGAATGTCCTCGTAAGCACGTCCCGTGTGCTTCACATAGATCTCGTTGAGCCGGCGCTTCAGGCTCTCGACTTCCTTGGCATGGATCAGGATGTCGGTGGCCTGGCCCTGGAAGCCGCCTGACGGCTGATGAACCATGATGCGGGCGTTCGGCAGCGCAAAGCGCATGTCCTTTGCGCCAGCCGTCAGCAACAGTGAGCCCATCGACGCGGCCTGACCGACGCACAGCGTCGACACCGGCGGACGGATGAACTGCATCGTGTCGTAGATCGCCAGACCCGACGTCACCACGCCACCGGGCGAATTGATGTACATCGAGATTTCCTTCTTCGGATTCTCGGCTTCGAGAAACAGAAGCTGGGCAACGGTCAGCGTCGACATGCCATCTTCGACCGGACCGGTCACGAAGATGATGCGCTCCTTCAGAAGGCGCGAAAAGATATCGTAAGCCCGTTCGCCGCGGTTGGTCTGTTCGACCACCATCGGGACGAGGTTCATGTAGGTTTCTACCGGATCGCGCATTGATCACCCGAAAGGTTGGAGGAGACACACGTCCATCGGCAAGACTGGAACCGGTTACGGTTTGCCGGGAGAGGACGAACGTCCCGTGATGCAGGAACAACAAACAGAGCCCACAGATATGGACCAATCGAGCGGCAACAAGACCACCGGTCCACATGCCACCCTGAACCTCAGTTCAAGCCGATTCGGACGGCCACCGCAAAGCGCTGGAGCCCTTTTGGAACCTGTTTCGAGCGGTATCCTTAACGTCAAAACGCCGGCTGGAGGACCCGGCCGGCGCTTCTTTTAACGTCTTCTAAGAAGAAGCGGCTCAGGCCGCAGTCTTCTCGTCCTCGTCCTTGTAGAGGTCGTCCTTGGACACCTTCTTCTCTGTCACATTGGCCAGTTCGAGGATGAAGTCGACGACCTTGTCCTCGTAGATCGGTGCACGAAGCTGGGCCAGCGCGTTGGGATTGCTGCGGTAAAAGTCCCACACTTCCTTCTCGCGGCCCGGCATCGAGCGGGCGCGCTCGATCACGGCACGGCTGACCTCGTCATCGCTGACGGTGATCTTGTTCTTCTCGCCGATCTCCGAGAGCACGAGACCGAGGCGCACGCGGCGATCGGCGATCTTGCGGTACTCTTCCTGAGCGGCTTCTTCGGTGGTGTCCTCATCGGCGAAGGTCTTGCCCGACGATGCCATCTCCTGCTGGATCGAATTCCACATCAGCTTGAACTCCTCGTCGACCAGCGACGGAGGCGCATCGAACTTGTGGGTCTCGTCGAGACGGTCGAGCAGCAGGCGCTTGACGCGCTGGCGCGTCGCACCGGCGAATTCGGCAACCAGACGCTCGCGTGCGGCTTCCTTGAGCTTGTCGAGGGACTCGAGGCCGAGGGTCTTGGCGAACTCGTCGTCGATCACGGTGTCGACCGGCGATTCCACCTTGGCCGCAGTGGTCTCGAACTCGGCAGCCTTACCGGCCAGCGTCTCGCTCGCATAGTTGACCGGGAACGACACCTTGAGGGTGCGGGTCTCGCCGGCGGCGATGCCGATCAGCTGATCCTCGAAGCCCGGGATGAAGGTGTTGGAGCCGATCGCAACCGGGATCTCCTCGCCGGTGCCGCCCTCGAAGGCGACGCCGTCGATGGTGCCCTTGAAATTGACCGTAACGCGGTCGCCTGACTCGGCCTTGCCGGTCTTCTCGGTGAACGAACGGTTCTGGTCGGCGACGCGCTTGATCGCTTCATCGACGTCCGCATCGGTCACTTCGGCCACCGGCTTCTCGAAGGTGAAGCTCTTGAAGTCGGCGAGCGCGATCGGCGGCACGACTTCGATGGCGACGGTGTAATTAAGGTCCGACTTGCCCGACAGGATGTCTTCGACTTCCTTCTGCTCGGTCGGCATCGTGATCTTCGGCTCGGAAGCGAGCTTGAAGCCACGCTCGGTGAAGATCTGCGTGTTGGTGTCGCGGATCAATTCATCGACGGTCTCGGCGGCAACCGAGCGACCATAGAGACGCTTCAGGTGACCGACGGGAACCTTGCCCGGGCGGAAGCCGTTGAGCTTGACCTTGCCCTTCATGTCATCGAGGCGCGCATCGACCTTGGCTTCGATGTCGGCAGCCGGCACGTTGACCGAGAACTCGCGCTTCAATCCCTCGGAGAGGGTTTCATTCACCTGCATGGCGTCAATCTTCTTCCCGCTTGGTCCGGCCCAATGGCCCGGACATTGTAAATCTGTGCGGCATCAGGCCAGAGCCTGCGCCGGTGGTGCGAACTGTCTCTGCAAGGCCAACCTTGCGGAAACACGTCCGAAAATCGTCATGGTCAAACGCTATGTGCGCTTGGTGCGGGCGGAGGGACTCGAACCCCCACAACTTTCGTCACTGGAACCTAAATCCAGCGCGTCTACCAATTCCGCCACGCCCGCGAAAAACATCATGTCCGGCCGCGATGTCGCGAGCGGCGGGCTTATAACATGGGGACCGTGGTTCGCAGCAAAAAAATGGTCACATAGCGGCTTACTTGCCGCAGCCCCGGCAACTGGACTTTGGCGCGGCAAAATGGTCGGGATTTGGGCATGACGAACCGCTTTCTCCCCCTTACGCGCCGGACCCTGCTTGCAGGCGCCGGGAGCGCGTTGATCGCCCCGATTCTGTCCCGGGTCAGCCTCGCGCAAGCCGTCGCCGCGCTGGAGCTACAGGCCAAGGCTGATCCCTTCCCGGTGAAGCCCGGCGCCTCCGCTGAGGCCTGGACCCTCCATTCGCCCCAGAAGGGTCCGCTGCGCTTCAACCGCGGCGACGAGATCACAGTTCAACTCGCCAATCAGCTGCCTATCTCTATCGTCTTGAACTGCCGAGGCATTAACGGCTTGTCCGGGATCGGGCCGCTGCTCGACCGCAAGCCGGTCGCGGCCGGGGCCAAGGACGCGTTCAAGCTTCAGATGCGCAGCGCCGGAACGTCGTATCTGGACATGCGCCTGCTCGGCGACGGTCAGGCGCTGCCGTCCCAGGTTCRCAGCCTGGTCGTCCAGGAGAGCGATCCGGTCGAGGTGGACCGCGACGAGGTGCTGCTGATCGAGGACTTCCGCCTCAGGCCGGACGGCAGTCTGCTCGCCCCCGCCAGTGATCCGAAAGACGCCGCCGCGCTGTTCCTGATCAACCGGAAATCCACGCTGGAGCTGTCGGCACGCGTCAATGAACGGCTCAGGCTCCGTCTCATCAATGGCTGCCAACGCAATGTGGTTGCTATGAAATTCGATGATCACGAGGTCCGTGTGATGGCCATCGACGGCCAGCCGTCGGAGCCATTCCCTGCCCGTAACAATCAGGTGGTGCTGGCGCCCGGAACCCGGGTCGACGTCTTCCTCGACGCCGTCAGGCCGGCGGGATCGACCTCGGCGATCCTGCTTCATGACGGCAAGACAGCCCGGCCGATCGGCCAGATCAAAATGTCCAACGATCCGCCGCTGCGGGCCACGCCCCTGCCGGCCTCCGCGCCGCTGCCCTCCAACGGTTTGCCAGCTCAGCTCGATCTCAAGGGGGCGCTGCGCGTCGATATGGCCCTGAGCGCCGTCAGTCCCGAATGGGTGAAGCCGGTCGATCTGTCCGCCAGCACACCGCCGGCATTCCGGACCAAGCCCGGCCGCACCGTGGTGCTCGCGCTGACCAACCGGGCCACCAGCCCGATGGTATTCCAGATCCACGGCCATCACGTCCGCCTGCTCGACAGGCTCGATGACGGCTGGAAGCCGTTCTGGCTCGACACCCTGGCGCTGGACGTCGGCCAGACCCAGCGCATCGCCTTTGCCGCCAACAATGTCGGGCGCTGGCTAATGGAGGCCTTCGTCGCTGACTGGGCCGCCCCGCGGCAGGTCCGCTGGTACGGCGTCGACTGAGAGGTCGTCAGTACTGGATACCGAGCTGGTCGTAGAGCCGACGGAACACCGCCGGCAGCACCTCGGTCAGATCCTCGGCGATCAGCCCCGGCCCGGCCTCGCTGCCGGCCTCGCCATGCATCCAGACGCCGATACAGGCGGCCTCATAGGCCGGAACGCCTTGCGCCAGCAGCGCGCCGATAATGCCGGCCAGTACGTCGCCGGACCCTGCGGTCGCCAGCCATGGCGGCGCATTGGCCGATATGGCGGCCCGGCCGTCCGGCGACGCCACGACCGTATCCGGCCCCTTCAACAGCACGATAGCGCCTGACTCTTGCGCCGCCAGACGAACGCGCTCCAGTTTAGATACTGCTGGATGTTCCACATCCACCTTGCTGAAGATGCGTGAAAATTCACCTTCGTGAGGCGTCAACACGACACCGGATTCCGGGCTGGCCTTGATCAGACCGAACAGCTGCTCGGGCGCCCCCGCGAAGCTGGTCAGCGCATCGGCGTCGAGCACCGCATGTCGCTTCGTGGCAAGGATGGCCTCCACGAACATGCGCGTCCGTTCGCCAACACCGGCCCCGGGCCCGATCACGCAGGCTGACACCTTGCCGCCGATCAGCGCGGCGAACTCTGCCGACGTATCCACCGGCCGCACCATCACCGCAGTCAGCGCGGCGGCATTGACCGTCAGCGCATCGCGCGGCGACGCCACCGTCACCAGCCCCGCCCCGCCGCGCAGCGCAGCGCGGGCGGACAGCCGGGCAGCGCCCGTGGCGGCGATGTCGCCGGAGACAACCACGGCATGGCCGCGCGAGAATTTGTGGCTGTTGATTTTCGGCACCGGAAACGCGTCGGCCCACAGGTCCGGATTGTTCTCGAAGGTCTGCGGGCGGATTTCCGCCAGCACATCCTCATCGATGCCGATGTCGATCACCCGCAGCCGGCCACAATGCACCCGGCCCGGCACCAGCAGATGGCCCGGCTTGGGCCTGAAGAACGTCACGGTCTCCGTCGCCCTGATAGCGCCGCCCATCACGGCCCCTGAATCGCCGTTGATACCGCTCGGCAGGTCGACAGCCAGCACGGGCACGCCGGCCGCATTGATGGCGTCGATCATGATCAGCGGATCGCCCTTGACCGGACGATTGAGCCCAGCGCCGAACAACGCATCGATGATCAAAGCCGGCTGCCCGATCAAGGAGGGATCACAGGGCAGCACCTCACCCTTCCATCCCTTGGCAGCCAGCGCGGCATCGCCCTTCAGCGTCGCCCGGTCGCAGAGCAGGATCACTGAAACGTCACGCCCCTGCGCCGCGAGCTCGGCCGCCGCGACGAAGCCGTCGCCGCCATTGTTGCCACGACCGGCAACGACCAGGATCGCCCCCTCCTCGGCCAGTTCGCCCGCCACATCCGCGACCGCCCGTCCGGCGGCGCGCATGAGTTTGAAGCCTGGCGTGCCCGCCGCAATCGTGAGTTGATCGGCGCGCGCCATCTCGTCGGTCGTTAGAATATCCATCTCGCTTCTCACTACGCCTTTTTGGAAGGCACTCGCGTCACACGCGAACGCAGCAGAGTAAAACTGCACATCGAACGATCACTTTGATCACTATGTAGGCAAAAGTAATCGAATACTCTTGATGCGAACCTCGTCAGGTGCGATGTAATAACCTGATAATGCTTCAAAAATAGCCGAGGAGCGAACTTGGCACGGACCCTGCTTTTAGGGAAGCCAGCTTCGGGTCCGTCGCGCTCACCGGCAAATGTTGAAAGACACCTGTTTAAGAGACAGGGGTGGCCGACCGTCTACCGCATCGGGCGAGATTTCGTCTGTGCGGCGTGGCGGCAGCGTAATAACGCCCGAAATTGGGTATCGAACAGTGTGCGCACAACGCGCAATGGTCAAAGCTACTTGAGGCAAATAACTTGCGGCCTGATTGGAAGTGCCGGGGAGACGTTCAGTGAAAAAGATCGAAGCCATCATCAAGCCCTTCAAGCTGGACGAGGTGAAAGAGGCTCTTCAGGAAGTCGGGTTGCAAGGCATTACCGTCACGGAAGCCAAGGGCTTCGGCCGTCAGAAGGGCCACGCCGAACTTTATCGCGGCGCTGAATACATCGTCGACTTTCTACCCAAGGTGAAGATCGAGATCGTGATTGGCGACGACCTCGTCGAAAAGGCGATCGATGCCATCCGTCGCGCCGCACAAACCGGCCGCATTGGTGACGGCAAGATCTTTGTGTCGAACATCGAGGAAGCGGTGCGCATCCGTACCGGCGAGTCCGGACTCGACGCGATCTGACGGACTGGACGCTCTCCAAGCCGGGTGCTATCCGACATTCAACGCTTCAAGGCGTCACCAAAAAGGCTGCTTCGGCAGCCTTCTGTTGTTGACGGTTTGTCTTGTTGAAAACATGCCGTTGTGACCTGATCGTCACGACAGATTGTTACGTCCCGGAAATCGGCCCGCAAATAAAGGTAGGGAGCCCCATGACGACCGCCAAAGAAGTCCTGCAGTCCATCAAGGACAATGACGTCAAATACGTCGACCTGCGTTTCACCGATCCCCGCGGCAAGTGGCAGCACGTGACCTTCGACGTCTCGATGGTCGATGAAGAAATGTTTGCCGAAGGCACCATGTTCGACGGTTCCTCGATCGCCGGCTGGAAGGCGATCAACGAGTCCGACATGATGCTGATGCTGGATCCGGCAACGGCGACGATCGATCCGTTCTTCGCAGAGACCACCATGGTCATCACCTGCGACATTCTCGAGCCCTCCACCGGCGAGCCCTATAATCGCGACCCGCGCGGCATCGCCAAGAAGGCCGAAGCCATGGTCAAGTCCATGGGCATCGGCGATACCGTGTTCGTCGGTCCGGAAGCTGAATTCTTCGTGTTCGACGACGTCCGCTTTTCGAGCGACCCCTACAACACCGGCTTCAAGCTCGACTCGTCCGAATTGCCGACCAACTCCGGCACCGAATATGAAGGCGGCAATCTCGGCCACCGCATCCGCACCAAGGGCGGTTACTTCCCCGTTCCGCCGCAGGACTCGGTGCAGGACATGCGCTCGGAAATGCTCGGCGCCATGGCGCGCATGGGCGTCAAGGTCGAGAAGCATCACCACGAAGTGGCGTCCGCCCAGCATGAACTCGGTATGAAGTTCGACACGCTGACCTACATGGCCGACCAGATGCAGATCTATAAGTATTGCATCCATCAGGTCGCGCACATCTACGGCAAGACCGCCACCTTCATGCCGAAGCCCGTCTTCGGCGACAACGGCTCGGGCATGCATGTGCACCAGTCGATCTGGAAGGACGGCAAGCCGACCTTCGCCGGCAACAAGTACGCCGATCTCTCCGAGACCTGCCTCCACTACATCGGCGGCATCATCAAGCACGCCAAGGCGATCAACGCCTTCACCAATCCGTCGACCAACTCCTACAAGCGTCTGGTCCCCGGCTATGAAGCCCCGGTGCTGCTCGCCTACTCCGCGCGCAACCGCTCGGCCTCCTGCCGCATCCCCTACACCACCAACCCGAAGGCCAAGCGCGTCGAAGTCCGCTTCCCGGATCCGATGGCCAATCCGTATCTCGCTTTCGCCGCGATGCTGATGGCCGGTCTCGACGGCATCAAGAACAAGATCGATCCGGGTCCGGCCATGGACAAGGACCTCTACGATCTGCCGAAGGAAGAGCTGAAGTCGATCCCGACGGTGTGCGGTTCGCTCCGCGAAGCCCTTGAGAACCTCGACAAGGACCGCGGCTTCCTCAAGAACGGCGGCGTATTCGATGACGACTTCATCGACAGCTATATCGAACTGAAGATGACCGAAGTGATGCGTTATGAAATGACGCCGCACCCGGTCGAATTCGACATGTACTACTCGCTGTAATCCCGTCAGGGATCACGGATTGAGACGATCAGGCGCTCCGGCAACGGGGCGCCTTTTTCGTTGCGCTTCTCCTGGCCGCTATTTGCGGGCCAGCGCCATAGCCGGTTCAGGCGCGTTCGGGAAGCCTATCGCCGCAAGCGCCCTGGCTGCCTCCCCTTCGCTGGTTGCCCACGGCAGCTTCGCGGTGACGCCCCGCGTGACGGGTTCGCCGAGACCCCCGCCGAAATCGATCGGCCACAGACCATTCGGCACCGCCTCCACCGTGACGCCGCGCAGCCGCGTGCCAGCGCCGAGAGGCGACAGATCATCCGGCTGCAGCCGCCGCGCCGTCGATGCATCCCGGGGGTCTGTGAAACTGGCCAGCACCGGCATCAATTCGCCGGTGACCGAAACGGCGCCGGTCTGGCTGCTGACGTCGCGAAAGGCGATCTTGCGCCCCGCCGCCTGATAGGCGCGCATCGCCACGAAATTGGCGCCGTCGAAATCGGCACTGCCCTTGTCGTCATGCAACATCAGCGCGGCGAGGTTCTTGCCGCCGCCGAGATCGACGACCACGGCATCGCCCCGTGACGTCACCTTGCCGGCAGGTTGGTAGCCCCGATAGGGATGCACGGAGACGACATTCGAGGCCGACTTCACGCCGTCCGGCGTCTCGACCTCCATGGTCAGCCGATATTTGTGCGCGGGCCGGTTGATCCTGATCTGATCGCCGATCACCAGGGCAGCGAGCAGTCCGAGCGGACCGACCCATTTCAGCATGTTCATTATTATTGGCCTCCCCCATCGGCCATGCACGATCGCGACGGAGACGTCAAAGCGGCGATATGTCTTGATCCCCGATGCAATTGACGGAACAGTAAAAGTCCAATCAATGCGAAGGATCCACCGTGCCCGCAGAAGCCAATGTCCAGACGCGTAGTGACCTTGCCTGGGCGATCACGGTGGGCGGCATCGCCACGGTGTCCTTTGCGATCCTCATAGGCTTCGCCTGGTACTTCTCGGGAACGCTGTTCCTGATCTTCGCAGGCATCCTGCTTGGCGTAGCGCTCAATGCGCTGACGGAATTATTCGGGCGCTTCATGGGCGGCCCGCATCCCATGCGGCTCGTCATGATCTGCATCGTGCTCGCCGCGATGCTGGTGGGCGTGATGTATCTGGGCGGATCAACCATCGCTAATCAGGCCAAGACGCTGTCCGGCACCCTCAAGTCACAGGTCGTCAACGTAAAGACCTATCTCGAGCAGCACGGTGTCGACACCAGCTATTTCGATTTCAACAGCATCACGTCGGATCCGCCCGCCGAGCCCGGCACGTCGCCCGCTACCTCAACACCGAAGTCCAGCGGCGGTCTGCCGAGTGCCGGCACCATCGCATCATCAGGTGGCGCCATTGTCAGCCAGACACTGAAAATCCTGCTCGGGACCGTCGGCGCGGTCGGCAACTTCTTCATCGTGCTGTTCTTGGGATTGTCGTTTGCCGCACAGCCCAGCGTCTATCGCAAAGGGCTCTTGCACCTGACGCCGCGAAAACATCGCGGGCCGATGACGGTCATCGTCGATCGCATCAGCGACACGCTGCAGCGCTGGCTGATCGCGCAGATGCTCACCATGGTGGTGGTCGGCGCCATTACCTGGATCGGGCTGAAGCTGATCGGGATTCCCAGCGCCTTCATTCTCGGTGTTCAGGCCGGCCTGCTCGCCTTCATTCCCACCGTCGGCGCCCTGCTCGGCGGGTTGATCGTCGTGCTCGCCAGCCTCGCCTCGGGCTGGGTCGCCGCCGCGTCAGCCTTTGCGCTGTTCATGGGCGTACATGCGCTGGAGAGCTACATCCTGACGCCGATCCTGCAGCGGCAGGCGCTGGACATTCCGCCGGCCACGCTGTTCGCGTTCCAGATCCTGCTCGGCGTGGTGTTCGGCGTCTGGGGCCTCGCACTGGCGCTGCCGGTGCTGGCGATCGTGAAAGTCGTCATCGACTTCATGCGCGAAGAGGACGAAGCCTCTACGCAGGATAAGGCGATGGCGGCTTAACCTGATCCCTCATCCCGAGGAGCGCGCCGAAGGCACGCGTCTCGAAGGATGGCCACAGGCTTCGAGCCAAATCCGCTCATGGTTCGAGACGGCGCTGAAGAAGCGCCACCTCACCATGAGGGACTGAGTTTGGGTTATCCCTACGTCGTCAGCACAGTCTCGGTGTGCTCGACATAAGGCGGCGTTTCGAAATACGGGCCGACCAGCGCACGCCATTCGGCGAAATCGGGCGAGCCACGGAAATCGACGGTGTGGTTTTCGAGGGTTTCCCACTTGGCGACGAGACGGTAGCGCGACGGCATCTCGACCGACTTGTGCAGCTCAAAACCCTTGCCGCCCTTGGCGCGGAGGAACAGCGGCCTCGCCTTGGCGACGGCCGCCTCGAAATCCTTCTCGGTGCCCGGCTTGACGTCGATCTGTGCGATTTCAGTAATCATGGTTTCCCGACCCTTTGTTTTACGGTCGGTGTCTTTACCGCAAAGTCGGGGGTCGGTGAAGGAGCCGCCGAAAAGTGATCAGGCGAACAGCAGAACCGTGCCGACGACCATGACGCAGCAGCCGATGAAAGCGATGACCGGCAGCTTGCCGTGCTGCACGCCGTAGCGCCCCTGCGCACGACGTTCGGTGATCAGTGCGGTCTCGTATTCGTCCGAGCTCGAAAACATGCAGGCAAAGCCGGCACGGGCCGAAGCGGCAGCCGCTTCGAGCGACATCAAAGCAGTATTGGAAGTCGAGTCAGGCGAGGTCATCATGCGATGACCATAGGGATCGAATGGTAAACGGATCCTTTATCGCGCGCCGCTTGCCGTCATCGTGACCGCAGCCCGCACGACGCTCGGCTTCGCCGTTTGCCCGATCGCCGCAGCGCGGCGCCCCTGCTCCAGCGACAGCGGTTCTTCTTCCGCGGCCTGCACGCGGTTACGTCCGCTGCGCTTGGCCTGGTAGAGCGCGGTGTCCGCGGCAGCCAGCAGGACGTCGAGTTCAGTGCCGGCCGGTCCGCCGGCCACGCCGATACTCACGGTGGTCGCGACCGGTGCCTCGTCGACCTGGATACCGCAAGTCGCAAACGCCTCGCGCACGCGCTCGGCCGCCTGCATCGCCTCGTCCAGGCTGCAGGGCAACATCGCCGCAAACTCCTCGCCGCCGATGCGGCCCGACAGGTCGGTGATCCGCAGCGTATGCGTGATGACCGTGGCGAACAGTTTCAGCACCTCGTCGCCTGCGGGATGCCCGAAGCGATCGTTGATCGACTTGAAGTGATCGATGTCGAAGATCATGACTGTGACCGGGCGGCCGGCCTTCGCCTCGCGCTCGATCATCCGCGCCGTCGCCTCGGAGAAGCCGCGGCGGTTGAACAGGCCGGTGAGCGGATCGCAGGACGCGGCGACCTTGTGCGCCGTGACCGCACGCTCGGACACCAGCATGAAGATCAGGAACACCGTGCCGACCGCATAAAGCACGAGTTCGACGGCAAAGGCCGTGACCCAGATGCTGTTGCCGAAATTGCTGTGATCGCCATGCAGCAGATCGCCGAGCAGGATCGGCAGCATCAGGACGAAACCATGCAGCATCGGCACCAAAATGGTCGGCCACCGCCGTTGCACCGCCTTGCGACGCTCGTTCCACAATTCATGCGCCGTCAGCATCGCATAAAGCGCGACGATACCGGCGCCGATGGTCATGCGCAGCGACGCAGCCTCAGCCGGCAGGGAGAAGATCACCGCGATCCAGGCGATGGCGCCGAGAAACAGGCCGGCCCAGCTCGGGCTGCGGCCGTGGAACACGCGCGCAGCGTTCCACACCATGCCGCAGGCCACGAAGCCCACGGCATTGAATGCCAAAGACAGCACGTCGCCCAGGAGCGACGCGGCAAGTGTCCACAATGCGACCGATACGGCGCCGAGCAGGTAAGCCAGCCCCCACCAGTTAAGGGCCGCGATCTTTTCCTGTCGTCCGAAAAACAGCAGCATCCCGCCCAACATCGCCGCAACCAGGGTTGCCACCAAATAGAGCGTGGAAGAATCGAGCGACATATTTGAGCACCGGCAATTGTTGCGAGATTTCCAAACCATCATGATTCGGAGTGGCCTCTTCGCCATCATCGAACATACGAGTGTACCGATTGGAAATCCGTTTGCGCGCCTGCACAAGTTTTCACGAAAAACTGCATCAATCTGTCGGTATCCGGAATGTCCCGGAACGCAAAAAGGGCGCCCGAAGGCGCCCTTTTCAAAATTGTATTCACCGCATTTGCAGCAAATTTTATCGAAGCAGAAATTAGCGCTTCGAGAACTGGAAGGACTTGCGGGCTTTCGCCTTGCCGTACTTCTTGCGCTCGACGACACGCGAGTCGCGGGTCAGGAAGCCGCCCTTCTTGAGGACGCCGCGCAGATCCGGCTCGAAGCAGGTCAGAGCCTTGGAGATGCCGTGACGCACGGCACCGGCCTGGCCCGACAGACCGCCACCGGCAACGGTGCAGATCACGTCGTACTGGCCAGCGCGGGCTGCAGCGACCAGCGGCTGCTGGATGAGCATGCGCAGCACCGGACGCGCGAAGTACACTTCGACTTCACGGGTGTTGACGACAACCTTGCCGGCGCCCGGCTTGATCCAGACACGAGCGACAGCGTCCTTACGCTTGCCGGTCGCATAGGCGCGGCCCTGCTTGTCGACCTTCTTGACGTACTTCGGGGCATCCGGAGCGGACACCTTCAGCGACGCCAGCTGATCGAGAGACTGCATGGTATCCGACATTATGCGGCCCTCTTGTTCTTGCGGTTCAAAGCGCCGACATCGAATGCTTCCGGCTGCTGGGCCTCGTGCGGGTGCTCTGCACCGGCATAAACACGCAGATTGCCGAACTGGACGCGACCGAGCGGGCCGCGCGGGATCATGCGCTCAACAGCCTTCTCGACAACGCGCTCCGGGAAACGACCTTCGAGGATCGACTTCGCAGTACGTTCCTTGATGCCGCCGATGAAGCCGGTGTGGTGATAGTAGACCTTGTCGTCGCGCTTGCGGCCGGTGAAAACCACCTTGTCCGCGTTGACGATGATGACATGGTCGCCGCAATCAACATGCGGGGTGTAGGTCGGGAGGTGCTTGCCGCGCAGCCGCATTGCGACCAGCGTGGCCAGCCGGCCCACCACGAGACCAGTGGCGTCGATGACGATCCACTTCTTCGTGATCTCGGCGGGCTTTGCCGAAAACGTCTTCATTGTGAATATCCATGAAAAGGGGATATCGGCGGTGATCCGCCGAACTGAGGGCGTTTCTAAATAAGCGACCGGATTCCGTCAATGCCAAATATGGCAAAATTCGCCTATTAAATCATGACGTTATAATTATGGTTCTATAATACCCTTAAAATTACCCAACGTTCGGAATGGAATACGTCGACGTCACATGGGCGATCGGATCGGCGGAAGTGCCTGATAACAGGGTCACTTCACCCACCGCGAGGCGTTTTCCGAGCTTCAGCAGCTTGGCGGCTGCCAGCACATCCTGCCCCGGCAGGCCCTTGCGCAGGAAATTGATGTTCAGGCTGGTGGTCACCGCGAGACCGACCGGACCGATGGCCGACAGCAGCACGACGTACATGGCAAAATCGGCCAGGGCCATCAGTGTCGGACCCGATACCGTACCGCCCGGCCGCAGCATGCGTTCGCCATAGGTCTGGCGCAGCAGGCAAGTGGTACCGTCAGCGCTTTCAATCGCGATATCGCCGGCGCCAAAGGCCTGCGGGAACTCGCGCTTCAGAAACGCCTCGAGTTCAGCCACGCTCATTTTCGCAGTCGCCATGTCTCCACCCTGCTCTCGCTTGTGCCGTCCTGTTACAATATGGTGACGGTCCTGCCCAGCGATGGAATCTCAAGTCATGGTTCAACCAGCACGCGCGGAAACAGCGCGGCCATCCATTCTTCTGCGTGAAACGGTCGGCAGCATCGGCGTGTTGACGCTGAATCGTCCGGCTGCCCGCAACAGCCTCTCCGAAGGACTGATCGGCGAATTGCACGCCGCCCTCGATGACATGGCCAGCGACAAGACGGTGCGCGCCGTGGTGATCGCCGCCAGCGGCCCGGTCTTCTCCGCCGGACATGACCTGAAAGAACTTACCGCGCGCCGCGCCGATGCCGATCGCGGCCGCGCCTATTTCGCGCATATGATGACGATCTGCAGCGCCATGATGCAGGCCATCGTGCGGCTGCCGAAGCCGGTGATCGCCGCCGTGCAAGGCGTTGCTACTGCTGCCGGCTGCCAACTCGTGGCGAGCTGCGATCTCGCGATCGCCTCCGAACACGCAAAATTCGCGACGCCCGGCGTCGATATCGGCCTGTTCTGTTCGACACCCATGGTGGCGCTGTCGCGCAACGTGCCGCGCAAGCAGGCGATGGAAATGCTGCTCACCGGCGAGCCCATCTCCGCCGACCGCGCGCGCGAGATCGGCCTGGTCAACCGCGTGGTGCCCGCCGGCACCGAACGCGATGCGGCGATCGCGCTGGCAGAACAAGTGGCGCACAAGTCGGCGCATACGGTGAAGATCGGCAAGGAAGCTTTCTATCGCCAGGCCGAGATGAATCTCGCGGATGCCTATCGCTTCGCCGCTGAAGTGATGACCGAGAATATGATGGCCCGCGATGCCGAGGAAGGCATCGGCGCGTTCATCGCAAAGCGCGAGCCGAAGTGGGAAGACCGGTAATTGAAATGAACCACGACAGCTATAACGACGCCTATATCCGCGAGATCCTCAACACCGTCAAAACCGTCGCGATGGTCGGCGCTTCCCCGCAAAACGTGCGGCCGAGCTATTTCGTGTTCAAGTATCTCGCCGAACGCGGCTACGACATGATCCCGATCAATCCGGGCCAGGTCGGCAAGAGCCTGCTGGGCAAGCCGTTCGTCGCCTCGCTGCAGGAGATCGGTCGCCCCATCGACATGATCGACATCTTCCGGAGCGCCGAGCATGTCATGCCGATCGTCGACATCGCGCTGACACTCGATCCGCTGCCCAAGGTGGTGTGGATGCAGCTTGGCGTGCGCCATGATGAGGCCGCCGCCAAGCTTGAAGCCGCAGGCATCAAGGTGGTGATGAACCGCTGCCCCAAGATCGAATATGGCCGGCTGTCGTCGGAGATCCAGTGGATGGGTGTCAATTCGCGCACACTCAGCTCCAAGCGCGCGCCGATCCCGACCCAGGGCATGCGGCTGTCGCTCAATCGCAGCAGTGTCGGCGGCGGCAGCACCGCTGCGGCCGATCGCGTTGCCCAGCAAAATAACAAGGACAAGAACGACACCGCCTGACGGTGCGTTTCGCGATTTTATTTCCTTTGAAATGACACAGCGCAGCACGACTGTTGCGAAGTCAGGGCAAAATGCCGCCTCGCCTTGACGGCAGCGCTGCGCCCGATCAGGTTGGCGCCAACAAACCGCTATTCGACAGGGAGTGATGATGAACGATCGTATTCCAGGCTTCGGCACCCTCGCCGTCCATGCCGGCGCGCAGCCCGACCCGACCACCGGCGCGCGCGCGACGCCGATCTATCAGACCACTTCGTTCGTCTTCAACGACGCGGATCACGCCGCCTCGCTGTTCGGCCTGCAGTCCTTCGGCAACATCTATACGCGCATCACCAATCCGACCACAGCCGTACTGGAAGAGCGTGTCGCCGCACTTGAAGGCGGCACCGCGGCGCTCGCCGTCGCATCCGGCCATGCCGCGCAGCTCGTGGTGTTTCAGCAGCTGCTGCAGCCCGGCGACGAATTCATCGCCTCGCGCAAACTCTATGGCGGTTCGATCAACCAGTTCAGCCACGCTTTCAAGAGCTTTGGCTGGAACGTGGTGTGGGCCGATCCCGATGACGTCCCCTCGTTCGAGCGCGCGGTGACCGACAAGACCAAGGCGATCTTCATCGAGTCCATTGCCAATCCTGCCGGCTCGATCACCGACATCGAGGCGGTCGCGGCCGTGGCCCGCAAGGCCGGCGTTCCGTTGATCGTCGACAACACGCTGGCGACGCCCTATTTGATCAAGCCGATCGACCACGGCGCCGACATCGTCGTGCATTCGCTGACCAAGTTTCTCGGCGGCCACGGCAATTCGCTCGGCGGCATCATCGTGGACGCGGGCACCTTCGACTGGTCGAAAGGCAACAAATATCCGGTGCTGTCAGAGCCGCGCCCCGAATATCACGGCATCAAGCTGCAGGAGACGTTCGGCAACTTCGCTTTCGCCATCGCCTGCCGCGTACTCGGCCTGCGCGATCTCGGCCCGGCACTGTCGCCGTTCAACGCATTCCTGATCCAGACCGGCATCGAAACGCTGCCGCTGCGCATGCAGCGCCACAGCGACAATGCTAAGGCGGTCGCCGAATGGCTGTCGGCACATCCGAAAGTGGCGGCGGTGAATTATTCGGGATTGTCGGATAACCGCTATCATACCCTCGCGCGCAAATATGCGCCGAAGGGCGCGGGCGCCGTGTTCACTTTCAGCCTGAAGGGCGGCTATGACGCCGGCGTCAGCCTGGTATCGAACCTGAAACTGTTCTCGCATCTTGCCAATGTCGGCGACACCCGCTCGCTGGTGATCCACCCGGCCTCGACCACCCACAGCCAGCTCGACGACGAAGCCAAGACGCGCTCCGGCGCCGGGCCCGACGTTGTCAGGCTGTCTGTCGGTATCGAGGACAAGGAAGATCTGATCGCGGATCTCGAACAGGCGCTGAACGCGTAAGCCGAACTGCGATGCGCGTCACGCTTTAGCGCGCATCGCTTTCGCTTCGCGGATCAAGCGCGCATTACGCTGGAACACCGAATAGGTCGCCAGCGCAAACAGCACCACCAGCAACTGGATCGACAGCGCTTCCAGCGTCGGATTGAATCCGATTGCCGTGAGGAACGCACTACCCGGCGCGTCGGTCACCCCGATCATCGCCTGTTCCTGGAATTCCTGGATTGCTTCGCCGATGAACTTGATACCCATCACGAACAGGAAGGCCGAGGTGATGATGAACAGCGGCCGCAGCGGGATGCGCTGGGCAATCATGTTGATGAAGTAAAACAGTACGACGAGACCGGCCGTCGCCGCCGCCAGACCCCCGAACAGTCCGACGCTCCAGCCACCTTCGGTGGTCGCGAGCGTGTTGATGAACAGCACCGTCTCGGCGCCCTCACGAAACACCGCCAGAAACGCCAGCATCGCGACGGCGAGACCCGTATCCTGCGCGAGCGCCTGATCCGCTTTCGCCGCCAGATAGTCCTGCCAGCCGCGCGGATCCTGCTTCACCATCAGCCAGCCGCTGACATAGAGCATCAGGCCTGCCGCAAACAGGATGACGGTGGCTTCAAAGACATCACTGTGATCGCCGGAATTGAACACCGCAAAGGCCCAGGCTGCGATCAGACTGGCGAGGATTGCCGCCAGCGCGCCCAGATAGAGCGCGGTCACGCGATGGCCGCCGCCGGATTTCCTGAGATAGCCGGCCAGTGCCGCGATCACGAGTATGGCCTCGAGACCCTCGCGCAGCAGAATGACGGCAGCCTGAATGAATGCGGAGGACATGACCCAATCCCGTGTGGTGGTGCGTCGTATCTATTGCGCACTGCGCGTGAGCGAAAGCCGCACAGCCACACGACTGCGTCAACTCCGTTACAATCGTTCTAGTCGGTAACGCGCAACAGCTAGGCGGCCTTGCCGACCGCGAGGTCGAGCTGACGCTCCGTCAACGCCGCCCCGCGCGGCTTCATCCGCTCCACCTGCAGGATCGCCAGCGTCAGCACCACGATCGCGACCGCCTGATGGGTCAGTGCCAGATCGATCGGCACCTGATGCAGCAGCGTGAGAATGCCGAGCGCGGCCTGCACCGCGATCGATGCCGCCAGCCACAGCGCGCCGTTGACAACCGGTGCCCCTGCCCGTGCGCGGATCGCATCGACCACATGCCAGATTGCGAGTGCGAACAACACATAGGCGGTCATGCGATGCTGGAACTGAACCGTCAGCGTGTTGTCGAACATGTTGCGCCACCACGGGTCCTCGAAGAACAGCCGCGACGCAGACGGGATCAGCGCGCCGTCGATCTCCGGCCAGGTGTTGAAGACGCGACCGGCGCGCAGACCCGCAACCAGCGCACCGAAATAGATCTGCAGGAAGGTCAGCCCCAACAATACCCAGCTCGTCACGCGCAAGCGACTTGCCGCCAGCACCGGCGCGCGGTTGCCGAGGCGGCGCAGCGTCCAGACGATGGCGGCGAAGATGATCAGTGCCAGCATCAGATGCGCCGCGAGACGATATTGCGAGACTTCCACGCGCTTGGTCAGGCCCGAGGCCACCATCCACCAGCCCACCGCGCCCTGCAGGCCGCCAAGGCCGAAGATCACCCACAGCCGCTTCTTCAGTTCCGCGGTCAGGATACCGCGCCACAGGAACCAGAGGAACGGCAACAGGAACACCATGCCGATGACGCGGCCGAGCAGACGATGGCTCCATTCCCACCAGAAGATGGTCTTGAACTCGTGGAGCGTCATGCCGGAATTGAGCTCGCGATATTGCGGGATCTGCTTGTAGGCCTCGAAGGCCGCGATCCAGTGCGATTCATCGAGCGGCGGAATGGCGCCGGTGACCGGCTTCCATTCGACAATCGACAGGCCGGACTCGGTGAGCCGCGTCGCGCCGCCGACCAGCACCATCGCCACGATCATCGCGGCGACGCCAATCAGCCACCAGCGCACCGGGCGTAATTCCTTCGGGCGGGTTTGGGACGGAGCGGTCATTGCAGGGATCTCGGGAACAGCCGCAAAATCAGCGCCAAAATCAGCGCCTTGAATGAAATTTCGAGCCCCTTATAGTCCGCCCGCGAAGGCCTGCAAAGTTGGGCACTTTGCCTACCCCGATCTCAGACCGACTTTGGACCGCACATTTCCGTCATGACCATCCGCACCCGCAAATTCTTCGGAACCATCTTTCTGCTGATCCTCGTGGTGGTGTGGTCGCTGCTCGGCATGACCATCGCGCAGACCCCCTGGCTGGCCAATAACGGCTGGCTGCAGGCAGCCTTCTATGTCATCGCCGGCCTCGGCTGGGTGCTCCCGGCGATGCCGATCATCAGCTGGATGGGCAAAGCCGATCCTGTGGATCCCGAGGTCGGCTAGCGCTGCGCGCCCGCGCTGAGCATCACGCCGGACAGCATCACCCGCAAGGCCCGCAGCGATTGCCGCCGGCCGTCCCAGGCCAGCCGCGGCAGCGCATGTAGATCCGATCCACCATTGGCCTCTATGACACCGGGGAGCGATGTCACGGCACTGGCAAACCCGGCCTGCGTCACCATCGCGACGTGACGCTTGTCGAATGAGGCTTTATCGCCGAACGGATAGGCGAAATGTCGCGGCTCATAGGGCAGCGCGGCTTGCGCCACGGCCCGCCCCATGGCGATCTCGCGCGACGCCGCGCTATCACCGAGATTGGCGAGCGCCGGATAGTTGACCGTGCTGCTGCCGATCGTCGCCTGCGGATTGCCCGCAAACGTGGCCACATCGTCCCAATGCATCGCAGCATGATGTGACAGGGTCGCATTATCGACCGAATAGCGTTTGCAGAGATCGTCCGCCGCAACGGCCAGTTCGTGCGGCGGCAACGTCCGCAGCCAGCTATCGAGATAGTAGTAGGCGCGATATTTGTCAGCGACCGAGGCGGTTTCGAAATGCCGCTGCCTGTGATCGATGATCAGGCTGATGCGATCATGTGTTGCGATCGCCTGCTCCAGCGCCAACCACCACATGGCGCCGAGCCCATCGGCAAAGGCGCTCGGCAGATAGAGCGTGAATGGCACCTCATGCGCCTGAAGCAGCGGATAGGCGAAATCGACGAAGTCGCGGGTGCCGCCATCGAAGGTCAGCGCAACGAAGCGGCGTCCCGCACGCGGCGCACTGGCGCGGCGGCAGGCCTCATCCATGCCGACGATATCGACGGGCCAGCGCTTCAGCGCGCGGATCGTGCGATCGAGAAACCACGGTGTGATCTCGTGGGCTTTCAGCGGCTGGAACGCATCCTGCCGCGGCGGTCGCACGCGTTCAAATTTGAGGATGATACCGGCACCGCCCCGGCTGCGTTCCAGCAGACGGTGCATGCCGCTGAGATAAGTCAGCTCGAAGCCCAGCGCCAACAGCCAACCGGTCTTGTATGACACCGCAGATTCCCCCAAGCGGCGTCATGCCTCTCGCCAGTCGGCTATTGTCATTACTGTTTGTTGACATTTCTTTGCAAAGGTCGCCCCAAACCTAAAAATCTAAACAAAATCTGAAACAGGCTCGCGATGACCATGGCTGCTGTGATGGAAACACCTGTGGCGATGGCAACTGCGAGCCGCATCGCACGCGTCGATGTAATCAGCGATTTCAGCGCTGCCGAAGCTATCTGGCGCAGCCTTGAGACGTCCGAACAGCTCTCCACGCCCTATCAGCGCTTCGACTTCCAGTCGGCCTGGCAGACCCATATAGGCGTCCAGGAAGGGCTGAAGCCATTCATCGTCGTCGCCTATGACGCCGCGCATCAGCCGCTGATGTTGTTGCCGCTCGCCGTCAGCCGCGAAAATGGCATGCGCGTCGCCGGCTATCTCGGCGGCAAGCACGTCACCTTCAACATGCCGCTGTTCCGGCGCGACTTCGCGGCGCAGGCGACAAAGGCCGATATCGACGCGCTGCTGCACGGCATCCAGCAGCACAGCGAAACCGTCGACGTCCTCGCGCTGGTCCGTCAGCCCAAAAGCTGGATCGGCATCGCCAACCCCCTCGCGCTGCTGCCGAGCCAGGCCTCGACCAATGATTGTCCGGTGCTGAAGATGGTGCCCGGCGAAGCCGCGACAGATCGCATCAGCAATTCGTTCCGCAAGCGCCTGAAGACCAAGGAAGGCAAGTACCGAAATCTTGCCGGCTATCGCTACATGCACGCGAAGACGGAGGGCGAGGTCAAACGCGTGCTCGACGCCTTCTTCGCCATCAAGCCGCTGCGCATGGCCGAACAGAACCTGCCTAACGTCTTCGCCGAGCCCGGCGTCGAAGCCTTCATCCGCCAAGCCTGCACGACGCCGCGGGCGGATGGCTACACCATCGATATCCACGCGCTCGCATGCGACGAGGAAGTGATCGCGATGTTCGCCGGTGTCGCCGACGACAACCGCTTCTCGATGATGTTCAACACCTACACCATGTCGGAGAATGCGAAATACAGCCCCGGCCTGATCCTGATGCGCACCATCATCGATGCCTATGCCGAGCGCGGCGTGACCTCGCTGGATCTCGGCATCGGCGGCGACGACTACAAGCGGATGTTCTGCAAGGATGACGAGCCAATCTTCGACAGTTTCGTGCCGCTCACCACGCGCGGCAGGCTCGGTGCCATGGGCCTGTCATCCTTCGCCCATGCCAAGCGGATCGTGAAGCAGACACCTGCCCTGCTGCAGATGGCGCAAATGCTGCGCCACGCGTTCCAGCGCTGACCTTCAAGAACGCAGTTCGCAATGAAAACTCCGTCATGCCCGGGCTTGTCCCGAGTATGCACGTCTTAGTCGTTGCGTTGAGGCGAAGGCGTGGATGGCCGGGTCAAGCCCGACCATGACGAGGGTTCGTCGACTACGCCGCAAACACGCGGCCGCCCGGTCCGACCGGGTCGTTGGCCGGCGGCGCTGAGCGCAACATTTTCACATCGGCGAAGCCCACGGCCTTGAGCTGTTCGGCCATCAGCTGGCGCGCATCCATGCTCATGGTCACTTCCGGCACCACCACGGCACGGGCCTGATCGGTCAGAAGTCCCGCCGGCAGATCGGCGGCCGTGCCGGCATCCAGCAGCACGTGATCATAGACGCGCAACAGCGCATCGAGCGCCATGGTCAGGCGCGGCGACTGCAACAGCGAGCGATCGGCGCCGGCGCGGCCGGCCGCCACCATATGCAGGCCCGACATCCGGTCCTTGGTGATGACCTGGCCGAACGAGGCCTCGCCCAGCATCAGCTCCGCCAGTCCGGGCGCGCACGGATCGTTTGATACGGCTTCCAGCGTCGGCGACGACGAGGCCAGATCGACCAGCACCACCTTCGCATCGCGCGACAGGATGCGCGACAGGGTCAGCGCGGTGAGCGTGATGTTGTCGTTATGGCCGGTGCCGAGGATCGTGATCTTCCGCGCCGATTTCCCGGCAGCGCGAAACTCCTGGGCAAGCTGCTCGATTTCGCTGACGCCTGCGGCCAGCTCGGGATGGGTATCGCGCACCACCGGCTGCGGCGCGGCAACGGGAGCCGGCTCGGGCACGATGCCCGGCGCAACGACAGTTTCCGGCTCACGCACGGCAGCAGGCACCTTATCCTCGAACGGCTTGAACGGCGGCTCGGTGACGCGGGCCTGCGCGACCGGCACCATCGGCGCAGCGCCGCGCGGCGCGGTCATGCGCAGCAGCTCGCTGGTGACGATGCCGCCCGCCGTGAGCATCAGCGTTGCCAGCGTCGCGATCAGCACGATCGGGAGTTTCTTCGGATAGGCCGGCGTATTGGACACGATGGCGCGGGAGATGATGCGGCCATCGGTCGGTGCCGCCTCGATATTCTCACGCGTGGACGCCTCGCGGTATTTCGCCAGATAGGACTCGAGCAGATCGCGCTGCGCCCGCGCCTCGCGCTCCAGCGCCCGCAACTGCACGTCCTGGCCGTTGCTGGACGTTGCCTGACGCTTCAGCTGTTCGAGATTGTTGGTGAGGCCATCGACGCGGCCGCTGGCGATGCGCGCATCGTTCTCGAAGATGCGCGACAGTTTCGCGGCTTCGTCGCGCAATTGCTTGTCGAGATCACCGAGCTGGGCGCGCAGCTCCTTGATGCGCGGATGCGCGTCGAGCAGCGTCGAGGACTGTTCGGCGAGCTGCGCACGTAGCGTCACGCGCTGCTCGGAGAGCCGGCGGATCAGATCGGAATTCAGCACTTCCGAGAATTCGATCGGCTTGCCGGTCTGCAGCATGTCCTTGATGAGCCGCGCCTTCGATTCGGCATCGGACTTCAGCGAACGCGCATTATTGAGCTGGCTGTTGATCTCGCCGAGCTGCTGGTTCGAGAGCGACGTATTGTTGGTGCCGATGAACAGGCTGGACTTGGAGCGGAATTCCTCCGCGCGCGCTTCCGCCTCGACGACCTTCTTGCGCAGGTCATCGATTTCGCCGGACAGCCATTGCCCGGCCGATCGTGCCTGGTTCTGCCGCGCGTTCTGCTGCATCACCAGATAACCGTCGGCGATGGAATTGGCGACGCGCGCGGCGAGTTCGGGATCGCGCGACTGGAATTCGACAACCATGACGCGCGACTTGTCGACCGCATAAGCCGTCAACCGCTCGTAATAGGCATCGAGCACGCGCTCTTCGGGCGTCATCGAGAACGGATCGCGGCCAATGCCCATCAGGCCGAGCAGCGACCGCCATGGCTGCGCACCCTGCAACACCGGATCGAATTCCGGACGCTCCGCAAGCTTGTTCTTCTTGATGATCTCCCGGGCGAGATCGCGCGACAGCAACAGCTGCACCTGGCTGGTCACGGCTTCCGCATCGAGAGAAGTACGCTCTTCGTTGCGCTCGCCGCTTGGCCGCAGGAAAACGTTTTCACGCCCGTCGATCAAAATGCGCGCTTCCGACTTGAAGCGCGGCGTGATCATGTTGACGATGACGAGCGAGCCGACAAGCGCCAGCAGCGTCGGGACGAGAATCCACGTCTTGCGGCGGACGAGCGCCTGCCACAGCGCGCGCAGATCGAGGTCGCCGAGATCGGGCGCCGGCGCAGCGATCACGCGCTCTGCTTTCTTCTCCGGATTTTTGCGAGAAACCGGGTTTGGCATGGTTGGCGCCTTGATGGCCCGTTCGACCGACGCATTGCCCTTGCCTGCACGCCAGAATGCCAAACGCATCGCCTACCCCACCCAAACGCCACTGCGTCTACTCAACGGAATCGATTAAAGACGATTAAGGTTGCCGCGCGGTTAATTGGCAGGCTGATACCGGGACGTTGCAGCGGAAGCCTGAATCCACACGTTTTTTTAACGACGAAGGCTCTTATTGGATTCAATTGCTTCAGGGATTTTCCGATGTGCGTCCCAGCTCCCGGCGACGCCCTCCTCGTCAGCGAATGCCGATTCTGATCATGAGCGCACCTTCGGACACGCCGCTTCGCATCCTGCACGCTGTCCGCGCGCCGGTCGGCGGCATCTTTCGCCACATCATCGATGTCGCCAACGGCCAGGCCGATCGCGGCCATGAAGTCGGCATCGTCGCCGACAGCCTCACCGGTGGCGACCGCGCCCGCGATGCACTGGCCGAGATCGCCCCGCGCCTGAAGCTGGGCACCTATCGCCTGCCGATCCACCGCGAGCCACATCCGGGCGACGTGCTGGTCTGGATGCAGTTCATGCGCCTTGTCAGCCGGCTGAAGCCCGACGTGTTGCACGGCCATGGCGCCAAGGCCGGCGCCTTCGTGCGCCTGAAGGCAAAGTCGAACAACGTCATCCGCATCTACACGCCGCATGGCGGTTCGCTGCATTATCCGCAGAACACCGCGAAAGGCGCCTTCTACAGCCGCCTCGAACGCGCGCTGATGAACCGCACCGAGCTGTTCCTGTTCGAGAGCGCCTTCGCCCGCGATACCTATCAGCGCATGATCGGCACGCCGTCAGGCCTCGTGAAATGCGTGTTCAACGGCGTGACATCGGGCGAATTCGACCCCATCGACCCCGCCGATGACGCCACCGATGTCTGCTATGTCGGCGAGTTCCGCCGCATCAAGGGCGCCGATCTGCTGGTCGATGCCATCGCGCGCCTGCGTGCCGACGGCCAGCCCGTCACCCTGACGCTGGGCGGCGACGGCGAAGAGACCAACGCATTGAAGGCTCAGATAACGCGCCTCGGCCTCACCGACGCCGTGCGCTTCATCGGCCATGTCAAACCGCGTTACGGGTTTTCGAAAGGGCGCCTGCTGGTGGTTCCATCGCGCGGCGACTCGATGCCCTATGTCGTGATCGAGGCCGCCGCCGCGGGCATTCCGATGATCGCCGCCAATGTGGGCGGCATTCCGGAAATCTTCGGGTCGCACACCTCCGCCTTGTTCCAGTCGAACAATGTCGACGCCATGGCCGCGGCGATCAAAACTGCTCTCGATGACATCGCCGCCGCGCGCGCCCGTGCACAATTGCTCCGTGAGCGCATCGCGGAACATTTCTCGCAGGATGCGATGGTCGAGGGCGTCATCGAAGGCTATCGCAGCGCATTTGCGAAACGTTAACTCTCCTTAACCTGTAACCAAATCTTCCGATTTGTCCGGTAATTCTCACGAAAAGCGGTAGGCTTGACGTGCGACATCGCATGCCAGCGCAACAACGGACATTTCACCTTGGACCCGATCAACGCACGCTCAATGATCGACGCGGCCGCGACGGACGCGCCCGGCGAACGCCGGTTCGAACGTCGCCGCAGACTGACGCCCGCGGCCCTCGCCGTCGCCGATCAGAAGGTGCGCGCCGCCTATTCTCCGGTCGTGATCACCGGCGTCGTGCGCGTGGTCGATTTCCTGATGCTCAGCATCATCGGCATCGCGCTCAACCTGCTCTATGTCGCGCCAGAAGCTGGCTTCAGATGGGAATACTTCACCGCGATCGTCGCGATGGCTGCCGCTGCCGTGGTGTGTTTCCAATCTGCCGATATCTATCAGGTGCAGGTGTTCCGCGGCCACATCAAGCAGCTCACGCGCATGATGTCGGCGTGGGCCTTCGTGTTCCTGCTGTTCATCGGCGTCTCGTTCTTCGCCAAGGTCGGGGGCGCGGTGTCGCGTGTCTGGTTGTCCTCGTTCTTCTTCGTCGGTCTCGTCGCCCTGATCGCGGAACGCGCGGTCGTGCGCGCGCTGATCAAGCGCTGGGCGCATCAGGGGCGGCTCGACCGCCGCACCATCATCGTCGGCGCCGATTCCAATGGCGAGGCGCTGATCAGGGATCTCAATGCCCAGGAAGATTCCGATATCCAGATCCTCGGCGTGTTCGACGACCGTAACGACAAGCGCTCGATGGACACGATCTCCGGCGCGCCGAAGCTCGGCAAGGTCGATGACATCATCGAATTCGCGCGGCGCACCCGCGTCGATCTCGTGCTGTTCGCGCTGCCGATTTCGGCCGAGACGCGCATTCTGGAAATGCTGAAGAAGCTGTGGGTGCTGCCGGTGGATATCCGCCTCTCGGCGCATACCAACAAGCTGCGCTTCCGCCCGCGCTCCTACTCCTATTTGGGCAAGGTGCCGACCCTCGACGTGTTCGAGGCGCCGATCACCGACTGGGATCTGGTGATGAAATGGCTGTTCGACCATATCGTCGGCGGCCTGATCCTGATCGCCGCATTGCCCTTCATGGCGCTGGTCGCCATCGCCATCAAGCTCGACAGCCCCGGTCCGGTGCTGTTCCGGCAGAAGCGCTTCGGCTTCAACAACGAGCGCATCGACGTGTTCAAGTTTCGCTCGCTCTATCACGACCAGGCTGACCCGCTGGCCAAGACCGTCGTCACCAAGGGCGACAAGCGCGTCACCCGCGTCGGCCGGTTCATCCGCAAATCCTCGATCGACGAATTGCCGCAGCTCTTCAACGTGGTGTTCAAGAACAACCTGTCGCTGGTCGGGCCCCGGCCCCACGCCGTTCAGCAGAGGGTGCAGAGCCAGCTGCTGGACGAGGCCGTCGACGGCTATTTCGCTCGCCACCGCGTCAAGCCCGGCATCACCGGCTGGGCGCAGGTCAATGGCTGGCGCGGCGAAGTCGACAGCGAGGAGAAACTGCAGAAGCGCGTCGAGTTCGATCTCTACTACATCGAGAACTGGTCAGTGCTGTTCGACGTCTACATCATGCTGAAAACGCCGGTTTCAATGCTGACGAAGAACGAGAACGCGTATTGAGGCAGGCCTCAGCCTCTGCCTTACACCACTCGTCAACCCTGCCTGCGTAGAGTGATGCCGCCATGAGCACTCACGCCACTGCCGATCACTACATCGCCTCGCCCGCGGCGCCTCCCGCCGTGGTGACGCTGCAGCGCGCGCTGCTGTGGGCGATGGGTTTTGGCGGCGCCATCGTCTTCATCGAGCCGAGCCCCTTCGAGATTGCCACGCTCACGGCGATGGTGGTGTTCTTCGCGTCGGGCCTGCGCATGCGGCTGGTGTTCATGCCGCTGCTGCTCATGCTGTTCCTGGTCAATCTCGGCTACACGATCTGCGCGGCCTATCTGCTCGACAAGGCGCCAATCGTGAACTGGATCCTGACCTCCTGGTACATGGCCATCATGGCGATCTTCGTCGCACTGGTGATGTCCGAGGACACGCTGGCGCGCATCGATCTGCTGCGCCGCGGCCTGATCGTCGGCGCACTGGTGGCATCGCTGGCCGGCATCCTGGGCTATCTGCATCTGATCCCCGGCGCGGAGATGTTCACGCTCTACGGCCGCGCCGCCGGCACGTTCAAGGATCCCAACGTGCTCGGCGCCTTCCTGGTGCTGCCGGCGCTGTTCTGCCTGCAGAGCGTCGTCAGCGACGGTTTCGGTCGCTCGCTCCGCAGCGCCATTGCGCTCGGCATCATTGCGCTCGCCGTCCTGCTCGCTTTCTCCCGCGCCGCCTGGGGCCTGCTGGCGATCACCTCGGCCTTCATGCTGATGCTGATGGTGCTGACCAGCCAATCCAACAAACAGCGCTCGCGCATCATCATCATGGCGCTGGCCGCCGTCGCCGTCGTGGCGCTGGTGATCGTGATCCTGCTGCAGTTCGACTTCATCGCCGACATGTTCAAGCAGCGCGCCTCGTTCGATCAGAAATATGACGAAGGCCGCTTCGGCCGTTTCGGCCGGCATGTCCTCGGCGCGCAGATGGCGCTCGATCTGCCCTTCGGAATCGGCCCGCTGCAATTCACGCGCTTCTTTCCGGAAGACACCCACAATTCCTATCTCAACGCCTTCATGTCCGGCGGCTGGATTTCAGGGGTATGCTATCCCGCGCTGGTGTTCATCACGGCCCTGCTCGGCTTTCGCTACATCTTCGTGCGCGTGCCATGGCAGCGCGCTTATCTTGCGGTGTTCGCAGCCTATCTCGGCACGGTCGGCGAGGCCTTCATCATCGACACCGACCACTGGCGCCACTTCTGGATGATGCTCGGCATCATGTGGGGCATGTTCGTCGCCACGCAGCAATATATAGCAACGGCGCAATTGCGTGCGGCGTCTGCGCAGCCGGGCACGGTCTGACAAGCTCACAAACGAAAACAGCCCCGCTTGCGCGAGGCTGCCTCGTTAAGACGACCGATTGCTGTTAGCGAACGATCACAGTCTTGGTGCGCGAACCGCGGCGATCCCAGCCGTGATGGCGGTGCCCGTAGTCGCGGCGCACATAGGCGCGGCTCTGGCGATAACCATGGCCGCGATGGTAGCCACGATCCTGATGGTGATAACCACCGCCGCCGATCTGCACATTGATGCCCTGCGCAGACGCGGGGCCTGCAGGTGCTGCGACATAGAGAACGGCCGCAGCCGCCAGCAAAGCCAGTTTCTTGATCATGACAATTTATTCCTTCCTTTAAAAGTATCGCGGGACAAGCCATTACCGCGCGGAAGGTTCCGCACGAATGAAGCACATCGACAAAGGACCCGCGCATGTTCGAGCCGTGCCCGATTCTCTTGTGATTTGCGATGGACATCCATCATCAGAGGGAACACGCGAGGAACTGAGCCGTTCTCCTTGCATGACACAGCAAGCAAAGAACCGCGCCTTCGACAAACAGCCGAAGCCCGATCAGAAAATTCCGCCGGCCGGCCCGCACGACAAGCCGGAACTGACCGACGAGAACAAGACGCCCGGCAGCGGCGTCTTGCCTGACAAGGATCACAAGGAAGTCGAAGGCCCGACGGGATGACCGCGATTGGTCATCATGTCGTCACGCATCAACGTTAGACATTTATTAACCTTCTCGACTCACTGTGGAGTCAAGGAAGCGCAGACCGGATGTACGTCTGCGTTTGATGGCTCGGAGTTCGCTCCGGGCCATTATCTTTTCTGGACCCACCATGAGCTGCGAGATGATCGACGCTGCACGCGCATCTCGCTTTCGGTTGCAACGCGTAAAGCGGAACGCCGCTCGCTGATCACGCGATATTATTCGTTCCCCCGTCGCGGCAAAATTTGTGGTCGATATGCCATGAATTGGAACTGAACCTTCAAAACACCGACACGTTGACTTCTCGATACGAAGGAGAAGCAGCATGAAGAAGACAGCACTTATTCTTGCCACCGTCGCTGCCGTCGGCGCGGCGTCTATCGCATCGAAACCGGCAGAGGCCCGTGGCGGCCGCGGCGCGGCGATCGGACTCGGCATTGCAGCCGGCGCATTGGCGGCAGGTGCCTATGGCGCTTACGGTCCCGGTTACGGATATGGTTATGGCCCGCGCCATTACGTCCCGCGTTATGCCTATGGTCCGCGCTACGGTTACGGCGACGGTTACTATGGCGGTCCGCGCTACTATCGCAGCTACGGCTACTACTAACCGCGGCTGACTGAATTGACGAAGGCCCGGAGCATATGCTCCGGGCCTTTTTCGTCACCATCATTCAGCGTTCGCGCGCATCGCTGCTGCGTTGTCGCAAGGCTTCAGTTACGCAGTGGGCTAGATACCAAACAGCCAAACAGCCGTGATGGTCGCAACCACCGCTAACCCGCTGATGGTCCAGCCACCGTAGTAGCCGATATCATCGTCATGCCGGATCTCCGACGGGCCATCTGCGGTATGCCAGTGACTTGCCATGCGAGCCTCCTGTTTTCAGGATAATCGGTTCGATGGCGAAGGGTTCCATTGGCGCAAAAACGACACATCCGGTGCCACTCCCTGCCGCTATTCCAAACGCGACGTCGGCATCTGTGGCCAAAGGGTCACGACGGCAAGGATTCATTAAGGAGTGCGGTCGGGGCAATTGACGCAACCCGGGGCCGGGAGAAGTCTAATGTTTTCAGCGTAGAGTAGATATTATGGTAGAGATTATTGTCCTCGGCTTCCTGGTTTGTGCAGCGGCTTATATCGGGCTTCTCTGGTTCGCCGGACGGAAAGACGACGTGATTCACGGTGATTTCGTCGAACCGAAATCGAAAGGCCTGCGTCGCGCGCGCTTGATCGAGGCCGCCCAATCTAGGCGGCACCGCTCGCGTGCGAGACTAATATCTTGAAATGATTTGGAAAAATGGTCGGAGCGAGAGGATTCGAACCTCCGACCCCTAGTCTCCCAGACTAGTGCGCTAACCGGGCTGCGCTACGCTCCGATGGGGCATCGTGTAGCTTCGATCTGTCCGAGGCGCAAGAAGGCTGAGCGGATTGAAACGGATTGGTTGTGAAGCAGCCTCTAGCCGTCCTTCATCGCCGTATCGAGCGCCCGGCGCGCCGCCAGCAGCTCCTCGAGCACAGCTTCCAGCCGTTCGCGCTCCAGCCGGCGCTGCGGGTTTGGCCTTGCGGCCGGGACCGCAGCCGGTCTTGCGCTCTGCGTCGGAGCCGACATTGCCGGTTCGGGCCGCGCCGCAACGGGATTTGCTAATACGGGGTTTGCCCGCGATGGCGGCCGCTGCAGCTGCGGCTCCACACGCGGCGACGTCGATGTCATCGGAGGTTCGCGGCGGCCGGCGACGGGAGCAGCAGCTTCCTCCTCGTCTTCTTCCTCAGCCTCTTCTTCCTCAGCCTCTTCGTCTTCACCCTCTTCGCCGTCGTCCTCGTCGCCCTCTTCTTCTTCCTCGTCCTCGGCGCCTTCAACTTCAGCTTCGTCTTCGGCTTCTTCCTCGATCTCCTCGTCGCGTTCAGCCTCGTCCTCGGCCTCTTCTTCCTCGTGATCCTCTTCGATCACGGGACGCTTCGCCTGGACGCGCGGCGCGATGGTGGCAGAGGTCGGCGCGAAGCTCGGCGCAGCGTGGCCGTCGACCAGCCCCTGCACCGACTTGATGCCGTTCTCTTTCAGGATTCGTTGCACGCCGCGGATGGTATAACCTTCGCCGTAGAGCAACCGGCGGATGCCGCGCAGCAGATCGACATCGTCCGGACGATAATATCGCCGGCCGCCGGATCGCTTCATCGGTTTGATTTGAGTGAACCGCGTTTCCCAGAACCGCAGAACATGCTGCGGTATATCGAGATCGTCAGCGACCTCGCTTATGGTTCGAAACGCATCCGGCGCTTTGTCCAAGTGCAGGATCCCTGTGGTTCGCCCTGTGGTTCACCAAAAGCGTTTTCAAGCGAAGTGGCTACCGGTTCGCGTGAAGAAAACGCGTCAAAACAAACGCTAGTCGTCGTGATCTTTACCGTTGCCAACTGCGGTACTGTCGCCATTGATCCGCTGTTTCAGGATCGCCGACGGCTTGAATACCATCACTCGCCGCGGCGAGATCGGTACTTCTGTGCCCGTCTTCGGATTGCGGCCGATGCGCTCGCCTTTTTTGCGCACCATGAAGGAGCCGAACGACGACAGCTTCACTGTCTCGCCCTTCTCCAGACAATCCGTAATTTCTTTCAAAACCAGTTCAACAAACGCGGACGACTCCGTGCGCGAGAGACCTACCTTTTGGTAGACCGCTTCGCACAGATCAACGCGTGTGACTGTTTTTCCCGTGCCCGTCATCGCCTGCCCCAACTACTCTCGGCGAACCAAATTCGCGTCAGAAATTAGGAGGTTAACGCGCTCCGGTCAACAGTCACCATCGATGCAAAGGCATGGAAAATCATGACAATTTGAGATGTTGTCGATCTGCATCATCACCGGCGCATCACCAGCGAATGAGTGCAGAGCCCCAGGTGAAGCCGCCGCCCATCGCTTCGAGCAAGACAAGGTCGCCCTTCTTGATGCGGCCGTCGTTGACCGCCACCGACAATGCGAGCGGAATCGACGCCGCCGACGTGTTGCCGTGAAGGTCCACGGTCAGCACCACTTTTTGCGGCGCAATATGCAATTTGTGCGCGGACGCATCGATAATGCGCTTGTTGGCCTGATGCGGCACGAACCAGTCGATGGTCTCGGCGCTGGCGCCGGTGGCTTTGAACGCGTCGACGATCACGTCGGTGATCATGCCCACCGCATGTTTGAAGACCTCACGGCCTTCCATGCGCAGGTAACCCACCGTCTGCGTCGAGGACGGGCCGCCATCGACGAACAGCTTTTCCTTGTGCCGGCCGTCCGAGCGCAGATGCGTGGTCAGTACGCCGCGATCGCTGGCTTCGCCGGCCTGGGTCTGTGCTTCCAGCACCACCGCACCGGCGCCATCGCCGAACAGCACGCAGGTTCCGCGATCGGTCCAGTCGAGAATGCGCGAGAAAGTCTCTGCGCCAATCACCAGCGCGCGCTTGCCGGCGCCGGTGCGCAGCAGGCTGTCGGCGGCGGTCAATCCAAAGATAAAGCCGGAACACACCGCCTGCAGATCGAACGCTGCGCCATGGGTGATACCCAGCGCGTTCTGCACCGCAACGGCCGTCGCCGGGAACGTATTGTCCGGGGTCGAGGTTGCGAGCACGATCAGGTCGATCGACTGCGCATCGACGCCGGCATTGGCCAGCGCCGCCTGCGCGGCCTTGATCGCCAGATGCGAGGTGAACTCGCCGTCAGCAGCGATGTGGCGCTGCTTGATACCGGTGCGTTGGACGATCCACTCGTCCGACGTGTCAACCTTGGATGCCAGTTCGGCATTGGTCAGGATCCGCTCCGGCAGGTAAGAGCCGCAGCCGAGCACGACCGAACGTATCGCAGTCACGAGACAGCCTCCTGCGCAGCCGGGCTCGCAGGGAGCGCTTGGCCGTCGCGGTTGAGCATTTGATTGATCTTGGTGAGAAGGTCGTAGCGGACCATGTCGTAACCGACATCCACCGCATAGGCGAAACCGTCGGCATTGGTGCCACCGTGGCTCTTCACCACGATGCCGCGCAGGCCGAGAAACACCGCGCCGTTGGACTTGTTGGGATCGACCTTATCGCGCACCGCCTTGAAGGCGTTCTTGGCGAACAGATAGCCGATGCGCGAGCGCCAGGTGCGCGCCATGGCATTGCGCAGATATTCGGCGAACTGCCGCGCCGTGCCTTCGGCCGCCTTGAGCGCGATATTGCCGCTGAAGCCTTCTGTGACGATCACGTCGGCATCGCCGCGGCCGATGCCGTCGCCTTCGACGAAGCCGATGAATTCGAGCTGCGGCAGATTGGCGGTGCGCAGCAGTTCGGCGGCATCGCGGATTTCGTCGCCGCCCTTGATTTCCTCGACGCCGATATTGAGCAGACCGACCGTCGGCCGGGCCAGATCGAACAGCGCGCTGGCCATGGCGCTGCCCATGACAGCGAGAGTCTTCAGGTGGTTGGCGTCGCCGCCGATGGTGGCGCCGAGATCGAGCACGACGGAATCGCCGCGCGTGGTCGGCCAGATCGCGGCCAGGCCGGGACGCTCGATACCATCAAGCATGCGCAGGCAAAAGCGCGCCATCGCCATCAGCGCGCCGGTATTGCCGGCGGAGATCGCGACATCGGCCTCGCCCTTCTTCACCGCCTCGATCGCCAGCCACATCGACGAGACCTTGCGGCCACGGCGCAGCGCCTGGCTCGGCTTGTCATGCATGCTGACGGCAACGTCGGTATGGATCACCTTCGATACAGCCTTCAGTGCCGGATGATTGGCGAGTTCTTTCTCGATCAGCGCGCTGTCACCGAACAGCAGGAACTCGCTGTCGGGATGCCGGGTCAACGAAATCGCGGCGCCGGGAATGACCACCGATGCGCCGATGTCGCCACCCATGGCGTCTAGCGCGATGCGAACCTTTTTCGGCATGGACGTTCCGGAAACCTGTCTCTTGCGGCCTGTGACGCTCGTGGCCGCGGACGAAGTCTGCCGCATTTGGCAGCAGACGGCGAAGTTATGGCATTAACCCGATTTCGGCCGGGGACAATAGCGTTTCCGTGACCCGATACAACATCTTGACCGGTCGCTTTTGTCCCGCCAGCCGCACGGGGCGTGGAATCGGACCCCGGTCTCAGCCCTTCCCGGGCTTTTTAGATTTGGGCGTCTCAGGGGCGGTTTTCAGCGCTTTCAAGGCCGCAAACGGGTGCTCTTCCGGGTCCGGAACCTCGACCACCGGCTCGAACACGGCATCCGGCTTACGGGGATACGGGTCCAGCCCCAGAAACAGCGCGTCGGTCGCCAGTTTGCCGAGGTCGATGAAGCCATTTTCGATCGGCTCCGGCGGATCCGGGGTCTCCTCGTCGCTCTCAACGTCCTCGTCCACCGATTCGGCGAGTTCGCGAATCTGCGATGGCGGCGCGAAAATCACGTCGATCTCTTCCTCGAAATCGGCGGCCAACGGATCCAGCGTCACCACGCAGGTCTGCTCGACCTTGCCCCAGATGCGACCGGTCACATGCACTGTGCCGCCCTTCACGGGGCTCAGCAGGAGTTCGCCTTTCACGGCGCCCACGCTGACGAGGCCGCCGAGTTCGGCGATCCGCTTGCGCTCCTCGGGCGTGGCCTCGATGTCGCGCGCCAGCCCCGTTTCCGGGATCTGGATCACGGCGATGGGCACGCTCCAGGGCGGCGTGAGATCCACGGTGCGGTCGGGTTTGTTCATGTCGTTACCAAGGTCTCCGCAGGCGACGGGAAATGCCACGCGCCTGATGTCAGTGTCGTTGCATCCAGCGTGCCCAGACGGGCATTCGCCGCTTCGACATAAACAGCGAGACGCCGGGCGTTCTCGATGTCCATGCCATAATAGATATTCTTCGACAGCGCCGCCGCCAGAGGCTCCCTGCCTGCGCCAAGCGCTGCGTCATAGGCGCCTGTCCGGCCGTAAAACGCGTCGCCGAATTCCCGCATTTTCTTCGGCACCTTCATGTCGCTGGTGCCGAGTTCGCGCAGGTTATCGTCCATATCACCGCAGAACCTGTCGAAAAGTCCCTGCGACAACTCATCCTTCGGACTCATCCGGCGCAGCACCAGCCACAGGTGCAGCAGCAACATATCGAAACGCCCGTTTACCGTATCCGGGGCTCCCAAGTCCCGATAAAACAAGGGTTCTCGCGCCTGCGCCACGATCATGCCATAGATGGCTTCAATGGTGCCGCGCAACGGCGCCGGGGGCTTTCTGAAGTGACTGAACGGCCAGACCATCTTGGGTTCCTCAGGCGGGCCCCTCGGGCACGCGCATGTTGCATTCAGAGGTTCTGCCCGGTACGTCAACGCCTTCCGGGATGCAAGTCTTTCGGAAGCAAGGCCTTCCCGAGAATCAAGAGGATGGGACCCCCTCCGCTATGACAATTTCGACCTCCATCAGCGCGAAGGCGCGGCTGACACGTGGCTGGCGCGGCATGCGCGCCGTACTCGCGGTCGCGGCCCTCTGCGTCACGCTGGGCGCCTGCGCCGAGCAATTCCAGAAGGGCTACATCCTGCCCCCCGGTGCGCTGGAGCAGATCCCGATCGGCGCCAGCCAGGATCAGGTCCTGATCGTGATGGGCACGCCCTCCACCGTCGCCACGCTATCGGGCGAAGTGTTCTATTACATCTCGCAGCGCGCCGAACGCGCCGTGGCGTTCATGCCGCAGAAGGTCACCGACCAGCGCGTCATCGCGATCTATTTCGACAAGAACCGCAAAGTGATCCGGCTCGCCAATTACGGCCTGCAGGACGGCAAGATCTTCGACTTCATCAGCCGCACCACGCCGACCTCCGGTCAGGAAATGAGCTACCTCACGCCGCTGTTCAAGCTGATCAGCTTCCGCTAGGCGGAACTATCAAATCGCTGAATTGCAAAAGCCCCGCAGCACACGCTGCGGGGCTTTTCTTTACGCTGTGGCCAAGGTCGGCTTGCCCGCCACCATCTGCCTCACTACGATTTCAGCAAGATCAAAAACCAAAACGACACCATCGAGGGAAGAAGCTATGACCAATCTGGTTACCCGTCGCCGTGTACTCACCGGCGCCGCCGCGATCACCAGCGCCGCGATCCTGCCGCGCGCGAGCCTCGGCGCCGGCGAATGGAAGCCCACCGAAACCGTCCGGGTCATCGTGCCCGCCGCAGCCGGCGGCTCCACCGACGTGATGGGCCGTATGCTCGCCGCGCATCTGCAGCCGGTCTGGGGCCAGTCGGTTGTGGTGGAGAATCGCTCGGGCGGCGGCGGCACCATCGGCACCGCCGAAGTCGCGCGCCTCAAGGGCGATGGCCACACCATCCTGGTCGGCAATCCCGGCCCCAACGCCATCGCCTACAGCATCTTCAAGAACCTGACCTACAAGAGCGATCAGTTGCAGGCGGTCTCCAACATGATCAAGATTCCGAACATCGTCTGCGCGCATCCGAGCGTGCCGATCAAGACGATCCCGGAGCTGATCGCCTATATCAAGGCCAATCCGGACAAGCTGAACTATGGTTCGTCGGGCGTCGGCCAGAGCCCGCATCTCACCGGCGCGTGGTGGCTGCAGCTCACCGGATTGAAGATGCAGCACGTGCCGTTCCGCGGTGCAGGCCCTGCGCTGCAGGCGGCTCTCGCTGGCGACATCCAGATCCTGTTCGACAATCTCTATCCGTCGCTGCCCCAGGTGCTCGACGGCAAGCTCACCGGCCTTGCCGTCACCACGCAGCAGCGCAACGCGCAGGCGCCGAACGTCCCGGCGATGCGCGAGACCGCGCCCGAGCTGGAGAAGTTCGACGTCGCGTCATGGTTCGGCGTGTTCTATCCGAAGAGCACACCGACCGAAGCCGTGACCTCGCTCAATGAGCAGATCAAGGTTCTGCTCGGCACCGACGCGACCAAGAAGACCATCGCAGCCATGGGCGCCGTGTCGGACTACGGCACACCTCAGCAATTCCAGACCTTCGTCGAGGCCGAGACGGCCAAGTTCAAGACCATCATCGACAAGGAAGGCCTGCAGATGGAGGTGAAGTGAGGCGCGCCTCACCTCGCTCCATCTGAGTGATCTGAACGAAAACCCCGCGGCTCACACCGCGGGTTTTTTTCCGTCTTACTTCTCTTCTTCCATGGCAAAGGCGACGTCGCCATTAGCCGAGAGCCGCACCTTGTCGCCCTCAACCTCGGCGACCAGACCGCCATCGATAAAGTGATGGTGACCCTTGTGGCTGCCCTCGCCGCTATCCTTCTTGGTCAGCTTGATGCGGTTGCCCTCGACCTTGTCGACCGTGCCGACATGCACGCCGTCGGCGCCGATGACTTCCATATGTTCTTTGATCTTGCTGAGCGCGCTCATGTCGTATCCTCTGATGTGGGGAATACTGAACGTGCGGCTGAGCAATAGGTTCAATCGCGATCCGGTGAGATCGGCGTTCCGATCATGCGCCCTTGTTCATCTTCTTGATCTTGGCGTCCTGCGCCTCGATCGCCAGTGTCAATTCCATGATCGCCTTGGACAAAAGCTCGGTGGCCTCCTTCTGGTCCTGCGACTTGGCGGCACGCAGCGCGTAGTTCTTGGCGGATGACAGCGACATTTGACGGTCCTCGTGATGATCCCGGGGGCGAATTAGCCGAAGGCGTCATTCGCTGCAATCGGGTCGAAATGGAGAGATTACGCAGCAGTCAACGGCGCTCCGCGTTTGCGCTGATGACCGCGAAAATCTCGTCGGCGGATGCCGGCGGCGTGACGCCGAAGGTCTTGTCAAGAACCTGCTGCAACTCCGCAGCGCTGCCGAGCACGCGTTCAGACACCGGTTCGCCGTCACGTCGCTCCGTGATCAGGTGGCGATTGACCAGTTTATAACGCCGGCCGTTGCTGACGCGCTCCATCACCAGCGTCGAGGTGAAGGGCACGAAGGGACTGGTCGATGTGTACCAGTTGCCGAGCTCGTAATCCGACGGCAGTTGCGGCGCGAGGTCAAACACATACATCGTCCGCCAGCCGTCCGCCCGCTTCGCGCTCAGCGCCAGCAGGCCATCTGCTTCGATCAGCCGATAGGTCCCCATCGCCGTTTGCTGCTCGGTCCCCGCGAGGAGCCGCAGAGGTGCATCGAGGACGCAGGCACCAAAGCCGGTATCGGCGAGATAGGGTCCGTCCGGAAGATCGACCTTCAGGAGCATATGCGTTCTGGGGCCAAGTGGACTGTCCGGCGGCGCATTCCAGCGAACCCGGGCGCCGAGGCCAGTGACCTTGAAGCCGATCGTCTCGAGCGCGGCCCGCAGCATCGCGTTCAGCTCATAGCAATAGCCACCACGTCGGCCATCAATGAGTTTCTGCTGCAATGACGCCATGTCCAGCTTGACCGGCAGATGAAGAAACGGATTGAGACCCTCGAAAGGCAGCGCATTGATGTGAGCGACATGAATAGCCGTCAGTGTCGCCAGATCCGGCGCAACCGATCCGTCAAAGCCGATCCGCGCGAGATAGCGATCCAGCCGAAAAACATCCGTCATCATTTCTGCCTCTTCATCATCTCGCCCCTGACATAGCCCATCCGCCGGTAGCGGGCGACAACGTACCGCCTAAGCTCGTCATTCCCCGGCAAACCAATTGGTTTGCCTGAGGGCGCACGAAAGCGGCGGAGCCGCTGTAGTGCGAACCTCAGCCACTCCAATTGAAGTGGCGGGGAATCTCGATGTGTTTGGCACGATCGGAGACTCCGATGTCGAGATTCCGGGTTCGCGATACGCCGCCTGGGCGCCTCCGAATGACGAGCGTGGAGCTGGAAGACGTCAAACATTTTTTCCTATCTTCCGTTGACAACATCCCCATCAGGTTTATATTCCGCGCTGTCCTGCCCCACCGAGAGGGGCGATCGCGATCGTCACGTTCGCGGGGTGGGATGCGGTGGACGCCGGAGATGCGGCGTCACGCGGTTCATGGGGGAACGTCTGTCTTCGGGCAGGACGGATCTGCGCCAGCACTGCCACTGGCAAGGAGACGGCCGACCTTCGGATGGAAAGACTCCCTGGACAGTGTGACGGACGACCAAGTCAAAACGCGTTCGGCCAAGTGCTTTGCGGCTACCCTGTCCCTCCGCCCTGGGACATTAATTTTGGTGATGGGACCGTTCGCCATGGCAGATGTGCAAGCAACCGAAAAAACACCGCAGGCGGAACGTCGGGCAATCGCTCGGCGCCTCCGAAAGTCCTGATGCACTCCAGATTGCGGAAGACCGCATTCGCATCAGGCCCAAGGGTGCAACGGGCACCCGGCGTTCCGCACGCCCTCTCACAAGGGGGCGGGAATGCAAGCGACGACGGCGCCCCCGCGCCGCAAACAATGGGGGTGATGACGCATGTCTGAAGAGCTGTGGCTGTTTGACAGTTGAATCTGCGATGGCGCTCTGGCGCCAAAGAATCCCTCCCCCTTGCGGGGAGGGTCGGCCGATAGGCCGGGGTGGGGGTGCCACGAGCAACGCCCTCACGTGGGGCACCCCACCCGTCACGTTTGTTCGCTCCGCTCTCAAACGCGCCACCCTCCCCGCTCGCTACGCTCGGGGGAGGGAAAAGGAAGAGCGCCGCTGCTCTACAACATCAAGCCGCCACGACCTCACGTGGCTGAGTGATCGCAATATGCTGGCAATGCGCCACGGGCACCGTGCCATTGGCCACGATGATCGCATCGAGCTCGACGAACCGATGCCCCTTCTTCTCGTAATTGGCGGTCACCTTCGCCCGCGCGATCAACTCGTCATCGGTATTCGCGGTCGCCAACAACTGCATCCTGCTGCCGACGTGAATCCACGGCCCGAGCAGCGCATTGTCCACCAGCACCTTGTTCATGATCCGCTGCAGCACGCCGGGATGCACGATGCCCTCGCGCAGATACCGATCGTCGGCCTCGCGCACCTCACCCAGATATTCGGCCAATCCATCCTCCGGCCAGACCCGCGGCGCGGTGCCGAGCCACTTGTCCAGCGCGTAGGATTCGGCATTGACCGGCAGCCGCTTCGACACAGCCGCCGTATCCGGGAATTCATCCAGCGACGGCACCACCGGGAAGGCCGTCAGCGATGCGGTCCCGGCCGCACGAATCTCGCCGCCGCCCTCAACGCTCAGCGCGAGCCCCTCGCCGGCTTCCTCGGCGATCACCTCGACGGTCTCGCCGTCATAGACCGGCTTGGTGAAACGGGCCTCGATCAGGCCACGCTCCAAAAAGTCCCGTCCCCAGTGCTGCACCGGCGGATGGATCATATAGGCCAGCACGTCGACCCCCGGCACCAACCCGCCGCTGAAGCCGAATTTCCGGGCGACAGAATCGTCATGCATCTTGTTTTCGGACTGTTTGGCGGTGTTAAACGCCTCAACACGGTACGGTTCGAGCCGTTTGGTCATGATTCCTCCCGAAAACTGCGCGAAATTGAGTGTTCGCCTTGGCAGGAGATGATACCCGTCACCATGTTCGAGGCAAGGCGACGGGCGGGGAACTGTCCCGCGTCAGCGCCACATCGCCCACCCGCAAATGACTGCCTTTTCGTGGAACTTGTGCTCCCTTGACCACACGCATCTATATCGACGCCGACGCATGCCCGGTCAAAGACGAGATTTACCGCGTCGCCGCCCGCTTCAGCCTGCCCGTCAGCGTGGTCGCCGGAAACTTCATCCGGGTGCCTGACGATCCCCTGATCGAGCGGATTGCCGCAGGTTCGGGCATGGATGCGGCCGATGACTGGATTGCGGAACGCGTCCAGAAGGGCGATATCGTGATCACGGCAGACGTCCCGCTGGCCAGCCGCTGCGTCAAGGCGGGCGCCGCGGTAATTGCCCCTAATGGCAAGCCGTTCACAGAACAATCCATCGGGATGACGCTCGCGGTACGCAACCTGATGACCGATCTGCGGTCATCGGGCGAAGTCACCGGTGGTCCCAAATCATTCGCGCCGCGCGATCGCTCGGCGTTCCTGTCGGCCTTGGATCAAACCATCCGCCGCATCCAGCGCGACCCGGCCTTTGCGCCCGCGCCGAAACAAAGTTGAACTGACCTTATGGCTCCTCCGCTTATCCAGCTGAAAGACATCTTCCTGACCTTCGGCGGCACGCCGCTGCTCAACGGCGTCGAACTCTCGGTGTCGCAGGGCGAGCGCGTCTGCCTGATCGGCCGCAACGGCTCCGGCAAGTCGACGCTCCTCAAGATCGTGGCGGGGATCGTTGAAAACGACAAAGGCAGCCGCTTCGTGCAGCCCGGTGCCACCGTCCAGTATCTGCCGCAGGAGCCGGACTTCTCCGGCTATGCGACGACGCTCGCTTATGTCGAGGCCGGCATGGGCGACGGCCACAACATCTATCAGGCGCAGTATCTGCTCGAACAGCTCGGCCTCACCGGCCACGAGGATCCAAACAACCTCTCCGGCGGCGAAGCGCGCCGCACGGCGCTGGCCCGCGTGCTGGCGCCCGAGCCTGACATCCTGCTGCTCGACGAGCCCACCAACCATCTCGATCTCACGACGATCGAGTGGCTGGAAGGCGAACTGGCCAGCCGGCGCTGCGCGCTGGTGCTGATCAGCCATGACCGCCGCTTTCTCACCAATCTGTCGCGCGCCACCGCCTGGCTCGATCGCGGCCAAATCCGCCAGATCGATCGCGGCTTCTCGGCCTTCGAACAGTGGCGCGATGACGTGCTGGCGGAAGAAGAGCGCGACCAGCACAAGCTCGACCGCAAGATCGTCAATGAAGAACACTGGCTGCGCCACGGCGTCTCCGGCCGCCGCAAGCGCAACGTCAAGCGCCTCGCCGGCCTGCATGAACTGCGCGCGCAGCGCCAGGACTATCGCGGCGCCGCGGGCAACGCGACGCTCGCCGCCGCCGAGGCCGAGAAGTCCGGCAAGCTGATCTTCGAAGCGAAGAACATCTGCCGCACCTATGGTGACCGCAAGATCGTCGAGGACTTCTCGATCCGTGTACAGCGTGGCGATCGCATTGGTGTGGTCGGTCCGAACGGTGCGGGCAAGACCACGATGATCAATATGCTGACCGGCACCGAGCCGCCGGATTCAGGCACCATCCGGTTCGGCGCCAATATCGAAATGGCGACGCTGGACCAGCATCGCGAAAGCCTCAACCCGAAGACCACGCTGGCGGAGGCCCTCACCGGCGGCCGCGGCGACCACGTGATGGTCAACGGCCAGCCCAAGCATGTGGTCAGCTACATGAAGGACTTCCTGTTCTCGCAGGAGCAGATGCGCACGCCGCTCGAAGTGCTCTCCGGCGGTGAACGCGGACGTCTGATGCTCGCCCGCGCGCTGGCGAAACCATCCAATGTGCTGGTGCTGGACGAACCGACCAACGACCTCGATCTGGAAACCCTCGACGTGCTCGAGGAAATGCTCGGCGACTACGAAGGCACGGTTATCCTGATCAGCCATGACCGCGACTTCCTCGACCGCGTCGTCACCTCGGTGATCGTGCCGGAAGGCAACGGCAAGTGGATGGAATATGCCGGCGGCTATACCGACATGCTGGCGCAGCGCGGCGCCGACCTGAAGCGCGAGGCCAAGACCGAAGCCGTGGCTGCCAAGAGCAACGGCAGCAAGTCGGACTCGTCCAAGCCTGCTGCGAAGCGCAAGCTGAACTTCAAGGACAAGCACGCGCTGGAAACCCTGCCGAAGGCGATGGACAACCTGCGCTCCGAAATCGCCAAGCAGCAGCGCCATCTCGACGATCCCAACCTCTACAAGAAGGATCGCAAGAAGTTCGACACCGCGACCGCTGCGCTCTCCAAGGCGCAGAAGGAATTGCAGGACTCGGAAGAGCAATGGCTGGAGCTGGAGATGCTCCGCGAAGAAATCGAGAACGCGTAACTGTCAGTCGTCATTGCGAGCGAAGCGAAGCAATCCAGAGGCAACAAGCGAAGACTGGATTGCTTCGTCGCTTCGCTCCTCGCAATGACGGTGGAAATGCCGGAGACGACACAATGACCACCACACTCGCCGCCAAAATCTCCCGCGACTACGGCACGCCTGCCCTCGTCATCGACATGGATCGCGTCGAGCGCAACATCGCGCGCATCCAGAAGGTCTGCGATGATGCCGGCATTGCCAATCGGCCGCATATCAAGACGCATAAGAGCCCGGTCATCGCGAAGATGCAGATCGCAGCTGGCGCGAAAGGCATCACCTGCCAGAAGCTTGGTGAGGCCGAGATCATGGCCGATGCCGGGATCGACGACATCCTGATCAGCTACAATCTGCTCGGCGACGAGAAGATGGCGCGGCTCGGCGCGCTGCAGGCCAAGGCGAACGTCACCGTGGCCGCTGACAATTCCGTCGTTATCGGCGACCTGCCGAAAGCCGCTGCGCTCTCCGGCCGCGACCTCAACGTCGTCGTCGAATGCGACACCGGCCGCAAGCGCGCCGGCGTCGAGACGCCCGCCGAAGCGATTGCGCTCGCCAAGGAGATCGCCGCCTCGAAGGGCCTGACCTTCGCCGGCTTCATGCTGTACCCAACCGAAACCGGCTGGCCCGACGCACAGAAATTCTACGACGAAGCGCTGGCCGGCGTTCGCGCACTCGGTCTGGAGCCCACGATCGTCTCGACCGGCGGCACGCCAAACCTGAAGAATGTCGGCTCGCTCAAGGGCGCCACCGAACATCGCTTCGGCACTTACATCTACAACGACCGCATGCAGGTCGCCGCCGGCTCTGCCACCTGGGACGATTGCGCGCTGAATGTCTATTCGACCGTGGTCAGTCGCGCCGGCCCGGAACGCGGCATTCTCGATGCCGGCTCGAAGACACTGACGCCCGACACCGGCGGCCTGGACGGCTACGGCCTGATCCTCGAACATCCCGAAGCCAAGATCGCGCGCTTCGCCGAGGAACACGGCTTCCTCGATCTCGGACGCAGCAACACGCGTCCCAATGTCGGCGACGTCGTCCGCATCGTGCCCAACCATGTCTGCGTCGTCGTCAACATGTTCGATGAAGTGGTGATGGTGCGCGGTGACGAGATCATCGGCACGCTGCCGGTGGCCGCACGTGGGAAGCTGCGGTAACGCGACAGCGCTTACACTCGGGACCTCATCCTGAGGAGGCGCCGCTTGGCGCCGTCTCGAAGGATGGACACACATTCATGGTTCGAGACGCGCGCAAGAGCGCGCTCCTCACCATGAGGTCGGCGTTCTATCGGGGCGAAAAAGCCAGCCACCTCAAAACGCCCTCGCCCGCTGCAGCGCCTGTCGCAAACGACGCCTGCAGCAGGTAACCGCCGGTCGGCGCTTCCCAATCGAGCATCTCGCCGGCGACGAATGTGCCCGGCATACGCTTCAGCATGAAGGCGTCATCGATCTCATCGAACGAGACGCCACCCGCCGTCGAAATAGCACGCGCGATCGGCGCGACACCATTGAGCGTTACCGGCACGGCGTTGATCAAGGCAGCCAACTTCTCCGGCGGCAATGACGCCAGTTGAATGCCCTCTGGGACAGCGACTTCCTGCAGCAGCCCAACGGCCACCGGCGACAGATGGATCGCCTTGCGCAGGAAATTGGAGAAAGACTGTTTGCCACGCGATGCTGCGAGCTTCGTGGTCAACTCCTTCGCATCGAGGTCCGGTCTAAGAGCAACGCGCAGCGTCGCCTTGCCATCCGCGATGACCGCTTCGCGCAACAGAGACGACAGCGCATAGATGCCACCGCCTTCGATACCGCCACGCGTGACCATCGCCTCGCCGCGCACGCTGTGTGCACCGAACGATAGCGCAACACCCTTCAGCGGCTGACCTTCGAAACGGTCCTTGAATATCTCCGACCACGCGACCGTAAAGCCGGAATTCGCCGGACGCAGCGGCGCGATGCTCAAGCCCTTCACCGCCAGCACATCCACCCATGCGCCGTCAGAGCCGAGCCGAGGCCAGCTTGCACCGCCGAGCGCAAGAACCGCGCTCTTGCAGGCGATCGCCCGCGAGCCGTCCGGCGTTTGGAATATCAAACGCCCATCGCCGTCCCATCCTGTCCAGCGGTAACGAAAGGCAAACCGCACGCCACTCTCGTCCAGCCGCCGCAGCCACGCGCGCAGCAATGGCGATGCCTTGAAGGCCTGCGGAAACACCCGGCCGCTGGAGCCGACAAAGGTCGGCTGCCCCAGCGCCTCGCTCCAGTCGCGTAAAGCGGCCGGCGTGAAAGCCGAGACGGACGGAGCAAGCCGCGCTTCCGCCGCGCCATAGCGCTTGAGGAATTCCGGCAGCGGCTCACTATGAGTGAGATTGAGTCCGCCGCGTCCGGCCATCAGAAACTTGCGACCAGCCGATGGCATTGCGTCATAGACCGTGACGGCAGCGCCGCCACGGCTCAGAACCTCGGCCGCCATCAGCCCGGCAGGGCCGGCACCGATCACCGCAACTTGGTTCTTCACAGGCTCAGTCACGGTCTCACGCAGTTGCGAAGCCGCCGATCAGGCCTTCACGCCCAAGCGAATGGCAGCCTGCTCGACATACTTCTGGGTCTGATGGAAAGCGCCTTCCAGCGCCTTGGCCCTCGACATATCACTAATGTCCGCGAAATGCGCGGCAATCGTATCCGGGCTCCAGTCAGCTTCGGCGAAATTGACACCTTCGCTTTCGAGAATCTTGATGACCGCGAAGGAACCTGCGCCGGCGCCCATGATGGTCTTGGTCGGCGCATTCTCGCTCAGCAGATATTCGACTGCCGGCGTGATCGCTTCGGGCTTCATCAACTGCAGCGCCTGCGCTGGCAACAGTTCCTCGGTCATCCGCGTGGCTGCGGTCGGTGACACGATGTTGACGCGAATGTCCGTCTTGCGGCCTTCCTCGGCCAGCACGTTCATCAGTCCGACCATGCCGGTTTTGGCTGCGCCGTAATTGGCCTGGCCGAAATTGCCATAGAGACCGGACGACGAGGTCGTGAGCACGATGCGCCCGTAGTTCCGCGCGCGCATACCTTCCCAAACGGCCTTGCAGCAATAGAAAGTGCCGGTGAGATGCACGTCCAGCACCTTGGTGAAATCGGCGACTTCCATCTTGGCGAACGACTTGTCGCGGAGAATGCCGGCATTGGCGCACATCAGGTCGACGCTGCCCCACTCCCTGGTGGCCTTCTCGACCATCGCCTTGACCTGCTCGAAATTGGAGACATCAGCGCCATCGGCCATCGCCGTGCCGCCGGCTGCGCGGATTTCCTCGACCACGGTTTCCGCCGCCGTCAGCGAACCGCCGGTGCCATCGCGCGCGCCGCCGAAATCGTTGACCACGACCTTGGCGCCGAGCTTCGCAAGGCCCAGCGCATGGGCGCGGCCCAATCCATTGCCGGCGCCGGTGACGATGGCGACGCGGCCGTCAAATCGAATGGTCATTTGGAACTCTCCTCAATTGAAATAGACAAGGCCGAGCCAGTCGGCGACCAGCGCCGGCTTGTCCTCGCCTTCGATTTCGACACTCACGCTGGTGCGCGTGAACAATTCCTTCGGCTTGCGCAACGTCGCCTCGGTCAGCGTGAAGCGGCCGCGGATGCGCGATCCTGCTTTGACCGGCGACACGAAGCGCACTTTGTCGGTGCCGTAATTGACGCCCATGGCAACATCGGCCAGTTGCGGCAGCGCCTCATAGGAAAAGACCGAGAGCATCGACATGGTCAGGAAGCCATGAGCGATCGTCGTGCCGAATGGCGTTTCGCGCGCCCGCGCGGGATCGACATGGATGAACTGAAAATCCTCCGTCGCCGCAGCAAACGCATCGATGCGCTTCTGGTCCATGATGTGCCAGGGCGATACGCCGACTTCCTTGCCCACCATGGCGATATAGGCATCACGTTCAATCATCGCGCTCATTCAGTCTCAGTCCTCAAAATCCAGTTGCGTTGCGAGCGCAGATTCCACAGCCCACACCCTGACGCCAAGCGAAATTGTGCGCTGCAGCCATGCAAAGCGCGACAAATTACCGCTCGCCCTCTTGCGATCCTGCCGCGCGGAGTGCCTGCAATTCGGGGAAATCCTCTTCGCGAAACTCGACGCCGCGCAAGGGATCGCTGCGATCGTCGGCGTGTTCGAGCCGACGCAGGTGGACCCTGCGAATCTTGCCCGAAATCGTCTTCGGCAGCTCGGTCACGAACTCGATCCGACGTATACGTTTGAAAGGCGCCAGACGCACATGCAGATGCTGATAGATCGACAGCGCCGTCGCCTTGGACGGCGCGGTATCGCCGATCAGCAACACATAGGCCTTGGGGATGGCGAGCCGGATCGGATCGGGGCTCGGCACAATGGCGGCCTCAGCCACGGCATCGTGTTCGAGCAGGATACTCTCCAGCTCGAACGGACTGATGCGATAGTCCGAGGATTTGAACACATCGTCGGAGCGACCGACGAAAGTGAGATAGCCATCGTCATCGGAAAATACGACGTCGCCGCTGCGATAGATCTCACCGCTTGCACCGCTGACACTACCGTCTTCGGCCTGATAGCCCTGCATCAATCCTGCCGGGCGATCGACGCCAAGCACGAGACTGACCTCGCCCTCCTTCGCCGGATTGCCATCGGCATCGACAACGCGAACCTTCCAGCCCGGCAGCGGACGGCCCATGGAGCCCACCTTGACAGTCTGGCCCGGCGAATTGCCGGCCAGCGCGGTGGTCTCGGTCTGACCGTAGCCGTCGCGAATGGTGAGGCCCCAGGCCGCCTTGACCTGATCGATCACTTCCGGATTGAGCGGCTCACCAGCGCCACAGACTTCGCGCAGCGCGACCTTGAAGGTGGCAAGCTTCTCCTGAATGAAGAGCCGCCACACTGTCGGCGGTGCGCACAGTGTCGTCACGCCGCAGCGGCCGATGGTGGCAAGCAGGCCCTTGGCGTCGAAACGCGGCTGATTGACCACGAACACCGTTGCGCCGGCATTCCATGGCGCAAAGAAGCAGCTCCAGGCATGCTTGGCCCAGCCCGGTGAAGAGATGTTGAGATGCACGTCGCCCGGCTGCAGTCCGATCCAAAACATCGTCGAGAGTCCGCCGACGGGATAGCTGCGCTGGCTGTGCCGCACGAGCTTCGGCTTCGCCGTGGTGCCCGAGGTGAAATAGAGCAACATCGGATCGTCAGCCCTGGTTGGGCCATCCGGCGTGAAGATCTCGGAGAAGTCTGCTGATGTCTCGAAGGCGAGCCATCCGGCGTGAACTGACGCGGCGTTGACGACGATCTGACCAATGCCCGCGGTCTTCAAGCTGCCGAACTTGGCGACCTGGTCCTCTGCCGCCACCACGAGCTTGGCGCGGCCGCGATCGAGCCGGTCCTGCAATTCATCCGAGGTCAGCAGCGTGGTGGCAGGAATGATGACGACGCCGAGCTTGATCGCCGCCAGCATGGTCTCCCACAGCGGCACCACATTGCCGAGCAGCAGCAACAGATGATCGCCGCGCTTCAGCCCCTGCGCGCGCAGGAAATTGGCAACCTGATTGGAGCGGCGTGACAACACCTCGAACGACAGCTTCGTCTCGCGGCTGGCCGCCGCATCGACGATCCAGAGCGCGGTCCGGTCCTTGCTGACGGGATCATGGGCGAGTTCGGCGTCGAACCAGTCGAGCGCCCAGTTGAAGTCGACCGGATCGGGCCAGCGAAAGCCGGCAACGGCGGCGGCGTAGTCGGTGCGGTGTTCGAGGAGAAAGGCGCGGGCCTGCTTGAACGTGGTCATGCCGACGCTCCCGCTATTTCGGTATCAAATGCCGCAGATGATGAATGATCCCGGAAAAGTCATCGCCGCCATGACCTTCCTTCTCATAGGTCTCATAGATGCTCTCGGCATGGGCGCCGAGCGGCGTCCTGGCGCCGGCGGCCTTGGCGGCTTCCTGTGATAGCCTGAGATCCTTGAGCATCAGTGCTGCGGCAAAACCCGGCTTGTATTCATTGTTGGCCGGCGATGTCGGCACCGGTCCCGGCACCGGGCAATAGGTGGTCAGCGACCAGCACTGGCCCGACGAGGTCGAGGCCACATCGAACAGCGCCTGATGCGACAGGCCGAGTTTCTCGGCGAGCACGAAGGCTTCGCTGACGCCGATCATCGAAATGCCGAGGATCATGTTGTTGCAGATCTTGGCCGCCTGCCCCGCGCCGGCATCCCCGCAATGGACGATCTTCTTGCCCATGGCTTCGAGGACCGGCTTGGCTGACGCGAACGCCTTGGCATCGCCACCGGCCATGAAGGTCAGCGTCGCGCCCTTGGCGCCACCAGTGCCACCGGAGACCGGCGCATCGACCGACGGCAGCTTCTGCGCAGCCGCCAGTTCATGCGCCTTGCGTGCGCTTTCCACGTCGATGGTCGAGCAATCGATCATCAACGCACCCTTGGCGGCCACGGGAATGACCTCGCTCCAGACCGACACCACGTGTTTGCCGGCCGGCAGCATGGTAATGATGACCTCGGCGCCCTTCACGGCATCGACCGCCTTGTCAGCAATGGTCACGCCATCCACCCTCGCCTGCGCGCGGGACGCCTCGACGAGATCGAAGCCCGTCACCTTGTGGCCTGCCTTGACCAGGTTGGCGGCCATCGGGCCACCCATATTGCCGAGACCGATGAATGCAATGCTGGTCATGTCCTGCCCTCGTGATCGTTTGTTTGTTTTTAAAGCCTGATGAAAACGGCGAAATCCAACTTTCGTTCAGAACGCAACGCTTCAGAACGTGAGCGCAACGTCGCGCGGCGCGAGATAGCGCGCCACGATCTCCGGTGTCACGCCATTGAGATCCGGCGGCTGCCATGTCGGATTGCGGTCCTTGTCGATGATCGCCGCACGCACGCCCTCGACGAAATCCGCGCTATCGAACACTTCGAGAGCCGCGAGATATTCGCGCGACAGACATTCCTCGAGCGACTTCGACGCGCGCGCGAGCCACAGCAGCTTCAGGGTAACCTTGAGCCCCCGCGGTGATTTGTCGGACATGGCCTTGATCGTCGCCAGCGCGAAATCTGAACCGTCCTGCTCAAGCGCAGCCACAATCTCCTCGACGCTGTCATGGGCGAAAGCGCGATCGATCAGCGCACGCTGCGCCGTGACTGGACCGGTTTGTTCCGGGGCTGCAAACTTCTTGAGTGTCGTCATCACCAACGCTGCATCGGCACCTGACGACAGCTTTGTCAGCGCTTCGCGCAATGCCGGCCAATTGACGGTGTCGATCAGGACGTCCGCCATATGTGCAGCAAGCGCATCGGCACCATTTGCCGTCAGTCCGGTCAGACCGAAATACGTCCCGAGCTCGCCAGGCGCGCGCGACAACAGCCAGGTGCCACCCACGTCAGGAAAGAAGCCGAGGCCCACTTCCGGCATCGCCATCCTGGTCTTCTCGGTGACGATGCGATGGCTGGCATGGCCGGCCAGACCGACGCCGCCGCCCATCACGAAGCCATCCATATAGGCCACATAAGGCTTCGGAAATTTCGCGATCCGCGCGTTGACGATATATTCCTCGCGCCAGAAGATCTTGCCGAGATCGCCTTTGACCTTGGCGCTCTCATAGAGACCGCGGATGTCGCCACCGGCGCACAGCCCGCGCTCGCCTGCTCCTTCAAGAATGATGAGCGCAACCTTCGGATCGGCCTCAAACATATCGAGCGCCGTCGCGATCTCACGCGTCATCTCCAGCGTCAGCGCGTTCAATGCCTTCGGCCGGTTCAGCCGGATCACACCGGCCGCACCTTCCCGCGCGACGATGAGGTCGCTTGTCCCAGTTGCCACGTCCGAACTCATCGCGCGCCCTCGATCAGTTTGCGCGACACGATCAGCCGCATGATTTCATTGGTGCCTTCAAGGATCTGGTGCACGCGCAAATCGCGCACGATCTTCTCGATGCCGTATTCGGCGAGATAGCCATAGCCGCCATGCAGCTGCAGCGCGTCGTTGGCGACCTCGAAACCGATATCGGTGCCGAAGCGCTTGGCCATCGCGCAGAGCATGCCGGCATCGGCATCCTTGCGGTCGAGTGCCGCCGCCGCTCGCCACAGGAAGGTGCGTGCGGCTTCCAGTTCGGTCGCCATGTCGGCGATACGAAACTGCAGCGCCTGGAATTCGTCGAGTCGCTTGCCGAACGCCTTCCGCTCTTTCATGTAGCTCAACGACCTGTCGAGCGCAGACTGCGCGCCACCGAGCGAACACGCCGCGATGTTGAGACGACCACCGTCGAGGCCGGCCATGGCGATCTTGAACCCGATGCCCTCGTCACCGAGCCGGTTGGCGATCGGCACGCGGCAATTTTCGAAGATCACGGCGCGTGTCGATTGCGCGTTCCAGCCCATCTTGCGTTCGTTATTGCCAAAAGAGAGACCGGGCGTGCCGGCTTGAACGACGATGGTGGAGACGCCGCCGGCACCCTCGCCACCGGTGCGCACCATCACGACATAGACGTCGGTATCGCCAGCCCCGGAGATAAACTGCTTCTGGCCATTGAGGACGTAGTGATCGCCATCGACGACGGCGCGGGTGCGCAGCGCCGCCGCATCCGATCCCGAACCCGGCTCAGTCAGGCAATAGCTCGCCAGTAGCTCCATGGTGCAGAGACGCGGCAGCCACTTCCGGCGCTGTGTCTCATTCCCATAGGAGTCGATCATCCACGACGCCATGTTGTGGATCGAAATGAAGGCCGAGGTGGTCGGGCAGCCGGTCGCCAGCGCCTCGAAGATCAGCGCGGCATCGAAACGCGTCAGCGCGGAGCCACCGACATCGTCACGGATATAGATGCCGCCCATGCCGAGCAGCGCCGCCTCGCGCATCACCTCTTTCGGAAAATGCTTGTCCTCGTCCCATTTGAGCGCAAAGGGAGCGATCTTTTCCGCAGCGAATTCGCGCGCCATGTCGCGAATAGCGGTCTGTTCCTCATCGAGAGCGAATTGCATCACGCCCTTCTTGTTGATTGTTGATCAGCCGGGAAAATGAAACGGCCCGGTGCACCACCTTTGGGAGCGCCGGGCCGCTTGCGTATTCTTACTTCATCAACGGGATCGAGAACTCGGCGCCTTCCTTGACACCCGATGGCCAGCGCGCGGTCACCGTCTTGGTCTTGGTGTAGAAGCGGATAGAATCCGGACCATGCTGGTTGAGATCGCCGAAGCCGGACTTCTTCCAGCCACCGAAGGTATAATAAGCAATCGGCACCGGGATCGGCACGTTGATGCCGACCATGCCGACATTGACCTTGGCGGCGAAGTCGCGCGCAGCGTCACCGTCACGGGTGAAGATCGCAACGCCGTTGCCGTAGTCATGATCCGACGGCAGCGCGAGAGCTTCTTCGTAATCGTGGGCACGCACCACCGACAGCACGGGCCCGAAGATCTCTTCCTTGTAGATGCGCATGTCCTTGGTGACGTTGTCGAACAGACAGCCACCCATATAGAAGCCGTTCTCGTAGCCCTGCATCTTGAAGCCGCGGCCATCGACGGCGAGCGTGGCGCCTTCCTTGATGCCGATATCGACATAGTTCTTGACGCGGTCGACGGCTTCCTTGGTCACCAGCGGACCGAAGTCAGCCGAGGGATCCACGGAGGTGCCGATCTTCAGGCTCTCGACGCGCGGGATGAGCTTTTCCATCAGACGGTCGGCCGTGGTCTTGCCAACAGGCACGGCCACCGAGATCGCCATGCAGCGCTCGCCAGCCGAGCCGTAGCCGGCACCGATCAGCGCATCGACGGTCTGGTCCATATCCGCATCGGGCATGATGATGGCGTGGTTCTTCGCTCCACCGAAGCACTGGGCGCGTTTGCCGGTCGCCGCAGCGCGCTCGTAGATGTACTGGGCGATCGGCGACGAGCCGACAAAGCCGACAGCCTTGATGTCTTCGTCGTCGAGGATTGCGTCGACGGCTTCCTTGTCGCCATTGACGACGTTCAGAATGCCCGGCGGCAGACCGGCTTCGATCATCAGTGCGGCGAGCATCATCGGCACGCCCGGATCGCGCTCCGAGGGCTTCAGGATGAAGGCGTTGCCGCAGGCGATGGCCGGACCGAATTTCCACATCGGGATCATCGCCGGGAAGTTGAACGGCGTGATGCCCGCGACGACACCGAGCGACTGGCGCATCGAATAGATGTCGATGCCGGGACCTGCGCCTTCGGTGTATTCGCCCTTCATCAGATGCGGAATGCCGCAGGCGAATTCGATCACCTCCAAGCCGCGTTGGATATCGCCCTTGGCGTCCGGCACAGTCTTGCCATGCTCACGCGCCAGGCAATCGGCCAGCTTGTCGTAGTCGCGATTGGCGAGTTCGAGGAATTTCATCAGCACGCGGGCGCGGCGCTGTGGATTGGTGTTGCCCCAGGCGACCTGCGCCTCGGCGGCATTGAGCACCGCGGCGCGCATCTCAGCCTTGCTGGCCAGCGCAACCTTGGCCTGAACTTCGCCAGTCATCGGCTCGAAAACGTCGGCGAAACGCCCCGACTTGCCCTCGACCTCACGGCCGCCGATGAAATGTCCAATCGTGCGCATGCGTTTCCTCCTGGAAGCCAAATTTGGCCCGATGTTGATCAGGCTTTATGGCGTTTGGAAAGGCCCTGCACGCGCGGCGGATTTGCGAAATTGCAGGCTCGCTGCAGTTTCGCCCTGTCAGAATGTCACCGCCGCGACAATGTCGCAGGCAGTGCGCCGATTATCAATTCTTGGCGGCAGATACGGCCTTGGTTGCCGCCTTCTTTGCAGTCGGCTTTCTAGCCCCACTCTTGGGAGCCTCAGCCTTGGACGCTGTCGGCTTCGGCGCTGCAGCACGGCCCAGCACGGCCTCGCGGCCAGCGCTCAAAAGCTCCTCGGACAACTCGCCATTGCCGGCGGCGCGGGCGAGCACGATGGTGCCCATCATGGTGGCAAGCGCCGCCATCGCCTGTCTGCGCGCCGATTTGCTCGGTCCGCCATGAAACTGCTCGGACATCATCTCGATCATCTGATCGAGCTTGGCGGCAAACACCTTGCGCGTTTTGGGGCTCTCGCGCGCGATCTCAGCGCCCAGCGCCGGGACGGCACAGCCATGACCTGGGTTGTCGCGGTGCTGCGGCGACAGGTAAGAATCCACGATCGTGGCCAGGCGCTGATCCGGCGCCGCCTGCCCAGCCAACTGACGCCAGCGATCGGTCGACCGATCCATTGCATAGGCAAAGGCTTCGATCACCAGTGCCTCGCGCGAATCGAAATGCGCGTAGAAGCCGCCGTGGGTGAGACCCGCGTCTTTCATGAGGTCGGCCACGCCGATGCCATGCGCGCCCTTTTCGCGTAGACGCACGGAAGCCTTCTTCACGATCCGCGCATGCGTCTCGAGCTTGTGTTCCTTGGAATAACGCATCAGCGGCCCATTCAAGACAAATAGATGATGTCGATCATATTACTCGCACCGGTCCACACGCGCAACGCACACCTGGCCGCAGGTCTTGACAACACCGCCGTTTGACGCGGAATTGATAGGAGCAAGACCGGCGATCCGCGCCGGCCCAAGGGAATGCCAAGGGACGAGACGATTTCATGCATATGCTCAATCCCCATTGCGGTGTCGAACGTGACCCGCGAGGTATAGTTCGGCTGACGATCTGCAACGCCGGCTCACTCAATATTCTCAATTCAGCCGCAATCAAGGGCGTTCGCGAGGGCATCGAGGTATTGGCCACGGAACGCGCCATTCGCGCGCTTGTCATCGCCGGCCAGAGCGAAAAGAGCATGATTGGCGGCGCCGACATCAAGGAAATGGCGACGCTGGATCAGGCCTCCGCCGAGAAGTTCATTTCCGGCTTGCGCGATCTCTGCGAAGCCGCCCGCGCTTTTCCCGCGCCTGTGATCGCCCGCATCCCCGGCTGGTGCCTTGGCGGCGGCCTCGAATTTGCTGCCGCCTGCGATTTCCGTATCGCTTCGCATGATTCCAAATACGCCATGCCCGAGGTTAGGGTCGGTATCCCCTCGGTGATTCACGCTGCCCTCTTGCCGCGCCTGATCGGTTGGGGCCGTGCCCGCTGGCTGATCATGACCGCCGCCACCATCGATGCACCGACCGCGCTCAATTGGGGTCTGGTCGATGTGGTTGCGGCCGAAGGCGCGCTTGATGCCGAAGTTGAAAAGACGATCGAAGCCATACTCGAGTGTGGACCCGAGGCCATGCGGTCGCAAAAAGCCCTGCTGAAACAGTGGGAAGAGCTGCCGCTGAAAGAATCCGTCAATCTCAGCGTCGGCGTGTTCGGCGAGGCCTATCTGACCGGCGAGCCGCAGCGACTGATGCAGGGTTTCATCAACCGCAAACGCTAGCAGCTCGACCTCACGAGAATTTTGCACAGGCCGGCATTGCGTATCTTGCAGCGCATCATATGATGAGTGTCATCCAAATGACCCGCGCTTGCGCGAAGGAGCCTCCATCATGTCCGCAGCTTCAGATCCGGTCGTCATCGTCTCGGCCACCCGCACTCCGCTCGGCCGCTTCCAGGGCGAACTATCGCCCTTCTCCGGCCACAAGCTCGGCAGCCACGTCATCGGTGCCGCCGTGGCACGCGCGAAACTGACACCCGAGCGCATCGACGAAGTCTTCATGGGCTGCGTACTTCCCGCCGGCCAGGGTCAGGCGCCCGCCCGCCAGGCCGCCCGAGGTGCCAAGCTGCCGGATGCCACGGGGGCCACGACGATTAACAAGGTCTGCGGCTCCGGCATGAAGGCGACCATGCTTGCCCACGACATCATCCATGCCGGCTCGGCGGAGATCATCGTCTCCGGCGGCATGGAGAGCATGACCAATGCGCCCTATTTGCTGCAGAAGGCACGCGGCGGTTACCGCGTCGGCCATGATCGCATCATCGATCACATGCTGATGGATGGGCTTGAGGATGCCTATGAGGTCGGTCGCTCGATGGGTGACTTCGGCGAAGCCACCGCTGAGGCCTATCAGTTCACGCGTGGAGATCAGGACGCCTATGCGATCGAGACGCTGACCCGCGCGCGCAAGGCGGTGGAGAGCGGCGCCTTCAAGGCGGAGATCACGCCACTGACCGTCGTCGAGAAGTCCGGAGCTCGCGAGATCGCCAATGACGAACATCCGCTGAAGGTCGATCCCGCCAAGATCCCGAACCTCAAACCAGCCTTCCGCAGCAACGGCACTATCACGCCCGCTGCTTCGTCCGCCAATGCCGATGGCGCTGCTGCCCTGGTGCTCGCCAAGCGTTCCCTCGTGGATCGTGAGGGCCTGCCCGCGCTGGCCGTGATCCATGGCCACGCCACGCACAGCCAGGAACCGCAATGGTTCACGACTGCGCCCATTCCGGCAATCCGCAAACTGCTCGACAAGGTCGGCTGGAGCGTCGGCGATGTCGATCTGTTCGAAATCAACGAGGCCTTTGCCGTGGTGCCGATGGCCGCGCAACGCGACCTTGGAATTCCCCGCGAAAAACTGAACGTCAATGGCGGCGCCTGCGCGCTGGGCCACCCCATCGGCGCCACCGGCGCGCGGCTGATCGTGACGCTGCTGCATGCACTGGAAGCCAGAGGCCTGAAACGCGGCGTCGCGGCACTGTGCATCGGCGGCGGCGAAGCCACCGCGATTGCCATCGAACGCATCGTTCGCTGAACCGCCTTTCCCAGATATGATCGTCGCGGCGATGGTCGTCGCGACGCCTTTTCTCATTGATTGCAGGAAACCCGATGATTTCCGGATGGCTCTCGACTGCCCTCGCCCGCCGCAATATCCATTACGGATGGGCGATGATCGCCGTAACCTTCGTGACGGCGCTGGTCAGCGCTGCCGCGGTTGGCGCGCCCGGCGTGTTCATCGTGCCGCTGCAGAAGGAATTCGGCTGGAGCACCGCGGAGATTTCCTCCGCCATGTCGATCCGCTTCGTGCTGTTCGGCCTGATGGCGCCGTTCGCCGCGGCGCTGATGAACCGTTATGGGTTGCGTAACGTCACGCTGATTGCCCTGCTCGTCGTTGCTGCAAGCCTCATATTGTCGCTTGGGATGACGCAGGTCTGGCAGTTGATGGCGCTCTGGGGCGTCGCCGTTGGTATCGGCACCGGCATGACGGCGCTGGTGCTCGGCGCCACCGTTGCAGCGCGCTGGTTCAGCGCACGCCGTGGCCTCGTCGTGGGTATCCTCACCGCGAGCGCGGCCACCGGTCAGCTGATCTTTCTGCCGATCCTCGCCAGCATCACCGAGCACAGCAACTGGCGCTGGGCACTGGCGCTGATGTGCGTGATGCTGGCCATAGCCGCGCTCGGGGTGCTGCTGGTGATGCGGGACCGTCCCAGCGACATCGGCATTCGCCCCTATGGCGACACCAGCACCGAACCGCTGGCCGTTCCGCCACCGAACACCTCGCCGATCATGGCGGCAGCACTCGGTGCCCTGCGCGATGCTGCCCAGACCAAAGTTTTCTGGATCCTGTTCGCAACCTTCTTCATCTGCGGCGCCAGCACCAACGGACTGGTTCAGGTTCACCTGATCCCGATGTGCCTCGACTTCGGCATCCCACAGATTCAGGCGGCCGGCCTGCTTGCGGCCATGGGCGTGTTCGATTTCGTCGGTACCATCGCGTCGGGCTGGCTGTCTGACCGGTATGACAATCGTTACCTGCTGTTCTGGTACTATGGCCTGCGCGGCCTCTCGCTGCTGGCGCTGCCGTTTACCGACTTCTCGTTCTATGGCCTGTCGCTATTCGCGCTGTTCTACGGCCTGGACTGGATCGCCACCGTGCCGCCCACCGTGCGGCTTACAGCGTCGAAGTTTGGACCTGAACGCGCGGGTCTGGTATTCGGCTGGATCTTCGCCGGTCATCAACTGGGCGCAGCAACGGCGGCATTCGGCGCTGGCCTGTCGCGCACGGTACTGCTCAGCTATCTGCCTGCCTTTTTCGCGGCAGGTGCGCTATGTATTATTGCAGCGCTGATCGTGCTGGCGATTTCAAAAGACAAGAAGGTCGCGACCGCCTGATCCCCGTAGGATTCAGGCTGCTCGCCACTCATATCAGAATGGGAATACATCATGCGCCGCGTTGTCATTACGGGGATGGGAGCGGTGTCGCCGCTCGGTTGCGGCGTCGAGATCAACTGGTCCCGGTTGCTCGCCGGTCAATCCGGTCTCCGCCTGTTGCCGGAAGCCATGACCGCTGATCTCGCCGCCAAGGTCGGTGGCCAGGTACCTGACATCGCCAACGATCCGGAAGGCGGTTTCGATCCCGACAAGGCGGCGCCGCGCAAGGACCAGAAGAAGATGGATCGCTTCATCCTGTTTGCGCTGATGGCTGCCGATGAAGCCATCGCGCAAGCCGGCTGGCTGCCGAAGGATGCGCGAGAACGCCAACGCACCGCCACGATCGTCGCCTCCGGCATCGGCGGCTTTCCGGCGATTGCCGACGCGGTCCGCACCACCGACACCAAGGGCATCCGCCGGCTGTCACCGTTCACCGTGCCCTCGTTCCTGGTCAATCTCGCCGCCGGTCACATCTCGATCCGCTACGGCTTCGAAGGCGCTCTCGGCGCACCCGTAACAGCTTGCGCCGCCGGTGTGCAGGCGATCGGTGACGCTACACGTCTCATTCGCTCCGGCGAAGCGGACGTCGCCATCGCCGGAGGTGCCGAAGCCTGCATCGACCGCGTCAGTCTCGGCGGCTTCGCCGCCGCTCGCGCGCTCTCCACCGACTTCGTCGCCAATCCGGAGCGCGCCTCGCGCCCATTCGATCGCGACCGCGACGGCTTTGTCATGGGCGAAGGTGCCGGCATCGTGGTGCTCGAGGAACGCGACCATGCCCTGGCACGCGGCGCGAAACCGATTGCCGAACTGATCGGCTACGGTACGACCTCCGATGCGTTCCATATGACAGCCGGCCGCGAGGACGGTGATGGCGCCAGGCGCGCGATGGATATCGCTCTGGCACAGGCCAACATCACGCCTGCCGACGTCCAGCATCTGAACGCCCATGCCACATCGACGCCGGTCGGCGATCACGGCGAGCTCGAAGCGATCAAGTCGATCTTTGGGACAAACGGCAGCGTCGCTGTGAGCTCGACCAAATCCGCCACGGGCCACCTGCTCGGTGCAGCCGGAGGGCTTGAGGCGGTCTATGCGATCCTCGCGCTGCGTGACCAGATCGCTCCGGCCACGCTCAATCTCGAAAATCCCGATCCGTCTGCCGACGGCATCGATCTGATCCGTGGCAAGGCTCGGCCGATGGCCATGGAGCACGTGCTCTCGAATGGCTTCGGCTTCGGCGGCGTCAACGCCAGCGTGCTACTGCGGCGAATATAGCTTACGGCCGCATCGCCAGCCGTGACGGACCTGCGGTGCGGAGCGGTTCGGCAAGACGCGCAAACTCACACAATAGCGAGCGCGTCTTCGTGGGGTTGATGACTTCCTCGACCCAGAACTTCTCGGCCGAACGGAATGGCGAGCGCAGCTTGTTGAGGCGATCCTCGATCTCCTGCTGCTTGAGCTTTGGATCGTCCGCCGCGTCGATCTCGGCGCGATAGGCCGCCTCGATGCCGCCTTCCAGCGGCAGCGAGCCCCAATAGGCCGAAGGCCATGCGTAACGCATCGAGAACCGGTTGGCCGGCTGATGCACCACGCCAGCGACGCCGAACGCATTGCGGATGATGATCGTGCACCACGGCACCGTGGTCTGATTGACCGCGGCCATGGCGCGCACGCCGTGACGGATGGTCGCTGCCTTCTCCGCATCGAGCCCGATCATGAAACCCGGGCAATCCATGAGATAGACGACAGGCAGATGGAACGTCTCAGCGAGGTCGACGAAGCGCACGACCTTCTGGCAGGCTTCCGCGGTCCACGAGCCGCCATAGTGGAACGGATCGCTGGCAAGCAGCAGTACCGCACGGCCTTCGAGACGCGCAAAACCGGTGATGATCGGCCGGCCGAAATTCGCCGCCATCTCGAAAAACGAGCCTTTGTCGACGACGGCGTCGATGATCGGGCGCATCTTGTAGACCTGCCGGCGATTGCGCGGCACGGCGTTCAGTAGAGATTCCTCCGCACGTTCGGGATCGTCATTGCAGGCGATCGTGGGCGGCAGGTCATAGACGGACGATGGCAGATAGGACAGGAAGCGTCGCGCACAGGCGAAGGCCTCCTCTTCTGTCTCCACGGCATGATCGACGCCGCCAGCGCGCGTCTGGATATCGGCGCCGCCGAGTTCCTTCTTCTCAAGCGACTGGCCGAGGCGCGCGACCACGGGAGGCCCGGCGACGAACATCGCGGAATTCTTGGTCATGACCGAGTAGTGGCTGGCTGCAAGCCGCGCGGCACCGAGCCCGGCGACTGAACCAAGGCCAAGGCCAACGACCGGCACCTGCGCCAGATTGGACGTCGTGTACCAGTACCAGCGCGTGCCCCCGACGCCGCCCGGCAGATTGGCTGCGCCCCTGGTCTCGATGGTCTTCACCGAGCCGCCGCCGCCGGAGCCTTCGATCACGCGAATGATCGGCAGCCGGAAGTCATGCGCCATTTCCTCGGCCATCAGCGGCTTGGCCGAAATCGAGGCGTCTGCCGAACCGCCGCGCACGGTGAAGTCGTCGCCAACAACGACGACGGGACGGCCGTCGATCTTGCCGCGACCGAACACGCAATTCGCCGGCGTCAGATGCTTCAGCTCACCAGACGCATCATATTCACCGATGCCGGAGACTGCCCCGACTTCGTGAAAGCTTTTTGCATCTATCAGTCTGTCGATACGTTCACGAACTGTGAGCCGGCCTTGGTCATGCTGCCGCTTGACCTTGTCAGCGCCCCCCATCTCCCGCGCGAAGGCTTCGCGCCGGGCGAGGTCGTCGAGTTCCGGCTTCCAGTTCATTCATTCCCTCCGGGAGCATTTTTTTCTGAGCTTTTGGCGCGGGAGGCGCATCTGGAACGGGCGCACTGGTCAGGCCGCTATCTGCGTTCTGAACCATCATGCTGATCGTGCCGCTGAGCTGACGCAGGATCGGAGCGATCTCGTCCTGCAGGCGCTGCTCGTCATACATGGCGGCAAGCAGACCGATGGTGACGACCACATAGGTCTGATATTGCGGCGACCAGATCGGCGTCGCAATGCCGGTAATATGCGGCGACCAAAGGCCACCTGCGAGGACGTAGCCGTTATCACGCAGACATTCACGGTTCCCAACGATCTTGCCGCGCAGGATCTTGGCGTCCTCGGGCATTTCGCGCGCAATATCGTTGATCAGAGCATTGCCCACGTCTTCGTCGAGCGCTGCGGTGTAGGCATGACCGGCTGCAGTCCGGCCCATGGCAATGCGGCTGCCGGTGGTCGAATGCAATCCGAGCGCGTGATCGGCGCGGGCATATTCGAGATAGACCATGTGGAAACGATCGGGAATCGTGAAGCCGATCGTGCCAGGTACCTGCTCCGCCACTTCCTGCAAACGCAGGCGGATCAGGTTGCGCACCTGAAGTCCCCGCATCATCGAAGCACTCATCGCGACCGCACTCGATCCGATGCGGTACTTCTGATCTGCAGGCAGATAGGCGAGCTGGCCCATGCGCGTCAGCGTATGCGTCAGGCGCGATACGGTGGAGCGCGGCAGGCCGCAGCGATTGGAGATTTCGAGATTACCAAGCCGGGCATCATGGCCCTCGAAGCAGCGAAGAATATCAAAGGCGCGCGAAACCACTTGGATCACGTCGCCGTCGCCTGCCAGATCGCTGGCGAGCATGCCTTGTTTGCTGAGCCGTTCCGAACGTCGTCCCATGATGCGTTTCCCTTAAAACGACGCATCTTGCGGGGAGCCAATCCGTTGGATTGCCCCGATGTGCGCCGCCGTCCCGTTCCACTCTGCGGAATTATATTCCACTTGCGGGCTACGCTACCTCAGGCAATCTGCGGCGACAACACCAAGCTGCTCGTTTCTTCTCATTCTTAGGAATTGTCCGGTCGCGTCGGCGCTACACCTATAGCGAGCAGCCGCCCGCGTGATCGCGGAGAACATCATGCCAGAGATCAAGATCCTCAGCGAAGTCGCCGGCCGCATCTGCTCGCTGCCGCTGGCAACCGGCGATTCCGTGAATGAAGGAGACGAAGTGGCATTTGTCGAAGCCATGAAGATGGAAATTCCGGTCGCCTCTCCTGCCGCAGGTAAAATCAAATCGATGATCGTCGCGGTCGACGACGTGGTCGCGGAAGGACAGTTGCTCGGCACAGTCGAGACGTGAGCAGAATGCACTGACGACCTCGACTGCCTTACCAATGTGCTGCGGCATTCTGTCTGAGATGGTGACCGCTCCCATCATCCAGCGAACGGCCTCAGGACATTGCCAGCGCCTGACGGCGATGACATGATCGCTGAACAATAAAAAGCAATTCGCAAAGCGAATGCATCTGGAGGGGAAAATGCTTCACCGGCTTATCGCGCTGGCGTCCGTTGGCGTGCTCAGTTCGACCGGCGCTGTATGCGCACAGGATATCAAGCTTCCACCGACCATGGCGGTCACCGCCTACGACACCGGCACCGCCGGCTTCAACATCGCCGTCGCTGTCGGCAAGATGATGAAGGACAAATACTCCACCGATGTGCGTGTGCTGCCTGCCGGCAATGATGTCGCGCGGCTGGCGCCATTGCGCGCCGGTCGCGCCACGATCGCCTGGATGGGCTCGGGCATCTACTTCGCGCAGGAAGGCGTGTTCGAATTCGGCGTCAAGGAATGGGGCCCTCAGCCAGCGCAGGTCACGCTGTCGACCATCGACTGTAATGGCGCCTCGCTCGGCGTCGCTCGCGATATCGGCGTGAAGGAGATCAAGGATCTACGCGGCAAACGCGTCGGCTTCGTCGTCGGCTCACCTGCCCTGAACCAGAACTCGCTTGCCATCATGGCGTTCGGCGGTCTCACCAAGGCAGACATCAAGCCGATCGAGTTCGCAAGCTACGGCGCAATGTGGAAAGGCATGGTGAACAACGACGTCGATGCCGCCTTTGCTACCACCATCACTGGCCCGGCCAAGGAAGTTGAGACATCGCCGCGCGGCATCATCTGGCCGCCCCTCCCCGCGGAAGACAGGGCCGGCTGGGAGCGCGTCAAGCGTGTGGCACCGTTTTTCAATCCACATGTCGCGACCTGCGGCGCGGGCATCACGGCATTAGCGCCCGTCAACATGAGCACCTACCCCTACCCCGTCGCGACCGTCTACGGCTTGCAGGCGGAAGATCAGATCTACGCGATCACCAAGGCGATGATCGTCAACTTCGACGCCTACAAGGACAACGCACCAGGCGCTTTGGGCCTCGCCGTAAAAGCGCAGTCTATGAAATGGGTCGTTCCGTTTCATCCCGGCGCCGTGAAAGCCCTCAAGGAAGCCGGCAACTGGACGCCAGAAGACCAGGCACACAATGACGGACTGCTGAAGCGGCAGGACGTCTTGAAGGCGGCATGGAGCGAATACGCCAAGGCCAGTGCATCAGCCGGTGAAAAGGAGTTTCTCGACGGCTGGATGACTGCCCGCGCGGCTGCGCTGAAGAAGGTCGGCATGCCGAACGGCTTTGAATAACGTCGTTATTTTTAGCTGTAACCGCGAACAATAATCGGGGCCATTATGTCAATTTCGTCACCCGATCACGCGCGGCCCGCATCCGACATTCCCGTAAAAATGGAACTCGACGATCCCCATGGGGTCGCCGACCTCCAGGAGTCCGAGGTCTCGCGCGTTCGCGCCTTGCATGGCGTGTGGCGCTGGGCACTGATACTAGCCACCCTCGCGACCATCCTGCTCTGCATAAACCAGCAATTTTCGCTGCGTTTCTTCGTCGATGTCACGCAACTCAATACCGAATATTTCTATCTGCTAATCGCGCTGATGCTGCCATTCACGTTCCTGATCTTTCCGGGAACGTCAAAGGCCGATCTCGACCGAGTGCCGTGGTACGACGTCGTGCTGTTCATCGCGACCTTCGCGGCCGCGATCTTCCTGATGATGAACATCCGCAAAGCCGCGCAATTTGGCTGGGAATTCGACGGCGCACCTAAACCCGTGATCGCCGCAGGCCTCGTGATGTGGTTCGTGCTGATGGAGGCGCTGCGCCGCACCGGCGGCTGGAGCCTGTTGCTCAGCGTCTTCCCCTTCACGCTGTATCCACTGTTTGCCGACGCCAAATGGCTCGGACCGTTCCGCGGCACCCAGTCGACGCTGGAGCAAACCACGGCCTATCACGTGCTGTCCGGCGAAAGCCTGCTCGGCATTCCGATCCAGGCATTTGCCGACACCGTGATCGGCTTCCTGGTGTTCGGCACGGCGCTGATGATGACAGGTGCCGGCAAGTTCTTCATCAACATTGCCTTCGCGATGTGCGGTACCTTCCGTGGTGGCGCGGCAAAGGTGTGCATCTTTGCATCCGGCCTGCTCGGCACCGTAGGCGGCAGCATCGTGTCCAATGTGCTCACCGCTGGAACGATGACGATCCCCGCGATGAAGAAAACCGGCTTCACGCCGTCCTATTCAGGAGCGATCGAAGCCTGCGCGTCCACCGGCGCCGTGCTGGCGCCACCGGTGCTGGGCGCGACGGCCTTCGTCATGGCGCAATTCATGAACACGAGCTATGCCGACGTCGCACTCGCTGCCACGATTCCATCGATCCTGTATTACTTCGGCCTGTTCACGCAGGTCGATAGCTACGCCGCGCGCCACAAGCTCGAAGGCATCCCGCGCGAGGAACTGCCCCGCTTCATGGATGCGCTCAAGGAGGGCTGGTACTATCTCTTTGTCATCGCGATCCTTGTCGTGATGCTGCTGTACTTCAAACGCGAGAGCCACGCGCCGTTCTACGCCACCGCTTTGCTGGTCATCCTGCATCAATGGTCAGGCCCGGCACCATGGAAGAAGGGCAACACCGCCGTCCTGGCGCTCTCGATTGTGCTGACCGGATTGATGGTCTGGCTCGATCTGCAGAACGCCTATCTATGGGGAATGTGCATCCTCGCAGCGCTCAATGAATTCTTCCCTGGCAAGAACTGGGGCGGTGCACGATGGATCCACTTCCTCGAACTCAACGGCAAGACCTTCGTCGAACTGATCGCCATTCTCGCCGGCTGTGGGTTGCTGATCGGCGCGTTCTCGCTCACCGGCGTAATCTCGAGCTTGGCCAACGACCTTCTGGCGATCGCCGGCGGCAACGTCTTCCTGCTGCTGATCATGTGTGCCTTCACCAGCCTGATCCTCGGCCTCGGCCTGACGACGACGTCCTGCTACATCTTCCTCGCTATCCTTGTCGCACCGGCGCTGGAAAAGCTCGGCCTCAACAAGATGGCCGTGCACATGTTCATCTTCTATTGGGGCATGCTGTCGTCGATCACGCCACCGGTCGCCATCGCATCCTTTGCCGCCGCCGGCATCGCTGGCGCACCGGCGATGAAGACCGGCTGGGAGTCGATGTGGGTCGGCAGCATCATCTATTTCATCCCGTTCTTCTTCGTGCTGAATCCGGCGCTGCTCTTGCAGGGCGACAACCCTTACCTAGAAGCGTTCGGCCTGACCGGCCTTGCCTGTCTCGGCATCGTTTTCATCTGCGGCGGCATCCAGGGCTATCAGGCCTATGTCGGCGATCTGCGCCGTGCGGGCGCAATGGAATGGCCGCTACGTGTGCTGCTGGTGATCGGTGGCTTCGTGATGGCGACACCCGGAGGCGGCATCAATCCGCTGTCGCAGTGGCAGATCATTGCCCTCGCCGCCTGCATTCTCGCGCCGACGGTGCTGATCGCGCTGGCGCTGATCAGGCGCGGCGATGCGCGGCTCGCGGTGTCATGACCGCGAAGGCATTCAGGTCGTTTGAAGATTGAAAGCTAGAAAAACTCTTCCGGGCAGGGATCGACGATCTTCCAGAGATCCATGCCGTTCTTGATCTTCTTCATTTCCGGCGTGAGACCGCCGTTACGCGCAAGCCAGTCTTTCACCGGCGGCGGATAATAGGCCATCAGGTCCGAGGTGCCCTCGTAGCTAATCACCTTCATGCCGAAGGTGAAGGCCTTGTCGTAATAGGCCTGATGGAAGCCCAAGCTGGCGCGCGGCGTCACGCAGACCTTGTTCATCGGCACGATTCCGAACACCAGGGTGCAGGCCGAATTGCAGATGCCGTCGATGATCACCCGCTCCTTGCGGTCGCGGATGCGCTCATACTTGGCCTTGTATTCCTCGACATAGCCGCCGTGGTCCCGGGTGATGCGCAAATCTGCCCGTGCCGGGGCTACAGACAGCACCAGCAGGGACATCAGAACAGGCAGCAGCGAAAGACGCATCGCGTGATGAAACCGGTAAGGGACCCCAAGCCAACGCCCATTTTCCGGCATCAGCACACCGCCCGACTCTGGCCGGACAGTGCTAGTATTCCGTTAAGCATCGCCTTTGAGCGAAAAAAAGGCAGAAACCGGTCCTGCCTCACTCTCTGCCCTACCCGGCCTAGCCGTTCAGGAACATCCGGTAGACCGGATTTTGCGTTTCGTCCTCATAGGGATAGCCGAGGGAGGTCAGCCGCTGCGTCAGGGTCGGCCGATCGGCCTGCGGGACTTCAATCCCAACAAGCACCCGGCCGTAATCCGCGCCGTGGTTACGGTAGTGGAACAGCGTGATGTTCCAGTCCGCGCCCATCTGGTCGAGGAATTTCAGCAAGGCGCCCGGACGCTCCGGAAACTCGAAGCGCAGGATAACCTCGTCCCGCAAAGCCGGCGGTGCTCGCCCGCCAACCATATAGCGGATGTGCAACTTGGCGGTCTCGTCCGCGCTGATGTCCAGCACCTTGTAGCCGAGCGCCTGCAATTGCCCGATCAGCTCGCCCTTGTCGTTCTTCGCGCCGCTCAGCTTCAGGCCGACAAAGACATTGGCTTCCTTGGCATCGGCATAGCGATAGTTGAACTCGGTAATGTTGTGATTGCCAATGGTCTGGATGAAGCGGCGATAACTGCCGGGCTGCTCCGGAATGGTCACGCCCAGCAGGATCTCGCGGGCCTCACCGACCTCGGCACGCTCTGCGACGTGCCGCAGGCGATCGAAATTCATGTTGGCGCCGCTGTTGATGGCAATTAGCGCGCCGGTGCGCGTGGGATTGTTCGCGGCATAGCTCTTCAGTCCTGCCAGCGCCAAGGCGCCGGCCGGCTCCGCAATCACGCGCATATCCTCGAAAATATCCTTGATGGCAGCGCACATCTCGTCGGTGTCCGCCGTGATCACATCATCGAGCAATTCGCGGCAGAGACGGAATGTTTCGACGCCGGCCTGGCGCACGGCCACGCCGTCGGCAAACAGACCGACGCGATTGAGAACGACGCGCTCGCCAGCATCTATCGCGGCTTTCATCGATGCGGCATCGACCGGCTCGACACCGATGACCTTGGTCTCCGGGCGCAGAAATTTGATGAAGGAGGCAACGCCGGCCGCAAGCCCGCCGCCGCCGATCGGCACGAACACCGCCTCGATGGGATCGGGATGCTGCTGCAGGATTTCCATGCCGATGGTGCCCTGCCCCGCGATCACGTCGGGATCGTCATAGGGATGCACGAAGGTCAGCTTCTGCTCGGCCTCGAGCTTGCGCGCATGCGCCGCTGCTTCGTCGAACGTGTCGCCGAACAGCACGGCATTGCCGCCCCAATATCTGACAGCATCGATCTTGATCGGCGGCGTGGTCACCGGCATCACGATGGTTGCCTTGATCCCGAGCCGCTGCGCCGACAGCGCCACGCCCTGCGCATGATTGCCAGCCGACGCGCAAATCACGCCGGCCGCGCGCTGCTCCGCAGACAGCCCCGCAATGCGGTTGTACGCGCCACGAATCTTAAACGAGAACACCGGCTGCAAATCCTCGCGCTTGAGCAGCACGGGGCTCCCCATGCGCGCGGTCAGCCGAACCATCGGGTCCAGCGGCGTCTGGATCGCGACGTCGTAGACGCGGCTGTCCAGGATTTTGCGAACGTAGTCAGTCACAGGTAGTCCTCGAACATGTGGCAGAGACCGAACTGGCCACAGAACGGCTTGCCGACAGCTTGTCGGCGCAGATGGGCACCGAAATGACCGAGAAATCAAGCCTGTTTTCCAGAAAAGCACCTATGAACGCCCGACCGCCATTTCATGGATCGGCGTTAACGATGGTGTACGGCTCTCGGCGTATGTTGTCTTGCTAATCCAAACATTCCGAACCAGCGATGCCCTACGATGCAACTATCGCCAGTCGAAGATGCAGAAGCACCAAGATCGCAGACCGATCGCACGCGTCAGGTCTGGATCGATTTCGCACGCGGTATAGGCGTCATTCTCGTGGTCTATGGCCACGTACTCGGCGGCCTGATACCGCCACATCTGTTTCCTGACGGGCCGCTCGCGCAGTGGATGAGCTATACGCTCTACACGTTCCACATGCCGCTGTTCTTCTTTCTCGCGGGCCTGAACGTACAGCATAGCCTCACACGCGGCACTCGAGCATTCCTCAGCAGTAAGGCGTGGACGATCGCCTATCCCTATGTGCTTTGGTCGCTGATCCAGGGCGGCGTGATCATGCTGATATCGCGCAATGCCAATATTCCGATCACCACCAGCGACCTCGTGGCGATCTGGTATCGGCCGATGGCGCAATTCTGGTTTCTATACGCCCTGATGATTTGCCACGTACTGGCAGTGCTCATTCCCAATCGCACCATCATGATTGTCGTCGCGCTCGCTGGCCTGATCGTATTCATGCTGTTGCCGATCCGCCCCGATCTTGCGCTCACCATGCATCACCTGCCGTTCTATGTCGCAGGTCTCTATGCAACCCGCATCGTGATGGCGTGGCAGCCTCATGGGCGAACGGGCTGGATCATGTTGACCGTGATCGCCACCACTTTCGCTGCGGCGGTTGCCGTTGGAGGACAGCTCGCCGGCTTCGACGCAAATGGCATAGCATCGCTTCCGGCATGTATTCTCGGCATCACCAGCGTGGTGCTGCTTTGCAAATTGCTGAACGAGACGCGGCACCGCTGGCTGGCGCTGGTCGGCGTGATGTCCATGACGATCTATGTGCTGCACATCATGGCTGGGTCGGGAACGCGGATCATCATGCAGATGCTGCACGTGCCGCCAATGCCGTGGGCCTATCTCCTCGCAGGCACCGCGGCCGGCGTGCTCTTGCCCATGGTAGCCCATGTCGTGTTGCAGCGGCTGAACCTGCTGGCACCACTCGGCCTTGCGCCACTGCCGAGGCGCAAACCTGCACCCGCTCCGTTTGTCAGCCAGGCAGCCCGGTCAGACTAAACTCTGCCGGTTCGCGCCTGCTCCAGGGGCATCGCGGCATCCTCGGCAGGTCTGACAGTCTGGTCGTGCGGACAGGCCATCGCGAAGATCATCCAGAACAGAGCAGATATCTCACCTGACGAGATACTGGTCAGAGGCAAGTGAATCAGGATACCGCCGAGCGACAGAGCGCCGAGCACCACGCCTTCTTTGGTCGGCATCCGCCATGCCGCAGACGTGCTCCAGACCCCGACCCAGATATAGGCTGCCAAACAGAGCAGTCCAACGGGAATGCCGAGCGTGAGCCAGCTGGCAATGATCTGGCCATCGACCGGCATGGTGCCCGCGACACCGATATCGGTGAAGCTGAAACCAGATCCCACCACCATGCTGTCAGGTGTATTCCACAGCGTCACGAATTCTTCGAGACGCTCGTTGCCGCTGCCATCCTCGGAACCGCTGCCGAGCGACTGCAGCCGCTCGGTGATCACATCGCCGAAGGGCGTGAACAGGACCGCCGCCATGGCTGCGCCGACGATGCCAAGTCCGGTCGCAAGCGCCCGCCGCCGTGTGGATTGAAACACCATGCAGAACACCACGGCCAGCGCGAGTGCGATCCAGCCGGTCCGATACAGCGACAGCAACAGGCCCAGTGCAGCGGGCGCCAGGGCAATCAGCGACTGCCATCCCGGTCTCAGGAAGCCCAGCAACAGCAGTCCCGTTGCGGTGAAGGTCGCGTAAGTGGCGGGCCCGTTCATCGTGCTGAAGACGCGCACCATATAGGGCAACGGATACCCTGCCGACAGGATCGAGGCGTAGTTCATCCAGAACCGATCCCAACTCGGCGGATCGACATATTGCCATATGCCGTAGAGACCCGTCAGCGGCAGCACCACCAGAAAGATGCGCGCCATGGCATTGACGAGTTCGCCATCAGACTTTGCGCGCTGCTGCAAAGCGATGCCGTAAAGCACGGGCGCCGCCCACTTCAACGCACCTGTCGCAGCGCTCATCCAGTCATTCTGAAAAACCGACAGCATGGCACCGTAAGCGATGCAGGCCAGCACGATAGCCGGCGCGATCAGCCAGGGATCGCGCAACTGCTCGCGGGACGACAGCAATGTCCACAGGCTCGGTAACGGCGTCAGGATGAACAGCAGCGGCCCGATCAGCATGATGCTGGCCGCGTCGTAGCCGACCGACACATCGACCACGCGCCGCACGAATGGAGCGAAGGCAAACAGCAGGATGGCCGACTGGATATGGGCCGCGGTGCTGCGTTGCCAGGCCAGCCAGCCAGCAGCGGCGCAGCCGACCACGAAGAGCGGACGCGACAATCCGCCCAGCGCGGGACCGACCACTAAGGTCACGATCAGAAGCAGCGCAGTCGGTAGCCACCCGGACAGGACAAAATCCACCGGACCGGATTTGAGTCGGCCTTGATTCATGAAGGCAGACTATAGCGAGCAGCCTCCCCGACGTTAGGCAAAACCGCTGCGCTCCCCCATCGCGGGGCTAGCTTTTGCGACTTTCGCCGCTATGGTGCCGCCGTCGCACTCGTAGCTCAGCTGGATAGAGCATCGGATTTCGATTCCGAGGGTCGGGCGTTCGAATCGCTCCGAGTGCACCATCACAGGTGCCCTTAAACGCCTGTGTCCATTCGGCTTTTCCAGAGACTAGGCGCTCGCTTCGCGCTCGATCGTCCGCAGCCGCACGAATGCCGCCCAAGCCTGAGGAAACTCCGCACTCTTGGCATCAATGGCCATCAGAGCCCGGAGGGCTTCCCGAATTTCGTCCGGCGAAGGCCGCTGAGATGAGGTTCCCGCTTTGGACTTCGCCCAGAGATCTTCAACCGATTTTGCCAGCACCAACGCCTCAGCATTCGTTCGTTTCTGCACCGGCTTCGTCAACGCGTGGTCCGGCGGAAAGACTGGCCACGCGGTCGGCGGCTTGTCGGCACGCCAGTTGGATTCGGGGCCGGGCGTGGTTTTGAATGTCTGATTTCCCGATTGCTGCCCGCCCGAGCCGGGTTGGCCGGCCAGACGTCCGAGTTGCTGCTCGGTCGTCCCGGCCGGTCCACTGCCCGCAGGTGATAGTTGCGACGCCATGTCCGTGAGCACTGACGGATCGGCTGCCGGCAGCGTCTTTTGAACCAGCTTGATCGCCTGGAGCGCACTGGGTGATATGCCGATCTTCTGTTGAGCCAGCTTCTCTTCTTCTTCAGAGACCGGACAAGCCTTGTACGCATCGTGCCGTTGCGCGATCTCTCCATCGTCGTCGATACGCGCAAAGTCGATGGCGACCGTGTAAACGAAAGCTCGATGCCCGGTGTAAGCTCCCGATTTGTCCTTGGCGTTCACGCTGCCGCAAACATATTTCCTGTTATCGACCTGGACCGACCGCAAGCCATCGAATTGCGCAGATGACGGATTGAGCAAGAGTCGCGTGACTGCAGCACGCGCCTTCGAGTTATTGGTTGTCAGGATGGCATCCAGCGCATAGTCGGGCCGAATGAAGGACGGCTGATAATAGAACACGGATGCGGCCGCAAAAAACGCTGCACCCACGCCGGCAGATATCAGGGCAGCTGGCGTGTTCATGCAGTAACGTGCTCCGCCGAGGCCCTTCAACAAGCCATGGATTCCACTTTACATTGCACCAGCTTGTAACCATTCCGTTAACGCGCACCTCCACAACCGCCGCGTCTGAAACCCGTCGTTGCGGTTGCACGATTCAACCGAATAAGGCTGTGCGCCGCGGCGCTTATTCAAAACAGCATCTCGATGGCGTGCTGAACCGCAAAGCCTGCCGTCAGCGGCATTTACCAGCCGTTACCACCATCCAATTTAAAATCCCCGGCGCCAAGGAAGCGTCGATGACCCCTGAAAAACCAAATGCTGGCCGCGTCGCGTTCGAGCGCGGTTTCCCTGTCTGGCTCATGGCCATTGACGGCACATGGCGCCGCAGTTGCCGCATCATGGACGTGTCCGAGACGGGCGCGCGCCTTATCGTCGAGAGTTCGATCGAGGGTATCAATCTCAAGGAATTCTTCCTGCTGCTGTCGTCCACAGGACTGGCATTCCGTCGCTGCGAGCTGGCCTGGGTCAATGGCGAGGAGATCGGCGCGACATTTCTGCGACAGGGCGCCAAGAAGAAAGCCGCCCGGCCGGCTGACACCGAATCCTGACATCCCTGCGACCGTTTCCGGAACCTGGCACCCGACACGCAGCGGCTGACGCCGCTGCGCCGATCTGCCCAACTTTGCGGCAGGAACATTCGCGCGCCCGAACTCTTGTTATCCCGTGAACAGTTGGGTGCGTTTGTCCGTTTGAACCCGGGAGCCACCGTGAAGAATTTTTCCCATGCCGCGTTTCCGCCAGACACAATCTCAGTGATGAAACAAGCGCTGGACGGGGCTGTTTCAACGCTGCCGCATCCCGTCAACTCCGCTCACGTGCAATCCATCGCCGAAAGCATCCTGCGCACCACAAGCGAGGGTGAACGCGATCCCACGATGCTCCAGACCATGGCGCTGCTGGAATTGCGGATTACCCAGCGGGACTGACGGCCGACCGATCATCACGACCTCGTGGGCAACGAAAGTGGGGCTTGCTGCAGCGCAACCAGATGCCATATTCCGCGTTATCGCCTCATCACGGAGGTTGCCGCATGCCCTACGCGCTGTTTTCAAATTCGGTCAAAGTCAGTAAGGCCTTCCCCAACAAATCCGATGTCTGGCGGCATGCCGTCGAGAGTGGCTTGGTGATGGAAGTCGGCCTGGGCGAGGAAGATCCGCCGCGTCGTCTTCTCGATATCGGCTATGCGATCCACGCATGTGCTGCCGATCCAGTCGAAAAATCGGCCGCTACAGGCATGAGCGAGCACGACATCAGCCAGATGATTGCCGCCTGTCAGCTCAATCAGCGGTCCGCAGCCGCCGCATCGTAAATTCAATGTCGCCGTCTGGCAGCTCGCGCCAGCGCTCAACTTCACTCATGTAAGCCTGCTTCGGAAACCGGTCCAAAAACGCCCGCGCCGTCTTGCGGGCGTTTTCGCGTGGCTGTGTGAAGCTCTCGCGCACATAGCCGTCATCGATGGCACGCCGCTGCTGGCGCGCGGCCATTCTCTCCGCCAGATCGCGCGGTGTTCCCGGCATTGCTGCTACTCCGGACACAAGCAACGTCTGATAGATTGTCACGGATGACCGGCAGATCAAGCGTCATGTTTCACGGCGCGACAGGTTTGCGCTCAGAAGAAAGGGCGCACCGATCACTCGGCGCGCCCCTTCCCTGTTCTCGCTGAACCAGGCGCCGAGACGCCCTTCCGAAGCTCAAAGAGTGAGCCTAGCGGGCGGCCTCAGCGAGGTGACAGCGCTTGGAATTAGACACTGGACCACCTCCTTTCATTGTTCGTGACAGCCTGAGTATAGGAAAGATTCGCGCCGTGTTAAGGGGCGCGATCCAGACGAGCCATGCAATCTCGCACAGGGCGCGCGAGCCAGCCGCCGTTGTGAAGGCTTGGCCATGCGTGCATCATCTTTCTCTGCTGTTGCTCCGCGCATCACCTGAGCGAGCATTGGACAGCGGTAAAATCAATCAAGGACGGAAGCGACCGTTGGGCTTGCCCACCTTGTCCATTAGGTCCCTTCCCGATGTCCAGCAATCTCGACGCCCGGCCGAAAGGCGTGATGACGCGTCGCGCTGCCATTATTTTTCAGATCGCAACGCTCGGCACTGTCGCCATGTTCGCCAGCGCACCGACGCCACTCTACCGGATCTATCAGGACCACTGGCACCTCTCGCCGGTCATGGTCACGACGGTGTTCTCCGCCTATGCGCTCAGTCTGCTGGTTGCGCTGCTGACGGTCGGGGGATTGTCGGATTATATCGGTCGCCGGCCCGTGATGTTCTCGGGGCTGATCCTGAATGTCCTGGCGCTGCTGGTTTTCATTACGGCAGATTCCGTCGTGGCACTGATCACCGCCCGCACCATTCAGGGATTTGCAACCGGCATTGCCTTCGGCACCATCGGTGCTGCCATGCTCGATCTGAATCGCGCGCACGGATCGCTGATGAACAGCCTGACGCCTGTAACGGGCACAGGGATCGGCGCGTTGCTATCCAGCGTACTCGTCAGCTACGCGCCAATGCCGACCCAACTGGTCTATCTGCTGCTCCTCGTAGCAACGCTCATACAAGCCATTCTGCTGTGGTGGATGCCGGAAACGGTTGCGCGTCGTCCCGGCGCATGGGCGTCGCTCCGACCGATCGTGACCGTACCGCCTCACGTACGACAACCCTTGACCCTGGTCTCGCCGGGCAACGTTGCCGTCTGGGCGTTGGGCGGATTCTACTTGTCGCTGATGCCCTCGCTGCTCCGGCTCATCACCGGATCGAATTCGCCTCTCCTTGGTGGACTCGCCGTGACAGCGCTGACCTTGAGCGGTGCCGCCTCGATGCTGGTGGCACACAAATGGCCTGGCACCACCATTCTGATCCGCAGCATGGCGTGTCTTATTCTCGGCGTGCTGATCACGCTGGGCGGGGTCTACACACAAAGCGTCCCACAACTATTGGTCGGCACGGTCATTGCCGGCTTTGGCTTCGGCGCCGGATTCTTCGGTAGCATCCGGACCGTTGTGCCGCTGGTCCCCGCGCATGAACGCGCTGGATTGCTCTCGGTAATTTTCATTATCTGCTATCTCGCCTTCAGCCTGCCGACTATCGTCGCAGGCTTGGCGATCCCGACGCTCGGCCTGCCGCTCACGCTCGATATCTATGGCGCCGCGGTCATTGTCCTCGCGGCGATCTCGCTGATCGCCGCGCTCGCATCGGTCCGCCGGGCGTTGTGACCAGCTACGTCATGCTACCTGGCATGAAACAACGGATCACTGTGCCGGACGACCCCTGTATCGGCCACACCATGGTGCGACCGACGCGGTTCGGCACCGTGATGACAGCTTCGTCCGGTACGTCGAGCCACATCCCGTCGATCCGCACCTTGTAGTGTCCACTGTTGGATTCCCAATCCACATCGCTGACGGCGCTGCCGTCTGCATCGGAACAACACGGACCCTTGCCGCTGCGCAGACTATCGAACCAGGCTTTCAGATCGGGGCTGGTATTGGCGAATTGTCCGCGATCGCGCGCAGCGACCGATTGCATCAGCGGCACTGATAACAGAACCGCAATACATAAGGTCGGCGCTCCCAGCTTCGGCCAGCCTGCACGACGCCGGACGCGTCGATCGTGAGAGATAGTAGTTGGCGAACACGGCGCGTCGGCGCCGGAAGTCATCCAGTCGCTCATTTGCTTGCTCCAGCCCCCGGCCGGCACAATGATGTTCAGGTTTGTCGCGGGCAAAGTACCCGCCTCTTCCGTAGTCACTCACGCAAAGCGCATCATACGACTATCGAAGAACGGCTGCGCTTCAACTTCGCGACAGACGCCCAATCAAACGATAGGCGATTCTCCATTAGCACCGGCAGGCTCTCTTCGCACTGCAGCGAATTTGTGGTGATAACTTCAATGGCAGAGGTATTTAAGAACGCCCTCGTCGCGAAGTGCCAAGGCGGCAAGCGAGCGCACCTGCGTCACTCGGTCTTTCGCTCGTGCACCAACAGCGCCCGCGAATGCGTTGACGTTGGTATACGGTCTTTGCAATACTTCTGATTGCGCAACCAAGGGACGGGTTTGCGCCATCGGGCTATTATGAAGAATGGACTCTACTCGATCCATGTCGAGCTTCTCGACGGGCGTTCAGGCAAGGGCAGCGGTGTTGTAACCTTTCGCGAAGGCGAACTGCTCGGCGGCGACGCGTACCTGTTCTACGTCGGTACCTATGTTCTCAACAAGGAAGCCGGCACCTTCAAGGGCGAAGTTTCCGTCATGCAGCACACGCCCAGCCCTGACATGAGTCCACTGTTCGGTGGCCAGAGCCAACCGGTCGGCATCGGTCTGTCGGGTACTTTCACGGATACGTCGGCGACGATGAACGGCACAGCGCTCGTCGGCAAGCACAGCCAGATATTCCGCGCGACACTGCGCAAGCTTGCGGAATTTCAGCAGTAGCAGCGTCCGCTATTCCGCAGCCATCTCCAGCGGAGCGACGCGCGGCAGGATGATCTGGATGCGCGTTCCCTGCCCCGGATCGGACTGCAGATGCAGACGACCACCGAGGCGGCTGGTGACGATGCTGTAGACGATGTGCAGGCCCAGGCCTGTGCCACCCTGATCCCGGCGCGTCGTGAAGAACGGGTCGAAAGCACGCCGCCGGACCTCAGGGCTCATGCCGACGCCGTTATCCGCGAAAAGAATTTCCACATGATCGTTGCCGGCTTCCTGCACCTTGATCTCGACCGAGCCACCATTGCCATCGGGAAATGCATGAGCGACGGAATTGAGGAACAGATTGGTCAGCACCTGACCATACGGACCCGGATAGCTGTTCATCGTCAGTCCTGGCTTGCAGTCGACCGAAAGCGCCAGCTTCTGTTTTCGCAATCCCGGTTTCAAACTCATCACCACCTGCTCGGTGAGATCGGCGAGATCAAAGACGCGCTGGTCGGAATAATTGCGGTCAGCGGAAACCTGCTTGAACGACTGGATCAACTCAGCCGCGCGATTGAGATTAGCAACCAATTGTGCCGCCGCGTCGCGGTTGGACTCGATGAACTCAGTCAGGGTCGAGCGGCGCAGCTCGCCGCGCGCAACCTCCTCGCCGAACAGCGCAATCTTGCGTTCCAGCGATGACGCCACGGTTAGGCTGATGCCCACGGGATTGTTGACCTCATGGGCTACGCCGGCAACCAGCCGCCCAAGCGCCGCGAGCTTCTCCGCCTCGATCAGCGAATTCTGCGTCTCACGCAGATTGCGTAGCGCCGTTTCGGCGGCGTCCTTGGCCTTGAGCATCTCCTGCTCGCTGCGCTTGCGCTGGCCGATATCGAGCGCCACGGTCACGATGTTCTGGATATCACCATCGGTCGTCAGCAAAGGCAGCTTGTTGACCAGCCACTGCCGCATCACACCGGCAGCGTCCTTGTACTCTTCCTCGTAGAAACCGAGGCCCTTTCTGGTCGCCAGCACCATCTTGTCAGGCGAGTCGGTCTTCGACGCGCCAAAGCGCATCATCAACTCGCCAGTGGTTTTCCCGATCGCCTCACCGGGCTCGATGCCGAAAATCCCCGCCATATACCGGTTCATCAAGACGTATCGCAGATCGGTGTCTTTTACGTTGATGACGGCAGGAACGGTATCGATGACCTGCTGCAGCAACCTGCGACCTTCCCTGATCGCGGCTTCGGCATGTTTCTGGTTGGTGATGTCGCGGACTGTTCCCTCATAGCGCACAACCTCGCCATTCTCGTCGCGGACCGCCGTGGCGCTGTCGGACAGCCAGAGGACCGTGTCGTGCCGTTGACGGACCTGATACTCGAATTCGCGCACCATTCCGTCGCTTGCCATGCGCTGCTGATACTCGGCGCGCGCCGCGGGATCGACATAGATGTTGCGCGAGATATCCAGCGTGGCGCGGATCAGGTCTTCCGGTGAATCATACCCCATCATCCGCGCCAGTGCCGGATTGGCATTGAGCAGCGCACCTGCCGGCGTCGTCACATAGATGCCGTCGACGGATCCTTCAAACAGCTTGCGATAACTCTCTTCCGCCAGCCTCTGCTCGGCCAACGCATGCAAGGCCGCCTCGCGCGCGGCATCGGCATCGACCAGCGTCTTGCGGAACACCTCCGCGGCGCGCGCGATGTCACCGATTTCATTCTCCAGATCCATGGCCGGGATCGGCGTGTGCTTGGCGCCGCCAGCTAGCGCACGGATCGACTTGGCAATCGCCTTCAGCGGCTTCACGATCCGCCGCACCACGAATAGTGCCGCCAACAGCCCGACCAGAACGCCCGCCGTGCCAAGGATGATGCTTTGCCATCTTGCCTCGGTCAGCGTGCGCGCGAACTCACGCGACAGGACGCGGCCGCGACGGGCGCTAAGCTCGCGCAACAATTCGGTCACCCGCCCGATTAATCGGCCTTCGGCGCCAAGCACATCCCTGTCGAGATCGGCGATCTCGCTCTCGGTTTCCGAGATCGAGATGATTGCATCGGTGTAGGCATCGGCGGCCGCACGAAGCGCGGGCGTGCTGATCGGCAGCGCACGCATGCGCTGGGCGGCCTGCTCGGCTCCGATCGGATCGCGCGCCAGCAAAGCCGCCGCGATCTCGTTCTGCGCCCGGAACATGGCCTTGGCGGCATTTGAATTCGTCACATCCGGAACGGCGTTCTCGAATTGCTCGCGGAGCGGCGGGAGCGTCGCCAGCATAGCGGAGCGACGTGCAATCAGCGATGAGACGCGCTCAATCCCTTCGCGATACTTGGTCAGCCGCGCATCGACACCGTCGATCATGTCGCGCTGCTCGGGCGCGAGCTCGATCCGGGTCTTCTTCAGGAGATCGCCGAGCGCCGTGGCAGCCTGCGAGACCTTTTCCGGTTGTGCGTCGGGATCGGTGACGAAATCGCGTGCTGCCAGCCGCAGGCTGATCAGGCGGCGGTCGATGTTTTCGGCCAGATCGCCGACGCTCTGCAGCCGCTCAAGCTCGGCGAAGGTATTGTCAATATGACGGATCGCGACCACGCTGGCGACGCTGGTGATCAGGATCACCGTCAGCACCAGCAGGAACCCGCTGAAGGTCAGCTGGCCGATCGAGAGCGAGGACGATCGGACCCGCTGAAAGAATGCCGCAATGGCAGAGGACATGGTTGTGGGACCGGACTTCAGAGCGTCCCAATATATCCCGACTTCAGCCGCCGGGGGAACATGCTGGACGGCCCGATCGGGCCGAACCGTCCAGCATGGTGTTTATTTCGGCCTAATCGCGTCGGCCGTGCCTTGGATGAAGGCCTGGATCTTGACCACATCCGCTTCCGTGAGCTTGCCGGTAAAATCAGGCATGCCCTTGTCCTTGAATGGCCCGTTGAAGACGATGTCCTTCAGGTTGGTGATGGTCTCGGTGGGGACATAGCCCAGGTTGGGCACATTGCCGCCCTTATCCACACCCGGCACACCGTGGCAGGTCGCACAGGCATTAACGTAGATCGAAGTCCCCTCCGGCACGTGAGCGGGATCGTATTTGACCCCGGTCAGCAGATTGCCGATCTGGTACTTGGTGAAGGCAGGCAACGGCGCCTTCCCGCCAATGGCAAAGGTATAGACCGTGCCGGGCGCCTCACGATCCGTCGCGCGCTGGGTGATGCCGAACACGCCGCCCCACCCGACCGCCACCGAGACGTATTGCACGCCATCGACCACATAGGTCGCAGGCGCAGCCACCACGCCGGTGCCAACCGGCGTTTCCCAGAGCTTCTCGCCGGTCTTGGCATTGTAGGCGATGAACCGGCCGTCCGCGGTCCCTTGGAACACGAGATTGCCGGCCGTCGTGAGCGTACCGCCATTCCAGGGCGCGATGTATTCAGCGCGCCATGCTTCTTTCTGCTTGACCGGATCCCAGGCGATGAGACGCCCGAACGGCAGATTCTTCGGTGGCGCCGCATTGAGCGAGAAGCCGACATTCCAGCCGGTGGTGCCGCCGAACTTGTTCTCCGCCGGCGCATTCTGCACCAGCGCCTTCTCGCCCGTGAGGTTCAAAGGCACGCCCTGCGCCGGCAGATAGACCAGACCGGTTTGTGGATTGAACGACATCGGATGCCAGTTATGGGCACCGAACGGTCCGGGAATGCTGTCGAAGGATTTGTCCGGCGAGCGGGCTTCCGGCACCTCGATCGGTCTTCCGCTGGCGTCGTAGCCGGTGGCCCAGTTTACATCGACAAAGTTCTTGGCAGAGATGAACTTGCCGTTGGTGCGGTCGATGACGAAGAAGAAGCCATTCTTCGGCGCGTGCAGCACCACCTTGCGCTGTGCGCCGTCGATGGTGAGATCGGCCAGGATCATCGGCTGCGTCGAGGTATAGTCCCAGTTGTCGCCGGGCGTTTCCTGATAGTGCCAGAGATATTTCCCGGTATCGGCATTCAGCGCGACGATCGAGCCGAGATAGAGATTGTCGCCGCCTCCCGGACTGCGCAGATTGCGATTCCACGGCGAGCCGTTGCCGGTGCCGATATAGACCATGTTCAGGTCGGGATCGAAGGTGATCGTATCCCAGGCCGAGCCGCCGCCACCATTGACCCAGTATTTTCCGGCCGGATCCCAGGTCTTCGCCGCGGCAGCCATGGAGTCGTCCTCGAACGGCTTGGCCGGATCACCGGGCACCGTGAACCAGCGCCATGCCTGATTGCCGGTCTCAGCGTCATAGGCCGTAACGTAACCGCGCACGCCATATTCGGCGCCACCATTGCCGATCACCACCTTGCCGTTGAACACGCGCGGCGCGCCGGTGATCGTATAGGACATCTTGCGGTCGATGACGGTGTCCTTCTCCCAGACCTTCGTGCCGGTCGCGGCATCCAGTGCGACCAGCCGGCCGTCATAAGCCCCCACGAACACCTTGCCCTTGTAGAGCGCGACGCCGCGATTCACGACATCGCAGCAGCCACGATAGCCCTTCTCGCGATCTACGCCGGGATCGAAGGTCCATAGCCGCTTGCCGGTCCGGGTATCGACGGCATGCACCACGCTCCATGGCGCCGACACATACATGATGCCGTCCACCACAAGCGGCGTCGCCTCGACGCCGCGGATGGATTCCAGATTGTAGGTCCACATCAGGCCGATATCTTTGACGTTCTCGGCCGTGATCTGATTGAGCTTGCTGAAGCGCGTCTCGGCATAATCAAGGCCGTAAGTCGGCCAGTCCTTGGACGTCGCCGTATTGGCTGTGATCGCGGCGCTATCGATTGCCGATGTAACCGCCTTTATGTGATCTGGTGTGCCCTTGGTCTGTGCGTTTGCGGCACCGCCCAACAACGTCGCGCCAAGCGCTGCTGCGATGGATGTTCGGAGCCAACGGTGCAGTATTGTATGTGAGTTAAGTGTCCCGTTGAAAAATGGACGCGAAGACGCGCCCCGACGAGCAAGCTGTCTCATGCATTTCACTCCCAATGGCCTCTGGCGGGCCTGTCGCGATGTTACGCGCAGGAGTTGAATCGTCAACAGATGAGAACAGTTCCAGATTTTTCTCTGACGCGTTTTGCATCGCAAAGCTCGCGCAAATCCTTTGAACCATCTGGTGAGATATAAGCGATTGGCTACGCTTGCCCGCTCCTCACCCATCGCTATGATCGCGCTACAGAGATGCACGCAGCATCCGCAATACCGAGGGGAAGCGCCATGAATATCACGCAAGGCCTGCGCCGTGCGCTGCAGACCAGCCCGCAGACGATAGCGACCATCGATGGCGATCGCCGCCGGACATGGCGCGAGGTTGGAGATCGCGTTGCGCGGCTCGCCGGTGCGCTGCAAAAGCTTGGCGTCAAACACGGCGACCGCGTGGCGGTGCTGATGCTGAACTCCGACCGCTATCTCGAACTCTATCTGGGTATCGCCTGGGCCGGCGCTGTGATCGTGCCGACCAATGTGCGCTGGAGCCAGGCCGAAATTCTCGACTCCCTGCTCGACTGCCGTGCCACGGCGCTTGTCGTCGACAGCGCCTTCGCCGCCATGGGCGTCGAACTTGCCAAAGCGATGCCACTCACGCTGGTCTATGCGGACGACGAAAAAGGTCCCGCGGAAGCGCACAACTACGATGAGCTGGTCCAATCGACAGAGCCCGTGCTGGATGCGATGCGGACACGCGAGGATCTCGCGGGTATCTTTTACACTGGCGGCACCACAGGCCGTTCCAAGGGCGTGATGCTGAGCCACGGCAATATCATGAGCAACTCGCTGCACATGATGAGCGAAGGCCTGCTGCCTTACGGCTCGGTCTATCTCAACGCCGCACCGATGTTTCACGTCGCCAATGGCGGCGTGATGTTCACCTCACTGGCCTCTGGCGGCACCAATGTCATCGTCCGGGTGTTCAATCCGGAACTGGTGATGCAGACCGTCGCCCGCGAGAAAGTATCGGCGACGTTGATCGTCCCGACCATGATCCAGATGCTGGTCGATCACCCCGCATTCCAGACTGCCGATCTTTCATCTCTGAAAATCATGATGTATGGCGCCTCGCCGATCAACGACGCGCTGCTGAAGCGCGCGATGGCAGGAATGCCCGGTACCGAATTCCATCAGCTCTACGGCATGACCGAATTGTCGCCGCTGGCGACGCACCTGCCGTGGGATCAACATTTCGGCGAGGAAGCCACCGCCAAGAACCGTCAACGCGCCTGTGGCCGCGCGGCGATCGGCTGCGAGGCGCGTATCGTCGACGCCAATCGCAAGCCTGTGCCGAATGGTGAAGTCGGCGAGGTCGCGGTCCGCGGCCAGAACGTCATGATGGGCTATTGGGAGCGACCGGAGGAAACCGCCAAGGCCGTGATCGATGGCTGGATGCATACAGGCGACGGCGGCTACATGGACGATGAAGGCTACATCTATCTCGTCGACCGGATGAAGGACATGATCATCTCGGGCGGCGAGAACGTCTATTCCACCGAGGTTGAGAACGTCGTTGCTCAACATCCGGCCGTGGCGCAATGCGCCGTGATCGGCATTCCAGATCCGCAATGGGGCGAGACCGTGCATGCGTTCGTCATTCCGAAGCCCGGTGCGAGTGTCAATGCAGCCGAGATCATCGCCTTCTGCAAGGAGAAGATCGCCGGCTACAAGTGCCCGCGCAGCGTGGACGTGCGCAGCGAACCGTTCCCGCTGTCGGGTGCGGGCAAGGTGCTGAAGCGCGAGTTGCGGCGGCCATTCTGGGAGAATGCCGCCGCGGCGCCGCAAGCCAAAGCGGGATAGACCAGCGCGCTATGGCGCGCCGGTGAGTTCGAACACCTCGCCGTCATAGCCGGCCTCGATCGGAATCCGTAGCTGGCGCTTGTCGCCATCGCGCGTGACGATGGGCGTGACGCTGACGATCGTGCTGCGGTTGGCGTCGTCGAGTGCCCCCGCGACGCTGGGCTGCTTACCGAGCTTGATGAGATTGCGCGTGGTCGGGAACGGCAGCGTGAAACGGCCCGATGCGCCGCCTTCCAGAGCTTCGCGCGGCGACAGCCAGATCGAATCCGTGGACTCCTTGCCGTCGTGCATGCCGACCTGTTCGGGCGGTGCCTCGGCAAGGAAAAACCATGTGTCGAAGCGCTTCTTCATGCCTTCCGGGGTGATCCAGTGTGCGTAAGGCACCAGCAGATCGAGCGCGAGCTCCAGATCGTTCTCGGCGATGATATCGGCGAATTTGACCTTGCCCTCGTTCAGCGCATCGCGATGCTGATCGGCGATGGCGCTCGCCTTCGTCGCGGCGATCAGGTCGTTAGAGCCGCGCGGTCGCGCCAGCAGGATGCGGCTTTCCTCGAAAGTCTCGCGGATCGCGGCGATCTTGAAAGCCAGCGCATCGGGATCGAGGCCGTCACCGCCGCTATATAGGTTCGGCTGCGTACCGATCTCGCGATCTCCGGCATCGACGCTGCCGCCGGGAAACACCAGTGCGCCCGATGCGAATTCGATCTGATAGTGCCGCACCATCATGAAGACGTCGATGGCGTCGGTTGCACCCTTGCGCAGCAGGAGGATGGTGGAAGCAGGACGCACAACGCCGGGCTCGCTTGGCATTCAGTTTCTCCCTGATCGGCATTCTGTGATGCCTGTTGTGCCGGCGATCGCCGACCTCTCGTTTGTCATGCCCGGACTTGATCCGGGCATCCATCTTTTACTTGGCAACCCTGAAGATGGATGGCCGGGTCAAGCCCGGCCATGACACTTCTGGGGAGTTATTAACCCGCAGCGCTCGACTGCGGTGCGATGTTCGCGCGCTTATCATAGCGAGCCACGCGCGACAGGAGATAATCGACTTCCGCCTTCGCCTGCGCCGTGATCGCGACACCCGGCTTGCGCTGCGCTGCCGAGGCTATGACGCCGCGCTTGTGCAGTACATATTTGCGGACCGCGAGGCCGATGCCGAGCTGCTGCTCGTAGCGGATCAGCGGCAGATGCGCGTCGAACAGATCATGTGCCTTGTCGCGCTCGCCCTTCTTCTGAAGATTGACGACGTCGATCAACAGCTCAGGGAAGGCATAACCCGTCATCGCGCCATCGGCGCCGCGCTCCATTTCGAAATCCAGGAACACGCCGCCATTGCCGGTGAGGATCGAGGTTTCGCGCAAGCTGCCGTCCTTCTGGAAGTTGCGCAGCGCGGTGATCTTCTCCAGGCCCGGCCAGTCCTCGTGCTTCAGCATCACGCAGGACTTGGAGTCCATGATGATCTTGCGGATCACCGCGGGGGTCATGACCACGGTGAGGGTCAGCGGATAATCCTGCAGCACCCACGGCACGTCATCGCCAATGGCATCCACCGCCTGCTTGAAATAGTTGGTGATCTGATCGTCGGTGCGCAGATGCGGCGGCGGGGCGATCATGACGCCGGCAGCCCCCGCATCCATCGACTTCAGCGCCAGCGAGCGCATGGCAGCGAAACCGGGCGCGGAAACGCCAACGATGATCTGCATCTTGTCGCCAGCACGCTTGATGAAGCGGGTTGCCACGGCCTCGGACTCGGCCCCCTCCAGCTTCGGCGCCTCGCCCATGATGCCGAGCACGGTTACGCCGTTGCAGCCGACCTCCTCATAGAAATCCGTCAGGCCGTCGATCGACTTGTCGTCGATGCGGCCGTCGTCGAGGAACGGGGTCGGTGCGATGGCGAAGGTGCCGGCGGCTTTGGCGGTCAGTTTCATGGTTACTCTCTGGATATTGGCGCTTGGAACGGACATTCTGGCCGGACACTATCATCCATCAACAAGGCTTCAAAGTGCGAGAGACAGCTTCGGAATGCATCGCCCCGGTATCGAGCCGGACGCGACCGTTCCCGCATCCACCGCACCCTCACGGCGGTAAAACCCGGCTGCGCCCGGATCAGCCTCAATGATCATGACCACGGCACCCACTTGGCGCGCTGCTGCCTTTGCCCAGTCCAGCAGGATGCGCCCTGCTCCCGATCGCAGTTGATCCGGCTCGACGAACAGTCTGTCGAGCTGGGCGACTTCGCCCGCGATCCCGACCTGAACCATGCCGATCACGCGTCCGTCGCGGACGGCGACCTGAAGTAGCGAGCTGCCAAAAGTCTCAGGCGTCAGCGTGAGTTCATCACGGCACGCCGCCATGAAGGCAGCGTCATAGCCCCAGACGGCCTTGGAGCGCAGGCAGAGTTCGGTCAGCGCTGCGGCCTCGTCGGGATGCGCTGCGCGCAGCGTGAGCATCCCTGAGGTCATGGACCTAGAACCGCCGCGCGCCGTGTTTGGTATCTTCCTCCGAGAAGAATATCTCGCCGGCATGGGTCACCACGTCCTGCGCACTCCAGCCGTCATGGGGCGGTTTCCAGCCTTCCATTTCCATCATCTTCATCTCGCGGACGCCGCGCGGGCCGGACACGCCGAGCACCTTGCCGGTCTGACTACCGGAGAGATCGCTGACCATGTAGAGCACCGCCGGCGCGATGCCATCGGGACCCAAGGCCGCGCCGGGATTTTCGATATAGCGCGGCAGGTCGGCGGTCATGCGGGTCAGCGCGCCCGGCGCCAGCGTCCACACGCGGATATTGTATTTGCGACCCTCGATGGCCAGCACATTGGACAGGCCCCAGATGCCGCCTTTGGCCGCGCCGTAATTGCTTTGGCCGAAATTGCCGATCAGGCCGGAAGTCGAGGACGTGTTGACGATGACGCCGCCACCATTTTCCTTCATCCATTTGAAGGCCGGCTGGGTGACGCAGAATGTGCCCTTGAGATGCACCTTCATGACCTTGTCCCACGCAGCTTCCGTGGCCTTGGCGAAGGTCTGGTCGAGCAGGATGCCGGCATTGTTGACGAGGATGTCGACCTTGCCGAACGCCTTGATGGCATCGTCGAACACCGACTGGCCGCCTGATATGGTCGAGATGTCGGCGCCATTGGCGACGGCCTTGCCGCCTTCCTTCTTGATGGCGTCGACGACCTGCTGCGCCATGGAGAGATCGGAGCCGGAGCCGTCGCGCGGGCCGCCAAGGTCGTTGACCACGACGGATGCGCCTTCGCGTGCGAACAGTTTTGCGTAGGCTTCACCGAGGCCGCCGCCGGCGCCTGTGATGATGGCAACCTTGCCGTCGAGAAGACCCATGACGTTCTCCCTGTATTTTTATGATTTTGTTTTTTGTTTTGCTCCGTCATGGCCGGGCTTGACCCGGCCATCCACGTCTTACGTCTTGAGGATTGAGTTCTAAGCCAGCACCGTCTTGCCGCTCTTGATCACGGTGACGCCGCGTTCCTTCACCTTGGCTTCAAAACTCACGACGTTGCCGTCCTTCCACAAATCCATGCTGACGGTCTCGCCCGGAAACACCGGCGACGAGAACCGCACCGCATGCTGCTTGAAGGCCGATGGATCGTAGTCGGCATAGGTCTGCAGCACGCCGCGGCAGGTGATGCCATAGGTGCACATGCCGTGCAGGATCGGACGCGGGAAGCCGGCGCGCTTGGCGAATTCGGGGTCGGAGTGCAGCGGGTTGCGGTCGCCGCACAGGCGATAGATCAACGCCTGATCGGGCCGCGTGGTGATATCGACCGTCTTGTCCGGTGCGCGCTTCGGCATCGCATGCGGCTCGGGCTGGCCTTCCGATTTGCCGCCAAAGCCGCCATCGCCGCGGGCGAAACGCGAGGCCACCAAAGTCGCCAGCGCCTCGCCGGCTTCATCGCGCAGGATCGTCTGATGCAGGATCACCGCGCCCTTGTCGGCGCCCTTGTCGAACACGCCGAGCACGCTGCTATCGGCGGTGATCTTCGCAGCCACCGGCAGCGGCTTGTGGAAGGTGATGTCGCGCTCGCCATCGACGACGAGCAGCTTGTTGAGACCCATCTCGCCCGGGCCCGAGCCCCATGCGGCAACCGATGCATAGGTCGGCACGACTTTCAGCGGACGCGGCGTATAGGTGCCTTCATTGACGAAAGCGAGTTCACGCTCGTCCATCGGATCGGCGCCCATGCCGATGCCATAGGCGTAGAGCATCACTTCGCGATCGGTCCAGGCATACTTCTGGCCGATGTTCTTCATCGCCATCAGGGCTTCGTAGTTGATGGGCATTTGAGCTCGCTCCTCGATTGTTCTTTTTGCTTTGCGGCGCCAATAATTGCGCCCTCTCCCCTTGCGGGAGAGGGTAGCACAGGCGCCCACTCCACACTTTGCAGGGAGAGGGGTAGCGGCAAGCACCGCCCTCTCCCGTCTCGAACGCCCCTGCGAAGCGAAGCTTCGCTAGAGCGTTCGATCCACCCTCTCCCGCGGCGCGCGGCTTCGCCACGCTGGGGGAGAGGGGAAGAAAGCGAGCGCTACGCCGGCGTGAAGAACGGCAGCGGCGCGCCGTCGGTGGGCTTCCACACCAGCTTCACCTTCTGTCCGATCTTCAGACTGCCCGGATCGCAATCGACGATGTTGGTCTGCACCGAGGGGCCTTCCTTCAGCGTCACATAGGCGATCACGTAAGGGCCGGTCGCCGACTTGCGCATGTGGCTGTAGGTATAGATCTCGCCCTCGCCCGACGACTGCTCCCATTCGGTCTTGTCGGAGAAGCAGAACGGGCAGATCGCGCGCGGGAAGAAATGCGCTTCGCCGCAGGTCGTACAGCGCTTGATCATAAACTTGCCATCCTTGGCCGCATCCCAGAACGGCTGCGATTCAGGATTGCCAGCGGGCGTCGGATACTTCTTGGCTTCAGTCATTACACGCGCTCCAGAATAGCGGTCGATGCGGCGTGACGTACGCCGAGCAGGCCTCCGGTGCCATGGGCGATCGCCAGATCGCAATTCGGCACCTGCACCTTGGGATGGGCTTCGCCGCGCAGCTGGCGCACGGCCTCTAAGATCTTGGTCATGCCGCCGCGATTGACGGGATGGTTGCTGCACAGGCCGCCGCCATCGGTGTTGAACGGCAGCTTGCCGACGCCCGAGATCAGGTTGCCGTCGGAGACGAACTTGCCGCCGTCGCCCTTCTTGCAGAAGCCGAGGTCTTCGAGCTGCATCAACACGGTGATGGTGAAGCTATCGTAGATCGACGCATACTTCATGTCCTGCGGCGTCACGCCCGCTTCCTCGAACGCGCGCGGACCGGACCACACACCGGCAGAGTAAGTGAGGTCGAGATCCTTGCCGCCGCGCGGACCCTTCATGGCTTCGCCGTGGCCGATCAGGCGGACCAGCGGCTTCTTCAGGCTCTTGGCAATCTCGGGCGTGGTGACGATCATGGCGCCGCCGCCGTCCGAGACGACGCAGCAATCCATGCGGTGCAGCGGATCGGAGATCATCGGCGAGTTCAGCACGTCCTCGACGGTGACGACGTCCTTGAGCATCGCGTGCGGGTTGTATTGCGCGTGATGCGAGGCCGCGACCTTGATCCAGGCGAGCTGTTCGCTGGTCGTACCGTAGTCGTGCATATGACGCATGGCACACATGCCATAGGCATTGTGCGTGGTCGCACCGTAAGCGGTCTCGAAATCGGCTTCAGCGCCCTGCAGACGCGGCGGCATCGCGCCGGTGCGTGGCTTGCCGGCCAGTGTGACGAGTGCGATCGAGCACTTGCCCGCAGCGATCGCCTGCGCGGCATGGCCGAGATGGATGATGTAGGAGCAGCCGCCGGTCTCGGTGGAGTCGACGTGACGCGGCTTGAGGCCGAGATAGTCGACCATCGGCCACAGGCCCCCTTGCGCATCGCCCGCGCAGAAATAGCCGTCGACGTCCTTGTGCGTCAGGCCCGCATCCTCGAGCGCGCCCTTGGCGACTTCGGCATGCAACTGCGCGATGGATTTGTCCGGCGCATGCCGGGTCGGGTGTTCGTAGATGCCGGCGATATATGCCTTGCCCTTGATGCTCAAACGTCTCTCCGATTGGTGTTTCGTCCCAGTTCAGTTTTTTGTGACCTTTCACGGCAGCCTTGGCAAGCGACAACATTTCACGCTGCGGACGTGAATTTCACAGAGCGGAATGGATGCAACACAGCCGGGAGCTTTTTCGCCAGTGATTAAGCTGTTTACCAATCTGGTCAGCGAGCTCTCACAAAAGCGGAGGTCAGGATTTCCGGAAGTGGTGGGCTGGACGGTGCCGACGACAGCGCGCGTTACGCGCAGGCCGCGACGTTCGATGCGGATTCAACTGTCAAACAGCCACTGCTCTTCAGACATGCGTCATCACCCCTGTTATTTGCGGCGCGGGGGCGCCGTCGTCTCTCGCATTCCCGCCCCCTTGTGAGAGGGCGTGCGGAACGCCGGGTGCCCGTTGCACCCTTGGGCCTGATGCGAATGCGGTCTTCCGCAGGTTAGTGTGCATCAGGACTTTCGGAGGCGCCGAGCGAGTGCCCAGCGTTCCGCCTGCGGTGTTTTTTCGGTTGCCTGCACATCTGCCATGGCGAACGGTCCCATCACCAAAATTAATGTCCCAGGGCGGAGGGACAG